>BAJA01000118.1 GCA_000613465.1 Bacteroides nordii WAL 11050 = JCM 12987
TCACATTCAACAACCAGAATACACCCATGGGAATACCTAAACCTAAAACAATGGAAGCCAAGAAAATTGTCATTGTTTTAGGTGCCACCGGAGCACTGCTACCCGAAGCAGCATCTATGATACGGGCATTACTCTCCGTAATAGCCTGTGTCAAGGCATTCTCCTCACGCTTATTCAACAAGTAAAGGTAAAGTTCCTCCTTGATCTTCTGCTGGCGTTCTACTGTAAGCACATATTTCTGCTGGGCAGGAACGGCCTCAATTCGCTTCGTGGTCTGCTCTTCCTGTTCACGGATATTCTTTAACTGGATATTCAGGCCGACAATCAGATTATCCACCGAACGAATAATCGTCTGCTTCATTGCACTCAGAGAGTTGTTCAGATCCATCACAATCGGGTTCTTACTGCTACTACCCACCACCAATTTATCACGTTTCAAGAGGATATCATTGTATTCCTTGATCTGGAATTCGACACTGTTATCCGATATACCCGTATTGGCAGGAATCAGGTCCGAACTTTTCTGAGGATCCGTCAAATACTCTTTAAT
>BAJA01000117.1 GCA_000613465.1 Bacteroides nordii WAL 11050 = JCM 12987
TATTTTTTTCATAATATTACTTACAGTTTATTGGTACAATTTTTTCATTTCTAACAATAGTAGAATACACATCAAAATTTGTTGATGTATTCTCTTTTTTAAGTATTTCAATAGTTATATTTCTTTTTCATTTTAACAAATCTAAATTAGCCATCAAAACAAGATAATACCTCCTTATATATAATTGGTTGATACATCAAAACCTTTCGTTTATAACAAGATAATGAAAGAATATCTGAAGCGCTTTTAAATGCGCTTCAGATAAAAAAAACAGACCTAATAACGATCTACTTCTTTCCAACTACGAGGATCGTTTTCTACCAAACGAATTTCCAGATCTTTTACCACCTGATCTTCAAATAAGGAACGATAAAGATTAGGTATTGACTTCATAATAGAATAATGAATATCTTTCCCATTTTTCAAATAAGGTCTTTCAAATTCTATATAAATAAAATAAAGAGGACGTTTGTCCCTCCAGTAGTAATAATCTTCCATAACATAAGTCATGCTTGCCCCCCAATATTTAGATTTATCAGGGAGGCGACCATTAAAGGGGCTTTG
>BAJA01000116.1 GCA_000613465.1 Bacteroides nordii WAL 11050 = JCM 12987
GAGGATACAAAAAAAGATAGACAGGATACGTAAAGATGCCCATGACAAGAACAATGGTGAAACTCACTGGAATTAACAACAAAACATTTTAGACAACATGAAGAAAAAAGGTTTAATCCCCAATAAATCATACGATATTTTTGTTTTAGGAGATAATATTTCTAACTATTTACATTTACCTCATCGCATCGATTTTTATGATGACGATCCATATATATGCCATGATACTTATTATTTTGATAATTTCAATTTTGAAGTGTGGGTTGAAAATGGTAAAATAGAGACTATTTGCTGTGATATAGAGTGTTATTGGCAGGATAAAAACTTAATAAAGATGTTCTATAAAGAGTTCTTGACTCTTATTAATTACCAGCAGTCTGATAGTGATGATTTCGTATATGTTCCCATAAGTAGAGATAGGGGACAAAACCAAAGAGTTCATTACTTTGACAACTTGGGACTAACATTATGGGTATGGAGAGAGAAAATAAGAACAATATTAATTTACAACTACAAAGATGAATAATAGAGAACCTTTGCAAGGAAGTTAGAGCTACAAATGTAAACCAAGGAAATGCCTGAA
>BAJA01000115.1 GCA_000613465.1 Bacteroides nordii WAL 11050 = JCM 12987
ACGTTCCTGGTGGAGAACTTTATGGAATGGAGACCTATTCAGTAGTTAGTAGCCAGTAGTCAGTAGCCAGAATCTATGCAGTGTATCAGAGGTATGCTAAAAGAATTCCGGCTACTTACTATCAACTACTTACTACTTACTTGCTACTAACTACTTACTACTCAAAAAAATTATGGCTACAGAATACTATGGAATAAACTACTTCCCGTTACTGACGGGATTTTTTCACTGCGATACGATAGAACTGATTACGGCAATACATGGAGTGAAAGGGCCGCATGCGGTGATCATGTTGCTGTGCAAGATATATACTGACGGGTATTACATTCATTGGGGAGAAGACCAATGCATGATTTTTGCAAGGAAGTTAGGACCGGAATACGATAAAAAGACAGTGGAAGAGATCGTAAACCTGCTTATCGAAAAAAGATTTTTCGATAAAGAAAGCTACGAAAAACATGGAGTGCTGACTTCTGTGGAAATACAAAAGGTATGGCTGGAGGCTACAAGCCGTAGAAAGAAGGACTTAACGAAACTTCCCTATATGCTGACAGAGGGTGCGAACTCAAAAAATGTATGCAAAACCGGTAGTTCAACTACAGAAAATGTAGACAAGTTACCGACTCAAATGGAGTTGAACCTCGAAAATGCAGACAATTTCAGACAAAGTAAAGTAAAGCAAAGTAAAGCAGAGAAGAGTAAAGAACTTCCCCCCTCTGATCCCCCCACCGGAGAAGGAA
>BAJA01000114.1 GCA_000613465.1 Bacteroides nordii WAL 11050 = JCM 12987
TTCCTATTATGAGAAGTTTCTTGCCACGGGGGAGGTAAAGTGTATTGATGAGGAGATTCCGTTTGAGATTCCGAAGGGGTGGGAATGGTGTAGATTGCGTGATGTTATAATGGGTACTAATGCTGGCAAAAGTCCTAACTGTGAAAAACGCCCAAAAAGAGGAGAAGAATGGGGTGTTCTAACCACCACTGCAATACAAGAGAATGATTTTTTGCCCAACGAAAACAAGGTGTTACCTCCAAACTACAGTGTTAATTCAGAACATAGTGTAAAATATGGAGATATACTTATTACAAGAGCAGGACCTGTAAATCGAACAGGAATTGTATGTTTGGTTGACAAAGAATGCGATAATCTTATTTTATCAGATAAAACTGTACGAATAGATTATTTTCGCAATTATTGTAATCCTACATTCATTGTTCTTGTGCTCAATAGTCCTGCTATTCATGAGCTTCTTATGAGCGTGACAGTTGGGATGGCTGCTTCGCAGGTGAATGTATCGCAAGGTAATATTCAAAACACACTCATCCCTTTTCCTGGTATAAAGGAGCAAAATCGTATAGCGGTAAAAATAACAAATCTTTTGCCAATTATCGAAAGATACAATTCTGAACAAGAACAGTTAGAAGAACTAAACGCTCAATTACCCAGCTCTCTAAAAAAATCCCTTCTCCAAGAAGCCATACAAGGTAAGCTTGTGCCACAGATAGAGTCGGAAGGAACTGCTGGTGAGTTGCTTTCTACGATACGCAAAGAGAAAGAAAATCTTGTAAAGCAGGGTAAACTGAAAAAGTCCTCTTTGTCTGATTCCTTCATCTTCAAAGGTGACGATAAC
>BAJA01000113.1 GCA_000613465.1 Bacteroides nordii WAL 11050 = JCM 12987
GACAGTTATTTTATTGATTTACAATATCATAACCACACAAAACAAGCATTTTACATCATTTTACCTCATAAATAATCCATACTAAATGAATTAATTAACTACTTTCGCGATTTTAAACATTTTTATCATTAACAAAATTAAAATCGCAAATTATGAACCAAAAACCACAACAGAAAGAGAATAGTAAAAGAGTAAAAAAAACAAGAATAAAAAGTATTTACTTACTAATAAACAGGAAATTCAATCAAAGAAAGGAAGAAAAAAGGAGAAACCAATACGTGGTATTATTTCCTGTCACGAAGAATATATCAGAGGCATGATATTACTATATAAAAAAGGAGCAATGGGAGAAAATTTAAAGACATGCCAAGCCAATTTAGCGCGGTTTATTACTGAAAAAGGAGTACTCGTCCACTGTATCAACGGAGAATATAAATCACTCAAATACAGCACTATCAAAACCTACATATCCCAAATATGGAATGAAGAGAAATAGTAGTAATCCGGTTATGTGAAGACAGGAAAATTGAAGGACATCTATTTTGTAAATTCATTTTAAAATAATAAGCATATATTCGCAGCAGATTGAAGCGAAAGATGTAAGAGTGCCGCTTTCTCAGGAAGCGGCACTTTCTTTGTATACAGCATCAACCTGAAAAAATAATTATTCATCATTTTAAATTCAGTATTATGAAAAAGCAGAAAAGGCAGGTGTCACAGAGTGAAGCAATGAAAGCAAGATGGAAAAGACGGATCGTGATAGAGAAAAGTTACCCGGAAAGTACCGCACAATGGATGGCAGAACGCCTGGAAAGATTGTTGGACCACATGCTGTACGGGCATGCCATGATTGCCTATCACAAGCAGAACGGAGATTTCAAGTTTGTGAAAGGGACACTGATCTATTACGAAGCAGAGTTTCACAAAGTATACGATCCAACAAAGGTGGAAGGTACCATCGTTTACTGGGACGTGGAGCAACAGGGATGGAGA
>BAJA01000112.1 GCA_000613465.1 Bacteroides nordii WAL 11050 = JCM 12987
CGATAGTTATTTTATTGATTTACAATATAATAGACATATAAAACAAGCATTTTCCTTCATTTTATCCCATAAATAATCCATACTAAATGAATTAATTAACTACTTTCGCGATTTTAAACATTTTTATCATTAACAAAATTAAAATCGCAAATTATGAACCAAAAACTACAACAGAAAGAGGATAGTAAAAGAGTAAAAAAAACGAGAACAAAAAGTCTTTACTAACTAATAAACAGGAAATTCAATCAAAAAAAGGAAGAAAAAAGGAGAAACCAATGTGCGGTATTATTTCCTGTCACGAAGAATATATCAGAGACATGATATTGCTATATAAAAAAGGAGCAATGGGAGAAAATTTAAAGACATGCCAAGCCAATTTAGCGCGGTTTATTACTGAAAAAGGAGTACTCGTCCACTATATCAACGGAGAATATAAATCACTCAAATACAGCACCATCAAAACCTACATATCCCAAATATGGAATGAAGAGAAATAGTAGTAATCCGGTTATGTGAAGACAGGAAAATTGCAGGACATCTATTTTGTAAATTCATTTTAAAATAATAAGCATATATTCGCAGCAGATTGAAGCGAAAGATGTAGGAGTGCCGCTTTCTCAGGATGCGGCACTTTCTTTGTATACAGCATCAACCTGAAAAAAATAATTATTCATCATTTTAAATTTAATAGTATGAAAAAACAGAAAAGGCAGGTGCCACAGAGTGAAGCAATGAAAGCAAGATGGAAAAGACGGATCGTGATGGAGAAAAGTTACCCGGAGAGTACCGCACAATGGATGGCAGAACGACTGGAAAGATTGTTGGACCACATGCTGTACGGGCATGCCATGATTGCCTATCACAAGCAGAACGGAGATTTCAAGTTTGTGAAAGGGACACTGATCTATTACGAAGCAGAGTTTCACAAAGCATACGATCCCGCAAAAGTGGAAGGTACTATCGTTTACTGGGACGTGGAGCAACAGGGATGGAGG
>BAJA01000111.1 GCA_000613465.1 Bacteroides nordii WAL 11050 = JCM 12987
AATACGAATCAGTATTTGATTCCTTAGTTAAAAATTAGAGTAATTAATGCGATGGCAATTTTTCCCATCGTATGTATCAGAAGTCCAGATGTAGATCTGACTTTCATCGCTCTTTGAATATTTGTTTTTTCATTCAACCAGTTGAATAATGATTCAATGGGTTGTCTGACTTTTGAGACTGCCGTTGAAAACAAGTCTCTTGCCGCTTTCTCCCTTTTTGTTATTTCAGGTGATTCTCCTTTGATAGCTTTTACAGGAGTAAATAGCTCGAGTTTTTTGGATTCTTTCGTCTCTTTATAGAATGGCATATCCGAATATATTTTATCGGCATATATTTCTCTATTGTTCAGATTTCCCACACATTCTCTTTTGAATACAGTGGAGTCATTTTCATCAGCAGCGGAAAGTATGAGCATTTCAGGAAAAGGTATAGTTCCTTTTCTACGGAAAGCCACTGCATGGAGTTTTAGTCCGAAATAATACATGTTCTTTGTCGAACAATATCCTTTGGAAGTAATCTCAGTGGCGACCTTTCCTACTTTGTTCTTTCCTGCGCAAGTAATGATAGGCATCGAGTCAACTAATGATTTCATACTGTCACAATCTTGAGGTTTGAATGAATGGATTAACTGCCTGACGAGTTCGCTGATTGCTTCCGGCATCAAATTCAATCTATAATTGAATGTTTGGTAAGAAGGCAAGTCAGGGAACCATGAAAGCAGGTATTCTTTGGTAAAGGTATGTATGTCTTTGATTTTAAAGTATTGCTGATAAGCTCCGCAGAACAGATATACAGTAAGCAGTTCCTGATCGGTAAAGATTGGATGATTGTTATTACTGAACCTCTGGCAGTAGAACTTGAGTGAAGACTCGTAAACATCGCAGATATACATATATATTTTTATAAGTTTTAATTCTTTCTCCTTGGGAATCATAATTAGAACAATGAGTGGTTTTATTCTTCTAATATACTGATTTTCAAGGAGATTAGAAAACTAATTAATGAGATAATTAACTGAATAATAACATTTTAACAAGCGAAAAAGGTAGATGATTATCAACTGCTGATTCGCATTAAT
>BAJA01000110.1 GCA_000613465.1 Bacteroides nordii WAL 11050 = JCM 12987
CGAAATTCCTAAATCTTACATGTTTTCTAAATTGTAGTAATTAGATTTGATTTGTATAGATTAATACACGATTGGTTGGGGTGTGGGGTACGTGAGTATCCCACACTTGTTTTAATATATAAAAAGAGTCTGAATCTATTATATATATCTGTAATACAATACGTTAAAAAGTACGTACTTTATACGTATAAAGTATGCATTTTAACGATGTATTAAATAGGTAATTAACACATACTTAAATACGTACTTTTGTAATATAAAGAATCTATCCCCGATATATTGAAAAAATGATATATCTGTTTTCGCCTAATTTGTATGTTTTTGATGTTTGGTTGAGTGTAATACGGTTGTTTATGCTCATGATCAGTATTTGTTTAGTGGTATTAAAGGGTAGGGACCCTAATAATTTTTTAATGTTGGATAAAGCTTTTAATCAATAAGCAGGGGGTAGTTGTGGATTATGGAACATCACTGCGTCCCAGTATTCCACGAACAAAGGCCAGGATAGATGAAATGTTGAAATAATGATGATTTTTCTTTTTGTAAGATTATTGTAAGACTTTTCTTTTGTTTTTCTTTTGAGATTTCTTCATTTTTGTATCCTTGATGATGGGGTACTACTTTTATTCTATGAAACAATCGTTTATGATAGGAATTATATTCGGCAGGGATGAATATTGGTAGCTATTTCAGAAATCTAAAGAGGGTATAAACGGGAGGTACGCAAGCTGAAAATATTATACATCTTGTGCAATTTTAACATTTTGATTATCAATGCTATAGCTATCCCATCCCCCTTTTTTTCTCTCTACAAGGAACGGGTCGAAACTCTAAGGAGATCGGGTCGATCTCCTTAGAGAAACGGGGTGAAAGTTTATAAAATAGACATTAAGTGCAAGGTATAAATAAAAATATCAAGTTTTATTGTAATGAAAAAAGCGATTAGTTTAAAGCAAAAAATAAAGGTGGGTCTTACTGTTATGCAAAAGTGTACACTCTTGTGGTGCAATATTGTACATTCTTGTCATACAAAAGTGTACAATGTAGTATGACAAGAATGTACACTTTTATAATTGCTGATTATCAGA
>BAJA01000109.1 GCA_000613465.1 Bacteroides nordii WAL 11050 = JCM 12987
AGGGCAGATTTCGCAGACCTGTGGATAATTGCAACATTCCCAAGTATGCATTATAATATTGACAACTACCCAGATATAAAAGAGTATCTTTTGTCATTTGGGTATAACAGATTAAAACAAACAGGAGATAATGGTGCACGTAAAAAGACTAATAATCAATGGTTTGAAACGCAAGATAGCATAAGTTATTGGGAGGATTTCTCTAAACAGAAAATCGTCTGGGGAGAAATTTCTGATAAATCAAAATTTGCACTCGATGAGATGGGAATGTACCCAGAAGCTACTACTTTTTTAATGACTGGTAATAATTTGAAATTTTTACTGGCTATTCTAAACTCAAAATTAGGGGAATGGTCTTTTAATCAAATAGGTACAAGAACAGGAATGGGTACCAATAGATGGAAAAAATATACATTAGAATCTCTAGTAGTCAAGACTCCAACATCTGAAGAGAAGACTCAAATTGAAATATTGGTTACTAAAATAATTCACGAACCTAGTAAAGAAAATATTACTGCTTTAGACAATGCTATTTATCAACTTTACCAGCTGACTGATGAAGAGATTTCATTTATTGAAGCTCAATAAATCCTATTGTTTTTCGTTCATTTATAGATAAACCATATAAATCAAATATCATCTCATCTATCTGTATTTCAATGTGTTTTGTAGACTTATTACACTGTTTTAATTTTTGAATCTCCAATACTAAGTCTCTAAATTTGGAGTCCATTTGGGTATTAATTTCAATAACGGGAATTTTATCAAAAAATATTTTGCTCAGCTCTCTCGTATCTCCAAACAGTTCAGGAAAATTATCTTTAAAGCAAAATTTGAAAAGGCTCGAATTGAAGAAAGCAGATAAAAATCCGATATTATTCCCTGTTATTATAAAACATTTCTGATTAACCATATATCCATCAATATCCAAGAAGAAAGGCATAAACTTCGTCATATTGGGGTATACGATTTTCTGTTTAGAGAAATCCTCCATATAAATGCAGCTACGTAAGTTGTATGGTGTTATTCCTTTATCTTTTCTTTTCTGTAAATCAGCGATATAGCAATCAAGATGTACTTTTATGTCGGGATAATCTTCAATATTAACCGCAGGAATATTGCCATAACCATTATGGGAATTGATTATCCACAAGTCTGCGAAATCTGCCTT
>BAJA01000108.1 GCA_000613465.1 Bacteroides nordii WAL 11050 = JCM 12987
CAGGGCCGACGCATTAAAATGCGCTGTCCTGTAAAAGTGTTGACAGGTATTTTTCATCCCATCCTGCTTTCAGCCTTTTGAGATTCATGCTTCCTTTTGTGACTTTATCATTCTTCAAAATGGTGAGCGCCATTTTTGTAACTGCCGAGAAATTTCTTGCTGCATTCTGCACTTTCTTGCTGTAGTCTTCCCTGAAGGTAACATCCAGTTGCCAATGCAGATTGTTTTCAATGGACCAATGCTGTCTAATGGCATTGGCTATTTCCTCCGGGTTAGTATTTTCAAGTGAAGTTATATAATACCTCGTTTTTTCAGAACGTTCCCCCGTTGCCAAAATTATCCTTTCGGATTTCATGCCCACTATTGACCTCAATCCCGCAAATTTGTCCTTAAACATCGGCTCCATGACCGGACCATAACTGACTACAGTACAGACTCTTGTTTCAAGCCTGCCATGTCCTGTACTTTCGCTGGTATGCCGGGTAACCCTATTGAGAATCACATTTCTGTTTTCATACCCATCAATTATTTTCTTGGCTAATTCATAACTACTCTTTTGATTTTTCTTTAAAGCTATTATATAGTTTGAATTCCGTTCAATAATGGCTTTTGTTATTTCCAACTGACAGCCCATGGCATCAATAGTGACGATACAATCATCCAGATCCAAGGCATGGATTAGCAGAGGAACAGCTGTGATTTCATTACTTTTATCATCCACTTTTACCTGACCCAGAGAAATACCGTTAGCTGCGGACCATGCTGAAACCATCCAGAGCTTAAAGCCTTCTTTGCCGGTAGTATGTTCATCATTACATTTGCTAGGACCACGCATTAGTTTTCCATCGATGGCTACAACACCTTTAATCTCCTGACACACTTGTTTCACCCAATTGCGGAAAATCAACTCAAAATAGGATGGTTTTATAATGCTGAAGAAACGATTAAAAGTATCATGGCTGGGGATAACTTCTAAATCGGGTATTCTACTTTTAAAAAAATCGAATTTAGCATGGCCAAATTCTTCAATCTCATTCCAAGACTGAGCACCACAGATGACAGCAGCAATGGATACATATATGATCGTTTCCATTTTATGTAACTTTTTACGATCCATCCGAGGGTCCTCTATTTGCTTACAAATGTCAATTATACCTATTTTCATGTCAATTACTGTTTAATATTACCATGTAAATATACGAAATATAAAC
>BAJA01000107.1 GCA_000613465.1 Bacteroides nordii WAL 11050 = JCM 12987
ATATTGGAAAATAACCTCTTCGCTCAATACACTAAACCCATGTGCAAATCCACGGGGTATAAAAAACTGGCGATGGTTTCCTCCGTCAATTCCACAGCCACATGCTGTCCGAAAGTAGGGGAACCTTTGCGGATATCTACGGCAACATCCAGTACTGCACCTTTTATCACACGTACCAGTTTGCTCTGTGCAAAAGGAGGTTTCTGATAATGCAACCCACGAATTACACCATAACCGGATTTGGATTCATTATCCTGAACAAACGTCGTTTTACAGACCTTTTCTTCAAACTCTCTCTGATTGAAAGATTCGAAAAAGTAACCACGCTCATCTTTAAAAAGACGTGGCTCAATAATGACTACGCCTTCTATGGAAGTCTTTATTATATTCATAATTTGATAGGAAAAGTATACGATTTAAAAGAGAAATATAAAGGTGTACATTTTTGTGTGACAAGAATGTACATTATTACACTGCAAAAGTGTACACTCTTGTTATACAAAAATGTACATTCTTATAACAGTTGATATTCAATGCTTTAACTCGTCTATTACTTTCAGTAAATATTGCCCGTACTGATTCTTCAGCATCGGCTTTGCCAGTTCCTGCATTTTATCTGCCGTTATCCAGCCTTGACGTAATGCAATACCTTCCAGACAGGCAACCTTCAATCCCTGGCGCTTCTCTATCACTTCGATAAAGGTACTGGCTTCCGAAAGGGAATCATGTGTACCTGTATCCAGCCATGCAAAACCACGACCTAACAACTGGACTTTCAGCTCTTCATCATTCAGAAATTCCTGATTCACGGTGGTTATTTCTAACTCTCCACGGGCAGATGGTTTGATATTTTTGGCCACCTCAACCACTTTATTGGGATAAAAATAGAGTCCGACTACGGCATAGTTACTTTTGGGATGAACCGGTTTTTCTTCAATGCTCAATACATTCCCCTCCTTATCGAACTCGGCAACTCCGTAACGCTCCGGATCACTGACCCAGTAACCAAACACGGTTGCTTTCTGTTCTTCTTCGGCCAGACGAACAGACTCTTTCAACATCCGGGTAAAGCTTTGCCCATAGAAAATATTATCTCCCAATACCAGACAGACAGAATCATTACCGATGAATTCCTCACCGATGATAAATGCTTGTGCCAACCCATCGGGCGAAGGTTGCTCTGCATATTCAAAACGAACACCAAAGTCCGAACCGTCTCCTAATAGGCGCTGGAAACCCGGCAGATCATAAGGCGTGGAGATGATTAATATTTCGCGGATACCGGCAAGCATTAATACGGATATCGGATAGTAAATCATGGGCTTGTCGAAGATAGGCAACAGCTGTTTACTTACCCCTTTGGTGATAGGATA
>BAJA01000106.1 GCA_000613465.1 Bacteroides nordii WAL 11050 = JCM 12987
CAGGAGTGGTCGGAAGAAATTCCGGTCACTCTTTCTTTATCTTGAAAAATAAGTTTGGGTCTCCCCCGCATTGCAGGACAATCATGGCTATTGCCAGATCGCGAACTTCCATAGCAAATCGCCGTTTAGCGGTTTTATAACCTATCTTGTTGGCTTTTTTGTATATCAACACGAGCATGGCTACAATCAAAGTCATGTAAAGCATCACCTCTATTCCATTCTTATTCAGTGATATAAGATGGCTTGCGTTTAATTCCTGCTTGATGAAGCGAAAAAAGACTTCAATATCCCATCGTTTACGGTAGGCATCGGTAATTTCCTTTGCCGTGAGTTCAAAGTCATTGGTAATAAACCAATACTCCATCGCTGGATCAGTTTTGCTTCGGGCAACAATAAGTCTTAAAGGTTCTTTGACCAATACCTGCCGGTAATGTTTATTACCGCGCTTATTGATAACAGGCTGGCCTGTGTACAGATACACCTTACTGTCGCGAATAAGTTCCAAAGTGGCTAAGTCGCTGTTAGAAAACGGTATCGGCTCCAGTTCTACATACTTACGGTTTTCTTTACTTCGAGCAATAAAAGTAGTTCTCTGATCGCAAAACTCTTTCATCGTTCTGGTTGACTGAAAACCTCTATCCAATACATATACGTTGCGATGTCCGGACTGCTGCTTAACGTGACTGGTTACTATTTGGGGCAGGGAAATATCCTCGCTCGAAAATACTGGATCTGTAAACAGGTTTACTTCACAAGGTAACATACCATCGAAAGCTATACTATACTTTACAGCCTTTCCGCCACAGTTGCCCAACCCCTCTGCCATCCTGCCGGATGTGTCTGAAACAATGGAACTGTCAACCCGGATAAGGTTGTATTGTGCTATCTCTGTATCGGAATAGCACTCCGAGAACTGGTCATAGACACAATCGTAAATCTGACGGAAGTAATCCGGTGATATCTTCGACAACCTCTCAGAGAGAGAACTCCGGCGTACTTTTTCATCTTCGTCCAACCCGAACAAAATCTTGAATACAGAATCGTTAAAAGTATCTTCAAGCGTTCGCTGACTAAGGCGATCATTTTCCAGAATACCGTACAATAGCAGATAGAACACCTTTTTACCGTGGAGAACTTTGGTGTAGTAATCGATGGGTGTTGTGGTTGACAGGTGTGAAATCAGGCTTTCGGGAATCACTCCCAATAGGTCGTTAACCCTTACTTTGTGATCTTTAAAAATTGCCATAATATTTTGATTATCAATGATTAAAGATAAGCAAAATAAATAACAAAAACAAATACAATCACCTGAATATCAAAATAATAACCAAAAAAATGCAGATGCAGATATCAAAATATGTACACATTAAAATACGAAAAGGGTCGAAAGAAAAATCTTCCGACCACTCCTG
>BAJA01000105.1 GCA_000613465.1 Bacteroides nordii WAL 11050 = JCM 12987
TAGTCGTCCCTTAAAAAGTATATTTCAGCGAAAGATTCTCTTTTATGAGTGTTTCGCTGATTTTTTCCAATAGCCACATAAGAACCTTCATGGCTCTTTTGAAGTTATATGCAGCCGCTGCTAATATAACATTGATAGCATCTCCCACTAATCCTTTATAAAAGTTTCGTCCTAGACGATAATCAGCCTTTAGATGTCCGATAGTTGGTTCTATTCCTGCCCGCTTGCAAAATAACTTATGTTTCTTTTTCCGTTGGTAGTATGTATCTTTAGCTCTTGGCGCATTGGGAATAAGTATTTGTGTCCCGTCTATTTCTTTCCTACCCCGATAACCCCTGTCTCCGGCTAATCGTCTGATGCTTTTACCCGTCAACCTGCGTACTTGCTCCAGACTCTTTTGGATCGTATGCCCATCGTATTCATTGCGGAAAGAGCTGGCACCAAGTATGACGCCCGTGGCAGAGCGTATGATGGAGACTTTGTTCCCGAACTCGTATTTCTTTTGTTCTTTGCCTTTACTGATGCACTGAACCTCAGGTTCATGAATTGAATAAATCTTATGGGAGGAGTTACGGCGTTGTAAGAGTATCTTCTTAAAGATGGATAGCAATTCATCATGTTGACGATTCTGCCCTAAGTTACGCTCCAGTTCTCTGACCAGACGCCCGGCAATCGTGCGTAAACGTTTATCGGCTTTTATGGCTTTCCTCCGGTTCTTGGGATGATTACGAAAACGTTGATCCCGATAAATACCTTTCAAAACAAAGGTGTATGATTGCCGCATGGGAAGATTGAGTTCTTTTACAATTTTCAATACTTTACCAATTATCTTTTTGTGCAATTTTGCATCTGTGGGATAAGTCACATTCTTTTCCTGTACGGTAGAGTCTATAAAGGCGGTGGCATGATGGTCATCATCACTCTTGTCATCATTCACACGGATGCTTTCAGAAAGAATAAGTTCCATGCCTTTCTCACCTATCCGTTTGCGAAAATGCACAAGCTCGGATGAGGCGCAAGGGAAAGAGGGCACAAACTCATGCATACCGCAGAAGTACTGAAAATAGGCGTTCTCACTCCATTGTTCAACTACAGACTCATCAGAGATGTTGCGCAGATGTTTGAGAATCAGCAAGCCACACATTAAACGGATCGGTTTAGCCGGACGGCCATTGTCTGAGCAGTAAAGAGGCGTGAAGGAGTTTTCAAATACGCACCAGTTTATCTTGTGAGAGAGTTTATACAAAGGATGTTGCTGGTTTAGTAAATCATCCAGGGATGAGAACAGAGACGGAGAAGATGGAGTTGTATTTATCATAAAAATCTGCAAGTTTCAATACCCAAAGATACGAAAACTTGCAGATTTACAATAGAAGTTTGATAATTATATTGTTGAATATCAGATAATAAAATACTTTTTAAGGGACGACTA
>BAJA01000104.1 GCA_000613465.1 Bacteroides nordii WAL 11050 = JCM 12987
GTTTTTTTCTTATTAATAAGTATGGTTAACTTTTTATTAATTGTTTTGAGATGCAATATTATCATTAAACAAAGGTCGAAAGAATTCTTTGAGAATTACTTCATAGCAAAGATAAGAATAGTTTTAATATCAAGAACATTAATTTGCATTTATTTTGATTTATATTTATTAATTCACAATAATATAAAGTGATGTATTGCATTCTAATGAAATATAAGTAACGTGAGCTTAACGAATATGATTACAATAACACTTCTTTGTTTTCCCGTTTACAGGAATAGTATTTTAACACACACTTAAATAGGTAATTAACAAAGTATTAAATACGTACTTTTGATATTATAAAGTACGTACTTTTTTAAAGTCTGATTATCATTGTTTTATATCCTTCAAATAGCTATGTCAAATTATACTTTTCTGATAGGAAACTTTCTAATAATATTAGAAGTATGGCTATAAAAGAATTCGTCGGACTCACGTTAAATAGAAAAAATAAACTTTGTACGGCATTTATCCTATGGTTCTTCTATATTTAAGGAATGGAATTCTATTAATCCAGTCATTGGGGTTTCTTCAATAATATCAAGTTCTACTCCAAAACCACGAGCGACTTCTCTTAATATTTCGGAGTAGCTGTATGCTACTGAACCAACAAAACGAATAGGATAACTTTTATAATCATACTGACACACACTACGGATAAAAAAGTTTTTCAAATTATTGGTTAACAAGCTATAAACATAGTCGTTATCTAAATAATCTGCTAAGAAATAAGATATAGTAGCAAGGAATCGATTGGGAAATGGTAAATTGTAGACAGATTCCATAGCATCATTTGCAGTTATACGAAACTTATCATAAAAGTCTGTTGCAATATATTTAGGGGCTAACCCTTTAAGAACGTCAGCCAGAAAAAGTTTACCTAATACTGCACCGCTTCCCTCGTCACCTAATATGTAGCCTGCGGCTTTCACATTTTTGACAACGATTTTACCATCGTAGAAACATGAATTGGAGCCAGTTCCTAATATGCAGGCAATACCTGCTTCACATTTAAATAAACCACGTGCAGCAGCCAACAAATCACTTTCAACTTGAATAGGAGTCTTAAATTGTGCTACCAGAGAAGCACCCAATATGTTTTTTTTCTCATAAGAGGTACATCCGGCACCATAATAATATACTTGATCCAATTTCTTTTTAAAGAAGGATTCTGGTAAACCGAGTCTTACACTTCTGCTTATTTCTCTTCTGGTTTGGAAAAAAGGATTCAGCCCTTCCGTAAAAGCTCTCTGTACGAGATGATTATCTTCAACAAGAGCCCACTCAGTTCTTGTAGAACCACTTTCTGCGATAAGTTTCATTCCGTAGTCTTTTTTGATTTGGTTACAAATATATAATCTTTTTTGCTATATCTTTCATTCTTCAATAAGATTTTCTTTAGTGCCAAACTAAATCAGTGAGAATTATGGAAGTATATTATATGATCATATAATGAAATACTGC
>BAJA01000103.1 GCA_000613465.1 Bacteroides nordii WAL 11050 = JCM 12987
CCTCTACCATTATCTTTGCCATGGAAAACATAGTTCTTTATGAACGTTAATAAGAATAAATTTCTTAATATTGTCTCGTAAACAAGAAAGCCTCCATATGTCGCGTTAGCTTACTTCCTCTATTAATCTTTTAGATTATTCCTCGTATTAAGCACGACATATTTATTGAACCTAAGCCAGAGAGTATTTCGGGAGTTGGATCCCATTATCATGGTAGTAGCCGTTCAATATCGGAGACCTTCACTAAATAAAAATGTTATGGTACAAATTTATGGAATTGATTTGGGAATGTCAAGCTTTGACGTTAGTTTTTTGAGTGAATCGGGCAGTGTCCGTCATTTATCCGGTGTAAAGAACACGGTTCATGGGATCAGCAAGTTTCTTCTCTCCTTGCCTTCCTCTGCCGTTCTTTGTGCGGAACATACAGGCGTTTATGGGGACCTACTGCTTCGTCTGTGTACTTTAAACCGGACATGCCTGTGTTTTGTTCCGGGTTATCAGATAAAGCATAGTCTGGGGCTTCAGCGTGGTAAATCCGATCCTCTGGATGCCTGTCGTATCCGTGAATATGCCGAACGTTTTTATGACCTTCTCAGACCTTGTTTCTATCCTGGGGAAGAGATGTCTGAACTTCAGGAATTGTATCGTACACGCTCTCTGCTGGTGGAATCTCGTAAGCGCCTGGACACTTTAAACATAGGTGATAATTGTAAATCTTCTGTTTCCCTGGCGGCCGACCATGCACGGAGAGCTGTTCTTGCGGAGTTAAATACCCAAATATCCGGGCTTGACCATGAGATAGAAGCCCTCATACAAAACTCTTCCGAATTCAGCAGGAATTATCAGATTCTTACCTCCATTGTCGGTGTAGGACCTGTGACCAGTTGTGAGCTGATAATAAAGACAGAGAATTTTAGAAAATTAGACACGGCTAAAAAATGTGCTGCTTACGCAGGTATCGCTCCTTATCCCAAAGAATCGGGAAAGATGAAATGTGGACATAAAATATCGCCAATGGGTGACAAACAATTGAAAACACTGCTTTTCTTATGTGCACGTTCGGCAAAGGAGCATAATAAAGAAATAAGATTATACTTCCTAAAAAAGCATAAAGTGGAAAAGAAGCACTTTTTCGTAGCGATGAATAACATTGCCAATAAGTTATTGCGGCTGATTTACAGTCTGATTCAAAAGCAACAGACCTATGACAGGGATTATATACAAAGAGACCCGAGATGTGTTGTGATTTCAGATACACATAAATGCTGAAAAAGGAACAAATGGACCGTTTAGGTAGTAAATATTCAAAACAAGTAGACGGTTTTATAATACATTGATAATTAATACATTATATGAGAGATTATTTTCTCGTAGAGAATCGACTCGTTTCTCTACGACAAACGCTTCGATTCTCTACGAGAAACGGGGCATTTATCACCGAGAAATAAATGAAACATCCATAAGATATAACAATTGGTATAGTTACGAAAGTAGAGTCAGTCATTAATTGTAATGAAAAAGAAAACATAGTGAAGAAAGGA
>BAJA01000102.1 GCA_000613465.1 Bacteroides nordii WAL 11050 = JCM 12987
TTCGTAACCTCACCCTGACGATTCACTTTCGATAATAAACCTTTTGAATAAGGCTCAAACTCTACTATCTTCTTGTGGCTCATAATTGTTCGTTTCAAAAGGATTGTAATTATTAAATTTCTGCAAACCTAAAACAGGGAGACACCTCTTCGTATCTTTTGGCAAAAGGAAAGCAATCATGTTCATTTCATATGATAGATTATTCCACCTTTCTAAAAGTTACATTCTTATAAATCCCAGGTAAACATATACTTCTCAATGAATTACCATCCAACCAGACCGAAAAAGTCGAACTTAACGACATATCAACTAATATAATTTCATTTATCCCTCCTTTCGCCAACTTACCTTTAGATAAAAGTAACCCTTTATAAAATAACACATAATTATTTTCTTTTATATACATCGAGTAGTCGTCATCTGTCATTTTATAATATCCATCAAGAAACAACTTATCCAATGGATAAGAAAAGTTTATCCGTCTTCCTTCTGCCGAAGATAAGTTCCACGTCGTTTCAATATGATAATCAAAATCGTCTTCAAAATATACAGACATAAAAAACTTATTTTTCAAAAAAGGGAAACAATGTATAAAAGACAGCCCCTTCTTTTCTAATCGAGCACTCATCTGTATATCGTGAACATGATCATGCATTGTTAATATACTGTCTTTTATAGAGCATTTACCATATGATATCAATTTAATAAAGTGCGAATCTGAATCGGGATACAACCCTATGGAAAGGAGATACCTCTGTTTTTTCAAATCAACATCAATACCATAATAAAAAATCTCATCAACATTAAAAGTTGTTTCTTTATCCACATCTTTATCTGAAGGAATGTAACAGTACGACTCTTGTTTCTGCGAATGGATAGATACAGCCCATATAATAAAACTAAAAAAGATTATCTTCTTATTTACTTCTAATTTCATAATGTCTAACATTAAGCATTAATACAGTATTTACATAATAACGTTTTATTCAAATTTAATACAATACAGATTTCATAAATGGAGGTAACTGATACCGTAAAGGGGCTACTCCCCAATAACCGGACGCTAAACCTTCTCCTACACTACATAAAAACGCGCAAGACTTAAATATCCGCCTGTACAAAAAACATATAATATAAAACTTTTCCATTCCAACTATCAATTAAAATATCACTCAAACCAACTTTTTTTGTTCTCTTTCAAAGATTCCTTTTGAACACCTTCAAAAAGTATTTTCTTCTTTCCCTTTTCCCATGAATAGAGACTAACAAATATAGAATCAGTATCTATATTCAATCGACTTTTCTTAATCCTTATAAGGAACTCTGGATTTGTAGTTATTAAATCAGAAAAATGAATCTTCTTCTCATTATTCAGACATCTATAACTATCAGCCTTATAATCATTCCAGTATATCGCTTTAATAATATCATTATGCAATTTTCTAATAAAAATGATTTTTTTGTCTGTTTTCGAATCCAAACAAATAATTGTATCGTTTTTATATGCCACACTTCCTTCAGCCCAACAGATCGTTTGACTATCATAATCTACCGGATAATCAAAATACATCTTAAGGTCAAATTT
>BAJA01000101.1 GCA_000613465.1 Bacteroides nordii WAL 11050 = JCM 12987
TGACTATGCCTGTATTCACTTTACACATTTTGGTTAATATCTACTGTTTTCCTTCACAGTTTCTTGATTGTTTTACTGTTTCACTTTACACCTTCAGGAATACCTTATTGATTATCTTACCTGCTCGTCTTTCCGATCATAAATCAATACATCCCATAAACAGTGTATTTTTCCAGCTTCTAAATTAGCTATTTATTGACTATCCTGCAAATCATATTATGAAAAACACCGCGGCGGTTCGCCTTAGCGGCTGGAGGCGCGAAGCCTCCAAAGAGCGTTAAGCGGCTACACTTGCTCTCATAGCTTTGGGCGTTTTCATGTTATTGCTCATATGTGGTCGCACATTATTGTAGAAGTCAATGATTTCCGTTATCTTACTTCTAGCTTCAACAATGTCTTTTGGACGTTTCTGACGGTATAGCCACTCCTGTTTAATAATACCATTAACCCGCTCGGCTATCGCATTGTCAGTAGGGTTACTATCTTCCGTCATGCTGATAGAGATTTGCATTTCTTTCAATCTCTCAACATATCTGTTACAACAATACTGTGATCCTCTGTCAGAATGATGAATCAATTTACTGAAATCGGTATCAGGAAACATAGCAATAGCTTGATTAAGTGCTTCTAAAGTGTTATCTGCAACGAGACTACCGGATAGGATCCAACCCACTATTTCATGAGTAAAGGCATCTGTAAGCAAGTGGAGATAGCAAACACCGGCATCTGTTTCAATATAAGTAATATCTGCCACCCATAAACGATTTAAAGTCTTTGGCTTATAGTCTTTTATCAGGTTTTTATACTTCCGATAGTTATGGTTGGAGTTGGTAGTATGACGCCTTTTCAAAGGAGAAAGCATGAGACCTTTGCGACGGAGCAGGTTATAAAAACTGTCCCGCCCCATCAACTTCCCCTCATATACTTCCTTTAGGATCAGAAATAACTTATAGGCACCAATACCGGGTGCTGATGACCTGATTTCGCGTACAAGTTGGGCGACTTTGACCTCCGTGAGAATACGGTCTGAAAGTACTTGCGTACTTACTGAATAATACCCTTCTCTACTCTTACCAAACAGTGAGCACAGGCTTCCGATGGAAATCTTTGGATGCCTGTGCCGAAGGGTATTTACTGCTTGGCGCCAGCTTTTTTTAATAAATCGATGCCGTATTCTTCACGACCGATTTTTAAGACTTCAGACAGAGCCTCATTGCGAAGTTCGGAGTATTCCAAAGCTTTACGAAGACGAAGTAACTCCGCCTGCAACTCTTCTTCCTTAGATAAGGAAGAGGTTACTTGGGACTTTTTTTTCTTTCGCTTTGCGCATCGTTTCTATTTGAGATAATAAATCCTGGGACAAAGATAAGTCTTTTGCAGACAATATCAAGGCTTTTTCCCATCTGTAAATACTCCCATGAACCAAACCATCTCGCTGCTCGATGAAATATTTGGTCAAACCAGAACGATAATAATCACTTAATACTTTAAGTTTAAAATCTAAACTATACCTACAACGAGGAGATACTTTACTTGCCATATGAATTTTTATAATGTTAAAACGGTGTAAAGTAAAACTGTATTAAGTC
>BAJA01000100.1 GCA_000613465.1 Bacteroides nordii WAL 11050 = JCM 12987
AAGTACTTCGAGAAGAATGAAAATACAAAAATGGATATTACTGGCGAGATTCCATTTGAAATTCCTGATAGTTGGAGTTGGGTAAGACTTAATGATATATGCTCTTACATCCAAAGAGGTAAGTCTCCTAAGTACTCTCTGATAAAGAAATACCCTGTTGTAGCACAAAAGTGTAATCAATGGAGTGGTTTTTCAATAGATAAAGCTCAATTCATAGATCCAGATACTTTATCATCGTATGGTGAAGAACGAATTTTGCAGAACGGAGATTTAATGTGGAACTCTACCGGATTGGGAACATTAGGGCGAATAGCTATTTATTGGCAAACATTGAATCCTTATGAATTGGCTGTTGCTGATAGCCACGTTACTGTTATACGAGTAATGAAAAAGTTTGTTCTGCCTCAATACCTTTATTACTATTTTACAAGTAATACGGTACAATCTGTAATTGAAGAGAAATCGGATGGTAGTACAAAACAAAAAGAGCTTGCAACTGCTACAGTAAAAAATTATCTAGTCCCTATTCCGCCTCTGATGGAGCAAAGCCGAATTATCTCAAAGATTAAGCAATTAGCAAGTATTATGAGCAGATAGGAAATACTACCAGTGAATTAGATACAGATTACACATTCCCAGAATCATGGGCAATCCTTAAACTTAGGGATATTTGCCAGTTAACCGATGGAGAAAAACGAGAAGATAAGTATATTTGCTTAGATGTTAAATTTCTAAGAGGAAAATCTTCTGGAGAGTATCTTAACAAAGGAAAATTGGTTCATAAAGGAGACAATATTATTCTTGTAGACGGAGAGAATTCCGGTGAAGTATTTGCTGTTCCTTGTGATGGATATATGGGAAGTACATTCAAGCAACTTTGGATAAACTCAGCTATGTATTTACCGTATGTTTTGAATTTTATACTGTTTTACAAGGATTTACTACGCAAATCAAAGCGTGGCGCAGCTATCCCTCATCTTAATAAAGAGATATTTAACTCACTGCTTATAGGCATTCCTCCTTATAAGGAACAAATAAGAATAGCAAATAAAATTAGTGAGATTAACAGTAGGATTAAGACGTAATTACGCCTTAATCCTACTAAAAACGTCTGTAATTTGGCGGTCTATTCGCCCTTGTTCAGCCAACGGTGGAACTGGCACTAACGCATTCATTAATCGTTCTTTTCCAATATTGTAAAAGGCCTGTCCCGACTTATTGGTTATAGACTTCATATACTCAATAGCAGTTGGAGAACTCATAAAAGTAAGAAGATATTTTGAAAAGTAAACAGATGCTCCGAATGGGCGAATGATGAAAACAAAACCACCGACAGTCGTGTTGCACATATCCATTTCAATCCGAGCCATTTTACCTATATTTTCCAAACTTGTAACTGCTGGTGTGACAATATCATTCTGTTTCAGTAATATACTTTTTTTGACCTTTTCTTCAGGTATAAACAAATCGTCAGGCTTAATACACAGTTGAAATCGCTGAATATTACCACCACGAAGCACACGTATTCCTTTGTTGTCGGAACTTATTTCTTCCTTTTTGAAAGTTACTCCAGTATTAATCGTACAAAGGTCTTTTAATCTAACCCAAGTCCAATTAATAGGTATTTCAAAAGGAATATCATCTGTTATATCAGCAACTTCAGAACCTATCTGCTCATAATACTT
>BAJA01000099.1 GCA_000613465.1 Bacteroides nordii WAL 11050 = JCM 12987
GGAGGTGTGTCGTAATGCACGATGCACCTCTTTTTTTGTTCATCACTATACAAATCTGTTCACTTTCTTTAAGCTGCGATCTTTTGAAGATTTCTTTGATTTATGTGTTCCCAGCATCTAAAAACAGCAGTTGTAAGCTCATAAAACAGTCTAATCAGCCAGTTCATACCCTTTTTTGTCAGTTTTGCACACATCTTTTTTATATTGAAGGCAATGGCTAGGAAGGCAAAGTCCATGAAGACCTTGTCCTTTCCAAAATGTCGGAAACGTTTGTAGTTCATATTGTTTTTAATTTGTCCGAACACGGCTTCCGGTTCTATGCATCTCTGCCCTCTGTGTTTCAGTCCTTTCTCAGAGCAGAGCAGTTCTTTGGCTCTCCGCTTGTATTGTCTAAGCCTATGATTCAGTTCTATCGTCCTGTTTCCTTTTGCTTTAAAACAGCGGCATCGCAGGGGACAGCCTTCACACCTGACAGCTCTGTACCGTGCATTTTCGTTGACATATCCGGATGCGGTTTTCACATTCCTGGTGCCTATCCTCCGCATCCTTTGCCCCATAGCAGATGCAGAAGTCATGTTCTTCATTGTAGTAGAAGTTTTCGGCCTTGAACGGGTCCGGTTTGAATCTCGGCCGCTGCTCCATGTGGAAATAGTTGTACTTTACGTAGGCTTCCATGCCGTTTTCGGACATGAAGCGGTAATTCTCTTCGGAGCCATAGCCGGAATCAGCAACCACCGTATGGGCCATCCGGTCATACCTGTTTGAAAAAGATTGCAGGAAAGGAATCAGGGTCAGTGTATCCGTAGGGTTCGGGAAGAGTGCAAAATCGGTGATGAACTGATTTTCGGTGCCGATTTGAAGGTTGTAACCGGGCTTCGTCTGTCCGTTGCGCATGGCATCCTCCTTCATTCTCATAAAAGTAGCGTCCTTGTCCGTCTTGGAATAGGAATTCCTCTCTTGCAGCGTTTCCAGATGGCAGTCGTATTCCTGCAGTTTGTCCCTGTGTTCTTCCAGTTCCTTCAACTGTTTGCGTTTCTTTTTCAGTTCAGTCTTTTCCTCTTTCGCGGATGGCTCGGAAACCTGTTCCAGTGCATGACGCAATTCTCCTGCCATTTCAGTCAGCATGGCCGGAGTGAACCCAACCTCCTCATTGTTCTCTGATGACTTCTCCCGGGCAATGACATCGTCTATCTGCCTAACAGGACATGTATCTTCTTCATCAGGCGTTCACGGTTCCGCTCAACCGTTTTTCGCCAGACGAAAGTGTACTTGTTGGCTTTGGATTCGATCTTTGTCCCGTCAATGTATTCCACATTCAGGCTGATGAAGCCTTTGGAAGAGAGAAGAACTACGGTTTGCGTAAACACCTCGTTGATTTCCTTCTTCACCCGGTTGCGGAAACGGTTGATGGTAATGAAATCCGGTTTCTCATATCCGGCCAGCCAGATATAATGGATGTCACGGTGAAGGAGCTTTTCAATTTTCCGGCAGGAGTAGATGTTGTTCATATAGGCATACAGAATGACCTTGAGCATCATCCTGGGGTGGTAAGGGCTGCGCCCGCATTCCTTATACAGCTTTCTGAAACTTTCAAGATTCAAGCCCTCAACCAGGGCGTCAACCATGCGTACCGGATCGTTTTCTGCAATATCCTCATCAATTCTTTGAGGAAAAAGAACGGTTTGGTTGGGATTGTAAGGACGAAAATGTATCTTTGTCATAGTGAAATTCTTATGCCTAAAGATACAAAATCTTTAGGTAATAACAAAGCCCCAGCTTGTGAAAGTCGGGGCTTTGTGCGTAAAAAACAGAAGGTGTGCATTTTGACACACCTTC
>BAJA01000098.1 GCA_000613465.1 Bacteroides nordii WAL 11050 = JCM 12987
CTAGTGTGCCACGAGCGAACTATCGCCTGAATAACGATAGTTCGGTGCTTCGTAAGAGATGAGGGTAGGTCCCTCGAAACCGCCTTACAGGAGGAGGTTTCAAACCACGACATGCGGCTGTAGTAAAGAGCTATGGTCGTGAGCGATGTTCGAAAAGTCTGTAAGAAGGCAGGCAGGTGTCCATGTAAAAGGTGAATGCAAATGAACCGTTGATGAGGTACCGAAATACACAAGACGATGTCAAAACCGAACTCCTAGACTTGGTTCGGGACAAGCCAAAGGGAAACCTGCTTACTGCTTTGGCGGCATCCGGTATAGAGGCGGCACGATTTACATGGTGGCTCTTACGAGGAACGTGGGAACCTGTACAGAAATGTTAAGGGAAAAATCCAAGCAGAGACCCTGTTAGGGTGAAAGTACCGATGTTCTGTATAGGGACAGACTAACCCGTAGTAGTGTTGAAGTTTCTGTAATGGGAATGGAGCGAAGGGGTTAGCTTATTCAGCGAATTGAATTGAACAACTATTAAAAGTAGGAGGATTTAATGAAAGACGCAAAGTCATTTGAAATTTCCAGACATCTTGTCATGGAAGCATACAAGAGGGTAAAAGCCAACAAAGGAGCGGCAGGTGTGGATGACGTATCCATTGCAGATTTTGAGAGCAATCTCAAAAGCAATCTGTATAAGATATGGAATCGCATGAGTTCGGGTAGTTATTTTCCGCCTGCTGTAAAGCTGGTGGAAATACCAAAATCCAATGGTGGAAAACGTCCTCTTGGCATACCAACGATAGGAGACCGTGTGGCTCAAATGGTAGTTGTAATGACTATCGAGCCGGGTATAGAACCTTATTTCCATGAGGATTCCTATGCTTATAGACCGAACAGGTCTGCACTTGATGCAGTGAGAAAAGCGAAAGAACGCTCTTACACATTTCATTGGGTACTGGACTTGGATATCAAGGGCTTCTTTGATAATATCGACCATGGACTCCTGATAAAGGCACTTGAACGGCATGTAAAATGCGAGTGGGCAATGCTTTACATCAAGCGTTGGTTGTCCGTTCCTTACCAGTTGAAAGATGGGACACAGATAGAAAGGACTAAGGGCGTGCCGCAAGGCTCGGTAGTCGGTCCGATTTTGGCGAATTTGTTTTTGCATTACGTTTTCGACGAATGGATGAGGAGAAATCACTCGAACATTTCATTTGAAAGATATGCTGATGATACAATATGCCACTGCGTAAGTCTGAAACAGGCAGAGTTCATATTACGTGCTATAAGGAAACGGTTTGCCGAGTGCAAGTTGGAACTTAACGAAGACAAGACGAAAATTGTCTATTGCAAGAAGAATCATCGTGATATACCTTATGAGTGCATCCAATTTGACTTTCTTGGCTACACATTCAGACCAAGACGTTCGATAGATGCCAACGGTGAAGTTTTCCTGAACTTCTCTCCCGCAATCAGTAAGAAAGCGAGGACGAAGATATGGGAAGCCATTCAGAATTGGAACTCCAATCATTGGGTTCCAATGGAACTGGAGGATATTGCGAAAGAAATCAACCCTGTCATTCAAGGTGGATAAACTATTATGGGCAACATAATCCCAGAATATTGAAAGAGGTTCTTCAGCATGTCAATGACAGGCTTGTCCGTTGGGGTCGTAGGAAATTCAAAGGTTTGAGAAAACGCAAGACAGCGACTGTACATAGGTTGGGTGATATTGCTTTGCAGAAACCTAATCTGTTTGCACACTGGGCTTGGGGTGTCAAACCTACTGCCAGTGAGAAAAATCGGAAACGAAAGTAACGCACTATGCAGTTTGACCGAATAAGAAGAGCCGTATGAGAGGAGACTTTCACGTACGGTTCTGTGAGAGGCTTAGGGTGAAATTCCCTTTGCCTACTCGATC
>BAJA01000097.1 GCA_000613465.1 Bacteroides nordii WAL 11050 = JCM 12987
CTATATGTTATTTCTTTTGTTTCATCACCAATAGGTATCAAGAAAATAATATATCCATTCTCGATTTCTTTATAGACAGACGCTATTAAAACCTCATTATCTGATATTCTAAGAGCTGACATCACAGTATTATTCATGATAATAACGTGAAATAAAAAGAACAATAAAAATCTCATACTATTTAATAAATTCAATATTCATAATTATGCATCATTAATCCCACCATTGTATTATAAAGATTTGTATCAGTATGTAGATACATACTTGCATGCAGCAAAAAAGGATGAATACCAATATTGGGAATTCCATTCAACCACAACCCCAGAGAAGCCCAATTAACACAATTAGAAGTAAGACCCTGATAAAAGCTTACCTTACTAGTAGCTCTAAGAGCAGTAAATAAATACTTATTTACAGTAAACTCATTACTTTTTAATGATAATGCCTTCTCTATTGGATAATATGAAGTACTTAGTTTAGGTTCTAAGGCAAATCCTAAATACCCTTTTATTTTTGCATCAGAAGCTGGCCCATAAGACATCAATATATCTTTTTTTTCTACTCCTTCTATTCCTGTATGGGATATAAAATCGAAACGACCGTCTTCATATCTATTTTGCGTATACAAATTAGCTACAGTTACATCAACAATATCATTTATATCTTTTAGATTTCCCAATCCCCCTAATGCATACATCCAATTATCAAATCTCCCATTTCCTTTTTTCATAAAATATTTAAATTTATTATTAGTCATATCGTAAGATGCTGCTCCTAAACTTAAAGAAACAGGAACTTGCTCTCCCGACATTATATGCATCCCAACTGAATTTACATATGATCCAGTTAACATGGATGCTGTATTAGCCATAGGCATTCCCGAAGCAGCTACATAAGAGCCCAAAACTCCAGATGCCGCACCAATAATAGCACCACCAACCATATATCCCCATGTCCTACCAGAACTATAATCCCATTTGCCTGGATTATAACTATGATTTGCAATACTTCCTCCAATATAAGTGCCAATAATAGCACCTGCTATTAACTCTAAAAGGAGTTCCCCACTCGTCCGTATATAATAGCGGATTTCCATAGCAATACCCATACCGATTATAATTCAACCAATTACCAGGTGCCTGCACATAAGGATCAGGACTTAAAAACATACCCAGCAAAGGATCGTATACACGACCATTCATGTTTATCAACCCAAAACCATCCAAATGTTCATGCAGAGTATACCCTCTGTCAACAATAAACTTAGTACGCGTTTCAGTATCTTTCCATAAAGCAGGGTTACGACGATTCCCCCACGGGTCATAGGCGTACCTCTCTTTTACTACGCCATTCATATCTGTTAAAGCCAACAGAGAACCTTGATAATCACAATAAGTAGAATAGAAACGATTATTGCCGTCATCATTTATGTAAATTCCGGCCAAACCATCTCCACCACTAACATAATGAATCTTTTTAACTTTACCCGATGAATCGACCTCTTCTTCATAATTACCGGAATAATAACGGGTAAAAGTGGCACTACCATCTTTAAAGACACCCTTGCGCCGCTGCTCATCTACCTCGTAATCCAGAACCAAAGATTTACTTCCCAAACTGATATTCTTTACTTTCTTGAAATCGGTATAGGTGACAGTCTGAGCTGAATTAGGTATTCTATCGGGCTTACCACTTAATGAGGTCAAGGCATGAGGCTTGCCATTTTCTTCTCCATAGCCGAAAGTAAAACCGACATCACTTTTAGTAGTGATTGTTCCGGTGGTCGGATTATAATCTATACTGTTACTCGCTTGTGAAATATTATCTTTACTTATATTCCAGGCTGTCAGACGGTTCATGCCATCATACGTAAAGTCTTCCTTGTGACCGGTGAGTAAGTCGCTTCGGGAGATTAGGTTGCCCTTATTATTAAAAGTATAAGCCATATTCATTATGGCGGCGGCAGAAATGGATAAGGGCAGTCCACGACTGTCATAAAACTGAGTTTTCTCTACATTTCCCTGTTTAGTCTTAGTAAGCTGTCCACGGGCATTAGCCGACAAGCCTTGCCAGATCT
>BAJA01000096.1 GCA_000613465.1 Bacteroides nordii WAL 11050 = JCM 12987
CTTCAGAGCAGGGTGGTGATAAAGGTGCTGATTTCTTTCTGGATGCTTTTGGAGAACCTTACCGGTTGGGAGCCGAATATGAAAAAGGCAAGTTAAGCTCCGAACAGATTAAGGCTTGCCATCAGAATTTTCTTCCAATGACTATCGGATTGAGTAATAATAAACTTTACAAACCAACTCCTTTTTTGAATTTATTTAATGGACAGCTGACTTCTGGCAGCTTTCCTTATGGGATACGTCAAAATTGGACGCTAACATAAAAAAAATATTGTGAAAAGTATTATTTCTAAGATTTTTGATAATCTGTCTGTAAAGAAGAGATTTGTAAATTATCGGGCTGTTTTGTTTACCGATACCGTGTTATCTGTTGCAGGTACATGTATCACTCTGCTTTTTGTTAATAGTTTTATCACTAATATTGAAAAAGACGTTATCATAACCATCTCGGTTTGTTCGGGTATCATCAGTTTTCTTATTTTTCATTTTCTGAGAGTCAGCAGAAACATTATACGTCATGCATCGATAAAGAGTGTTGGTAAAATTGAGACAGCCATCCTGCTGAAAGAATTATCGTTGTTGATTGTTGCCATTCTGACCGGTTCATGGTTACCGGAGAAGTATCTGTATGTATGCTGTTTTATCGATTTGTTGACAACTACAGGGATCTTAGTGGGTGCCCGCGTAGTGCTTATCTTGATCTATGATATTGCTGTGTTGCAGTTTACTTCCAGAAAAGCAAGAGTGTTGGTATATGGTACCGGTGATAAAAGCGTTGCGCTCAAGAAACGGATGTACACGAGTAAGCATTTTCATGTAGTCGGTTTTGTGAATCCGGATAAAAATCTCAAATCCTACTCTTTGTCAGAGTCACCGGTCTATTATTTTGCAGATGAATCCAACTTTGTATGCTTTGTAGAAAAGTACAATATTAATGGCATTATTTTTCCCTCGTATGAAGAGGCTCAGAAGGAACAGGGGCATTTGGTGAAATTCTGTCAGGATAATAATGTGAAAAACTACGTTTCTCCGCCTATCGATGTTTTGGGGGATGGTTTGAAGAAAACTGTCATCAGAGAAATTCGGATAGAGGATTTATTGGGGCGTGATGAGATCGAGATCAACATGCTGGAAATTATTAAGAATTTTACGGGTAAAACCATTCTGGTGACAGGAGCTGCCGGTAGTATCGGTAGTGAATTATGCCGCCAGTTGGCTACCTTCGGAATTAAGCAATTGGTTCTTTTTGATAATGCAGAGACTCCCATGCACGAACTCCGTCTGGAATTAGAACGCTTTTTCCCCGAATTGACATTTGTTCCTTTCATTGGTGATGTCCGTCAGAAAGAACGTCTTCAGATGGCTTTTGAGAGGTTCCGTCCACAAGTCGTATTTCATGCGGCTGCCTACAAACATGTCCCTTTGATGGAAGAGAATCCTTGTGAAGCGGTCCGGGTCAATGTGGTTGGTTCCCGCCTGGTTGCCGACTTCTGTGTACAATATTGCGTTGAGAAGATGGTGATGATTTCCACCGATAAGGCCGTCAATCCAACCAATGTGATGGGAGCTTCCAAACGTCTGGCTGAGATTTATGTACAAAGTTTAGGGCTTGCTATGGAACATGGCCAGGTGAAAGGAAAAACGAAGTTTGTAACTACCCGTTTTGGGAATGTACTTGGCAGTAATGGCAGTGTGATTCCATATTTTAGAAAACAGATACAGGAAGGCGGACCTGTGACCGTCACCGATCCCGGGATTACCCGTTTCTTTATGACTATTCCCGAGGCTTGCCGTTTGGTAATGGAGGCAGCCACAATGAGTACCGGCAATCAGATATTTGTTTTCGATATGGGCGAGCCGGTGAAGATTGTAGACTTGGCAGAGAAAATGATCCGTCTTGCAGGATACATTCCGGGTGAAGATATTAAAATAAAGTTTACCGGTTTGCGTCCCGGTGAGAAGCTTTATGAAGAGGTTTTGAGTAATGAGGAGAATACGGTTCCGACGGATCATTACAAAATACGTATAGCCAAAGTGAGGGAATACAAATGGGATGAGGTACTTGCCTCTTATGATAAACTGGCTGAGTTGGCACTTGCGGTGAAGATTGAAGATACGGTAAGATTGATGAAACAGGTGGTGCCTGAGTTTAAGTCGAATAATTCTGTGTATGAGAAATTGGATAGAGAGAATGCGGAGGTTTATCTGAATTGATTT
>BAJA01000095.1 GCA_000613465.1 Bacteroides nordii WAL 11050 = JCM 12987
AATGTTTAAAAGTTCTTATCTTTGCAGTCCGATTCGCAAATGAAAAGGCGTTTTTTTCTTTGTAGGTTTTTTCTCCTTTCGCAAGAGAGCTGTTAGAGAATCCTCGGAAAAAAAAACTAAAAAAAAACTTCCAGAAACATTTGGTAGTTATAAAAAAGTCCTTTACCTTTGCACCCGCTTTTGAAACGAAGCGATTTAAAAAAACGAAGCGTTCTTTGAAAAATTGATAAACAATACAAGTAGTACAAGTCCAAAACAGTAAAATGTTTTGAGAAATTAGAACCGTCAATACTTATATATATAGGTATTTGAAATAAGGTCAATAAATAACGGTATCCTGAACAGAGCAACGACTTTGCTATTGTCTTTTGGTAATTTCAATCGTAAATTTCAATCGTCTAATAGTAAATCAACAATACTTTTACAATGAAGAGTTTGATCCTGGCTCAGGATGAACGCTAGCTACAGGCTTAACACATGCAAGTCGAGGGGCATCAGGATGTAGCAATACATTGCTGGCGACCGGCGCACGGGTGAGTAACACGTATCCAACCTGCCTTTTACTCGGGGATAGGCTTTCGAAAGAAAGATTAATACCCGATGGTATAATATTTCCGCATGGGATTATTATTAAAGAATTTCGGTAAAAGATGGGGATGCGTTCCATTAGGCAGTTGGCGGGGTAACGGCCCACCAAACCTTCGATGGATAGGGGTTCTGAGAGGAAGGTCCCCCACATTGGAACTGAGACACGGTCCAAACTCCTACGGGAGGCAGCAGTGAGGAATATTGGTCAATGGGCGAAAGCCTGAACCAGCCAAGTAGCGTGAAGGATGACTGCCCTATGGGTTGTAAACTTCTTTTATAGGGGAATAAAATGAGCCACGTGTGGCTTTTTGTATGTACCCTATGAATAAGGATCGGCTAACTCCGTGCCAGCAGCCGCGGTAATACGGAGGATCCGAGCGTTATCCGGATTTATTGGGTTTAAAGGGAGCGTAGGTGGACATGTAAGTCAGTTGTGAAAGTTTGCGGCTCAACCGTAAAATTGCAGTTGATACTGTGTGTCTTGAGTACAGTAGAGGTGGGCGGAATTCGTGGTGTAGCGGTGAAATGCTTAGATATCACGAAGAACTCCGATTGCGAAGGCAGCTCACTGGACTGTTACTGACACTGAGGCTCGAAAGTGTGGGTATCAAACAGGATTAGATACCCTGGTAGTCCACACAGTAAACGATGAATACTCGCTGTTTGCGATATACGGCAAGCGGCCAAGCGAAAGCATTAAGTATTCCACCTGGGGAGTACGCCGGCAACGGTGAAACTCAAAGGAATTGACGGGGGCCCGCACAAGCGGAGGAACATGTGGTTTAATTCGATGATACGCGAGGAACCTTACCCGGGCTTAAATTGCATTTGAATGTTGGGGAAACCCAACAGCCGTAAGGCAAATGTGAAGGTGCTGCATGGTTGTCGTCAGCTCGTGCCGTGAGGTGTCGGCTTAAGTGCCATAACGAGCGCAACCCTTATCTTTAGTTACTAACAGGTCATGCTGAGGACTCTAGAGAGACTGCGTCGTAAGATGTGAGGAAGGTGGGGATGACGTCAAATCAGCACGGCCCTTACGTCCGGGGCTACACACGTGTTACAATGGGGGGTACAGAAGGCAGCTACACGGCGACGTGATGCTAATCCCAAAAGCCTCTCTCAGTTCGGATCGAAGTCTGCAACCCGACTTCGTGAAGCTGGATTCGCTAGTAATCGCGCATCAGCCACGGCGCGGTGAATACGTTCCCGGGCCTTGTACACACCGCCCGTCAAGCCATGGGAGCCGGGGGTACCTGAAGTACGTAACCGCAAGGAGCGTCCTAGGGTAAAACTGGTGACTGGGGCTAAGTCGTAACAAGGTAGCCGTACCGGAAGGTGCGGCTGGAACACCTCCTTTCTGGAGCGATACCGCGATTTTAATTGACAGTTGACAATTGACAGTTGACAATTCAACTCTGATTGTTCATACAATTAAAGACATATGACTTTATTAAGGTTCTAACTGTACTACTGGTACTTGTTTATTTATAGATATAGATCAACCATCTATAGAAGTATAGATAGAGATAAACAAGAGAAAACAGAAGCCGGGTCTAATAATAGGCTCAGTTTGAACTAGTCCTATAGCTCAGTTGGTTAGAGCGCTACACTGATAATGTAGAGGTCGGCAGTTCAACTCTGCCTGGGACTACTTCTCGAATTGA
>BAJA01000094.1 GCA_000613465.1 Bacteroides nordii WAL 11050 = JCM 12987
TAATTTAAGTTATGTGGCATAAAACATCTAAATCAATAGCACACAGTTACTTTTTACGTATCTTTAAAAACATGGAAGTGTTTTACATAGACGCTCCATGTGTTTTAGTTCGTTTTCAACCCTAATACTTACATCGACACCATTCACTGAGAACCAACGCTTTTTGCCTTTTCTTATCTCTTTTTGTAAGTCCTCAGATATTAAATTCAGTTTAAGTAAATCCAAAGTTAATGCATCTTTTGCCATCCTTATTTGAGGATATTTTTTATAATATATATATTCATCCTTACATTTATAGTAAGTTTTAATTCCAAAATTTAAAATTGATTCAATGCTTTCTATATCCTTTGATATAAATACAATTATTGCATCCATTCTTGCCTTATTCTTTAGAGATTTCATAATGTAAAGGGTTGTTTATCATATATGGAGTATCTTTGGTTACTCCTGCAGCTTTAATTTCCTGAGTAGTTTCACATTTAAGAAGTTCAAATTCTGGTAATTTCATACAATTTCTAACCTTGTTTACATCGTATCCATACCATTCACAGAAAGTCTTTGCTCTCCATGAAATTTTATTTACTTTTTTCATATTTCAACTATTCCATAATAGTTAAGTACCGTAACAAAGACTCTTTTTCAGCCTCAGCAACAAGTTTTCGAAAGTCTTCCGGTTTATTTTCTGTATGCGATTTCTCTAAAGCCCTGTAATAGCTTATTTTGGCTTCATTACTGCCTTTTAATGTGATAAGGGTATAACCATTACGTAAGAGATATAGATTCATCAATAGACGGGAAGTACGTCCGTTACCGTCAATAAACGGATGGATGCGTACAAGTTCATCATGGAGATAGGTAGCAATAAGAACCGGATGAATCTTTTCTTTTTCCATCTGCTGAAACTTGATAATAAAGTCTTCCATTTGCTTCTCTATCAAATAAGGTTGGGGTGGCATATGTGTACTACCTGAAATCATAACAGGGACAGTACGATACTTTCCGGCATTCTCACGATCTATGCCATGAAGAATAAGGGCGTGTATTTCTTTAATGGTATGTTCGCTTATCTCTATATCCTTTTTCGCAATGTCTTTAATGTAGTCTATTGCTTCCGCATGATTAATTGCTTCTAAGTGCTCACGCATGGATTTGCCTGATATGGTTACCCCTTCATTTACAACAAGGGCAGTCTCTTGCAAAGTAAGGGTGTTACCCTCTATACGGTTGCTTTCGTAAGTATATTCAATATCCAAAGCATCCTGAATCTTTTTCAGTGCTTCTTCAGGGAGCGGACGCAAAGCTGATAATTGTATTTTGAGTGTATCAACTTCATTCAATAGTTGTTTCATTTCTTCATTCATGGTCATTCAGCTTTGATATTGATACTCTTTCCACAGTGAGGACAGGACAAAGAGGCGGTTCCGGTCTTGGATTGCTCAAAGAGTTCAGTAACCGAAACTTCCAAAGCATCCGCTATTTTGTTTAATGTTTCGACCGTTGGGTTACCATTAACCATATTAGACAGATTTACTCTATTTATTCCCATCTTATCGGCAAGCTCTGTTATGGTCATGCCTTTTTCTTTTATAACTTCCTTTATTCTTAAATCCATATCGTAATGTTTTAGTTTACGGTACAAATATAAGAATTATTATTAAATGTAATGTTTTTACAGTACATTTTTCAGTTAAAGTAATGTTAAATATTTCTTTCCATTTGGGTTAATGTACCGCTATATATTACGTTTGCATCATAAACAAAACATAAAACATTACGGATATGAAACGATACAATTTATCAGAGATTATGAAGAGAGCACACAACTTGTATAACAATGCACGTGCAAAGTACCCGACATTCTCCGATGCACTCCGCAAAAGCTGGAAAATGGCTAAATTCAACATACATCTTTTATTATTTTAGATTATCTTGATATGTAAAAGTCAGGGGCTTTTCCTTTCAGTTACTCCTGATTTTGAATTTAGTTTTCTCAAAATCCTATATGGGTGTTTTTTATAAATTCAGCAACTGTAAGACGATGAACACCTAATATTCTTGCAATAGCACTCTTTGAAATTTTTTTTGCCAATAAAGCTCTTATTTCATCTTCTTTACCTGTAAGTTTATGAGTTTTTGATTTACTTCCTTTGGGTCGACCAAGTATTACCCCCTCTGATTTTTTGCGTGCAAGAGCCTCTTTTGTACGCTGAGATATAAGATTTCTTTCAATCTCAGCAGAAAGCCCAAAAGCAAAAGCTAAAACTTTAGAGTTAATATTGTTGCCTAACTCATACCTTTCCTTAATAGTAAATACTTTAATTTCTTTCTCCATACATGTATGCAAAATACTCATTATTTGCATCAGATTACGCCCCATTCTGGATAACTCTGTAACGACTAATATATCCTCCTTCGTCATCTTTTGAAGCAATTCTCCAAATTTTCTGTCCGCAAGCTTTTTTGTGGCACTAATTGTTTCTTCTATCCATTCATCTACTTCAAACTGCCTATCGGTAGCGAAGTTATTAATTTCAAATCTTTGATTTTCTGTTGTCTGCTTATCGGTGCTGACTCTGATGTATCCGTAAATCATATGATGCATTTATTTGTTTAGACATTTAATTGATATAAAAAATATCAAAGATAATATATTACATCGATAACTGTATATAATTATAATATATTTTATACG
>BAJA01000093.1 GCA_000613465.1 Bacteroides nordii WAL 11050 = JCM 12987
GGTACGCTCGACAAAGTAAAATTACCATCTACATCAGTGATGGTACCTAAATTGGTACCTTTTACTAATACAGAGGCTCCAACAACTGGTTGCCCATCTTCTTCAGAAATTACAACACCTGTAACTTTCTGAGTTTGGGCAGTTACTAGACCTATACCTACAAAAAGACAGGTCAATAACAGCATTAATTTTCTTTTCATAAATTCTCTCTTAAAGTTTAACTTTACATTAATTGTTTCTTTACTCTAACAAAATGCAAATATATTAATAAATATGAAACAATCAATTGTTTTTGTGAAAAAACCATGTGTTAATAACAAATTGTTATCAAAGCACGCAAAATAATGCTTAACAGCATATAATCACGGCTTAAAAAACCTAAATAGCACACCTATAACTAACATGTTGCACTGACAAAAAGTACGTTCTAACTGTATATTTTCTGTTATTTACCACTAAATTTAGCTAAAAAGAATCCTTTTTGATCGAAGAGAAAGCTTTATAAACAAAAATTCCGCATTTTTTTTAAACGACCATAGATAATTATCTAACTGGCTTTGCTGGCTTTTAGCAGATATTAAAACTTATTCAGTTCTTATATTGCACATATATACGTCTTATTTGTTTATAGTATTAATACAAAATCAAATTTATGGAGAAAATTATCTACAATTTAGTGTTTAACAGAAAGAAAAACCTAAATAAGAGGGGAATGGCATTAGTTCAGATAGAAGCTTATCTGAATAGAAAGAAAAAATACTTCTCAACTAAGGTTTATTTAAAACCGGATCAGTGGGACGCTAAAAGGAGAAGGGTTCGGAATCATCCGAATGCAGAAGCACTTAACCGAATGATTTATGAATACATGGCCGAAATAGAAAAAAAAGAGTTAGGCATGTGGCAACAAAACAAATCAATATCATTGGATGCCCTAAAAGATGCATTAGTAACCTCACCAGGAGAAGAAGAATCTTTTCTTGCTTTTTTTCGTAAAGAAATTCTAAACTCCCGATTGAAAGAAAGTACTAAACAGAATCATCTTTCGACGCTTGAACTATTGAGAAAGTATAAAAAGGACATCTCATTCACAGAATTAACTTTCGAATTTATATCTTCTTTTGATCAGTATTTACAAAGCAAGGGATACCATGTAAATACAATAGCTAAGCACATGAAGCATCTGAAGAGGCACATTAATGTAGCTATAAATAAAGAATATATGGAGGTACAAAAATACGCTTTCAGAAAATATAAAATAAAGAGTGTGGAAAATAAACATACTCATTTATCGCCAGATGAACTTTACAAGATTGAAAAATTAAACTTGGGAGATAAATATGAGCGATTGGAAAAAACAAAAGACGCTTTTCTGTTTTGCTGTTATGCTGGAATGAGATATTCCGATTTTGTAAATTTGACTGCTGAAAACATTGTGAAAATACAAAAAGATACCTGGCTTATATATAAGACAATCAAAACTCGTATAGAAGTACGACTTCCCTTATATCTGTTATTTAAAGGCAAAGGACTTCAGATTCTGAATAAATATCAGGATAATCTTTCTGATTTTTTTAAACTCAGAGATAATTCAAATGTGAATAAGGAATTACTTATTATATCAAGGCTGGCAGGGATAAACAAAAAAGTATCTTTTCATACAGCCAGACATACGAATGCTACTTTATTAATATACAATGGAGTAAATATTACAACTGTCCAGAAATTATTAGGCCACAAAAGTGTTAAGACTACCCAAGTCTATACAAATGTTATGGATATGACGATTGTGAGGGATCTGGAGAAAGCTAAGAGTACAAAACGTTCTCCATTATGAGAATGTATGGGGTATAAGATGACGTTTTAAGTAAACAGTTATTTAGATAAAAGGCGTTCATTGGTTACGAAACAGTCAACAGATATTTGTGCTAAGATAAATATTACTGTTTCAATAGTTAAACGTTGGCAACACAGTGCAGTCACTTTATGAGAAACACCACGACTCTCTACGAAAAACTAAATCTCACTTCCCGAGAATCAAAAACTTCCTTATAAAGAAACTATGCTGTATGTATAGGGCTTTGTGCAAAAAATATTTCAACTTTTTATATGCCTGTTTCTTTTCAATATGAGAAGCTTATCAAAATAACGTTTATCTTACTGTTTTGAACTTAATAAAATAGAGTAAGATGCAGTGTCCAATATATAAAAATGGGTTGTACACATAGTTATCAGCACTCTGAAAACAATGTATTATATTCATATCAAAAGTACGTATTTAATAATGCTTTAAATACGTACTTTTCTACACAAAACTATGCATTGTTATATGATAAAACAATGCATAGTTTGCTACTTTATGCAATATGCTTTAAAATATTGATTAACAATGTTAATCAATAAGTGAGCGGAAATGTCTTCACTGAATCGATATATCCTTACATGAATTAAGAAACTTACATTATTATAATGCTTTTATAATTTACTGCAAATAAACATGTTATGAGTACAATAAAAATTAACCTTAAGTGAATTTTATAACTGTAAAGTACTATAATAGTATCTCAGACAATATTGTGTATTGAATATTTGTACTTGTATATCAAATTATTAAATTCATAATTTGATAATAAATTAGTATTTCAAATAGATGATAAAAGGTGATATTTAAAACTTATATATTTCTGATTATCAACGATATATACATGTGTTTGATTTAATAAAGCCAAGTCCTAAGTATATTTTATAATCATCTTATAATAAGATGATTATAAAATATTTAGTTCTGCAAAGACTTTGCAGATTTCTT
>BAJA01000092.1 GCA_000613465.1 Bacteroides nordii WAL 11050 = JCM 12987
GTAAGTATTCGATAAACTCCCCCTTTCATTCTAAAAATGTGATGTTACTTTTGTAGCCAAAGTAAAAAAGCTCAATCGTTATGTCACATCAATGGACCATGGAAGATTTTGAATCTATTTATGCCCGTTTCAAGTCGAGCGGACTTTCAGTTATAGATTTTTGTTCGAATGAATGTATTCGTCCCAAACGTTTCTACGAGTGGCGTTCCAAGCTGTTGCGCAAAGGCGGCTTTATCCCGGTCAAGGTAAACAGTAAGGGGCAGGTCAGTCTTCCCCATAAGGAGAAATCCCTGCTGTCTGCACCTCCGGTCAGCCCGTCGCCAATTCCCCAGCCGCTATGTGAGATCTCCTATCCCAATGGCGTCACAGTCCGCTTGAACAGCCCTTTGTCACCGGAGGTATTGCAAACCCTGATATTTTTGAATTCAAACCGTTAGCCTATGTTTTCTTTGAATGAATCCAACAGATATTATCTTTACCCGTATCCGACAGACATGCGTAAGAGCTTTTATACGCTTAGCGGCATCGTGACCAACCAGATGGGAAAGAATGTACGGGACGGTGACGCTTTCATTTTTATCAATGCGAACTGTACCTGTATGAAAATCCTCCATATGGAATATGGTGGTCTGGTGATATACCACATGAAACTGGAACAGGGGCACTTCCATCTGCCGGTCATAAATACGGAGGAAGGTCGGATTAAAGCGATTGAAACCTTCTGGAATGACCTTGTGATGATGGTCCAGGGAATGGACGGCAGCAAGGTCAGGCGTTATAAAAGAAGTGGTTTCCATGGGTTGTAGTTGTAACAAATTATAACATATACAATGTCGTATTCCGGCTGTTTTTTAGTATCTTGGCATCATAATTAAACGATTATGCCAACCGATAAGGAATTACTGATAAAGGATCTCATGCACAAATGCGACTGTCTGTATAGAGAAAACAGCCGGTTGAAGGAGATGGTGTCCACGCAGCCCCTTGAAGCTGCGGACAAAGAGGCGTATGAGGCTTTATTGTCTGACAAGGATGCCATAATCGCCCAAAAGGAAGCAAAAATCAACAGTCTGGAACAACGTGTATCCTATCTTGAACGGCAGTTGTACGGGAAGAAGGCGGAAAAGTTCATAAAGCCTGACGCCCAGGACCGCTGGCTGGATTTTGAAGGCTTCGACATGCTTCCCCGGGAGGCTGAAGCCGCAGAGGAAGCGGAAAAGGAGCTGAAGGCTACCAGAGAAGCGATCATCGCCCGTAAAAAAGCGCGAGGAGGCAACATCCTACGAGAAAATCCCTTCCGGAAAATCTTGCGCGTGAGGAGGTTCATATATATCCCGAAGGGTATAATCCGGAGGAGTGGACGCTCCTTCCCGGAGAGGAAGTGACCGAGATCCTTATGCACGAGCCCGAGAAGTTCTATATCCGCAGGATAGTGCGCCATACAGCCAAACGGAAGGGGACGGACGAGTTCAGGACCGGCCCGCTTCCCGTCATGCCGATAGCAAAGAGCTATGCCTCCGCCTCATTGCTGGCAGACATGATGATAGGGAAATATGTGGATCACATACCGTTCCACAGACAACTGGAACAGTTCAAGCGTGTGGGGGTACACCTCCCCGCGTCAACGGTCAACGACTGGTTCAAGGATGTGGCGGATCTGCTAAGACCCCTGTACTTCCGATTATGGGATCTGGTGATGCAGACTGACTACATACAGTCGGATGAGACGACAATCCCCGTGATGAATGACGAGAGACACAAGACGGTCAAAGGTTATATCTGGCTTGTGCGCAGCGTCATGACCGGACGTCAGTTCTTTTACTATGACAAGGGTTCCCGAAGTGGAAAGGTGGTGCTGAAACTCTTCGGCAAGTTCCGGGGAGCCATACAGACGGACGGGTACGAAAGGTACGAGATGCTGGACGCCAAGAAAGGCATTATCCTTCTTGGCTGCTGGGCCCATGCGCGCAGATATTTTTGGGAGGCAAGAAAGAATGACACGCAGCGTGCCGACTATGCGCTCGAACAGATACAGCTGCTTTATGACGTGGAGCGCAAGGCTGACGATGAACGCCTGACCTATGAACAGAGGGCTGAACTTAGGACACGTCTTGCATATCCCATACTTGTGCGCTTCGAGAAATGGCTGGTCAATGAATATCCCAAAGTGATGAAAGGCAGTCCTATCGGAAAAGCCATAAAATATACATACGGAAGGTTCGACAAACTCTCCAGATACCATCTTGACGGTCGCTACAGACCGGATAATAACGAGATAGAAAATAAAGTGCGGCCTGTCGCGTGCGGCAGACGTAATTACCTGTTCTGTGGCAATAATGATGCCGCTGAAGATGCGGCGGTGCTCTACTCGTTCTTCGGCTGCTGCAAGGCTGCCGGGGCTGACTTCCGCACGTGGCTGATCTACTTCCTTGAACATGTACATGATTATGACGATGACTACTCGATGGATCTGGCCGAATTATTACCTGACAATCTGTTATCCGGTGGCAAGATATTATCCGTTACGCCACCGGAATCTCCCAAGAAAGACTCCTGATACCTTCATAAATCCCGCCTAAACACGGGAACTACCGTTTTATACCAATCAAGACGGGAAAATAGGGAATAAAGTGCCGTTTTTATCTTCATTATCCCCGATAAATAGGGAAAATAAGGGAAAGAATACCCTTTTATACCAATTATGGCGGGAAAGCAGGGATAAAAATACCGCTTTATCCCATTTATCACAGGAAAATAAGGGAAAAGGGGGGAAACTCCCTTTTATCCGCTCCATTAGTAGGAAAAATATCAACTTCTATAGAACCCTGCACATCTTTTGGTTGAATTGATGTAACAATAAATCATAGAACGATAAAATGAATAAACGATATTATGAACATACGTTACCCATTATACGAGGGAGTTTATCGAATACTTAC
>BAJA01000091.1 GCA_000613465.1 Bacteroides nordii WAL 11050 = JCM 12987
GTTGAAACACTTTTCATAATCAATTGGCTCGTTTATAATGACATATGTATAAGGGAAAATAAATACGTACATACTACATCTCACCCCTCAAATTGTTTATCTCCTGTGATAGGGATACATCTGAGGGTTAGTGTACTAAGATTAAAAAGTTAGTTTTATACACGCTTGACCGGAAGTGAATTCAGTACTTCGGTGTCCCCAAAGAATATCCAATTGTGAACAAATCTACAGACATTTGCTGGTATCCGCTTCGTGTTACTTATAGCCGAGAACTACTACTAAAGGAAGTACTTGATACCGAAAATATTGAGAATTTTATTCCGATGCACTATGAGTATATCAAGCATGCGGACCGTAAGATACGTAAGTTGGTACCTGTAGTACACAATCTTGTATTTGTTCATGCTTCCTTTGTATGTATTGACCGTATCAAACGTTCTGTGGGTTCTTCTTTATCCGTTCGTTATATTATGGATCGTGAAACACAGCGCCCTCTTACCGTTCCGGATTCTCAGATGCGTAGCTTCATTGCCGTTTCCGGTAATTATGAAGAACAGATTGTTTATCTTGATCCCGCTGTAACTGCATTGCAGAAGGGAGATCGGGTACGTATTACCGGTGGTATATTTGAAGGTGTGGAAGGTGTTATTCTTCGTGTCAAAGGAGATCGGCGCGTATCTGTCTGTATAAAAGGGGTTATGGCTGTAGCTACTACCTATGTTCATCCTTCCCTGATGGAAAAAATCGAAGATTAAATTATTCTCCTTTGCTGATTTTTATTTGGCTTACTTTAATTTTAACAATTAATACTCCTCATGTTTTTGCAATCACAAATTGATACTCTGCGGCGTATCACTCATGAACTTCTTAATTTAGGTTTTGAGGGTACTCCTCTTTTTTCCAACGAATTCTGCAAACTGAATACGGAGGTTTATCGTCAATCTGAATGTCTCTTCCATTTACATGGTTCTAATACGGAGGAAGAAGCGCAGCTCTGTTATGTTCTGCTTACAGGGTATCATGCTACCATCTATGATCATGGTGATAAAAATCAAAAGATACAACAGCTTCTTGATCGTAGTTGGAAGATACTTGATCAGCTTCCTGCTTCTTTGCTGAAATGTCAACTGTTGGTGGCTTGTTATGGAGAGGTATTTGATGAAGAACTGTCTAAAGAGGCTCATACCATCATTAACGGTTGGGAAGGTCGAGAGTTAACTTTAACTGAATGTGAAGTTATTGAGTATCTGAATAGTCTGGAAGCACATTCCTGGAGCAACTGGGATGTAGAATAATAAGAATTGTATACAAATAACAATACGGAACTTTATTTAATAGAAATCTTATGTGTATTAGAATACTGAATTATTTTTTGTTGTGCTTGGTCACACTTTTCATGTCCTGTTCTGCTCCCAAAGAGGTGCTTTACTTGCAGGATATAACTTCTTTAAAGGAAGAAAATATTGATAAGAATTATGAAGTTATCATTCATAAGGATGATTTGTTGGCTATTCTGGTGAATAGCAAAGATATGGAATTGGCGTTGCCGTTTAATATGCCTGTAGTTACTTATCAGATAGGAGCTCAGAATACCGTTCAGCAAAAGCTATTAGGGTATCTGGTTGATCAGAATGGAGATATCGATTTTCCCATTTTAGGTAGACTTCATGTAGAGGGCTTAACCCGTATGCAGGTGACAGAATTGATAAAACAGAAATTGATGGAGGAGGATCTGATAAAGGATCCTATTGTCACTGTACAGTTTTTGAATTTTAAAGTTTCTGTGATGGGAGAGGTTGCCCGTCCGGGCACATTTGATATCTCTGGTGACCGTATTACTTTATTGGAAGCTTTGAGTATGGCGGGTGATTTAACCATTTATGGCCGTCGCGACCGTGTAGCCGTTATCCGTGAAAAAGACGGTAAACGTCGTATTTTGTATCATGATCTTCGTTCTTCCGATATTTTTCAGTCTCCCTGTTACTATCTGCAGCAGAATGATATTGTGTATGTAGAACCCAATAAAGCCAAGACCGGGCAGAGCCGTATTAACTCCAATAATTCTGTGAGCGTTTGGCTGTCTGCCGTTTCGGTATTGGCTTCCATCGCTTCTTTAATGGTAACCATGTTTAAATAATCCGGATATAATAAAGAATAATGAATACTGAATACAAAAACAATGATGTCCGCAAGCAGGAGTCAGAAATTAATATCAGTGATATCTTCTATCTTGTATTGGCTAACTGGTACTGGTTCATACTTTCTGTTCTGGTCTGTGGTGGGGTAGCTTTCTTTTATTTGAAATCTTCTTCCAAAGTATACAGTCGTAAAGCATCCGTTCTGATTCGTGACGATTCTAAAGGTGGCGGAATGAGTGAATCTGCGGCTTTTTCTGATCTGTCTCTTTTCGGTGGTAAACGTAATGTGGACAATGAAGTACTTGTCTTTCAATCCCGTCATTTGATGGAAGAGGTTGCGCGGCGTTTGCATTTGGATATGAGTTATAAGGTAAAAAATGGTTTGCGCAATGATGAACTTTATACGCATGCTCCGGTCACCGTTTCTTTTCCTGAGGCGGAGGAACGGCAGATTATAAAAGTAGTGGTTACCCCTGTCGATTCCGTTACGGTACGTCTTTCCGACTTTTCTTTGGCTGTAGGCGGTGGGGAAATTAGTTCAGAAGAGGTTTTGGATGTGCATCTGAATGATACGGTTTCTACTCCGATCGGTCCGATGGTTATCACTCCTACATTATATTATACGGATGTTTTTTATGGTAAGCCTGTAAATGTGGTCAAATCCAACTTGGAAAGTGTCATCGAAGGGTATCGCGGCAGGTTGAAAGTTTCTCTTGCCGGTAAAACAACAACTATTATCAACCTGGTTTTGGATGATGTCTCTACTGCCCGCGCAGAAGATATTCTGAACATGCTTATTGCCGTCTATAATGAGGATGTGATCAATGACAAGAACCAGATAGCTGTGAATACCTCTAAGTTTATCAATGAACGTTTGATTATTATCGAACGTGAATTGGGTAGCGTGGATGCAAACATTGAGAGCTTTAAACGTGAGAACCAGTTGACTGATATCACTTCCGAAACGGGTATGTACCTTGCCAATACGAGCCGTTATCAGCAGGAGGGTCTTAGTCTGGAGAACCAGTTGAGTATTGCTAAATAT
>BAJA01000090.1 GCA_000613465.1 Bacteroides nordii WAL 11050 = JCM 12987
AAAACAAAAGAATCCCCCTTCCATCAATCATCTTGACGAAAGGGGGATTCAAAAAACGGCGACTACCTACTCTCCCACTGTTACGCAGTACCATCGGCGTGATCAGGCTTAACTTCTCTGTTCGGAATGGGAAGAGGTGGAACCCTGATGCTATAGTCACCTGAAGAAGGTAGACATGTGTACAAAAAGCAATTCAGTCAAAAAGAACTAAACGTATATATAAACCATACAAAAAGGAAAGAAAACAAAAGTCAACGGGCAATTAGTAAGGCTCGGCTATGATATTACTACCTTTACACCTGCCTCCTATCAACGTCATCGTCTATGACGACCCTAAGAAATCTAATCTTGTGGCTGGCTTCGTACTTAGATGCTTTCAGCACTTATCCAATCCCGACTTAGATACCCAGCAATGCACCTGGCGGCACAACTGGTAAACCAGCGGTCAGTCCAACACGGTCCTCTCGTACTAGTGTCAGAGCCACGCAAATTTCATACGCCCACGATAGATAGAGACCGAACTGTCTCACGACGTTCTGAACCCAGCTCGCGTGCCACTTTAATGGGCGAACAGCCCAACCCTTGGGACCTTCTCCAGCCCCAGGATGTGACGAGCCGACATCGAGGTGCCAAACCCCTCCGTCGATATGAGCTCTTGGGAGGGATCAGCCTGTTATCCCCGGAGTACCTTTTATCCTTTGAGCGATGTCCCTTCCATGCGGAAACACCGGATCACTATGCTCTAGTTTCCTACCTGATCGACTTGTGAGTCTCCCAGTCAAGCGCCTTATGCCATTACACTCTACCGCCGGTTACCAATCGGCGTGAGGGCACCTTTAGAAGCCTCCGTTACACTTTTGGAGGCGACCACCCCAGTCAAACTACCCACCAAACAGTGTCCTCGTAACAACGAGTTAGAACTCAAATAATCAAAGGGCCGTATTTCAACAGCGACTCCACAAATACTGGCGTACCTGCTTCAAAGTCTCCGGCCTATCCTACACATCAATTACCCAAATTCAATGTTAAGCTATAGTAAAGGTTCACGGGGTCTTTTCGTCCCATCGCGGGTAATCGGCATCTTCACCGATACTACAATTTCACTGAGCTCACGGTTGAGACAGTGTCCAGATCATTACACCATTCGTGCAGGTCGGAACTTACCCGACAAGGAATTTCGCTACCTTAGGACCGTTATAGTTACGGCCGCCGTTTACTGGGGCTTCAATTCAATGCTTCTCTTGCGATGACATCTCCTCTTAACCTTCCAGCACCGGGCAGGTGTCAGGCTGTATACGTGATCTTTCAATTTTGCACAGCCCTGTGTTTTTGTTAAACAGTTGCCTGGACCTATTCTCTGCGCCCCGCCATCACTGACGGGGACCCTTTATCCCGAAGTTACAGGGTCAATTTGCCTAGTTCCTTAACCGTGATTCACTCAAGCGCCTTAGTATATTCAACCCGACTACGTGTGTCCGTTTACGGTACGGGTACCTTTAAGATTAAGTTTAGCGGATTTTCTTGGGAGTATGTTTACACGCACTATTGGATTGTTCAGAAGAACGCTCCATACTATCAGGTTCGACTCTTGCGGTGGATTTGCCTGCCGCAATCAACATCTACACCCTTTAACGAACTATTCCGTCAGTTCGCGGCGCTGTCACGCCTCCGTCTCCACGTCACTCCTAAAGGTAGTACAGGAATATTAACCTGTTCTGCCATCGGCATCACCGTTCGGCTGAGCCTTAGGACCCGACTAACCCTGATCCGATTAGCGTTGATCAGGAAACCTTAGTCTTTCGGCGAGGGGGTTTCTCACCCCCTTTATCGTTACTTATACCTACATTTGCTTTTCCACACGCTCCAGCATACCTGACGGTACACCTTCAACGCAGAGTGGAATGCTCCCCTACCGATCATTACTGATCCCATAGCTTCGGTAAAACACTTGATGCCCGATTATTATCCACGCCAAACTCCTCGACTAGTGAGCTGTTACGCACTCTTTAAATGAATGGCTGCTTCCAAGCCAACATCCTAGCTGTCTTAGCAATCTGACTTCGTTAGTTCAACTTAGTGTTTATTTGGGGACCTTAGCTGATGGTCTGGATTCTTCTCCTTTCGGACATGGACCTTAGCACCCATGCCCTCACTCCTGTGATTGAACTAATGCGCATTCGGAGTTTATCAAGACTTGATAGGCGGCGAAGCCTCGCATCTTATCAGTCGCTCTACCTCACATTAGTAATTCACAAGGCTGCACCTAAATGCATTTCGGGGAGTACGAGCTATCTCCAAGTTTGATTAGCCTTTCACCCCCACCCTCAGGTCATCCGGAAGCTTTTCAACGCTTATCGGTTCGGTCCTCCAGTTAGTGTTACCTAACCTTCAACCTGCCCAAGGTAGATCACTTGGTTTCGCGTCTACTCCTTCCGACTATAACGCCCTGTTCAGACTCGCTTTCGCTTCGGCTGCACGTCTTCAGACGCTTAACCTTGCCGGAAAAAGTAACTCGTAGGTTCATTATGCAAAAGGCACGCCGTCACAACAAAAAGCTGCTCCGACCGCTTGTAGGCGCACGGTTTCAGGGACTATTTCACTCTTCTATTCGAAGTGCTTTTCACCTTTCCTTCACAGTACTGGTTCGCTATCGGTCTCTCGGGAGTATTTAGCCTTACCGGATGGTCCCGGCAGATTCACGCAGAATTCCTCGTGCTCCGCGCTACTCAGGATACCACTAGGGTTCAGATGGCTTCGTGTACAGGGTTATCACCGTCTATGACTGAACTTTCCAGATCATTCCACTCACCAACTTTCGTCCCAAAACGTGGTCCTACAACCCCAATTATGCCGTAACATAATTGGTTTGGGCTATTCCCCGTTCGCTCGCCACTACTAGGGGAATCATTATTTATTTTCTTTTCCTGCAGGTACTAAGATGTTTCAGTTCCCTGCGTTAGCCTACTGCAGTGCAGTATAATTGGTCTTCAACCAATTGGGTTGTCCCATTCGGAAATCCGCGGATCAAAGGTCATTTGCACCTACCCGCAGCTTATCGCAGCTTATCACGTCCTTCATCGCCTCCGAGAGCCAAGGCATCCGCCATGCGCCCTTTCTTACTTTCATTATCTTGCCTTTATACTGTTAAAACAACAGCGTACGGTTCGATATATACTTTTAGCTCTTTACTAAATTTACTTTTTTTATGTACAACATGTCAAAGATCGT
>BAJA01000089.1 GCA_000613465.1 Bacteroides nordii WAL 11050 = JCM 12987
CTACGCCTGCCCTTGCGGACCGCGCCCTGCGGCGCACCGACCCGGATGACAGCCGTACCGGCTGCACGGCGAGACGCTGCGCCGTCCGCTTCGCGAAGCGGGACAAAGCCACGCCGAAAAATATCACAGGTAAAAACCGCTATCGACCTTTTGAGAGATAGCGGTTTTTTATTATTAACATTAACTGTTTGGGGAGGGAGAATTATAAATCATTCAGAAAAGCAGCCATTGTGAATCTTTTCTGTTTCTTTTTTGATAATGAATGGTATGAGCAGCTATATGAAAACCTTATATGGCATACTGCTTTAGCGAAATAAGAAGAAATTATATACCTGAGTTCGTATTGTCTTTCAGCCTGAACACACGAACAGAGTACATCGTACTTAATATCTTCCCGGTACCTGACAAAATACCGATGCATGCGCTTCCCTTTACGGACATACAGTATTAAGCGAAATCTTCTTGTCTCATCGCTTGTTTCATAAGTATGATAGGATATGACGGTGTATATATCTCCCATAAACATACAACAAAGTAATGACGGGAAAAAGTACGGTCCCGCTGACCCGTTGCATTACATATTGTTCTCCAGAGGACGAAAAATACAGTGGGTGCATTAACACTCCAACACGGGGGACGGAACCGTATATCAGGAAGCCACGAGTATATCAAAATATACTCGTAGCCCAAAAGACGAGTACTCCCATCCTCTGAAAACAAACAATTGTAATGCGTCACAAAGGTGAGAATAATATCTGACACTATCAATATTAAATGCAATTTTTATCCTAAAACACCTACTTTTGCCGCAATGTTCAATGTTATAACTGCCCACACCCTGCATAGCGAACCCATTTTTTTCCTTTTTCTTGAAACATTTCCCGGAAGAAGAACACAGACCGGCAAGGAATTTCAGAAGAAAATACCGCACGAGGAACGAGCTCAGGAGATTTTCTTCTGAAATAGCGCAGCGTTCCTTGATGGCCTGAGAGCTTCTGCCGATCTTTGTGAAAGAAAAGAGGAAAATACACGAGGGTATTATTATATATAGATACGAAATCCTCTCAAAAAGCAGAAAAACGGAAGAATATCCCCAAAAACCGTCCCGGAAAAACGTTCCGGTCGTTTTTTAAAAAGGTACGGAGCGGAAAAAGAAAACGTCCGTACCTAATTTTAAAAGGTACGGACGTTTTACACGCGTTAGAAGCCTTGTAGGCACGGTTTATACAGATGGGTCTTCGCCCTCGCCTTCTCCTCCGGTTCCGCCTTCTTCAGGAACAGGAATTAGAGAAGTTTTTGTGAAAGAAACCGCCTTACACATATCTTTCAACTCCTTGCAGGGCGTGAAGATAATGCGTGCTTTCGTGATTTTAGCGGCATTGAATTCTTTTTCGGTAGCAGTGCCCTGACTGGTTGCCGACATGCGGAATGAACCAAGATCGGCCAAGCGAACAATCTGACCATTGGACAAACGCTGGATCATAATGGTTGTAAAGGCATCAAGCACAGCCTTTGCGTCCGAACCGGTCACCGTACAACGGTCGGCTACTGCGCGGGTCATCGATTTGAAATCCTCTTCACCGTTCGATTGGATTTGCGCGTAAAATTTTGCCGGCTCATCCTTCTTGAGCGGGTTTTTGCGCGGAATAACAGAATACTTTACTGGCATAATAGTAAGGTTTGTGGGTTAATAATGACACAAATATAAGTACGTGCGCGTGAGCGCTCCAGGGGTGTATGCGGTTGGGTGAATATCGATATGAATATGTGTGTTTACAACAAGAAAAAAGGCTGCAACGCCTATCGCTGCAGCCCTTAAAGGTGGTTCTACTTACTTGCCGGAGCATCTCCTTTGCCGTTGCCATTACCCAACCAGGTAATGAATTTGCAAACGAGCTTTAAAACTCCCAACGTAGCTTTCCAGAATGGTTTCATACTATCCTCCTTTTTTAAATGTCCGGCAAAGAAAGGTATTTAGTGATTAGTGATTAGTGATAAGCGATTAGTGCTTGTGTTTTCGTACGCTTACTTATCACTAATCACTCATCACTAATTCCCGGTATTCGGCTGAGGCATCGAAGCAGGGGCATATTTTAATCCATTCTTGTGGCTCTATGATGCCGTTTCCGTTTAGGTCGGGGCTGAGATCACGGTGTCCCACAACGGCACTGATAGTTGCATATTCAGCCATTAAGCGACGGATAAGAATAAGGAGGGATTCTTTCTGGACGGGAGTACGTGTATCATCCGGTTTCCCATCCGCGTCCAATCCACCTTCGTAAGCAATGCCGATACTGCCGGCATTGAAGCCTTTGGCGTGTGCGCCGATTAGAGTAACGTCGCGCATGGGGTGTATTGTTCCGTCTTTTGTGATGTAATAATGATAGCCGCAACCGGTGAAGCCGCGTCGGCGGTGTTCAGCGTCCAGGACGGCAGGTGTTAGCGTGCTTGTGCAGCGCGAGGCGGTGCAATGCACCACAATCAGAGTGATTTTTCTCATAAAATTACACTTAGAAAGGTGAGCCGAAAGCGGTTACAATAATATCGCGTTGGCGGGGTGTTAAGATGCGTTGAGTCCGTTGATATCCGGTTGCTTCAAGATCGGCCACGACTTCCGCAGAGGTGAGTATCCATTGTTTGAGCCGTATCGATGCTGATGCGGGTGCGATGTTCGGGAAGTAGAGCACTGCGAACTCTTTGAAGCCATAGCAGCGGTTTTCAAGGTGCGGTGTTTTCGTTTTTTCCATGAGATAAGATTTGAGATTGATAGCATGAGTTTGATTTTCAAGCATAAAGATACGGATTATATGGTAGGGTTGTACTCGTAATATGATTATATATAGTTATAAGGTATTCTTTTTGATCTACCCCCTCCGCCCCCTTGGGGGTACGCTTGTCGGTGGGCGTGGTCGCCCCCTTACCGCAGGGCGCTCCCCCACCGAAGAGGGTTCGGGCTGTAGCGGTGTGAGCGTATTAATTACTTCTTTCTGTTCAATTTTGAATTGTTTTTATATATTTGTATAATTATTAATTAATAGTTTTTTCATGGAAAATAGTTGGTCGCTTATTATTAGCTTAATAGCATTGGTATTTAGTTTCTTTAGCTTGTTTATTGTACACTCTTTAAATAAAAAAAGAGATTTAATTAATAAAAAAAAAGAGATGAGAATTAAATATCTCATTACTGCTTGGCAGCTTTTAGAAAGTGCCTCAAACAGACATGATGCCTCATTAATCAATAATTTAGAAAAAGCTATTGCTGACATACAACTATTTGGATCGTTAAAGCAAATACAGCTTTCAAAAGAGTTTGTTTCAGATATGAAGACTAACAGAACAGCCGATACTTCAAAATTACTCAATGAATTGCGAAATGATCTTAGAAAAGAATTAGACCTTGATACAGTACAATTATCAGATTTTGCTTCTCTTAGAATATTCAATAAATAGTTCATCCCTTCATTAATTTTGAGAATTATCACTTATCTCTTTTAGTTTGCTCTCGACATTAATGTCGGAAGCAAAAGTTTGTTTATTACTTTCTTGGCGTGGCTTCGCCGCGCTTCGCGAAGCGGGCGGCGTAGCCGTCCCGCCGTGCAGTTGGGCACTGGTTGCAGTCCGGCACGGCGTCAGCGATGAAATGAGGTATCGGGCTGTGCCCGCGACCCCGGGCTTGTGCCGGACGGCATGGCAGCGCGGTCGGAACCGTAGCCCGGTCCGGCGTTTGGAACTTAGACAGACAGCCGCACTGCCCGAGAGATGCAGCGCTGTAGCTCCGAACGGGGTAACTTCTAAGCCCCTTCGGAAACCGTAGCCCGGCGGCAGGGGGCAGAGGGCTATAATGCGCTGTTATGTTTAATGCAGCGCGGGAACACTTGGACCGCGACCATTGAAACATAATTGCTCATTATAGTTCCCTCTGAACCCGTTACGGTCCGTCAATTGCCGTATATCACCCACCGCTGCAGCAACATCACGTCTGCAACGCGCCCGAAGGACGGCGAAGGGCGCTTCAGATAACAGAGCGAACGCCGGGCAGCGATACCGACAGACTGGGACAGGAA
>BAJA01000088.1 GCA_000613465.1 Bacteroides nordii WAL 11050 = JCM 12987
TTTTTTCTTTAGCAGGAGCCGTTTTCATCTTCTCTTGTAACTCCTTAATACGTTTTTCTGCTTTCTTTAATGCTCTTCCACCATCACCATGTGGCATTCCTTTCGTAAACTTTTTCCCGGATCTTATACCAAAAGTACTGGTAGGCGAACCACCTGGAAAAATAGCCTCTTTAGCCATTTCTATACCTGCTTTCCTTATAAAACGTCCCGTTAATAAATCGTATATAGTATTGGTTTGTTCTATCCTTCCGGAAGCGGGAAGTCCATATTGGGTCCAGGCATTTCCTTAGTTTACATTTGTAGCTCTAACAGATATTCCTATAACATTAATTTCGCCATTAATGATTTTACTATAGTTAAAATAAAATGTCTCATTCTCGTCATTAAAAGTCAGTCTGTCTGTGAACTCTGCATCTGTGAGATGATCCCAGGATGAGAAATTGAATGAATTAGAATAATATTGTAGCATGTTTACAAGAGGCGAAAATAAAGAATTCCAAAACCGCTCTATTTCTACCGGGTCGCTTGTACTATGGATCAATCCTGCTTATAGGATTCCCACCATAATATACGTATGGACTAAGGTTGTAATAATTCTCAGCATGTGGATCCACTGACGTGAAACTCATAATCGCCGGATACATGCCACGTGCCACATAATCGTATGTATCATATCCATGCATTTCAATGAACTCTTTACCGTTATATTTACGGTTTTGAACGTCTCTTCCTGTTCCTTCTGCCCAAGGCTGACCGCTTGGGCAGTACTGACTTCATATCTCTCTTTATTTGATCTTTGTGAACTTATATAAATTAAGCTCATCTGGATCTCCAATATATCGAAACAGATACCAAGGAGAAGCATATCCAAATAATCTTTCTCCTGAAATGTAGAAAATTATTAAAAACGTTCCCTGCTTTTCAATTCTTATATTATATTTATCATATTCTAAATCATCCTTTTCTCTTAAAATCCATTTTCCTTCATAATTGAGTGGCTTTTTTTCTGAAAATATATTAATATAGTTATCGCGTATGTTTTTACACACACAAGTACTATCACTTCTTAATATGATTTCTCCTCCATCTTCAGAAACCCATGTTCCAATAAAATCCTGAAATGTGGGTTTAGGGTTATTACATCCATTAAGTAGGAAAAATAAACTAATGAAAAACAGATTAAATAAACTTTTTATCTTCATTTCTTACTTTGATTTTGTGAACTTATATAAATTAAGCTCATCTGGATCTCCGATATATTGAAATAAGAACCAAGGAGGGGTATTGTCCAATAGTCCTCCTCCTGATATATATAGGGTCATATATGGAGTCTCTTTTTGTCTGATATCTATGTAATATCCGTTATATCCTAAATCGTCTTTTTTCAAATACCATTTTCCTGTATTATTAAGAGAATCTTTATCTATGGATATCTCTATATATTCAATAGGAATATTTTTATATATACATGTACTGTCTTTTTGTAATGTAATTTCGGCTCCATCTTCAGAAACCCATGTTCCAATAAAATCTTGAAATGTGGGCTTAGGGTTACTGCATCCATTGAGTAGGAAGAATAAACTTATAGAAATAATATTAAATAGTTTTTTTTGTTTCATATTATTTTGATTTAAATATTTCAGTTCAAATAAAAGCTTGGTTTGTTTTGGGCATAGCCCCATCATTCATTTATATTTATTACATACGTGTCATAATCGGAATTACAGTCGAAATTATGTTTTAAAGTAAGAGTTAAACTATCACCATTAAAACAATAACTGACTAAAATTTTGTACTTTTCAAAAGTACCAAGAATAATTTCTTTTTTAGTTGTATTATTTTGCTTCCGAACTTGGATGCAATCATTATTTGTGACTCCTCCTCCTATATAATAGAAATTAATGGTCTCAATATAATCATACTCTGTTTTTCCGGAATGGTTATTTTCTGTATATCCTCGATATTCTTGTGATAGGAGGATAGGTTTGGCTTCCAATAAATGGAAGGAGTTTAAAAAATACACGAAAGCAATTATAACACCAAGGGTAGCCGAAATTATGGCTATCAAAATAGCATATTTACGATAAGAATATCTCATTCTATTTCTTTTATTTTAGTTTTGTAAACTTATATAGATTAAGCTCATCCGGATCTCCGATATATTGGAATAAATACCATGGAGAAGCATATCCAAATAATCTTTCTCCTGAAATGTAGAAGATTATTAAAAATGTTCCCTGTTTTTCGATTCTTATATTATATTTATCATATTCTAAATCATCCTTTTCTCTCAAAATCCACTTCCCTTCATAGTTGAGTGGTTTGTCATCTGAAATAATGTCAATATAAGTATCATGTATATTTTTTAACACGCAGGTACTATCGCTTCTTAATATGATCTCTCCTCCGTCTTCAGAAACCCATGTTCCAATAAAATCTTGAAATGTAGGTTTAGGGCTATTGCATCCGTTAAAAAGGAAGCATAAACATACAAATGCCAGATTGAATAAACTTTTTTCTTCATTTCTTATTTTGATTTTGTAAACTTATATAAATTAAGCTCATCTGGATCACCGATATAATCAAATAAATACCATGGAGGTCTGTTGTCTAATAGTCCTTCCCCAGAAATGAATAACGAGAAATAAATTACTCCTTTTAGATAAATAGCTATATTATATTGATCATATCCATTACTGTCTTTAGTTCGGATTCGCCACTGCCCTTCACCAGATAATGATACTTTTCCTTCTGAAAATGGATTGATCTGTTTCGCATATATTCCTTTGACGATACATGTACTATCTTCTTTAAATATGATCTCTCCTCCATCTTCTGAGACCCATGTTCCAATAAAATCTTGAGATGTAGGTTTCGAGTTATTGCATCTGTTAAAAAGGAAAAATAAACTTATAAGAAACAGATTCTGCAAACTTTTTTTCTTCATACTATATTTGACTTGATGCTTCAGTATAACTTTCCATTATGATTGTTAAAGTTTAAATTATCTTTTTTATAAGTATTTTAAAGATAATCTCAAACCAATTTTCCTTCTTTCACACTCCTTTCTAAATCTCTGAGAGTTATTTTTTTCTTGACTTTTTTTCTTTTGTTTTAGAATTAAGTTTAATACTTTTAGAAGTATACGATCTCCTTCAGGATAGAAATACTCTTCGAATTTAAATTCGGTAATGCTTACATTGAATTTCTTGCTAAATAAGTAGATAAATTCGTAAGCATCATCTCCGTTGAGTTTCAAATCTTTTACGAGATCTGTTTCAGGAGTATATTCGTCATCCCACCGTTCTTCTTTGACAAACTGAATAATTTGTCTCCAAATATCATCTTTGTTCATTATTTTTTTTATTAAATTGTTTGTAATCATTATTTTCAAATCAAGTATTTGCTCTAAACTCCTTTTCTAAATTAAATGATGCGGTAGTAATAGCTATTCTCAATCTAAATAAGGAACAAATTTATTACAATTCTATTGAAGCTAATTATATTTATCACAGTCGAGATTACAATCGAAATTCTGCTTTAAAATAAGTGTTAAACCATCATTCATCTTCATAATTGTAGATTAATACTGTTCTGATTTTTTTTCTCCATACCCAGATCATTAATCCTAAATAATCAAAAGTATACACTTTCTGATTTTGTCCTCTATCTCTGTTTATTGGAACGTATATGATGTCTTCATCGCTAGGTTGCTGATAATCTATTAATATCAAGAATTCCTCATAAAACATATTTATCAAATTTTTGCCTTTCCAATAACATTCTTTATCACATTTAATTGTTTCAATTTTACCATTTTTAACCCATATATAAAAATTGACATTATCGAAAAAATAAGAATCATGATCTATTTTAGAATGATCATAAAATTCCACATGATGGGGCAAATGCAAATAATTAGTAATATCATCTCCAAGAATAAAATTCTCATATGATTTGTTGGGTATTAAGCCTGTTTTTTCCATATTATTCTTTATGTTTTGTTTATTTATTCCAATGGGTTTCACCTTTATCTTTTCTTTGGGCATCTTCTCTAATATTATCTATCTTTTTTTGAATTTC
>BAJA01000087.1 GCA_000613465.1 Bacteroides nordii WAL 11050 = JCM 12987
GAAACAGCGCTTCTTTTCCTTTCCGATGTGACAAAGATAACCTCTTCCATAAGAGTGGGTGAACGTACTTTTTTGTAGATTATTCTGTATTGCAAATACTTTGATTCATAGTTGTTTATATTGTGTTATAAGCTTGCTGATGTCCGTAATATTTGTTATATTTGAAGAACGAAAAAACAACTAAAAAGCATATTGTAATGAATGAAAATGAAGAAGAGACGAAGTTTGTCGTCAAGTCCTACCTCAAAGCCGACCTTGCCCATCTGTATCACCCTAACCTTCCCATTCCCTATGCCATGTGTAAGCTCCGGGGTTGGATCCGTAAGAACAAAGAGCTCCATAGCCTCCTTTATCAGGGTGGGGAAGGGAAGAACGACCACTCCTATACCCGCCGTCAGGTCAGCCTGATCGTCCGCTACCTCGATACCCCCTGATAAAATATTTGTAAATAAAACGCCCTAATATATTATGCCCCGTGACAATATATTCCATGCTACATTAGAATATACGTTACGGGGCATGATATGTATACTTATCTAATTGAAACGCAGATTAACACAGATTTTCGCAAAGAAAAACAGGTATAAGATAAAGAATAACAGGATTTTAATCTGTGATCATTTGCGTTAATCTGCGTTTTATCCGGATAATAAAAACTCAGTGAAACTCCGTGTTACTCTGTGGTGAATCCCCTTCCTCAAAACGGTAGCTCCTCCTGTCTCTCTCCCTTTCCTTCTCCCTTCTCCATTCTCCCTTCTCCCTTTTCTTCAACTCTCCTGCTGTTCGCACTCACCTGATCGGGTGTGAACTCTATCACCGCGTATTCCGTTATTCCGCTTTCGTTCATCCTTTTAGGGAATCCGTCCCTTTCCAACACCTGTACCAGTACCTGCTGTGTCTGCCTGTTCGCCTGTATACGTCCGTACAAACTGATGGTTCCCATCAGTGCTGCCGCAGGCCTCCATTTCACCTCAATGTCCGTGGGGGTAGCCGCCCGGTAATAGACGTACAGATTCTCCTCCACCGGCTCCTTCATGCGGTGCTGTTCGTTCCGTTTGTTCAGTCCTGTAATTTCATCTCCCTCGTACCAGTACCGGTATCCGTTCTGTAAGAGATATATTGCCTGTGCATATACCCCTTCATAGTCTACCGGTGTGTGGAAATCAATCTCCGTGAGTACGGATAGCAGAAACCTGCGGTTTCCTCCCATGTCCTGCATGCACTGTCGGTTGTTGGTGCTGGCAATGAACGATGCCCTGCGGGTGTACCGTTCCGCCTGTACGTCGTACACCTTCCGCTCCGTCACGCTCTCCTGTGTGATGATCCGTTTCAATGCCGCTATGTCTCCCTGTTTCGCCCCTTCAAACTCCTCCATGTTGATGAGCAGCCGGTTGGACAGCAGTAGCAGGTCATCCTTGTTTCCCGGGTCTATCATCCGTTGCGGTAATATTCTGCGAGTTCGGGTGGCAGCAACTTCCTGATCCAGGTGCTCTTTCCTTTTCCCTGTTCGCTGTATAGAATGAGCACATACTGGTTCACCGCCTCCTCCTTCAGTGCGCATGCCACCATACCCACGATCCATCTTCTCAGGCTCTCCTTCCAGAAGTCCGTGTCCTTTGTTTTCACCGTATCCGCTAACTGTCCGATGTAGTCCGTAGTCCTGTTCCAGGGTTTCAGTCCGTAGAAATAACTCTCAAACGGGTTGAAGTTCTTCGCATAATTCGAGTCTATCACCGCTTTGAGATAGTTCTGGAAACAGGATATGCCCGCCATTTGGAGGTTTACGAATATCGAGTTGTAGTCCTTGTTTCTCAGTGGCCGGTATTTTCCTTTCATCCCGGACGCATTCTCCTCAAAGTCGATAAACTCCAACCGTTCCAATATCGTATTTCTGCGTATGTCATAATGTGCTTCCAGATATTCCAGTACCTGGGTGATGACCGGTTTCTTATCCTCCTTTTTCTTTTCCGCTTCTTCGGTCTTGTTCGTATAGAGGTATGCGTTGTGTATGGGGGTGGCTATATCTATCTCTGCCTCTGCGAAATCCTGCCGTACCAACTGCTGAACGCTTTTCTCGTTCAATCCCTTCTTGTAGCATCGGTTGCCTAAGGTGTAGAGAAAAGTGTTTCTGTTTCCCGGTTCGAACTTCTCCGAGCGGCGGGTGGTTTGTAATGCCTTTCTGTACTCTAACTTCTCCCAGGGTTCTACTGTGCCCGTTTCTCCGTCTTCAGAAGCCTGCCCTTTACTCTTTTCCTTTTTCCTTCCGGGCTTTTTCTCCTTCTTTTCCGGAGGAATAATGCTCGTTTCTACCATCTCTATCTTTTCCATCAGCTCTGTGTTCAGATAAGCCTGCGTATCGAACGATGTGAAGAAGCCCCGTCCGATGTCCTTTCCGCTTTTGTCCACGGGTATTCCCAACCGCATTTCAATGTGTTCCTGACATGCCTTGTACATCTGTGCGTGGTAATATTCCAACTGCTCGTATGTGATCTCCCGGGTTGAGAATGTTGCCTTTCTCATTTTGCAGGCCCATGCCGATTGCAGGTATACAAATACCTTGAATCCATGTCGTTTGGGAGTGAGAAAATCCGCCAGTACGTCCGGATCGCTTTCAATGCGTTCGCGTAGGGGGCCTATCTGCTCGTCTTTCAGTTTGTCTATATCGATGGTGATCACCGGGTTGTAGTTTTTGATACTGTACGCTAACCTCTCCTGGTGGTAATTGGCCGTCAGTGTGAGGTAGGGTAGCTGCTTCTTTGTCCGGTCCGCTTTCTCCGTCTCACCTTGGTGTACAAGCTTTTCTATCCGTTGTACGATTGCCAGGTTTTTCCCTTCCCGTATCTCTTTTATCACTTGCGTGAGGGTGGTTTCTCCTGCCACGGTGCTGTAACCGTTGTAGGTGGTGATTGTGATGTCTTTCATGGTATTCGTTTTTTTTAAGCTGTTTGTTTGTGCCCAATGTTTGTTTGTCTTGAGCGGTACAAAGGTAAACAGTAGATTTCAAAAAAAAGATTAGACTTTTCCGGTGAAAAAGCCTAATCTTCCAAGGTTGTTTTTAACTTTTTATTGTTTCGGATCGTTGAGTGCCTCTTCCTCCGCTTCGGCTATGTCCCGGATGGATTTATAGATTTCCGCCTCGGCACTTTCTTCTTTCAGATTGCCTTTCCCTTTTGTTTTCGGGAACTTGAAAAACAACGATAATATCCTTGCTATTTTTCTTACATTCTGATTCTTATCCTTTTTTTTCTGTTCATGCGCTTGCCTGGCAAATGCCTCTAAGATGTTCTCTTTCTGATCTTCTATCGGTATTTTTTCCGATAATGCCAGTTTCACGCTTGCAACTAAACGTTCCGTATCGATCTCCGTTCCTTCTGTGATAATAATGGACACTTTTCCATCTATTACCGTCACTTTTTAAAATTTGTAGTTTTAATCATAAATGTCTAATAATGGTTTTAAAATAAAACATAAATTAATATTTACGATGCGAAATTAATGGTTATTAGCATGGAATACAAGTTTTATGAGAAAAACTTCAATATTTATAAAATATATCCCCGTGTATTAAATAGAGTAGGGTACCCTACCCTCTATTTAATACACGGGGATTTTTCTTTTAAAAAAAGAAGAAAATACGCGTCTGTGCGTGTGTAGCACGTGCGTACATTATTATAGGGAAAAGAGTATAAAGGGGGGGAGAATCCGGTAAATGCTAATGGGGTGTCGATGAAATTATAAAAGTGTTTCAATAGACGTTCGTTTAATGGCACAAAGTTAAAACGTATATCTGGAATAACAAAATATTCTTATAAATATTTTTTTGTTTTTGAAAGTTAAAGGTGCAGATTCTTTATATTCAGCGGTTTATGTAATTGATAAAATTAGTTATTTGATGCATTATTCTGTAAGAATGCCCAGCCGTAAATCTCCCCAAATTGGTGTTTCATTAAACGAACGTCTATTGAAACGCTTTTTGCTTTCAACTGACTCGTTTATAGTATTTTATCTGTCAGTTAATGAACAACTACAGAAAACTATTAGAAAAGAGAGATGCAAATATTGCTGTATATTACACGAATGCGTCGCAAGTGATTGAATATCAATAGTG
>BAJA01000086.1 GCA_000613465.1 Bacteroides nordii WAL 11050 = JCM 12987
GCTATATGTTATTTCTTTTGTTTCATTACCAATAGGTATCAAGAAAATAATATATCCATTCTCGATTTCTTTATAGACAGACGCTATTAAAACCCCATTATCTGATATTCTAAGAACTGACATCACAGTATTATTCATGATAATAACGTGAAATAAAAAGAATAATAAAAATCTCATACTATTTGATAAATTCAATATTCATAATTATGCATCATTAATCTCACCATTATATTATAAAGATCTGTATCAGTATGGTAGCTACATACTTGCATGTAGCAAAAAAGATGAATACCAATATTAAAAATCGCAGACATATTAAGAGCCATTGATGTACGAGTAACACAACTACTTAACTATGAATATTCTATAACCAAATCTATATTATCTTTACTTATATTCCGAGCTGTCAGACGGTTCATAGTACCATACATAAAGTCCTCCTTGTACCTCGTAAGCAAGTCACTTCGGGAAATCAAGTTGGCCTTATATTAAAAGTATAAGCCATATTTAGACAACACTCGCCGTAATGAATAAAAGCAATCTACAGCTATTATAAAACTGAGTTTTCTCTACACGACTTCTCATACTAATAAGATAATCCACTTTCTAAACGATTCCGGACACTAACAATTTCAAATCTAAAAAATCTCACAGCATATTTATACTTAGCAACTCAACGGCAATCGAATGCAATTTATCACATCGCTAATTATTCCGAAATTAAGGAATAGTATGTTTATATATTCTGGCACTTTCCTTATTTTCATTGACTACAAACTCAACTGCCGCCTGCCCCAGAATAGAGGGAACCGAAATAAGATAAATGGGTGATGGAATGTCAAGCGATTGAAATTCTTTCCAATTTTCATCTGCAAAGTCCCAGTACGAAAGACCATCAAGCAACATGTTTCGAATGTCCAAACAACCGAAAACAGGACAATCGTTCTCTTTCACTTTGAGAAAAATATAAGCCACACGAAGCTCTTCAGTTACATCTGTTGAGTTCGTGATTGGCTCTATCCAAGACTCATCCTGACCTTCTTCATAATCTTCTTCATGGTCTATCGCAAATACCCATATTGGATATTTCTCTAAATCGGACAGGCAAACATCTTCAAAAGATGCAGCCTTTCCTGTTATGTATTCCATCTTTTCTTCATGTTGGAATAGCTTAGAAAAGAAATTACTTAAAAACATATTTTTTCTCCTATATTTTACATGGGGATAGTATTTCACATTTGTTTGCTTTTTTAATGCTATAAAAAGACTTTATCATAATAAATGCCCATTAAACCATAGGATTTCATTGCTGTCGCTGTATCCAACCCGACGATTATTAATGGAGATTTGCATCCGTATGATCCAAAGTTATACTCAGAACGACAAATAAAATCATTTGTAGACATTGAAAAATTCATTTTTTTATAGCTAGGTGACATCCCAATAACTTCATCATAACAACCACAACAAGCTCGTTTATCAATAAATTGTACATTCCGACGAATATAATCTAACTTATAAATATCTTGTGGCATGAAAAAATAATATCCTACAGATTTAGTTAACGCAACAAAGGTTAAATACGGGTATGCTCTTTCGTCACAAAACCTTTTAAATTTCTCAGAAACAATACAAAAGTGATCATAAGTATAGAACAGATCTCCTTTCTTTTTAGGGACTTTATACAAAGGATCTGGTATCTGCTCTATTATGTTATGACAAATCGGGCATGTACCGGGTCTGTTTTCGTTATTGTACATGTATGCAATATCATATCCAATTACGATTTTCGCTACTAATTTTTCCATACTATATTGATTTAATAAATTTCAAGCCGAAAGACTATTTAAAGGAATATCCCTACAAAGTTCCTTTATTAAATGACCGACTACATACCAATTCATAACTGTTTCAAAATACATACCCATATATAGTAAAAAAAGATGAGAACACGTTCCTATTCAGCAATATTTCCTAATTTTACTCTTCCAATCTTTTAACTATTTTTTCTATCGGTACTAAAAATTTACTCCAATACACAATTGCAGCATCATAGCCCCCGCTTCCCTCTTTTTGCATAGTATTGAAGATGTATAAAGTACCATTATCACAAGCATGATTTTTATCAATAATATGCCTTTTCTACATATTAAAATAATGAACTTTACTGTTTCCCCCATTTCTGATAAATCCTATTTTCTTTCCATGAAAATCAAAACCATTTAAACTGTCCTTGAAAATTGCATTTAAGTATGTACTTTCATAATTGTTCAGCAATAGTGAATTATCAACTCCCGTTTTCTCTCTCAAATTATACTTTATCAATAAATCATTAATCCATTTTTGATATTTAGTATTTTCAATTTTATATTGTTTTCGGTTACTCAAATTAATAATATAATTTTTACTAAGCAAAATATTATTTTTCAAGCCGTCTTTAATGTAGGTTGAAAAAAAACATCCGTTTAGTTTCGTTTGGTAATGCCGTTTTGCCTCAATTCTACTTAATATAACTTCAAACTGTACTACCTCATTCTGAGATAATTCAATCTTTTTTACATTAGATTTCTCCAAGTCAAGAAACTGACCAACAGCTCCCATAGTCGTATATCCTCGATTTGGAAAAAACTCATAAAGATACATTTTTTGAGTATGAATAGTTTGACTATCTAAAGAGATGATAGGCAAACACGTCAATAATACTAATAACATTGTTTTCATAATTAATTAAAGTATTCAAAATAATACGAATTGATGAATGGTCTAAATCCTATGGAACGCATATACATTTGAGCATGTAACAAATAGGGATGAATACCAATGTTAAAAGCGCCACTCCTATTTAAAGCTCGGGAAACCTTAGAAACACAACTATTAAAAAACAAATTATATCTCCCTCCTTTATTCAAATGCTCTGAAATCTTAGTCAGCCTACCTATATTTACATTTTTAACACTTAACGGTTTCCATTTCATTTTTTCTGTGGAAATAGGGATTCCGCCCTCATAAAAATTTGTAGCTTTTACCCATTTGAACTTCGTAGTTTCTACAGGCCCCCAATCTATTAAAATTTTATTATCATTATCAGATAATTGAGTATGTCCAATTAAATCCATTTTCAGTTCTGGATCATTTTCTGTCCTAAGAACAGCGCTTCCAGGTTTCATTCCTGCCAAAATATCTTGCAAATTTCCTAATCCTCCTAATCCATACATCCAATTATCTATTTTTTATTTCCTTTTTTTCCAAGATAGCCAAATATATTATTAGTCATATCATAAGATACTCCTCCTAAATTTAAAGAAACAGGAACTTTACCTCCTGTCATCATATGCATTCCAATAGAATTAACATATGAACCGGTTAACATGGATGCAGTATTAGCCATAGGCATTCCCGAAGCAGCTACATAAGAGCCCAAAACTCCAGATGCCGCACCAATAATGGCACCACCAACATATACCCCCATGTCCTACCAGAACTATAATCCCATTTACCTGGATTATAACTATGATTTGCAATACTTCCTCCAATATAAGTGCCGATAATAGCACCTGCTATTAACTCTAAAAGGAGTTCCCCACTCGGATCCGTATACAGCAACGGATTTCCATAGCAATACCCATACCGATTGTAATTCAACCAATTACCCGGTGCCTGCACATAAGGATCAGGACTTAAAAACATACCCAGCAAAGGATCGTATACACGACCATTCATGTTTATCAGCCCAAAACCATCCAAATGTTCATGCAGGGTATACCCTCTATCAACAATAAACTTAGTACGCACGTCCGGGTCTTTCCATAAAACGGGGTTACGACGATTCCCCCACGGGCCATAGGCGTACCTCTCTTTTACTACGCCATTCATATCTGTTAAAGCCAACAGAGAACCTTGATAATCACAATAAGTAGAATAGAAACGATTATTCCGTCATCATTTATGTAAATTCCGGCCAAACCATCTCCACCACTAATATAATGAATCTTTTTAACTTTACCCGATGAATAGATCTCTTCTTCATAATTACCGGAATAATAACGGGTAAAAGTGGCATTGCCATCTTTAAAGATACCCTTACGCCGTTGCTCATCTACTCCATAATCCAAAGCCAGAGATTTACTTCCCAAACTGATATTCTTTACTTTCTTGAAGTCGGTATAGGTGACAGTCTGAGTTGAATTAGGTATTTTATCGGGCTTACCACTTAATGAAGTCAAGGCATGAGGCTTGCCATTTTCTTCTCCATAATCGAAAGTAAAACCGACATCACTTTTAGTAGTGATTGTTCCGGTGGTCGGATTATAATCTATACTGTTACTCGCTTGTGAAATATTATCTTTACTTATATTCCAGGCTGTCAGACGATTCATGGTATCATAAGTAAAGTCCTCCTTGTGACCGGTGAGCAAGTCGCTTCGGGAGATTAGGTTGCCCTTATTATTAAAAGTATAAGCCATATTCATTATGGCGGCGGCAGAAATGGATGAGGGCAGTCCACGACTGTCATAAGACTGAGTTTTCTCTACATTTCCCTGTTTAGTCTTAGTAAGCTGTCCACGGGCATTAGCGACAAGCCTTGCCAGATCC
>BAJA01000085.1 GCA_000613465.1 Bacteroides nordii WAL 11050 = JCM 12987
GTAGGTGTTCAATTAATATGTGTCGTATGGCTCATATGAGGGGTCGCTTTCAAAAAGTCTTATTGCAGGGCAAGGATGAAAGGCTCGGTCTTTTATGGAATGGGTCATTCAGTTGTATGCTTTAGTAATGATCATCTTCCCCCTGATGAAATCAAACAACGAAGGCGCAGAAGACTGATAGAACATGAAATTCTTAATCGTTATTTTTCGAATTAAGAGTATGGGACAGATAAATATTTGTTAGATATCCTTATAAAAAAAATAAGCTTTTGATGAGGACTTTTTTGAACTTGTTAAAGGGACTTTTCTTGTTCTTTTGTATTCCCTATTTTGTCTGGAAACAGAAGACGATTGTATAACCCCAAACATTGGATTCGTCCAATGCTTTCTTCCTTACTCTAAAGATTAAGATAGAGTAAGGAGTGCCGGATTATTCTGATGTGAATCATGATAATCCTGCTTAATATTATTGTTTGTTTGTGTAGCCCTCCTTTTAAATCAGGCGTGGTTTATTTATAAGGAGGGCTTTTATTTAGAATTCAATGCGTCCTTTTTGAATATGATGCTACATTCTTTTCATCTCAAATGTAGCTATCAATAGCCAGATTTCTCTGTTTTACGGAGGAGTTTGGCTATCTTTATTTTGTGATATTGAAACTTACACTAAATATAAAAAAGGCCGGAGTTGTAAATGTGCGATTCTGACTTTTTGGGGGATTCTGGTTTTTAATGTAGTTTTAGGTTATGCTTACTTGCCGGGAAATAGAAATAACTCTTTTATTACCTTCCCTTTCTCTCTTTCTTGTCCTGTAATTGTCTCTTTTTATATATTAAATCGTATTAAGAGGATGCTGTAACCTGTCTTTTTGTCTCTGATGTGAATGTCGCATCTTTGCAATGTTAACGTTAGCGAAGTAATAACATTAGTATTTATTTAAAAAAAAGATTATGGCAATTAGATTTAAAAGAATTTTACGGTTTAGTGATCCGACAGATAAAAGTTCAGTTAAAAGAACGTATCCTATTATTTCTTATAAGTATGACACCTCGGCAACACTAAAGGAGGTGGCGCAGGAAATCAGTGGAAACTCGGGTGTGAGTGAAGGTGAGACGATCAGTGTACTGAAAGATTTTCGGACACTACTGCGTAAGACTCTTCTGACTGGACGTTCAGTTAATATCGACGGGATAGGTTATTTTTACCTGTCGGCGCAAAGTAAAGGAACCGATAAGCCGGAGGATTTTTCGGCAAGTGACATTACAGGATTGCGTATCTGTTTTCGTGCGAATAGGGATATACGTATTAATGCAGGAGCATCCTCTACCCGCACCGATGGATTGGCGTTTAAAGATTTGGATAGAATCAATGATGACGGCTCCGGTACTCCTTCCGGAGGAGAAGGGGAAGGAGAGGACCCTTCTGTATAACTAAGTTAGGTGTCATTGACAACAATTATGGCCTTCATCACTGCCATTGGCGGGCTGGAGGCCATTAAATGGCTCGTGCGATTGGTTACTTACCGAAAAATGGATGCCCGGAAGGAGGAGGCATCAGTGAGTTGTATAGAGGAGGAGAATCGCAGAAAGAAGGTGGATTGGCTTGAAGAGCGCCTGGAACAGCGCGATGGGAAGATTGACGGACTTTATGCTGAACTACGGAAGGAGCAGGAAGATAAAATGGGGTGGATGATCCGTTGCCATGAAGTAGAATTGGCACAGAAGGAGTCGGAAATAAAGAAATGTGAGATAAGAGGGTGTGGAAAACGTATTCCTCCGTCGGATTATTAATCTTAAAAAATAAGTATTATGAGGAAAATCGATTCGATTATAATTCATTGTTCGGCTACGCAGGCGGGAATGGATTTCAGCGCTAAAGATATAGATTGTTGGCATCGTGCCCGGGGGATGAACGAAATAGGATATCACTATGTGGTACGGTTGGATGGAAGTGTGGAACCCGGGAGAGAGGTTGCACGGATGGGGGCTCATTGTATCGGATGGAATGAGCGAAGTATTGGTATCTGCTATATTGGTGGGTTGGACGCCGGGAGACATCCGGCTGATACACGAACCAGGGCGCAGAAAGAAACGTTGAAACGGCTTATCGAAGAACTGAAACAACGTTATGGGATAGTGACGGTGATGGGGCATCGGGATACTTCGCCGGACCTGAATGGAGATGGGAGGATAGAACCGGATGAGTTTATAAAGGCATGCCCCTGCTTTGATGTTAAGAAATGGTTGTTGATAGGGGTGATTTTGCTTTTCTTGTCGGCATGTGGCAGTTCTCATTTCCGGATGGAACGGAATGTGGAAATAGACTCTGTTACTGCAAAAGGGCATTATGAAAAAGTGGATAACGTACGAAAAACGGAATGGGAAAATAACAGGCAGGCCGATGAGCATATAGAAGAAACTGTCTTCATCTGGAAAGCAGATACTATAGGAGTAGGCCATGAGAATGGAAGAGCAGTGCAAAGAAAGTCTTTTTCTGTTACTAAAAAGGTGGTTGATAGAGGAAGGATGCAACTGCAGAAAGGATGTGCGGAACATTCTTTTGTGAAAGCCGATTCTTCTTTTGCGGTTGGTAAATCGTTGATAAAAGTGGATGAACGGGAGAAAAACAGAGGAGGCAGATAGGAGGGGTATGGGCGTTTGTAGTGATAGCCGGATTTCTGGTGATATGTATCTTATTTTTTAGAAAGTTTTTTGTTGTTGATAATCAGTGACTTCGTTTCTTTTGAAATAAAAAAGTGAAAAAATAATTATCGAAAGTTTTGGTATTCTCAAAATAAACTGTACCTTTGCATCGCTTTTGAAACGGAAGTGTACGGGCGCTTAGCTCAGCTGGTTCAGAGCATCTGGTTTACACCCAGAGGGTCGGGGGTTCGAATCCCTCAGCGCCCACATTAAAAACGAAACACTTCCGCTTGATAAAAGGGCGCTTAGCTCAGCTGGTTCAGAGCATCTGGTTTACACCCAGAGGGTCGGGGGTTCGAATCCCTCAGCGCCCACAGAATTAGGAAATTAAAAATGCTTCGTGAAGTTCGCGAAGCATTTTTTGTTTTCTTACCTCTTTTATATAAACTTTCTACCCCCTTTATGCATTATAAATCAGGAAAAAGAGTTAATTTTGCAACCTGATAATTATCCGAACGACATATGAAACTTGATTTATTAACGGCCATTTCTCCTATTGACGGCCGATACAGAGGTAAAGCTGAAGCTTTAGCTACCTATTTTTCTGAATTTGCACTGATAAAATACCGCGTGCAGGTAGAGGTGGAATACTTCATTACTCTATGCGAACTACCATTACCGCAACTTAAAGGAATCGACAAAAGTGTATTTGAAGCCTTACGTGCTATCTATCGTAACTTCTCTGAAGCAGATGCTCAGCGTATCAAAGATATAGAGAGTGTTACTAATCACGATGTGAAAGCAGTAGAATATTTTTTGAAAGAAGAATTTGATAAATTGGGCGGATTGGATGACTACAAGGAGTTTATTCATTTCGGCCTGACTTCACAAGATATTAATAACACCTCTATCCCTCTTTCGATAAAAGAGGCATTGGAGCAGGTGTATTACCCGCAGATCGAAGACTGATAGCTCAGTTGAAAACGTATGCTACAGAATGGGACGCTATTCCGATGCTTGCCAAGACACATGGACAACCTGCATCTCCAACCCGTTTGGGTAAAGAGGTGATGGTATTTGTGTATCGTTTGGAACGTCAGTTGGCGGCGTTGAAAGCAGCTCCCGTAACTGCAAAGTTTGGTGGAGCAACCGGTAACTATAATGCGCACCGCGTAGCTTATCCGGAGTATGACTGGAAGGCGTTTGGTAATCGTTTTGTTGCAGAAAAATTAGGCCTGGAGCGTGAAGAGTATACTACCCAGATATCAAATTATGATAATTTGTCGGCTATCTTTGACGCAATGAAGCGTATTAATACGGTAATGATTGATATGAACCGCGACTTCTGGCAGTATATCTCTATGGAGTACTTTAAGCAGAAGATAAAAGCTGGTGAAGTAGGTTCAAGTGCGATGCCGCATAAAGTGAATCCAATAGATTTTGAAAATGCTGAAGGTAATCTTGGAATAGCAAATGCCATTCTTGAGCACTTGGCAGTGAAATTGCCGGTATCCCGTTTGCAGCGTGACCTGACAGATTCTACTGTGTTGCGTAATGTGGGTGTGCCGTTCGGGCATATTATTATCGCTATTCAAAGTTCTCTGAAGGGATTGCGTAAATTGTTGCTGAACGAGCCGGCTATTTACCGCGATCTGGATAATTGCTGGAGTGTGGTTGCTGAGGCTATTCAGACAATATTGCGCCGTGAAGCTTATCCGCACCCGTATGAGGCACTGAAAGCGCTGACAAGAACTAATCAGGCAATAACGGAAAGCTCTATTAAAGAGTTTATCGAAGGGCTGAATGTTAGTGAAGATATAAAGAAAGAATTAAGAGTGATAACTCCGCATACATATACGGGACTCTAAAAAAAACTCTGAAATACCGGCCGTGAGGCCTATGTTTAATTTTTATTCGAATAAAGTAATGAGTACAGAAAACGAAGAATGGCGTGACAACTCTAATGAAGAGAACACAGGCGCCGGCCGTGATGGTAACAGATCTTACAACAGAGAAGGTGGATATAATCGCCCTTCTTACAACAATCGTGAAGGTGGCGATCGTCCGTATCGTCCAAGATTCAATTCTAATGGTGAAGGCAGCGACCGCCCGCAACGTTCTTATGGTGACCGTCCGCAACGTCCTTCTTATAATCGTGAAGGCGGTGATCGCCCGTATCGTCCGCGTTTTAACAATAACAACGAGGGTGGTGACCGTCCGCAGCGCTCCTATGGTGATCGTCCTGCTTATGGTGACCGTCCGCAACGCCCTTCATATAATAACAATCGCGATGGCGG
>BAJA01000084.1 GCA_000613465.1 Bacteroides nordii WAL 11050 = JCM 12987
GAAGTATGTGGACATGTTCATCAATATGGCAGAATCCGCATTTTTGAATCGGATACCAAAGAAGAAATGTACCGAATAATTTGCCGAAAGCAGCAGCATAGCTATACCCATAATCTGTCGGGAGCGGAGATAATTCTTGAAAATTTTCTTTTCAGGAGTCTTTGCAAACAAAAAATAAAAGCCGAAGAATAACATCAACGGCAGTGCGGTATAAAGTGAAAAACTGTATATAGATGGCTCCATTGTTATGCTTATTTGATTTTGATACAAAGTTACGTCTTTTTCTTCACAAATAGACACATAATCTATGATTTAACGTTATAGATTCGGTCATATTAGATTGAAAAATTATTAGAATTAAAGCCAGTGGTGAAAAATTCAACCACTGGCTTTTTCTGTCAAGACTTCGATATTAAAGTTTTACACCTTTGGATTCCGATAAACCGGGTCTCCCTATAATTAAATGACTGCGTACAAAGTCCACGTGCGGGCTTTCCGGCTGTTGTTCCGTCTGTTTTTTCTCGTTGCCTTGCCGGTTCTCTTCTGTGTTTTCCTGAGCCGGAGCCAGCTCAAGCTGTATCTTGCGGTCCAGTGCGGCGAGTTCGGACTTCAGCTGTTTCAGCTCGTCCTCCTTCTTCCACACCTTGCCCGCTATCTCCTGCAACTGCGGAATCTCCTTTTCCAGCACTTCGTTCTTAGACTTGTACTGGTCGATGATGGTCGGAATCCTCTCCAATGCGTTCAGAAAGTTTCGTGCGGCAGCAATCGGGTCTGCCATCGCCAGATGCCCGTTGTTGTAGGTGTACTTGTAGTTACCCTCCACCACGAAGCGGTTGTCAGTGAACTCCAGACCTTCTTTGAGTGTCCTCTCGCTGACCACCTTTATCGGAAAGCCGTAAAGTTCCCCGACAGCCTTGTACAGTCCACCAGTCATGGCGTTCTTGGCGATTTCCTGCAAACGCTTACCGATGACCTTCTCATCCGTTGAATCCACGCCGTCCACCTTGACAAGATTAAGGCGGCTGCCTTCCTTATCAGTCTGCACAACGGAAAGAAAACGGTTCCAGTCTTCCGTCATGGCTTCGATGAAAGCCGTGTTGTTGCGCAGTTCTCCCGTCTTGGATTCCAGCTTGAACTCCGAATCGCGCTTGCCCTTGCCCCACGACTTGCGTTCCCCTTCGAGCGAGGCGATACGCTTCTCTAATTTCGCCTTATCCAAAAGGTCGGTATTGCCGGAGAGCAACGCCATATACTCCGAGAAGTTCATACCCGATTTTTCGTCCATTGCTCCCTCGTCGATGGTACGTGCGCCCATCGCTCCACTTTTGAGCTGCGATATGAACGTCTGCTTGCAGTGCAGCAGATTGAACTTGTAGCTGTCCAGCGACTTTTCCACCGCGTAGATGATGATATCCACGTTGTTCTCGGCAAAATGCTTGGCAATCTCGTTCCCGGCTCTAACACCCCGTCCGTCACGCTGTTGCAGGTCGGACGGTCGCCACGGTGTATCAAGGTGATGGATGGCGACGCATCTTTTCTGCGCATTCACGCCCGTTCCGAGCATACTTGTGGAGCCGAACAGCACTCGCACTGTCCCTGCGTTCATGGCATCTATCACCGCCTTACGAGCCTTATCCGTCTTACACTCCTGAATGAAGCGCACCTCACTTGCCGGTATGCCGTAATCCTCCACCAACTTGCGTTTTATCTCGCTGTACACGTTCCATCCTTCCCCCGGCTGGTATGTCCCCAAGTCGGAGAACACGAACTGCGTACCCTTGTGCGTCTCGTACTTGTGGTAATACTCTGCAATCATCTTGGCACAATGGCTTGCCTTGTTGTCGGGATGGTCCTCGTAGTTCGGGTCTATCATGCGCATATCAAGTGCCATCTTTCTCGCGTAGTCGGTGGCGATGAGCATCTTCGCCTTTTCCTCCGTTTCCGACAGGGGTAACCTGCCAAGCAGAGTGGCATCGCCGGTTTTGGCAAACTGCATCAGCTTCTGTATGAAGTCCTCCTGCTCCGGTGTGGGCGGTATGTGGTGCAGTATCTCATTCTTGTTTGGTCTGTCCACACCTACATCCTCCGCCGTGCGGTAGTCGGTAATCTCGTTGTAGAAGGCGGCAAGCTCCGGCACCTTGATGAAATAGCGAAAACGCTCCTTCTGAACGATATTGTTCGTTACGTTGAACTCAAAATCGGTCGTCTTTTTGGCGAAGATGGCAGCCCAAGCATCGAAACAGCGGATGTCCTGCCGTTCCAGTTCGTTGGGGCGCAGGTATTTGAAGAGCAGGTACAGTTCCGTCAGACTGTTGGAAATGGTCGTGCCCGAAAGGAACGTAGCCCCCAAGTCCTTGCCCGTGCGTTCCTGTATGGTACGGATGGCAAAGAGCATATTCAGGGCCTTCTGGCTTCCTTCCGAGTTTCCCAATCCCGCCACACGGTCATGACGGGTGTTGAAAGTCAAGTTCTTGAACTGGTGACTCTCGTCAATGAAGATGTGGTCGATGCCCATCTGTTTGAAGTCCACCACGTCATCTGTGCGCGACTTGATGGCGTGTTCCACTTTCTCTAACTTCGCCACAAGGTTGTGCTTGCGCTTCTCCAATCCTTTCAGCATCGCCCGCGACACGTTCTTGCCTTGCTGCCGTAAGACTTCGAGGTTTTCCTCCACCGTGTCAAGCTCCGCTTGCAGGATGCGTTGCTGCAACTCCGGTGACTGCGGTATCTTGCCGAACTGGTCATGCGACATGATGACGCAATCATAGTCATTGTTTTTGATGTTGTTGAAGAAACGCACACGGTTGGCGGTCGAGAAATCCTTTTCCGAAGCGTAGAGGATGCGGGCATTCGGATAGGCAGCTTGATAAGTGGCGGCAATCTCCGCGACATTGGCTTTCAGACCAATAATCATCGGCTTGTGCGCCAAGTTCAGACGCTTCATTTCATGCGCTGCAATACACATTATCAGTGTTTTACCTGTTCCGACTTCATGGTCGCATATTCCGCCGCCATTCTGTTTTATCATCCAGACGCAATCCTTCTGCGACGGATAAACGCTTTGAATACCCCGGCTTGCCAATCCTTTCAGATTGAGGTCGGGAAACGTCTGGTGCGAACCGTCATACTTCGGGCGCACGAAACAGTTGAACTTGCGGTTATACATTGTCACGAGCCGTTCCTTGAACTGCGGCGACTGCTCTTCCAACCATTCCGAGAACCCGTTGCGGATTTCGTCAATCTTGGCGTTGGCGAGCTGTATGCCCTCGCTGTCACGCACCTTGATGTCGTTGCCGTTCTCATCTTTGCCAATACTTTTCATCATGTCGGGACAGGTGTTGTGCAAAGCGTGTTTCAACAGGTGCATACCGTCATAGTTCCGGTAATAGCCCTTTACCAGAAACTCGTCCGTGATCTTCATGGTGCGGTAGCCGCACGCCACGGAAAACTCGTCCATGCTGGCGGAATAGGCGATTTTCACGTCCGTGTCGAAAAGATGGCTCATGTAGCGGCATACACGCCCGTGGGAATCCAGCGTTCACCGAAGTTGAAGTCGAGGTCTTCAAAGGCGATACGCTGCGGCTCGGCTTCCTTCAAAGCCTCCAAAGCCTGTTTCACTTCCGGCAATCTTTCGCTTTCCAGATTATTTTCCATCCATGCCTCTATACGCTCCGCCTTCTCTATCACGTTTCCCGCGATGAAGCGGTCTTTAATCTCGTAACCGGTTACGAGCGGATTGTAGAAGATACGCCCCTTGAGGGCATTGAGAAGCTCCTCTTCCGTACTGTCTGTTATCCCCCGCATATAGTTGAGATTGACCGTACCATACTTGTTGAGCGATGCAGACAAGGCTTCTTCCGGAGAACCGACGTTGGCATGGTTCTCCACCGAGAAGGAAACGGGACGGTCGAAGATGTCCGCTTTGACGAACTTGCCGTCCTCCGCACGTTCCAGCGAAAGGATGTCGCGCCCTCCGGCGTCCATCATCACCAGTTTCACGTTCTGTTTGGCGTTGAGGTTGCCATAACGCATGACAAACTCGTCGTAACAGGTGTTCAGGTGTTCACGCCAAGGTACATTTTCCTCACGTCTGTTCGATTCATAGCGGTACAACCGCTCGTATGCGTCACGGAGCGATACATACAGCAACGCTTTCTCTTTCTGATAACTGGTTAGTCCAAGCGGCTGGAAGGTTGCACCGTAGGGAGTAATGTCCTTCAGATAACCGATGTCGCGTGCCCTGTTTGCCACCAGCGACCCTTCACGCAGGTGCATTTCCGGCGTGCGGTGATAGGGACGCGGCGTAAGGTCGAGGGCTTCTTTTTTCGGCTTTTCCGTTTCAAATTCCGGGAACAGGGAAGTGGCAACCGTTTCGGAAGTAGGCACAACTTCTGCCGGTGTTTCAGGTTGCTTTATTTCTTCCGTTTGTTCCGGCTTTTTATCCATATTGTCCGAAGAAGGCGCAAAAGCAGGGTTCAACGTGTCTTTGATACCCATCTTTTTCAGTTGTTCCTGCCTGTGCCGTTCTGCCTCAAGCCGTAGGGCCTTGCGCCGTTCCGCTGTCAGACTCATCATTGTCTCATAGAAGCCGTTGATGGGAGGATTGGTTTCCCAATCCAGAGTGGCGTAAATGTCGTCCGGGTCGTTTGGCTTTTCGGCATTTTCCGGCTTTTCTTCCTTATTACCGTTTACCGGCTTGGCGGCTTCAACGGGTGGAGTAACTTTGACCTGCGGTTTAGGCGTGGACGGCATGGGCTTCGGCTTGCTTTCCTTTTTCGCTGCCTTTTTCTTTTTTGCCGGTTCCTCTATGGGCATACCCCAAAGGTCGAGCAGGGTAAGCTGCACGGCTGACGAATGGTTGGGTTGGCGCGGCTCAATCTCCGGCTTTTCCTCTATGGGCTGTGCCTGCGGCTTCTCCACTCCCTTGACAGGCTCAATTACAGAAACGGGGGCTATTACAGAAGGTGATACCTTTTCTGTTTTCGGAGCAGGTTGCACTTCCGCAGCCGTGCTTTCCTCCTTTGTCGGATGCAGGCTGTGTTTCTCATACAGTTTCCTGTCAAGTTGTTGCAGT
>BAJA01000083.1 GCA_000613465.1 Bacteroides nordii WAL 11050 = JCM 12987
CTGTGCTATTCTCTGTTCAGTTCGGCATTGATAATGTTGCTTGATCGTTTTTACATTACCAAACGGCGTGTGTGGACACATATCATTTTATGGATTATATTTTCAACTCTTTCCGGAGTTGTGTTGTTCCTGTTGCCAAGCGGAATCATGCAAAAATTCTCTTTATTTGCTTTAGCTGCCTGGTTAGTCGTTTTTGGAGTCGTTTTAGCTCGCAGAGTCATAATTGCATATCGTAGAGCCATTCGGATTTTCAATGAAACTCAGGCGGATGATATAGGTACATATATCGAATGGCTTTCCATATTCACTTATTGGGCACTTATCTTCGGTGTCGGATGCGGATTGCTGACATTTCTGCCAGACAAATATGTTTTTATCTGGATTTTGTCGTCAATACCGTTCTACAGCTATCTTTTCTACAGCTATCAGAACTACCTGCTGTTCTATGAACAGGTGGAAAATGCTTTTGAGCAAGATATACAGTCTGAAGAAGAACTTCTGACAGATACAGAAACAGAACCTAAAATAGTTTCTGAGAAAGAAGTTCCAGTGTCCTATACAGAAATTATAGAGAAAGTGGCCAACTGGATAAAGACAGACGGCTATGTCCAGCAGGGACTTACCATAAAAGAACTGTCCGAAATACTTCATACGAACCGTACCTATCTTTCCGCTTATATCAAGACTACGTATAAAATGACATTCCGCGAATGGATAACCAGTCTCCGGTTGGAGTATGCGAAAAACATACTGAAGGAGCATCCGGAAATCAATATACAGAAGCTGGCTGAGTCTTCCGGTTTTCTTTCCCGCAGTAACTTTATCAAATTATTTACCGAGAAGGAAGGATGTACGCCTGCCAAGTGGAAAAAAGCAAATCTGAAGTGATTTGCGTGGTAAAAATCCGATGAAAAAGCTCTCAGAAACCCATTTTCCAAAAGTGCTCATACTACAAAAAGTGCTAATTCGACAGCCACAAAAGTGCTAATTCGACAACTCAAAAAGTGCCGATTTGACAAAATAAGTGCTCAGACGACAATGTGAAAAGTGCTCAAACGACAATTTTTATAAAACGCTGTGTTTTAGCAAAAAAAGTTTTTGTAATATTTTGGGCGCTGAATGGCATTTATTACCTTTGGAGATGACAAAGATAATAAATGCAAGTTTATATGAGCAGAAAAATCACTTTTCTTACCTTGTTTCTGTGGCTGATGACGGTAACTTTTCCTGTCATTGCGCAGCAGAAAGCAGACACGACCTACACCTTCCGGTTCGTTACGCAGAAGGACATGTTCTACGTTCCTTGGAATGGCAATGACACGGAACTTGCCCGCCTGTTGGAATGTATCGAAAACAACAAAGCAACAATTCTTGACGGCAAACTGCCGCTATTGGTTGACGGATATTGCAATTCGCAGAGCAGTGAAGTCAAGAACCTTGCAACAGCGAAGATTCGTGCCAACCGTGTGAAATCAGAACTGATTACACGAGCGAAAATCAAGGAAGAAAACTTCATTACCCGCAATCATGTGACAGAGGGTGATTTTGTCACCGTGCGCCTGACGGTACCGGTAAAGGAAACAGCCGTGACGGATGCGGAAGCAGAAGCACGACGCAAGGCGGAAGCCGAACGCTTAGAAACCGAGAAGCGTGCCGAGCAGGAACGGCTTGCCGAAGAGCAGCGCAAGGCGGAAGAAGCCCGACTTGCCGCTGAAAAGGCAGAAGCCGAGAAAACCGCTCAACAAAATACACTTGCCGACACGCTGTCGGAAACCAAAATCACAACTGATTATCATCTCTCCCTGCGTGCCAACCTGCTGCGCTGGGCTACCTTGACACCAGATTTAGGACTTGAATGGCGCATCTGCCCATCGTGGGGCATTGCCGTAAACGGCTCGTGGACTTCATGGACGTGGAGCGACAAGGACCACCGCTATGCACTCTGGGAAGTGGCTCCGGAAGTGCGTTACTATATGGGTGAGAAGAAAGCCTGGTATCTGGGCGCGATGTTCAAGGCCGGACAGTTCAACTACAAGCTCTCCGAAACAGGCAAGCAGGGCGACCTGATGGGTGGCGGCATCACCGCCGGCTATCAGCTGCGGCTGAACAAGGCATTAGATCTTGATTTCAACCTCGGTTTGGGCTACCTGAATGCCGATTTCGAAAAATATGAAGTCATCGACGGTGTACGTGTACGCCGCGGCAACGAGACAAAAGATTGGTGTGGTCCCATCAATGCCGGTGTGACATTGGTATGGAAGTTATTCTAACACGGAGGAATAGAATATGAAAGCAAGACAATATATAAATATGATGGGAATGGCAGCCGCCGTGCTGCTCTCTTCCTGCGTGAAGGACACGCTTTATGACACGCCGCATCCCGACTACGGGAAGATTGCGGTGACAGCCGACTGGTCGGCCCGCGGTGAGGGTATCGACATACCTGCCACATGGACGGTCACCATGGGTGACTATACGGGTACGGAGACTTCCGCCACCCATACCCCCGACCATCTGTTTGCTCCGGGCAGCTACACCCTTGCGGTGTGGAACCCGGCTGAAGGAATCACGGTGAACGGCACCACAGCCACCATTGCCGCAGCCACGGGAACCCGGGCAGGCACGGATACCTTTGTGAACAATGCCCCGGGATGGTTCTTCACCTATACGGAACAGGTGACCATCGAGAAAGACAAGGACTATCCGCTGACCGCCGCAATGAAGCAGCAGGTACGCGAACTGACGCTTGTCGTCGAACCTACTGGTGATGCCGCCGGACGCATCACGGAGATTGTTGCCCATCTGACGGGTGCAGCCGGAACACTCGACTTCGCTACCGATACCTACGGAGCCGCTTCGAACGTCGTGCTGCCCTTCACCAAGATTACCGAAGGTGACGATGCCGGCAAGTGGAAAGCCACGGTGCGGCTGCTGGGTGTGACCGGTACGGAACAACTGCTGAAGGGTGAAATCCGCTATGCTGACGGCAACCCGACCCCCACCACGCTGAAAAGCGACCTTACGGAAGCCCTCAAGGAGTTCAACACCGGAAAGGGCGAATCGCTGACCCTCAGCGGAACGCTGGTTGAGACTCCCGAAGGCATGGAAGTGGACGGAGCCGAAATCAACGGCTGGGAAGAAGTGAAAGGTGATGATGTAAATGCCGATTTGTAAATAATTAGCAAACCGAACGCAGAAGCAAAGCTTGCTTTGATTTTGCTAAGGTGCAGCAATTATTGAAATGGAATTTAACTAATATAATAACAGAATATAATGAAGACAAGATTTTTTGCACTTGCGATGCTCGCCCTCGCACTGGTAGCCTGCAACAACGACAACGAGAACCTGAATGGTGACCCCGTGGCCGCCCAGTTTACCGCCAACATCGCCCCCGCCACCCGCGCCAGCGGAACCACCTGGACTGGCGGCGACCGTATCGGCATCACCGACATCGGCAACGATTCCCAGTACGGCAACGTGCCTTTCATCCTGAAAAACGGGAAATTTGAGGCAGAAGGAAAGGTTATCTATATCGAAGATACAAAGACCCATACTTTCCGCGCCTACTATCCGTACAACGCGGCGGGAGGCATCCTCGCTGCCACGACCGATGCCACGGCGCAGCAGAACCAGCCTGCCATCGACTTCCTCTTTGCTTCAGGAGCCACGGGAGACAAAAACAACCCGGTAGTAAGCTTCACCGACAAAACCGCCAAAGGCGGTGAAGACAACTCCTTCCACCACCGCATGAGCCAGATAACCCTTACCTTCGAGGCGGGCGACGGCGTGGATTTCAGCGTGGTCAAGCCTGAACGTTACACGCTGGGCGGATTGTTACTCACCGGTACGTTCAACACGGCCGACGGTATTGCCACCGCAGACAACGGGGCACAGACCGGAGAACTGGCCATGAATCTGGCAGACGGCAATCTCACGTCATCAATCATCCTCTTCCCGCAGACAGTTGCATCCCTGCCGTTGGTTGTGAATTACAAAGGTCAGGAATATCATGCCACACTCACCGTGCCCGAAGGCGCACTGCTGGCGGGCAACAACTATACCTATACCGTCAAGGTACGCAACAAAGTCCTTGAAGTCAGCGAAGCCACCATTGCAAAGTGGAACGATATAGACGGTGGAGATGTGGGTGCAGACCTGTATGATTTTAATAATTAATCGATTAGAATGAAGAATTATGAGACATAGATTATTTATCCCCGCAGCCACCGCACTGCTGTTCGCCCTCGCCGCCTGCACGCAGGACGAACTTGCTGGCGATAACCGTCTGCCCGAAGGTGAATACCCCGTCGTCATCCGTGCCACCGGATTGTCCGTAGAAGCAACGCCGCTGGCAGCCCCTTCCACCCGTGCCTCTGTGGACGGCGACTGGCAGGGCGTCACTTCCGTGGCACTCAAGATGGGCGATGCGGTAAAGGAATACACCGTAACGGCTTCTACCGATTTCAAGAGTGCCACACTTTCACGCGAGAACGACCCGTACTACTGGACCAGCCGCGACCCGATTACCGTATCGGCATGGTGGCCCTTCGACAATGCTGACATCACACAGATGCCTGCCGTGAAGGTGGCAGAAGACCAGAGCAAACTGGCTGACTTCCAGAACAGCGATTTCATCTCTGCTGAGAACCGGAAGGTGGAATTTAACAACCCGACACTTGAATTTACCCACCGCACGGCACGCGTGACAATCGAACTGAAGCCCGGCACGGGATTCACGAGCGTCGCCGGTGCACGGTGAGCCTCGTGAGCCTGTCCGCCGATAACGGCAACCCGACCGCCATCAAGACCTACAACGCAAGCGGCAACACCTACGAGGCACTGACCGCCCCGCAGACCGTTGCGGCAGGCAAGCCGTTCGTCAAGGTGGAACTCGGGGGCGGCACCTTCTACTTCCGCCCGCAGAACGACGTCGTATTAGAGGCGGGCAACCGCTATTCTTACACCGTCAAGGTGAACGCCACTGGCTTGACATTAGAGGGTTGCACCATCGGTGATTGGGCTGACGGCGGCGGCGAGAGTGGTGCAGCCGAGTTGGGCTACATCTACGATAGCAACACCAAGACCTACACGGTCTATAACGCCGACGGCCTACTGGCATGGAACGAAGCCGCACAAAAAGACAGATCGATAAATTGCACCCTCACCGCCGACATCGACCTCACGGGCAAAGACTGGTCACCGATAGGCACAAACTTTTATAACTCATACACCGGCACCTTCGACGGCGGTGGCCATACCATCATGGGGCTGACCGTTACGACAAATGACCAATATGTGGGTCTGTTCGGCAGGCTCGGTAAAGCTGGCACGGTGAAGAACGTGGTGATGGATGGCATACAGATAACATGCAATCACAGGTTGGGCTATGCCGGCGGCGTGGCAGGATTTAGCTGGGGAGGCACCATTGAAAACTGCTCGGTGTCGGGCAGCGTCAGCGGCACGATATGCGCCGGCGGTGTGGTGGGTATTCAATGGGAGGCTTCCATCACCGGATGCAGCTCCTCCGCCACAGTGAAGGGAATGGTCCAGGTCGGCGGCGTGGCAGGTGAGACGAATTCGGGTGCCACCATGGCCGCTTGCTATGCCACAGGCAACGTGACCATAGAAATAGACCCCATAAATAATATCCTTGGCGGCGGTCTGGTGGGATTCAACGCAGGAAGCAGCGTCCTTGCCTGCTATGCCACGGGCAACGTAACCAGTACGGGTAGTAGCACTGGCAATGTATATATCGGCGGCTTTTTGGGAGGAAACTACACCACCGTGACCGCCTGCTATTGGAAGAACAATCATGAACAAGGTATCGGCTACAATAAGGAAGGCATCGCCCCCGAAGCCACGAATGTGGACGGCACTAACGTTACCT
>BAJA01000082.1 GCA_000613465.1 Bacteroides nordii WAL 11050 = JCM 12987
AACGTTTAGTTACCGTTAGAAGAATAGAACACTTTTAGTATATAACAAGTTAGTTAAATTTAATCAACGGTAAGAACGACTCCGTTCTTTTCGGCCATGCGACGAAGGTTAAGGATAGCATAACGCATACGCCCCAGTGAAGTATTGATACTTACACCTGTCTGCTCTGCTATCTCCTTGAAACTGAGATCCTGGTAGAAACGCATATATACCACTTCGCGTTGTTCATCTGGCAGGAATTCCATCAAACGGCGTACGTCAGATAATATCTGCCGATTTACAATCGTATTCTCTATCGTCCTTCTGCCAGACCGATATTATTCAGAATGTTCACTTCCGGCTCATCACAAGACACCAGATTCTCCGATTTCTCCTGACGGAAAGAGTCTATAATCAAGTTATGGGCAATACGCCGCAACCAAGCAGAGAACTTACCATTTTCATTGTAACGTCCCTGACGGATAGTAATAATTGCCTTCATAAAAGTTTCTTGAAAGATGTCTTCTGTCATCTCGGAGTTGCGTACAATATAATAAATATAAGAGTACAACTTGTCCTTATACCTATTTAGAAGTACATTAAATGCCTGATTCTCTCCTTCGGCATAGAGAGAGACTAACGTTTCGTCAGCCTTGTTGTTCCATGTGTTCATTACGTATGCGATTAGATATAATTAGCGTAACGTGTTTCTATAGGCATTCACATTTAAAGAGTTAATAATGGGCAAAGAAAAGGAATCTTAGTGAAAGAGCCAAAAGAAAAGAGAAATATTTTTAATGGGAACCATATTATTAACTCATTGACGTGCAGTTTCTACTGCGGAATACTCATTAATGAGGGGATTTACGATTAGACGATTAGATGATTTACGATTAGACGATGTACGATTGAAGTTACCTTTTAATAGCCTGTTTCAGTAATGTAAAGCAGACTAATCCCAATCGTACATCGTAAATCATCTAATCGTAAATCCCTTCATTATTGTTCTATTACAAGTCACTTCATCCTCATATCCCCGGTAATTTTGTAACCACGCAACAGTTCTTCTGTCCTAAGCCGTTTCTTGCCGGGGAACTGCAAAGCAAGAATGCCTATAAAACCATCCGTAACAGCTACTTTGAGAGATTTCTTTCCGTCTGTCACGATTGTACCCGGAAGCAATTGATGAGTTTCGAATCGCTTTTCACTCTCAAAAATCTTCACTACAACAGGTTCGCCCGAAGGATTTATGAGTTCAGTCCATGCTGCCGGATAAGGGGAAAGGCCACGAATGAAATCATAGATACGTTTTACAGGCTGATTCCAGTCAATCCTACAGGTTTCTTTAAAGATTTTAGGAGCTGGACGTAATTCTCCTACTACAGCCATTTCTTCCTGTGGAATAGGTTTCACAGTACCCGCTAAAATGGCATCTACTGTCTCTATAACAAGCCTGCCACCTAACATCATTAGTTTATCATGCACGACTTCTACATTATCCGTATCTGCAATCGGAACGCGAACTTGTTGGATGACTTCTCCCGTGTCGATTTCGTGCTTCAGGAAGAAAGTGGTAATACCTGTTTCCGTATCACCGTTGATAACCGCCCAATTGATAGGAGCAGCACCACGATATTGGGGAAGCAGAGAAGCATGCAGGTTAAATGTCCCCAAACGGGCATATTCCAGACAACTTCCGGCAGCATGCGGAAAGCAACTACGATTTGCAGGTCGGCTTTCCATTCACGCAAAGCTTGCACAAAGCTTTCATCCTTCAGTTTCTCCGGCTGCAACAAAGGCAGATTATGGTCTAATGCAAACTGTTTGACAGGGGAGAACTGGATTTTATGACCACGACCTGCCGGTTTATCGGGCATGGTAATCACACCAACCACATTGTAACCACCTTCGACGAGGCAACGCAAACCCTCCACTGCAAAATCGGGAGTTCCCATATAAACGATTCTTAAATCTTCTTTCTTCATAAACAATAATGTGACAATATGCCAATTGAGAGTATTTAATAATGTGACAATACGACAATGTGGCAATAGGCCAGTTATATTACAACTCTATTATAACACAGCCAATTGGCACATTGGCATATTGGCACATTGAATAATTATTTTAGTCTTCCGAGAAATGTACCAACACCTGCCGGTACGAATTAAATATCTTTGATTTCGAGACGAAGCCCAGATACTTGCCTTCTTCGTTCACCACAGGCAGATTCCAGGCCTTTGTATCATCAAAGGTCTGCATCACCTGTTCCATACCATCCGTATCAAACAGTTTGGCAGGGGCCGATGTCATCAGTTTATTCACCGTGAAACGATGATAAAGTTCTTGCCGGAACATGATGTTACGGATATCGTCCAGCAAAACAATGCCGAGCAATATACCGTTCTTATCTGTCACAGGAAAGATATTACGATGTGAAGCAGCAATGGCTTTAACCAGTTCACCCAAATCCATCTCCGGATGAACGGTTACGAAATCATTCTCCACCACATTCTCCATCTTCATCAGCGTCAGTACAGCTCTGTCCTTATGATGGGTTAATAGCTGCCCCCTCTTTGCCAAACGCATGGAATAGATACTGTGCGGTTCGAAAACAATGATAGTCAGATAGGAACTGACGGAGACAATCATCAATGGCAGAAAGAGGTCATATCCACCCGTCAGCTCGGCGATGAGGAATACCCCCGTCAACGGGGCATGCATCACTCCGCTCATCACGCCAGCCATCCCCATAAGTGCAAAGTTCTTCTCGGGCAGATAGGCTGAGAATGCAAAGTCATTGCTGAAGTGTGAAAAGACAAATCCTGCAATACAACCTAAGTAGAGCGAAGGTGCGAAGATACCACCGCAGCCCCCGCCTCCGTTCGTTGCACTGGAGGCAAAGACTTTCAACAGGATAATCAGTATCAGATAGACTTGCAGCAGATTGCCGTATCCATAAAACAGGGAGTTGTTCATCACCGTATCCCAGTCGGCATTGCTCGTGCCGTTCAGCAAGAGGTTGATCGTATCGTAACCTTCGCCATAAAGCGGTGGGAAAAGAAAGATGAGTACGCTCAGCATCACCCCTCCCAAGGCCAGCTTCTTATAAGGATTGTTGAGTTTGCCAAAGACGCCTTCCACCGAATTCATGGCACGGGTGAAATACAACGAGATTAACCCACAGAAGATGCCCAGCAGAATAACAAAAGGGATACGTTCCAGTTCAAACGCCTGATCGAGGTGGAATTTGAACATCGCTTCCGTGCCGGTGGTGATATAAGAGACCGTAGCAGCCGTCACTGCGGAGATGAGCAGGGGTAGCAGTGAGGACATCGTCAGATCGATCATGAGTACCTCCAGCGTGAATACCAACCCGGCAATAGGCGCTTTGAAGATACCGGCAATGGCACCGGCAGCACCACATCCCACAAGCAGCATCAGCGTGCGGTGTTCCATCTTAAACACGCTTCCCAGATTGGAACCGATGGCCGATCCTGTCAGCACAATAGGTGCTTCCGCTCCAACCGACCCGCCAAAGCCGATGGTGATGGCGCTGGCAATGGTGGACGACCACACGTTGTGCCGTTTGATGCGTCCCTGCCTCCGGGAGATGGCATAGAGTATCTTGGTAACTCCATGGCTGATATCATCTTTCACAATGTTCCGCACAAACCATCCGGCCAGAAAGATACCTACTACCGGATATACCAGATAGAGGTAATTCACCCCCGTTGCACTAAAGTTGTCGGTAAGGAAATTCTGTATCGAGTGAATCAGGAACTTCAATATCAATGCAGCAATCGCTGTGAAAATGCCCACCAGAAAACTAAGGATAAGAATGAATTGCTTTTCCTTAATATTGTTTTCACGCCAATGAATAAAATGCTGTAGCAGACTAATCTTTTCTTTTTCCATATTTCTGTCTAAATGCCTTTGCCGATCCACACTTCTCTGACGGTTGCCAGTAGAATTTTCACGTCGAGCCAAAAGCTATAGTGTTCTAAATAATAAAGGTCGTAACGGGAACGTTCAATCATTTTCTCTATCGTGTTAGCATACCCGAATTTCACCATTCCTAAAGAGGTAATCCCTGGTTTCAGGTTAAATATCCGTTTATAGTCCGGGGTCTTCTCCAATATTTGTTGTACAAACCAGGCGCGTTCGGGGCGTGGTCCGACAATGGACATATCTCCCTTCAAAACATTCCAGAACTGCGGCAGTTCATCCAAATGATGTTTACGCAGTGTCCGGCCAAAAGCTGTCACCCGCTGATCATCAGAAACAGCAAGCAACGGCGTCCCATCTTCCGCACCTGTCACCATGGTACGAAATTTCACCATCCGAAAGGGGACACCTCCCTTTCCCAACCGCTCTTGCTGGTAAAAAACGCTACCCGCTCCCTGCATGCGAATGCGGATAGCAATATAGAGCAGTAATGGGCAACATAGCAACAGCACCAACGCTGCCACCATATAATCCACCAACTGCTTCATCTATTCACGGATAATCTTTATCACTCCGCCTTTATCAAGTTTAATAATGCTCGATGGTTTGGGACGACTGATGTCATCCTGCGAAAGCCTACAATATAATCTACCTGTGATTTAACGTCATCACTTATTTCACTGAAATTGGCCGGCGAAGGCTGTCCGCTGATGTTGGCCGATGTCGACACAATTGCCTTGCGGAATTGCTGGCAAAGACGACGGGAAAAGTCCTCACTGGTCACACGGATACCTACGCTGCCATCTTCGGCAAGCAGGTTCGGAGCCAGATTGCGGGCCCCCGAATAAATTATAGTAAGTGGTTTGTCGGCCAGTTCTATTAGGTCCCATGCCACTTCGGGCACATCCTGCACATAAAAATCCACCTTTACGGATGAGTCAACCAGAACCAACATCGCTTTACTGTCTGCACGTTTCTTGATTTCGTACACACGGCGCACTGCATCAGGATTGGTCGCATCGCAGCCCAGTCCCCAAATCGTATCGGTAGGATAAAGGATAACCCCCCCCTCCTGCATCACCTGACAGGCTTTTTTAATATCTTCTATCATTTCTTGATTTATATCTGATAAGAGTAACGCGCAAAAATACTACTTTTGCATGGTAATAACAAAGTTTAAGAGAAAACAAATGGAAGAAATTAAGTTTCGCCACACCCTGCCTATACAACTACGATTCAATGACGTAGATAAATTCGGTCATGTCAACAACACGGTTTACTTCTCATTCTATGATCTTGGCAAAACAGAATATTTTGCCTCTGTCTGCCCCGGAGTGGACTGGGAAAAGGATGGAATTGTCGTTGTCCATATAGAGGCCGACTTCCTGGCTCAGATATTTGCATCGGACCACATTGCCGTACAAACGGCTGTTTCGGAGATCGGGACAAAGAGTTTTCACCTCATTCAGCGGGTGATCGATGTAGAAACCGAAGAGGTAAAGTGCATCTGCACATCCGTGATGGTAGCATTCGATTTAGATAAGCACGAATCGAAAGCGCTCACCGAAGAGTGGATAGATGCGATTTGCAAATATGAGGGCAGAGATGTGAGGAAAAGGAGACAGGAGAGCAAGGATTAAAGGACCGTATTTGTCAGTATTTTAATACACGTAAGTACTGAAAGACAGGAGACGGACAGAGTAAAGAAGTGAGAAAAGAGGTAAAAACCTATCTTTTTAACCCGCTATTTATCAACGTATTACAAAACACATTCCTCGGCTCCGGGGAGCAGTCTCCTCCCCGGAGCCGAGGGATGCGCTCCCCGGAGCCGAGGAGGTTGCTCCCCGGAGCCGGGACAACCGAAAGTTTGCCGGGGGTTAGAAAAGCAGAGTTGGCAACGGGAAGTATTCGCTCTGATGTAATAATTATTCAAACAGTACATCTCTACTGCAGGGTGTTTATACTTTATCAGTTTTGAGTGTATTTCACCACGGAGTTCCACAGAGTTTTTTAGACATAAGAACAAAAGAACATATTAGTTGCATAACGTCTTTAAGCTCTTATCTCGCTTTTGGT
>BAJA01000081.1 GCA_000613465.1 Bacteroides nordii WAL 11050 = JCM 12987
GCGGCAACATAAATATAGAATATGCTACAAACTCTGAATTTCCAGAAACAAAAGAAGAAACATCAAAACTAGAAATACTAAACAACATCAAAATCAATAAAAAATCTTCTACTCGCTTTTTTATTAAATAAATCAAACAAATGGAAAATTCTATAATACTAATCAATGCAGCTATAACAGGAAAATTTACAGTAAAGACATGAAGTAAACATAAAAATATAGTTAAACATATTCTTCCTATATAAGAAACATCTTTATCTTGTAATTGATAAAAATTCATTTTAATGAAAAAATTTCTATTATTTCTTTTCTAATTTTCTGATCACTATGATTAGTAAGAAATTGATTATACTCGGCATCACTAAAAACAGTATTATTAAATTGTATCAATTTCAGAAACAAATCCTCCACAGAATTAAATGTTCTACAGTTATTAGGATACAAACAAGAAAAATATTTTACTATAGGAATATTAATTCCTATAATTTTTTTCTTATGCCTGAAAGCATCCAATATAACTCCTGAGTATCTGTTCATGTATTTGATAGAATATAGCAATAAAACAGCTTGAGAACTCTCATAAATAGATTCATATTCGTCTTTTGGTAAATGTCCATTTATAATTCTTATATTCTTATATTCGTAAGCTTTTTGAACACGAGAACGAATAATCAGCAATATATCATTCTTGTATAAAAGATGATATTTATTTTCATAATTTATAATTTGTGAAATAAGTAGTTCATCATTTGCATAACCCAATCCTATATATATTTTCTTATTTATATTGTTTTTATTTATATCACTACCTGTAAAACCATTTAAGGGATGAGTTAACACATATACATTACTTTGATTTACTCCTATGCCAACCAAATATTTACCAATAAAATCTGCAAAAACGATATGTTTCACCTTATTTTTATAGGTATCAAAAAATCTTTTCTTATATTTATTCTGTAAATGATCTGTGTTATTATGATGTAATAAGTATACTTCTTTTTTTTCCAAAAAGAAATCTCATTATAGCAATATTTAGTGTATCAAAAGTAAAAAACACAACAATATCTGATTTATAAGAGTATGAATAGATAATCCCTATTAATGTATTAATAGCCAGAACGATTTGATTTAACAATAAATTCTTTCTTTCTTTTAAATGTATAATCTTTTTATATTGAATAGAACTATTTTCATTTGATTCATTATAAAAATCACTAGCATTTAATATTAAGAGCTCAACATTTTCTGGAAATAATGTTATCAAGCTTTGATATAAATCTTTATGCCCAATTGGGAATATTGTATCAAATATGAGTATTTTTTTCACCATCATATTCTAATTAAGTGAATTCAATACTGAATTAGTAAAACATATTTTAATCAATGAAAACAATGAATATTATATTGATATCGCCGACTTTACAATAGCCTCCAAATTCACCCCATTGTATAAACATCTCGTTCCAGCAACATATCCTTCATAATCATGACCTATCTCCTTCACAGCTTTACAAATATTTTCAACAGTTAGCTCTTCTATGCAAATTCCTGCTTTATAAGTTGTAAAAGCATCCTTTAGTGCCGGTACATTATTAGATATCATTGGGATCTGAAATTTTGCGTACTCATATAATTTATTAGGAGCACAATAAAGGGCATTTATAATCATCCCTATATCATAAGGTATTGGCGTATAACTCAAGATACCTATATATGCATACTTAGTGACCTCTAAATGCAAAGGAGGAGGGAGAAATGGCATAAAAACGATACGTTCATTTTCATATGTACCTTTTAATAATTTAAAATACGAATTATTAGGTCCCATCAACATCAGTACATAATCTTCCGGTAATAGCTCCATTGCTCTCATAAAATCATCTAATTTTCTTTCTTCATGAAACCCTCCTTGATAAAGAATAATCTTCTTATTTTCATATTTCGATAAAATAGTTGATACATCTTGTGGCAGGTTTAGGAAATTGTCTAAAGTTCCGTTTTCATATGGTTTATTAGGTAATACTATAGGACATGTCGATAAATTGAATAGATATTTTGTTATTAACGCTCTATTATATTCACAGCAAATAATTTTTTTAGCATACGAAAAATCATGAATAAAATCTCTAAACGGATTCAATAGTTTATATGCTAATTTTAATCTTGAATCTCTAAATTCCAATAAATGAGCAACTGTATCATACTTTTTCAAAAAGGAAGAAAATAAAACAACTGTCTCAAAATGAACCAACCAAAGTAAAGAATTATCAGAAAAATATTCTTTTTCTATGATTCTTTTTACTCTTTCTCTAAATTGTAATTGTTGTAAAAACCTCTTAACTCCATTTCCACCATATTGAGGTTGCTTATACACTTTTACATTAAATAGCAACAATTCTTTTTCTATATTACTATCAGAACAGGCTCCAATATATACAATGTCGCAACTTAAATCATATAAGATTTTACACACAGATATTACTGGTGGATAAAAAGTAATATCATGCTTCATAACAATTATAATTTTCCGCCTTTCCATCTTCATCTATTTAAATATTCAACTATCCGTTCACACGCTAACCCATCTCCATACGGATTTACAGCCTTACTCATCCTATCATAATAATCCATATCATCCAGTAAAGCAGAAACTTCATTTACAATCTTATCATAATCCGTACCCACCAGTTTTACTGTTCCCGTTTCTAAAGCTTCCGGACGCTCCGTGGTATCACGCATAACCAAAACAGGCTTACCAAGTCCTGGCGCTTCCTCTTGAATGCCTCCACTATCGGTAAGAACAATGGTAGATTTCTCCATCAAATAAACAAACGAAAGATATTCCAATGGTTCTATAAAGAACATATTATCCAAATCGGATAAGTCTTCACCAAATACTTCGTGAATGGGTTTGCGAACATTGGGATTCAAATGCATCGGATAAACAAAATCAACATTCGGATACTTCTCAGTCAAGGCCTTTATTGCTCTGCACATCGAAATAAAACCTTCGCCAAAATTCTCTCGTCGATGTCCGGTAATGAGAACTAACTTTCGAGTACCATTCAAACGATTTACGTCATAACCGGATTCACGAAGTAGGGTCTCCAACTCCTCTCCTAACTGCTTATCCGATTTTATCTTATCTACCACCATATAAAGAGCATCAATCACAGTATTGCCTGTCACGGTAATAGCTTCTTCATTTATCCCTTCATCCAATAAATTTTGTTTACTTAATACAGTTGGAGAAAAATGGTAAGTAGCAATACGGCCGGTTATCAAACGATTCATTTCTTCGGGCCAGGGGCTATAGATATCATGGGTACGAAGCCCGGCCTCTACATGGCCAACAGGAATTTGCTGATAAAAGGCAGCTAAAGCTGAAGCTGTGGATGTAGTGGTATCACCATGTACTAAGACAACATCCGGATTTGCTTCTTTTAAGACGTCACGCATACCTAAAAGTACTCGGGAAGTGACATCATAAAGATCTTGCCCCTGTTTCATGATATTCAAATCATAGTCCGGCTTAATGTCGAAAAGATGAAGTACCTGATCAAGCATTTCACGATGCTGGCCTGTTACACATACAATAGTTTGGAATGTCTCCGGATGCTTCTGGAACTCCTTCACTAATGGAGCCATTTTTATAGCTTCGGGACGAGTCCCGAAGACTAACATTATTTTTTTCATAATAATATATACTTATTTTTTATAGATCCCACAAAAATCAAGTATCACTTTTGTGTCATCATAAGGCAAAGCTTTAAATACAGAATGAGCTACCAAGAATACAACAATATCCGCCTGCTTATAAGCTTCTTTATAATCAGTAAGTTTAAACACTTTATGCTCTGTCACATTCGGTTCAACTACCAATATATCTGCATTATTGCAACTTTGCATCACCTTTGTTGTGATGTATTTTGCCGGTGCTTCACGTAAATCATCAATATCCGGTTTGAAAGCTAATCCCATCATGGCGACAACAGGTTTGCGATGGCGCTCTAACTCAAATTTCAACATGGCGTTTTCTACTTTCTCTGCGCACCAAAAAGATTTATAGTTATTGATCTCACGGGCTTTTGATATTATCTGAGATTCTATCGGAAAATCGGCTGTTATAAAATAAGGATCCACAGCAATGCAATGTCCTCCTACTCCACAACCCGGCTGGAGAATATTTACACGCGGATGCTTATTGGCTAAGCTGATCAATTCCCAGACATTAATACCTGCTTTATCACAAATAAGAGATAATTCATTTGCAAATGCTATCTGTACATCTCGCGAGGAATTCTCTGTCAGTTTACACATCTCGGCTGTTTTACAATTAGTCCGATGTAGCGTACCTTGTACAAATTGGCTGTAAAACTCAATTGCTTTATCTGTAGATGCTTCATCCATACCGCCAATCACACGATCATTGTGTACCAACTCATGTATTACATTTCCCGGTAATACACGTTCCGGACAGTACGCTATAAATATTTTGCCTTCCAATTCTGGACGAAGGCTAAATATTAAATGAACCATTTTATCTGTTGTGCCTACCGGTGAAGTAGATTCGATAACATATAAGTCACCTTCCTTCAACAAAGGTATTACTGCACGGGTTGCAGATTCCACATACGAAATATCCGGTTCGTGATTACCCTTAAAGGGAGTGGGTACTACCATAAAATAGGCGTCACTGATTTCAGGAGTAGTAGAAGCTTTTAACTGCTTCGCAGAAACAACTTCCTGAAGAAGTTCCTGCATACCCGGTTCAATGATATGTAATTGCCCCTGATTGGTCATCTCAACAACTTTCGGATTAATATCAACACCGGTAACTTGAATACCGTGTTTAGCTGCTATAATAGCAGTAGGAAGGCCAATGTAGCCTAAGCCCATAAAACAAGCTTTCATTTGAGTATCTATTTTAAGTAAGTATCTTGTGGGGTTGACCTATAATATATAGATATACTATAAACTTTTATACAGGTCAGTTATCATATAGGTAAAAAAACAAATTTGTAACGAATTAAAAAATATCAGACAATGGTTTCTTAAAAAAAGTGCTATTTCTATATTAAGAAATATAAATACATTTATAGCGTTACATAAAACATTAGTTATCAAGCAATTGCATATAACACTTTTTTCTCTACGAGGAATGATAAGAAACTCTACGAGAAACATCCCGATTCTCTACGAGAAAAAGGATTATTCTCTACGAGAAATAAATCAAAAAATCATATTATGTAACAAAGGGAATATAAGTTATGAAATCCTCAATTTATATTTGTAAAAAAATAAGGCAGAACCATTATTCAAAATCACTATATGGATATTGATTTTCCTCCAAATTCCGAAGATTCTCAACAATCTCTTGCTCTTTGGCCGTCAGCTCTCGCCCCTGCCAACTGTCAATGATTGCATGAGCTTCTTGTGCTAACTCATCCTCAAAAACTTCACCATAACAATACGTCAGCAACTGACATTTTAATAAAGAAGGAGGAAGTTGCTCTAATACCTCCCAGGCACGATCGAGAATAGACTGTTTTTTCGCTTCCTTATCTTTATCACTATAGATAGTAGCGCTGTAACCCATTAACAAAGCCAGGCAAATACCGGCTTCTTCTTCGGGAGTATCACCCTTAGCAGAATAAAGAGCATCGGAAAGAATCTGAATTTCTTTATTCAAACGACTAAAATGCTCTGCATAAATTGGGTCTCCATCCAAACCCAAATAGAGTGATTTTTGAGCAAGCTGCTGCAATTCTTCTGTTTTATTCATAAAATTAACTGATTACTTTCAAATAACTTTTCGCCACTTTTACGCTGGCTGTCAATACACCTTCAATACGAATGATGACATAGGTTTTATTAGCCTCTAAAGCCAACTCACCTTCAACTCCACACAAGTTGCCTTTCATCACACGAACTTTACTGCCGACAGTAAGGACTTCATTATCAAAACTGATATTATCGGGATTAAGATCCATAATTTGTTTAAAGTCCTCCATCTGTTTATCGGGAACAATAAGCATGGAACGGGTCGAAAAATCCTTTATATAATAAAGTTGAACACCATACTTATTTGATAAATCACAGGCATCCTGTTTAGTGGCACGAACAAATATCAAGTTTCTTATGACAGGAACTTCAACACGCTTACGACGGTATTTTAATTGACGAATGACAAATTGAGTAGGAAGATAATATTCCAAATTAATATTTATTCTCAATTTTTCTAAAGAATCCCGAGTGACAAATTCTTGTTTGTCGCGAGTACGAGCGGCAAACCAATGTTGCTGTTGTTCAGACATTTAATGGAAATGATTGGAAGAAAAATTCCTTAGTTCCGGATACGCTTCGCGGCTTGAACGAGACATTCTCTCTCTTTCAAACCGTCAACTTTTTAGAATTTACTTAGTATTGAAAACGAAGCGTTTAGAAGATAGAAAC
>BAJA01000080.1 GCA_000613465.1 Bacteroides nordii WAL 11050 = JCM 12987
GAAAAAGAAGAAAAAAGGAGGCACATTATAATATATACGCGCGCATATGAATGCGCGAGAGAGGAAAAAAAAGAAGAAGGATAAAAAGGAAAGAGGAAGAAGGAGATACTTAAGATGAAACGGGAGAGATTTTGACAAAACAGGAAGGAAGAGGCAGAGGGAGAAAAAGCGGGTGTAAAATATTGGAAACAAGCGGAGAAAGACTCGTAGAGAAACAAGACGATCATCGTAGAGAAACGGAACGATCTCCGTAGAGAAACGGAACGATCTCCGTAGAGAAACGGGGCGTTTCTCGTAGAGAAAAAAATCAAAAAGGCAATTAATTGAAAACCAAAGAATTACAAAAATAAAAGATTGTACACTTATTTTATTGAAAAACAAGAAGGAAGGGATGAAAACAAAAAGAAAAACAAAGGAATAAATATCCACAAACAAGGAGCTAATATATTCCCCATTAAATGTATACGAAAGACCTCAAACAAAGAAACAACTCAAAGAGATTTCTTCATAGTTAACCGATTCTCACCACCCAGGCGCTGATAGGAAACTTCATTTATAATACAACGAATGAGCAAAATACTAAATCCACCAATAGAACGTTCTTCAATCAAAAGTGGCAAATCAACATCAGCCACCACAGTAGAATCAAAAAAAAGATCCTTTATCTGTTATTTCTCCAATATCGAAAAAATGTCTCCGAGTGAATACATGGAAATGCTTCAAAAAAGTAAATTAGTTTCCATTTAACAAATAAGTGTTTTTGTTATTGTTAAATCAAATACATCCGAAAACAAAATTCTTTACCCCCTGTTACTTAAGCAACTTAATATTTATAACCTAAACTTAAAATTATGGCTAAAGAAAGTGTGAAAATCCTGTAAGGTTTGAATTGGCCAGATGCAAGTATGACACACCAACCGAGTTTGATTCAGTTAGTTTACTAAATCAGAATGTAGCCTCAGAACGTTGTGCCATCCTTCGCTATCAGGAAATTGCTAACTTTACCAATGGTAAAGATTATACTACATGTGATATCGCCAAGCATATTTTAGCTGAGGAGGAAGACCATGAACAGGATTTGCAGGATTATCTGAACGACATTGCCAAAATGAAAGAATCTTTTCTGAAGAAATAAGTAGTAGTTTCTTTAAGAGTGGGAAGAGGGAGTTATTCTGTAAAAGGAATAGTCCCTCTTTTTTCTATAAGTAATACATCACAATATAAATGATTATTGGCCAGGGTATTATTGAACCGCTGAACGCAGATTTTCGCAAAAGGGATATTGCTTTCAAATATAATGCAACAATCTAATTCGCAAAAATCTGCGATCATTTGCGTTTTAATAAATTCATATTTATAGAGTATACTAATTTTGAATCAGTACTTATCACTTACAGAATATATAAGAGAGAGAGAACTGGATTATATAATATCAACATCACATTTAAAAGCGGAAGAATCACCCGAAAACAACATTAATTTCCTTTATATCTGTGACAAAACAAAAAACTATGCGACTTATGGGATAAATATCAACTCAATTATTTATCTTTGTTAGCTTTAAGATGAGCTAGCATAAAAAACAATAAATACAATGAAAGATTTCTTTAAATTTACGCTTGCCACAGTTACAGGTATCATACTGTCAAGCATTGTTCTGTTTTTCATCGGTATTATGGTGATTTTCGGAATTGTTTCTTCTTCCGATACAGAAACAGTAGTGAAGAAAAACTCAGTAATGATGCTCGACCTAAATGGTATATTGGTAGAACGTACTCAGGAAAGTCTGGAAAATGTACTCTCCATGCTCACAGGAGACAATTCAAATGTCTATGGTCTCGATGATATCCTTGCTTCCATTAAAAAAGCAAAAGAGAACGAAAATATCAAAGGAATCTACATTCAGGCTTCTGCATTAGGCTCTCCATATGCTTCTTTACAGGCTATTCGCAATGCATTGACCGACTTTAAAGAGAGCGGAAAATTTATCGTAGCTTATAGCGATGGATATACACAAGGACTTTATTACCTGTCCAGCGTAGCTGATAAAGTAATCCTGAATCCCAAAGGTATGATTGAATGGAGAGGAATTGCCTCCGCCCCAATATTCTACAAAGACTTATTGCAAAAGGTAGGCATCGAAATGCAAATATTCAAGGTAGGCACTTACAAATCGGCTGTCGAACCGTTTATCGCAACTGAAATGAGCCGGCCAACCGTGAGCAAGTAACTGAATTTATCGGTTCTATCTGGGGACAGGTTGTGAGTGGTGTATCTGACTCTCGTAATATATCACCAGACTCACTGAATGCTTATGCAGACCGTATGCTGATGTTTTATCCCGCCGAAGAAAGTGTAAAATGCGGTCTGGCAGATACACTTATTTATAAAAATAATGTACGTGACTATCTCAAGCAACTTGCCAATGTTGATAAAGACGACCGTCTGCCGATATTAGGACTCGATGATATGATCAACGTAAAAAAGAATGTTCCTAAAGATAAAAGCGGTGATATTGTAGCTGTCTACTATGCATCAGGAGAGATCACAGACCAGTCAGGTTCAGCCGCTTCCGAAGATGGCATTGTAGGTAACAAAGTGATCCGCGACTTACGTAAGCTTAAGGACGATAAAGATGTAAAAGCAGTTGTATTACGCGTAAATTCTCCAGGTGGTAGTGCTTTTGCTTCCGAACAAATATGGCATGCTGTAAAAGAGTTGAAAGCAGAAAAGCCGGTTATCGTTTCAATGGGTGATTATGCTGCATCAGGTGGTTACTATATTTCTTGTGTAGCCGACACAATAGTTGCCGAACCCACCACCCTGACCGGTTCTATCGGAATTTTTGGTATGGTTCCCAATGTGAAGGAACTTGCTGATAAAGTAGGGATAACTTATGATGTAGTAAAAACCAATAAATTTGCCGACTTCGGAAACCTCATGCGTCCTTTCAATAATGACGAAAAAGCACTCATGCAAATGATGATAACCGAAGGGTATGATACATTCCTTACCCGCTGTGCCGAAGGCCGTCATATGACAAAAGAGGCAATTGGAAAGATTGCCGAAGGCCGTGTATGGACAGGTGAGACAGCAAAAAAGCTTGGTCTTGTTGACGAACTAGGTGGTATAGACAAGGCACTCGACATCGCTGTAAAGAAAGCTAATCTCAATGGTTATACCGTTGTTTCTTATCCGGAAAAGAAAGATTTCCTTTCGACTCTGCTTGATACGAAACCGACCAATTACGTAGAATCACAATTGATGAAAAGCAAACTGGGTGATTATTATAAAGACTTCAGTCTACTGAAAAATTTAAGTGAACGCTCTATGATACAAGCCCGTGTTCCGTTTGAACTGAATATTAAGTAAATCATTCTGCATGGAAGAAAGCTTTATCAAGATACATAAATGGCTCTACCTCTTTCGTTCCTTTATGGAGCAGGAGTAGCCTTACGAAACAAACTCTTTGACTGGGGATACCTCCGGTCAAAGAGTTTTGACGTTCCTGTCATCTGCATCGGCAACATTGCCGTAGGAGGAACAGGTAAAACGCCACATACCGAATATCTGATAAAGTTACTTCACCGTGAATACCAGGTTGCCGTATTAAGCCGGGGTTATAAACGTCGTACAAAGGGATATATACTATCTACTCCTGAAAGTAATGTACGCAGTATCGGAGATGAACCATTTCAGATAAAATCTAAATTTCCCGATATACGGGTAGCTGTGGATGAAGATCGTTGTCATGGCATTGAACAGCTCTGCACATTGGACAATCCCCCTGTAGAAGTTGTTTTGCTTGATGATGCTTTCCAACACCGTTATGTTAAGGCAGGATTCAATATTTTATTGACGGATTATCACCGTCTGTTTTGCGACGATGCATTATTACCAGCAGGCCGTCTACGCGAATCTATTCAAGGGAAAAACCGGGCACAAATAGTTATCGTTACCAAGTGCCCACCTGACATCAAACCCATTGATTTCAATATCATTGCTAAAAGGTTGAACCTATTCCCATACCAGATGTTGTTCTTCTCGTCATTTCGTTACGGAAATCTACAACCGGTATTTCCGGAGGTAGCGGGAAAAGCGGAGCAAAAATTATCTTCCCTGCAAACAGATACACAGGTGTTGCTCCTTACCGGTATTGCCTCACCTGTTACTATCATTCAGGAATTGGAAAGATATACATCGCATATCGATTTGCTGTCATTTGATGACCATCATCATTTTAATCAGCATGATATGCAACTCATTAAACAGCGGTTTGACAAGCTGAAAGGTGAACAACGGTTGATTATCACCACAGAAAAAGATGCTACCCGGTTGGTACATCATCCCATATTAGATGCGGAGTTAAAAAGACATATTTATGCGCTCCCCATTGAAGTAGAGATATTACAAAATCAACAAGATATTTTTAACCAACACATTATTGGCTATGTTAGAGAAAATACAAGAAACAGCAGCTTTCCTAAAAGGAAAGATGCATACAAGTCCTGAGACAGCAATCATATTGGGTACCGGACTTGGTAGTTTGGCAAATGAAATCACTGAGAAGTATGAGATAAAGTACGAAGATATTCCCAATTTCCCTGTGTCTACTGTTGAAGGGCATAGCGGAAAGTTAATCTTTGGCAAATTGGGTAACAAAGATATCATGGCAATGCAAGGTCGCTTTCATTACTACGAAGGCTACTCCATGCAGGAAGTAACTTTCCCCGTACGTGTAATGCGTGAGTTAGGAATTAAAACACTGTTTGTATCCAATGCCAGTGGTGGTACTAATCCCGCTTTTGAAATCGGTGATCTGATGATCATCACAGATCATATCAACTATTTCCCCGAACATCCGCTTCGTGGCAAGAATATTCCGTATGGTCCCCGTTTCCCGGATATGAGCGAAGCATATGATAAAGAGCTTATCCGTAAAGCCAATGAAATAGCTAAAGAAAAAGGTATCAAAGTGCAACATGGTATATACATCGGTACACAAGGACCTACCTTTGAAACCCCCGCAGAGTATAAACTGTTCCATATTCTCGGAGCTGATGCTGTAGGTATGTCTACCGTTCCTGAAGTAATTGTAGCTAACCATTGTGGTATCAAAGTATTTGGAATTTCAGTTGTAACTGACCTGGGGGTAGAAGGAAAGATTGTAGAAGTATCACATGAAGAAGTTCAGAAAGCAGCAGATGCAGCTCAACCCAAAATGACAACTATCATGCGTGAGCTTATCAACCGCGCTTAATACCAAAGTCACTTCAATCATAAATTGTAACAACTTCCAGTGTTTATGACCCAATAATGGTTATAAACACTGGAAATAAATCGTAAATTATAAATATATCGATGCGAACAGAAATAGCAACCTTGGGTGAGTTTGGTTTAATCAAACATCTCACTGAAGGTATTGAACTAAAAAATGAATCAAGCAAATATGGAGTAGGCGATGATGCCGCTGTCCTCTCCTATCCTTCAGATAAGCAGGTATTGGTCACCACCGATCTGCTTATGGAAGGCGTACATTTTGACCTTACCTACGTACCTCTCAAACATCTCGGATACAAATCTGCTATCGTAAACTTCTCCGATATCTATGCAATGAACGGAACTCCGAAACAGATAACCGTGTCCCTCGCCCTCTCCAAGCGTTTCAGCGTAGAAGATATGGATGAGTTTTATGCCGGACTTCGCCTGGCATGCCAACAATATCATGTAGACATTGTGGGTGGTGATACTACTTCTTCACTGACAGGGCTGGCTATCAGTATCACTTGTATCGGAGAAGCAGACAAAGATAAAATAGTCTATCGGAACGGTGCCAAAGAAACAGATCTCATCTGTGTCAGTGGCGACCTTGGTGGCGCCTATATGGGTTTACAATTGCTGGAACGTGAAAAAACCGTTTTTAAAGGTGAACAAGATGCTCAACCGGATTTTTCCGGTAAAGAATATCTGCTTGAACGTCAGCTTAAGCCTGAAGCCCGCAAAGATATTATCGAAAAGCTATCTGCTGCCAACATTGTTCCAACTTCTATGATGGATATCTCCGATGGGTTATCTTCCGAATTGCTACACATTTGTACTCAAAGTAACACCGGATGCCGTGTCTATGAAGAACATATCCCTATTGATTATCAAACGGCCGTTATGGCAGAAGAATTTAATATGAACCTCACTACTTGTGCCATGAATGGTGGCGAGGATTATGAACTACTTTTCACTGTTCCTATTGCAGACCATGAAAAGATTTCAGAAATGGAAGGTATACGATTAATAGGACATATTACTAAACCTGAACTTGGCTGTGCACTAATAACCCGAGACGGACAGGAGTTTGAGCTAAAGGCACAAGGCTGGAATCCATTGCAGGAAAAGTAATAAAAAACATTCAGTGGATATTTATTTAATTCCCAATTAACATTATTAGTTGAATATCAAACAAGTAAAAGATCTTTGATAATAAAATTT
>BAJA01000079.1 GCA_000613465.1 Bacteroides nordii WAL 11050 = JCM 12987
GTATTGTGAGGAAGACTATTATCTTTGGATTCGACTGACGTTGGCAGGATATAAATTTTATAATATTCAAGATAATTTGGTAAATGTTCGAGTTGGCGAGGAGATGTATCAGCGGAGAGGCGGTAAGAAGTATTTCGATAGCGAAGTTCGCTTGCAGAAGTATATGCTTAACCATAATTTGATTTCATTCCCAAACTATTTGTATAATGTGCTTGTTCGTTTTATAGTTCAAGTAGCATTACCAAACAAGTTGCGAGGTTGGGTATTCCAGACATATGCAAGAAAATAAGTTTATGAATCATATTGTTTTAACAACGACTCATACAGGTTTTAATTATGGTACAAGTTTGCAAGTACTTGCAGGTAAATATATTGTATCAAAACTAGGGTATAAATGTGATTTTGTGCGTCCAAAATCTTTAATTAAGGGTAGAGATATTCGAGTTGGGAAACTACTAAAAATACTCTTCCGTGTTATTTCGCTTGGTGACTTTAAAAAGTTGACTCCGTTTGTTTCATCATACAAAAAAAAGTTTATTGAAGGAACTGATTTAAAATATTTTGAGTTTAATGATAAATATCTTAAGCCTCAGGAACTTTCGTGGAAAGAATTACAAAAATCAGCGGAAGAAGCTGTAGCGTGTTTGGCTGGTAGTGATCAAATATGGATACCAGATGCACTATATGTGGATCCAATTTATTATCTTCGTTTTGCGCCAGAGAATAAACGTATTGCATTTGCTCCTAGCTTTGGTCGTGACAAGATTGCTCGATATAATGTAAAAAAAATCAGTAAATGGATAAATGAAATACCCTACCTTTCTGTAAGAGAGGACAGTGGAATAAAACTCATAAAAGATTTGACGGGTAGAGAGTCAATCCATTTGCTTGATCCCACATTAAGTGTAAGTCGGGAAGAATGGAAGAATATTCTAAATATTACTGAAAAGAAAGATAATTATATCCTTTCTTATTTTCTTGATACACCATCGGAGTTTGCAAAAGCAAAGATGAAAGAACTTCAAGAAGAGTTAGATTGTCCTATCATAAATATACCATATGAATTTGAAGATAATGATTATTTTGATAAGCAAATGAGTGCTGGACCAAAGGAATTTGTATCTTTAATTCTCAATGCACGTCTTGTTTGTACAGATTCATTTCATGGTACAGTTTTTTCTTTAAATCTTCATACTCCTTTTTATATATTTGAAAGAATGTATGGGACTGCAACAAAGCAATCTGTTCGTATAACCTCTCTTCTTTCACAATTCTCTCTAATGGAAAGATATCAACAGGTTAATCCTGTATCAGTTGTGGATAATATCGATTTTGAGGCTGTTGATAAGATCCTTGAGACGGAAAGAGTAAAGACATATAGATATTTGCAGAATGCTATAGCTAATATAAAAAGTAATGAAAAATAATGTTTTAGATAATTCTTCCATCAGAAATTGCACTAGTTGTGGTCTTTGTGTATCCGTTTGCGGAAAGGATGCATTATCTTTACAATTGGATAACGAGGGCTTTTATCGACCTGTAATTGATGAAGAAAAGTGCGTCGAATGCGGCATTTGTAAGATGTCCTGTTATAAATATGATAATAGCTTTCAGATGTCTGATGAAATTGTTAGTAGCTTTGCAGCGACCAATAGAAATGAAAGCCAATTATTAAAATCAAGTAGTGGGGGGATATCGCGACTTTTAATGGAAGAATGCATAACTAGAGGCTATCGTGTTTTTGGTTGCATGTATAATCCACAGTCTGAAGATGCTCATTCTATAGTTACTGATAGTCTAGATGATTTAGATAAGTTTTATGGTTCTAAATATTTTCAGAGTTATACAGTTGATGGATTTAGTGAGATTATTAAAGACAAGAGTAGTCAGAAATATGCTTTGTTTGGTACTCCTTGCCAAATCTATGCTTTTTCCAAAACTAGAAAGTATATAAAAAGTCCTGATAATTATTTATTGGTTGATATATTTTGTCATGGATGCCCTTCAATGAATCTGTGGAAAGCTAATCTTGCGAGTGTAAAGAAGTCCTACAGTCAGAATGTATTTGATGAAATTTTTTTTTAGGACAAAAAAATATGGTTGGCATGAATACTGTATTGATTTTAAGTCTGGAACTTCATCTCATTCTAGTAAGAAGATTGATGATCCATTTTTTGATCTTTTCTTCAGTGCAGATATTATGAATGAGGCATGTTATGATTGTAAAGCCAGAAGTACAATGACTTATTCTGATATACGTATTGGGGATTTTTGGGGACCTAGATACGAATTGAATGACAAGGGTGTTTCGGCAGTATTAATCGGTAGTCCTTTAGGAACCAATATTTTTGATACGATAAATGATAAAATTATTGTTGAAGATGCTAACTTTAATGAGATTATTTCTGCCCAATCTTATGGCCGGACATTAACCTTCAATACCGAAAGGCGAAAATTTTTATTGGAGAGTATCGTTAATTGTGACAATTTGAGTTCTGTACATGAAAAATATGTCTCAATGCTTCCTTTTTCTATAAGAATTAAAAAAACACTTAAGGGAGTAGTTAAACACCTTCCTAAAACAATGTACTTTCCAATTCGAAAATTATTACATTTGATATATTTTACTTGTAAGTACCCAATTAGGGCTATAAAATGAAAGGAATTCTTTTGTTGCGAACAAAAAATCATAATTATGTATAGCAGCGAAGATTTAGAGAGGTTTTACTCTCGGTACCAAACCGAGATCTTGTCTCGTGGAAAATCGCTTCAATCATTCTGTGTTAAGAACAAAATTCCTTATCACATCTTTAAGATGGTATAAGAATGCTCGTAAAAAGGTAATCAAAATTGTTGGTATCCCTACTGATTAGTATGAGGTAGGGATCAAATTGGTTACCAAATCTCAGAAAGCATCGGGTAGTACCGATAATCCTGTCCGAATTTGAATTGATATTCGTATAAGTAAGGTCTGCATTTGAGACAAAAGAATGCAAACTATTAGAATTTAGTCTGAATAGTAGAGAAAATGGAGGTTTTATGCAGAGTGTTATCTGTCTAAATCATTTTATTATGTATGTGATTTTACCAATATGTGTTGCAAGCATAGTAGAGTGTTTTCAAAAATATCTTTAACGGGTGAGGGGATTATGTTAATATGGTTCCTGATTAAATAGCTTTGACTGCAAGTCAATGTTGAATTCAAAACGTATTATTTGGCATAACTCAGTTTAGGACATAGTAAAGTGCCCTTTCAAAAGGATGCCATAATTTGAGCGTTTACCGAAAGTTCTGTATGATGCATTTCGATCTCATTGGCACACTTATCATGCCATTCAATCACTTCAAACTGGAGATATAGATGAGAGAGTCAGAATGAAATATAATGTTTGAAAAAATTAAAGAAAATGATATGATACAGAAATGGATTTTTGATCGTTTGGTCGCATTGATTGGTCTGCTGTTTTTGTGGCCTGTATTACTTGTAGTAGCTATTATGATAAAGGTAAAGATGCCTGGAGGTCCTGTGTTCTTCGTGCAGAAGCGTGTGGGCCGTGGGGGTAAACTGTTCTCTTGTCATAAGTTCCGTACGATGACCATTAATCATAATGGTTCGACAGTATCGGTTGCTGGTGATTCGCGCATTACTTCGTTTGGTGCTACTCTTCGCCACTATAAGCTGGACGAGTTACCTGAGTTGTGGGATGTACTGATTGGCAATATGTCGTTTGTCGGTCCCCGTCCCGATGTTCCAGGATATGCCGACAAACTTCAAGGAGATGATCGTGATGTATTAAAACTGCGTCCAGGCATTACGGGACCAGCTACATTGAAGTATCGTTTGGAAGATGAAATGATTTTGGAATATGTAGTAAAGAAACAGACAAATGGAGATACACGTTCCATACAAGAAATAGCGATAGAATACAATGACAAGGTAATCTATCCAGATAAGGTACGTTTGAATTGCTATTACTATCGTCACTACTCGTTTTGGAAAGATATTGAAATAATATTTGCGACGATATTAGGATTCAAGGTGAAGTTTGTAGGGGAGGAAGTATAGTTATATCATACACTTTGGGAAATGTTCATAGATATTCAAATATGTGGAAAATACCAAAACAGGTTGTTACTCCGGATTTAGAAAATGATATAGAACGGCTTTTGTCTTCTGAAATATTACGGCTTTACAAGCAAAGCGATGATGGAGAGAAAAAGGCACGAATCCAAAGAATTACGGAAATGTTGGATTTCTTAGATCATTTGTTGAACTTCAAAGAATTTTTGGTTAGTATAAACAAACCGAGAAAGAGGGTCAAAGACGATAAGATATTTATTGATGATGATATTCGATTTAAAGGACATGATTATTCAGGTTGTGAATTTGACATTGAAGCATTGATATATTATATGTATGTATCAATCATAGATACAAGTATGGCTAAGAAAAATGCTTGTAAGACGCCAAAGGATTTTATGAATGCCAACATAAGCACAGAAAATACTACAAAGTCAGAGGTTCTTGCTTTATGTGACAAACATATTGAACAATATGGGCTTTCAAAGAATTTTAAGGAAGTCTTTGAGTCCAGAATATCTCTTGCATTAAAGCAGAAATTCGTGGATGCAATACTTATTTTGTCAGAAAACCGTAAGACGGATTATAAAAAAACTGATATTGATGTCAGATGGGAAAAATGGCAGAAGGAAGATTTGAATGTAAAGATGAAGAAAATTGCTTTATTCCTATATAACATTCGTTCCTCATATACCCATTCTAATATTAGGAGTTTCATTCCGTCGAAAGAATGGAGTGGAGATATTTTAAAATCGAATGTAAAATATCTGCTTAGAGAAGATGTAGATTTGTTAGAACTGTTGAAGTCTGTTATATTGGAGTTGTGTGAAGATATGCTCTCTGTTGGACAAGAAACATGAAATAGAATACGTCTCTTAATAGAAAAGCAAACAGACTGTTTTTATAAAAGGTGTAAAATGTATATAGAAAGCTTCCGAGATATTCGGCATTAGAAAGTACCATTGTCCATACCAAGATGAAATACGATTTGGTTGGATATTAAAGAATATTTAAACACATAATAAACTATGCCAGAAGAAAGAAAAACAATTTATCTATGTCTTGCCCACATGAGTGAGGCTGGTTTGGAACAGAAATACGTGAAGGAGGCATTTGATACCAACTGGGTAGTGCCGATGGGGCCTAATGTAAACGCATTTGAGATGGACTTGGAGTCATATGTCAACAGTAAAAGTGACGGAACAGAACCTCTTGACAGAAAGGTGGTTTGTCTCTCGGCAGGTACGGCAGCCGTACACTTGGCATTGATAGGGTGTGATGTGAAGGCTGGTGATGAGGTGCTGGTACAGAGTTTCACATTCTGCGCTTCAAGCCACCCTACCACCTATTTGGATGCAAAGCCTGTGTTTATTGGTTCGGAGAGTGAGACATGGAACATCGATCCGGCTTTGTTGGAGAAGGCCATCCTCGACCGCAAGGAAAAAACTGGAAAATATCCGAAGGCAATTGTACCAGTAGCTCTTTATGGTATGCCTTATCGTATCGATGAGATTATGGTGATTGCCGACAAATATGGTATTCCTGTGGTAGAGGATGCTGCTGAAGGAATGGGCTCACGCTTCGACGGGCAGGTACTCGGCACATTCGGCAAGTATGGCGTGTTCTCGTTTAACGGCAATAAGATGATTACCACTTCTGGTGGTGGTGCACTTATCTGTCGCAATGCAGAGGATGCCAACGAAGTGATGTGGTATGCTACTCAGGCGCGTGATGCTTATCCTTATTATCAGCATACGGCAATCGGCTACAATTATCGTATGAGTAATGTGTGTGCAGGTATTGGTCGCGGTCAGATGACTGTTCTTGATGATCATATTGTTCACCACAAGCATGTACAGGCGTTGTACGAGAAACTGCTTGCGGATGTGCCGGGCGTACACATCCACAAGCAGCCAACAGATCTTCGCTATGATGCCAACTTTTGGCTTTGTGCTGCCACCTTGGATGCTGATGTGAAGATACAAGGTCAAGAAAATGCTTACAAGGAAGTTATTAAGGCAGCAGTAGGTGGTGCTGCTGGTGTTATCCATGCTGTGGATTCCGCCATAACGGATTGCCAACCGAATGAGAACGTGGAGGCGTTGCGTGTATTTATGCTCAGCAGGAAAATTGAATGTCGTCCTGTATGGAAACCAATGCACAAGCAGCCAGTATATGCAGATGCTCCTGTATATACCAATGGTATAGAGGAAGAACTCTTTAAGGTAGGTTTCTGTCTGCCAGCAGGTCCGTATGTGACAGACGATGATGTGAGGTACATCGTGGAGAGTATCAAGGAGGCGATTGTACGATAATAAAGATAGTGATGGGTGATTGATGATGATTAATGTAAAACATCCACCATCATTAAAAGATACACTTCGAAGAAATGGAACTGTTGTTTCTCGCCAAAAAGACAAATGTCATTAAATTATCAAATGGTAACAATATATACAAATTTTCAAAGATGATCTTTTTAAGGTTTTAATCCTGCCGATGGGTATAAAAATAAGCTTTTAATGAGGACTTTTTTTGAATTTGTTAAAGCGACTTGTATGAGCAATGGCGTTCACATCCAGCAACGCAATTTGAGCCACGCAGGTTTGATACAGCTCGTGGAGAAGTTGGAGGACAGATTACCTGAGGATGCTACGATAATAAAAGTGCTGCACAGATGTTCCTATAAACAGATCAGCAGCATCGTGGAGCACGAATACGAGTTTATCCGTTACAAGATACTTGCTTTCAACAAGTATGTGCTTGACACTCCTCTTTATTGTGAACTGGTAGGTATGATGGATGAACGGATGCGGGGCAGCCGTATGACGCTGACCAACTGGCTTGAGAAAGGCTCCAGGTTGATAAAGATACTGAAAGATAACTTTCTTGAGAAAGATTCAATAGTAAACTGTGATGAAATCTGGTACCGGGTAAAGGTGGAAGACAACTATAAAAAGTATATCTGGTGTCTGGTGAACAAGGTTGCCAAGGTGGTCATCTACTGTTATGAGGAGGGCTCAAGAGATAGGGATGTTTTACGTCATATCTTTGGAGAAAGCCAACTCAAGGCACTGTAGTTTGATGGGTACAATGTCTATATGTATTTGGATGACAAACTGATAGATACCGAACATTTTACTGTCTGACTCATGCTTGGGCAAAATTCAAGTATA
>BAJA01000078.1 GCA_000613465.1 Bacteroides nordii WAL 11050 = JCM 12987
TTATCTGTTCCGTCATCTTCGCTACACTTATACTTATGACAATGAAAACCGTGTAGTTTGTAAAGAAGCTGCAAAATGGGATAGTGTGAAAGAGGCTTGGACTCCTTATTTCAAACTTGATATCACTTACAATACCAATGAGGTTGAAATGAATTATGCTCTTTGGAATGCCGGAAGTCGTACTTTCGATAAGAATATGGAAAAGAGTACTTATGCACTGAATCATGATAATATTGTTCGCCTTCTGGCCAGTACAAAATAAGATCAGCAGGTATTAAAATGGCAGGGCTGCGAGATGTAAAGTCTTGCAGCCCTGTTGCTTTTGTCAGAGTTATTGTAAAGAGAGATTATTTGTTGGCAAACAAACCGTCATTTCCATTCAGGATCGTATGTTCGGTAGCCAGATTCCAGTTGTTTTCTTTTTTATTCCATTCGTAGCTCTGGTAGTTGAGTATCTGTCCGGAATCTCTGGTCTGATAGACAGCTTTCGATTTTATATCTGAGTAAGAATCCGTCTTAGCATCCCATGCTGCGTATTCGATACTATTCTCCTGAAGGTCATGTGTGAAATTCAGGCAGTATTGCTTTTCAAATACCTGCATAATCTCACTCCATTTCAATACTTCTTTTTTCGAAACGCTTCCATCAGCATTATACGTATAGTTATATTTCAGATGCGGATGCAGGTATTTACCGTTTTCTACTGTATATACGGTCTGACTTTCCACTTGTTCTCCGTTTGTTGTGGTGTTGTAAGCAAATTCGGGGAGATTGTTGCCACTTACTGTATTCAATACGAATGTCATTGCAATTACTACTGATAATACTAAAGTTTTCATACTATTACTGTTTTATGGGTTTATACTTTTATTTGTTTCTTTCGATGTTGCAAAGATAGAGGGTGGCTTAATCATAGTATGTTATTGCAACGTTATCTTTACGTTAATAAATATCCGGTGGGGTTAATGAGGAAAAAGCATAGAAATTTGCCTATTCTTGATAAATTGTATTGAAGGATTATTCTCCAATTAATCTTGTGTAAATACTCCCCGGTTTTGTGGATTAATTCTACATTCTTATTCATTGGCGTTAATCTAAATTGCTATCAATCTGTTTTTTATATTTTTGGTCTTTTTTTTGTATGTAAATCAGAAATATTCGAATTAAAATTATAACAATGAAACATTTTTATTTTTTATGCATGTTCTTTGGGATTATATGTATATTCAGTAGTTGCTCAAAGGAAGAGGAGCCGATGAAAGTTGAACCGCGTATATTATTAAATAAAACGGATAGTCTGGTAATGCTGGATGTGTACGATAAAACCGGAGGAGGAGTCTACTGGGGAAAAACCTGGGACCGAGGTGATTATAATACCTGGACTGATGTTAAGACGGAAGAAATAAATGGGGAATATCGTATCGTAAATATTCAGATTTCTCCTTCTGCTGTTGGAAGTCTGCCAGCTACCATCGGACAGCTGGCAGAACTACGCATCTTATATTTGAATGGAAATATTGTAGGAGGATTGCCAGCTACTATTGCAAACCTCACGAAATTAGAGATTCTGAGTGTTACTGCCACAGCGTTGGGAGGTGAAATACCCAAAGAAATAGGAGAAGTTAAGAGACTGAAGCGTTTATATTTGATTAATAACGGTATGACGGGAGAGATACCTGTGGAATTGGGGCAGCTTTCCGGTCTTATGTTGATAGATTTAAGCCATAACCACTTCTATGGCACTGTTCCACTGACTCTTTTAGAAAATCCAAATAGAGGAGTTACTCTGAATTACAATGATTTAACCGTGTTGCCATGGGATTGTTGGTTGGATGCCAAATATAATATCCCAAGCGTACAATTCAATAGATTGTCAGGCAAAGTACCTGAGAATGTACGGAATACTGAAAGATGGAAAGATTATAAATGGTTAGTTGGCACTCAACAAGAAGGCTACGGATACATTGAATAAATAAAAATTGTAGAACTAAAAATGAATACTTATGATTAAAAAACTGTTTGGAATAGCATTATTTACTTTTGTGATTAGTGCATGTAGTAGTGTCGAAGATTCTTTGTTGGAAACACCTGTGGGCCCGATAGAAGAACCGGGATTAATTGCGTATCCGAGGAAAAACAATTTGGGTAATATGACAAGAAGCGAATCGATGGCTTCAGATTGGGAAAATTGGAAAACTGTTATTTTAGCTTCCGGAGTATCAGTAGCTCCTCCTTGGGCGGAGATTAGTTCATCAGATATTCCGGAGGAAATTCGTAAAGACATTAAAGTTACGGATGGTTGGGATTTGATTGTTCATACTGTAAATGGCCATGGCGAACGGGGATTAAACTATCTTATTTTCCATAATAAATTTACAGGAATATTGAAGGCTTTTTACTATTTGGAACAAAGTGTAGCGCAGCTTCAGAATACGGCAATCTGGAAAATACATTTTGAATCTCCTCAATCCTTATTGGCATTTGCTTCTGATTATGCGGGAGACGCAACAAAAGATAGTCCATCCGATCTTTATCTCGGCAACATTACTAACAACTCTGCAAAGGGATATTCTGTCGGCTGGAATTGTTTTCAATTTGAGTTAGCCTATGATCCTGATTTTTTGACGGGAAGTTTACAGTTTATTCCGGAATCTATGACAACTGCGAATATAACTTTAGAAGGTGATTTCGAATCAGAAACGAGTGGGTTGATTATATCTATCACAAATTCCAATCCATTGAGCGGAGCGGTAGAAGGTGTTGCCAAAATGGGAGGAAGCGCGGCAGAGAAATGGGTAGCGAAGCAGGTTGCCGACGGAGCTTTTAAAAAAATCGGTTCACTTCTTGAAGGTGGAGTAAAAGGTATTGTAAAAACAGGAGTAAGCAAACTATTAGGTTCTTTCATAGGAGGTTTTAATTCTGCTAAAGAAACAACCCAACAGGTTCAGCTAAAGACAAATGGAACTGTCAAATTGAAAGGTAATATAACCAGTATGCAATCGGGAATGTTGGCTCCGATCTCTTTCTCCATATCAAAAGAGAATGTAGGGACATTGGGCGCGTGGGGAGCAGTGAAAAAAACTGTTATTTATCTGCATCCATTAGCTACCTATGAAGAGAAAGATGAATCAAATGAGTTTTCATATATATACGAGTTAGAAGGTTTGAATGGGGCTGATATACAAACAATTATCAATCCGGAACTATTACCATATGTGACAAGTTATAAATTTAATTATGATGTGTATCAGGATAGTGGTGTATCGGTATGGCATGCATTGGGAAATGACTTAGGAAATAATTTTGAATTTGAAATAAGTTCTCCATATAATTTATACAAAAATATTTATTCTATAACATCATCTTGCAGAGTACCTATTATGTATAAGAATTTTTCGGGAGAGCTTTTGCCTCCGTATGGAACGCCGGCCCCTTATGCAGTTTACCTTCCCGATGCTCCGTTGGGGGAGGATCGCTTGGTTTTAATAGAACATTTGATCTGACTTCGCATTTTATAGTGGTTGTTACCTTAACTCTTGAAACAAATATAAATGGCGTACAGAGTACTGTAGTAAATAATCAGACCTTTATTCCTGATGTGAAATGGAATCCTACATTATTAGAATCAGCAAAAGGGAAATATTACCCTCATGTAGATAAATAATGGTTTAAACTTTTAATTCATTCCACATCTCTAGAAACGTTATGGAGATTGTATATTCCTGATTCAGTGAATAAATCTGTAAGGTTAATAAGAAGGCAGATGTGTAGGTAGGCCCTGATAAAAGTCACTATTTATATTTTTTTCTGATATTCTCTTTGTATTCTGATTATTTCTATTTTACTTTGTAGCGCAAAGTACTTTTTATATGAATAAAGATAAAGCATTAGAATCAGTAAATGAGATAAAGGAGTTGATGGAAAAGTCCTCCAGATTTGTATCTCTCAGTGGTATGACAGCTGTTATGGCTGGTACTTATTCATTGGTTGGCGCTTATGTAGTCGCCCGGGTCTTTAAATCGGAAGCTTCTCTGACAGAGATGATACTGGTAGCTTCGTTGGTGCTGATAGCTTCGGTTATTACGGCTTGTATACTGTCTTGCTATAAGGCGAGAAAAACCGGACAGAAGATTTTTAGTAAACTGACATACCGGACTTTATGGAACTTTTCGCTTCCCTTGCTTGTAGGGGGACTGTTTTGTATCGCTTTGTTGTTGCATGAGAATTATGGAGTGATTTCTTCGGTCATGTTACTGTTTTACGGGCTTTCTCTGGTCAATGTCTCTAAATTTACTTATTCCAATGTAGCCTGGCTGGGATATGGGTTTCTTCTTTTAGGAGTTGTAGACTGCTTTTTCGAGGGTTATGCACTCATGTTCTGGACCATTGGGTTTGGAGGACTTCATATATTGTACGGTATATTGTTTTATTTGCAATATGAAAGGAGCAAGTAGTTGATGTTAGAAGGATTTCAGAATATAAATAAGGCGTTTGAAAGCAAAGTCCGGTTAGGTATTATGGCGGTCTTGATGGTCAATGAGGAGTCTGACTTTAATACGTTGAAAGAATTACTTTCACTGACGGACGGCAATTTGGCGAGTCATACCCGTGCGCTGGAAGAACTTGGCTATATTGTCTGTAAAAAAGCCTTTGTGGGTAGGAAAACAAAAACTTCTTTCCAGGCCACACCTCCGGGGAAGGAAGCTTTTAAAGAGCACATTGCTGCATTGGAAAGTTTATTGAAATCAACCTGAACGCTTGGCGTTACACAACTTGTTTTTTCTTTTTGGAGAAAAAAGGAGTATTATACAAAAACTAAACTAGACTTAGAAACTATTTTGCATTTTATAGAATTCAAAAAAAAGTTTCTTAATTATTTACTAAACACTATTCTACTATGGACGATTTTAATGAAAATTTGAACAAAGTGGAAAAACCGGTGCATACAAGTAGCTCCCGGAGTTTTTCCAAAACTGTTAAAGTACTGGTTATTGCTGCATTGGTTCTTCTTTTGCTGATACCAATGGTTATGATCGAAAGTATGATTACCGAGCGTGGGCAGACGCAGGTAGATGCCATCGACGAGGTTAGCCAGAAGTGGAGTCTGGCACAGACTGTTACAGGCCCATATATTAATCTGCAATATCCGATTGTCTCTGAAGACAATGGAAAGCAGAAGATCAGCAATGGAAATATAATATTGCTTCCTGATGAGCTGTTTATTGATGGGCAGCTTCGTACAGAAATTCTTAAAAGGGGAATTTATGAGGTGAATGTATATCAGTCGGAGTTAGTTTTTAAAGGTTCCTTCAGTGCGGAAGAACTTCGTAAAAGCGGAGTAGATATAGATGTACTTTATCTCCGGAAAGCGGCTGTCTGTTTCAATCTCACCGATATGCGGGGAATCAGTGAACAGATCAGCATTACTTTGAACGATTCTGTCTACATCTTTGAACCGGGTATGGATGGCAGGGGAGTTAAGAATGTGGGTGTACATGCTGTGGTGGATCTTTCTGCTTTGAAAGAGAATAAAAAACTGCCCTATGAAATGAAGATTAAACTGAAAGGTTCGCAATCTATTAATTTTGCTCCACTGGGGAAAACAACGAAGGTAAATCTGAAAGCCAATTGGAGTACACCAAGTTTTACCGGTAATTATCTGCCGGATAGCAGAGAAGTAACTGAGGAAGGTTTTTCTGCACACTGGCAGGTGTTGAATCTGAACCGGAATTATTCACAGGTGATAATTGATTATCGTAATGCGGGTGTTAAGGATATCGAAAATTCTAATTTCGGAGTAAATCTGAAAGTCCCCGTCGAGCAATATCAACAATCGATGCGTTCTGCCAAATATGCTATTCTCATCATACTACTGACGTTTGCAGTGATATTCTTTACGGAGATGATGGAAAAGACACGTATCCATGTTTTGCAATACCTGTTGGTAGGATTGGCGCTTTGTTTATTCTATAGCTTGTTGTTATCTATATCCGAACATGTGGGGTTTAATATGGCTTATCTGATTTCGGCAGTATTGACAATCGGCCTGGTAGGAGGTTATATGCTGGGTATCATTAAAAAGAAGAAACCGGCATTTATTATGTCGGGACTATTAAGTGTACTGTACATTTACATATTTATTCTTATCCAGTTAGAGACTTTTGCTTTGCTTGCCGGAAGTTTGGGATTGTTTGTAATACTTGCCTCCGTAATGTATTTTTCAAAGAAGATTGACTGGTTTAATGAGTGAACAACCGGACTCTGATCATTAACATTATTAACAGTATTCCTTAACTATAATTTTTGTACTGACAAGAGTACGTACTTTTATATACTAAGAGTACGTACTTTTGCTATATAAAAGTGTACATTTAACACATACTTAAGTACGTACTTTTGCATCATAAATAATAGGTTATTTAAGTCTGCTGAAAATCAGTGCTTTATATACTTCTTTCGTATTTAAGAATCAGGAAGCTTCAATCAAGACCATTCGTTGTAATTGTTATTATGATAACTTCGGATAGATGAGCTATAGTCGTTCAGAAGTAAGTTTTTAAACAGGAGGAAAAGATGTAATCTGAGGTATAGACATAAAAAAAGGAGCAACGCCTTGCTCCAACCTTTGTTAACCTTAAATCTAATACTATGAAAAACACATTGCAAAGATACGGCCTTTTGTGGTATTCGCAAATAATCCAAATAAAAAAGTGTGTTTTATAACATGCTTTAATATTTGTATTTATAAATTTATAAAAAGAAGGCTTTCCGGAAGGGGTATTTTAACAAAAAGTATTTTTTCTACGGGGAGGTACATCGACACAGTGTAATCTATTATTTTGTGTGTTTTTATTAAATTGATTGTTCCTTCAAGTTACTGCTTGGATATTATTTCTTATTTTTGTGTGGATTGGGAGATAAAAAGACTGAACTATAATAACTAAGGAATTATGAAAACAAAGTATTTATCCGGACTGGTATTACTCCTCCTTTTGGCAGTTGGTTTTGCGTCATGCAACGATGATGAAGAGCATTGGTATGATAGTATGAAAGATGGGAGACCTTTTTTTAGCGGTCATGTTGTACGTTTCTATTTTATTGATGAGGAAGGGCATGATCTTATTAATATGATTGCATTGCCCATTTCCAGTAAGACTCTGCTTGATACACCACCGGCACCTCCTACTGAGTTTGCTACAACAACTGATGGACTTTGGTATAATAATGAGATAAATAATATAGTAATGGATAAGGATGAAAATCTGAATAGTTTCTTTACTTATGCGTACGGCGATTCGCGGTACAGTGATTTTACCTTTTATGTATACTTCAAGGGCAAGCCTTATGAAATGGCTCTTCAACACAGATATCAGGGCAAACGTAAAGCAAATGGTGATTATATCAGTGATATAGTATCCTGGAAAGTAAATGGAAAACTTATTTATTCTGCGGATGAACCTACTTACAGGAGGAAAGTATTCATTATGTGCAAAGCTGATGGAGAAACGGTCATTACATTTAAGTGAAAGAACGAAGTGATGTGATTATGTCCGTTTTTGAGCGGACATCTGTTCGAAAATGAACGCATGTCTTATTTTTATAATCGTTGATAATCAGGTTATTATACCTTTGGCACGGCTATTGACTATCTATATGCGAAGGCGGTTGAGAAAAAAACAGCAGTCGCAGATCC
>BAJA01000077.1 GCA_000613465.1 Bacteroides nordii WAL 11050 = JCM 12987
AAATATGTTTTTAAATATTTAATTATCAGTATATTATATCTATTTGTATGAACTTTGCATTATAGTATTCATCTCATCTTATCGCTTGATAATCAACAATATATATATGGTCATAATAAAATACAAATATATATGAGATACTCGTTTGAGGTTTAAATATGAATTTAATTAATTGGTAATCAAACAGAAATAACTCATACGAATGATAAGTTGAAATACTATTTCTTTGTTTAGTAATTAATCATCTCCAATAATGTCAATCATTATTGCAGTTGTGAGATGATTTTATGATAAAAGATACTAAGAAGAAATGTTATAATGATATCGATTAGATATATAATAATATATTACTAAATTAATATTTTTGTAAACACCTTGTGATGTGTGTATAAAATATACCGATATTTAATATCCGAGACAAGAATCACAAGCATGATAAAATGTTAATTTAAAATTGCAATTACATTGAATATTACTACTTTTACTCAGTAGTTTGTTTATAGCATTTGGAATTCAATCATCAATTATGGCAAACATAAGGGATGGCTAAACTTTGATCAACCCCTTATGTTTGTTATAATATATGCTCCGGCTTAGTTAATTCTATTGCTTATGGAAATGTATTCTTACTAATTCATAAACGATGTTTTGTGTCCCGTCTACATTTATGTAATTGGATGACGGGAAGTTTTCTCTCAATAAAGAAAACGCGGATATCGATAAACTGAAATACCCTCAAATGCCGAATGGAACCCAAACAAATTTTTATCCCGTTTACTTTATTATTACTTTAGTACTACTCATTCCAGCAGATGTGACAACTTGTACAATATATGTCCCATCAATACAATTGGAATATGATAATGTATAATCTACACTTTCAAGTCCTTCCGTTTTTTTGATTATTCGTCCCTTTATGTCAACCAAAGAAAGCTCAAGGATAGGTATTGGAGATTTTATATAAATAGTTTTAGTCATGTCATTTGTAACAGCAATAAGATTTGCATCAGAAAAATCAACGTTTTCAACCACAGAAACAGGCAACTCTTTTACTATAATTTCTGTTATCGTATCTCTATCTCCTCGTATTCTCTTCCATTCATTCCCATCTTGACTTTTATACATCATCCAAATCCGATCACCCTCTTCAGGAATATTAGCTATTGAGCATGAAAATACATTTCCACTTCCATAGCCTATTTTTAGGCTATTCACAGAAACTTCACGAGTAATGAATTCTTTTATGTTCCCATGTTTATCGACTAAAGCTAAAACAATCGCGCCAGAAAAATTGCGTATACCATAATTTATATAAAAACCGGCTTTTACAGTAAATCTAACTCGAGGAATAAAATTTGTTTCCGTGGTTGTCAATCCGGAAAACATTTCACCAGATTCCGTAGAGCCAGACATAAAAGCTAAATTATCACAATAACCAGATCCCTCTTCGCTTTTTTTCACCCCTATAACAGCATCCTGGCCTACAGTGAACCCTCCTCCTGTATTACCTCCTACTCCCTGAGAATCAGGATCCAGTGCCGACAATGAATAATAACCATTCGCAGTGCCACCCCATCCCCAATTGACGTGGTAATCATTCTGTTTATAACCATCTAACACAAATTGATGTCCTTCCTCTTTGTTATTACTACCACCATATATGATAAGGCGTCCTGCATCAAGTTCCTTCTTTAAAAGACTATTCCATTCCGCTTCCGTATACCATTCACGGGATTGCAAAGTCATACTTTTATCATATTTCATATACCGAACCATTCCTCCCATTGCTGTTAGGGTTAGAGCTCCGCTTGATCGGGGAGTATAGTCCATTTCTGAGAATACTCCACAATGATACATTAGTTGTGAAACAGCTTCTGCCTGCTCAGTCGAATAATTTCCTTTTTCATATTTATTCAACATATTATCCCAATCATAAACAATATTATAAGTAGCAGAAAGAGTCTGTTTATATTGTTTCGTTGTATACTGAAAAGTCATTCCGCTTCCTTGATCAGGCCATCGATTATATTTCATGACAATAGCCAGGGCTGTTGCTACGCAACCGGTTGGGGCCTGTGTACCGTTTATAGTCGGACACAACAAATTATAAGGTGCAGTCTGATCCCATAAAGCGGTTTCAATCAATACCTCTTCCGAATTCTTTGCTGAATCTATTTCATCCCTTAATCTTTCCCAATCCCAAATCGTTTCTTCATCAGATACAATATTTTCCTCACGTGCCCAATTAATTTGCTCACGATAATATGCCATCCAGGCTCTTAGATTATCCGGCATATTTTCTACATGGAAACTGTTGACGTAACTATATGCCAATATTGGTTTTATTATATCATCTCCAGAAACAATAACAAACCCATTACCACCAACTTTATTAAATACATAATAAGCCGGAGAGTTATTCATTCGAGTACACACATCTTCACCTGTCCAAATCAAACTTACATCTATTTCATTACTCCTTGTTTGTGTATCGACACCGGTCAAAACAAATTTTGCTATTTTCTCTGCTGTTATCACATCGACATTTTTGCAAAAAAAGAAAATGGAATACAACAGAACACTAAAAATAAAAAACATTTCATAACTCTTTATTTTTCTAATAATGAAAACTGTGATTATTTATAGAGACAAAAGTCCTCCTACATAAAATGTAAGAGGACCTTAATATTATTCTAAATAATCACTTACCATGTAAATGAGTCATCCTTCCAACCAAAATTGCCGGCATCTACATAATAATAATGGCTAAAACATGCCGTTTTCGTAGTTTCTACAAAAAAAGAATAATTAATATCCGGATCCAAATATAAAGATACCATATCGTAAGTAGGATGAATATATCCAGTTACAAAATCATATAAACCATTAGAATTCAATCCACCAAACAATGAAATACTACCATTTTCTGCAACAGAAAATTTGTAATCATAACCTTCGGCAAATAATTCCGGAAATTTATATTTGTTAAATCCTTCCGCTTTATATAATTCTTGTGACCACGAACCAAATAATCCGGATGTAAAAGTTCCAGTTGCAAAAAGTTGCCAATTATAATCTCTATTTATTGTCAAAGTGAATGTTCTGATTTTTCCCTGAATCGGATTTTCCGGAACGTTTAATTTTATAGAGTAATCTTCTCCAACAGCTAATTTGGTTCTATCAAAAGACACTTTTATAGCAGCTTCATAAGCACCATCAGCAAATTCCACATTAGTAGGAACTGTAAATAATCCGCTAACGTCCTCCTTCACCAACGGAATGGTTGCTGCCCCAATAGAATTAGCACGGAGCAGTAACACTTCGAATTCTTCCGGATCATCCGTACCAAATGTATAATTAGCGGAGGCCTCATTAAAAGCGACCTCTGTATTAGTAGCATTGTATATAGTACCATCTGTTGCATTTTGATCACATGCGATCAAAAAGAGCATTATAAAACCAATGGCACCAAAATATTTTATTTTTCTCATAATTTCATACTTTAAAAAATCTCTTATATTAAATATAATATCTCGTTATCTAGGATTTTGATCGGCTATATTTATATTGGTATTACCATCAAACTCTTTTTGAGGGATCAAAGTAACGAACAGGTTGTCGCCAGGTTTTAATGCTTTCTTTGAAGGGTGATTAGTTCCATTATAATTACGATCATAACCTAAGTTTAATCGACAAAGATCAAAAGCACGTCCCATACCTTCACTCCATAGTTCAACACGACGTTGAAATAATATCTCATCCATTAGTGTCATAAATGCTCCGTGAGTATCTGTATTATAAGTTGCTGCATTAGTACGGGCTTCCAATACAGTACCATAATTGGTATCACGCTTATCTCCCAATTCTTTCAACAAATTACGGGTAGTCGGGTAATCATTTTGCCGACATGCAGCTTCGGCTGCGATTAATACCAACTCCTCCGCACGCAAATAAATAACATCTCCCAAATAAGTTGAAAAATCAGAGTAGCGGAACTTAACTTGGCCATAAGGATAATATTTAGAAGTTTCCGGATCTTCCCACCAAGTTCTTTTACGGATATCAGTGTCTGGAATAATTCTCCAAAGCCATGCATCAATACACTGTTGAGCTATTTTGCCATAACCACCCTCCGGGTCCATATGTGACAAAAATGCTCCGTAAGGTCCAGTCTGGTCAGCTATAACCTGGAATCCCCACATAACACTTGGAGCTTTACAATTATTAAACTGGCCAAGATCTGTCATAGAAGCAACTCGGGTCAATCCTGGTTTTTCAAGAGCGGCATTCGCATATTTGGCAGCCGCCACCCAGTCCTCCTGAACTTGAGCAGCCCGTGCCCATAAACCATAAGTAACATAGAGATCGACATTCGTCGGATTCGCCTGTGCTACACCGGCAGCCTCAAATAAATCAACTGCAGTCTGATAATCATTGTTAATTCTTTCAAAAACATTTTCAACAGTTCCACGAGGTTGTCCTACAGTATTAGCAGAAGTAGCCTCCGTGTAAACAGGTACTCCTGGAGTCTGTTTATTCACAGGATAATTTCCCTTACAGAAAAAATGGTACAGACAAAAATAGGCAAAACCTCTGACTGTATACGCTTGTGCCAATACAGACTGCCCTTTTGCACCAAATGATTTTAACTGATCAGCGGCGTCAATTACATAGTTTACCTGTGATATTATGGTATAATAAAAATTCCATTGAGCATATTGACGACCATCAGTTGTTGTCCAGTCACCATCTGTCGAGAATGAATAATCATAGAAAAACCAACCTTGTCCCTGATTAGCCATTAAATGATCCTCTCCTTGAATATCCTTAACCAGAGTCATTGCCATAAGACCAGGATTTTCATGACTCCAATTGCCAGACCAACCATTAATAAATAAACTCCGATAAACTCCGTTCATAGCTACCTGTGCAGCATCGGCATTCCCAAAAATAAGACTTCCGGATACTTTATCCGTAGGATTTGTATCAAGCGCATCGCTGCAAGAGCTAAACGAGCAAATCCCTACTAAAGTCAATATATATAATATTTTTTTCATCTTTGACATTTTTATAGTTTCAATCATTTGATTTACATTAGAATTTCACATCAACACTAAAAGAAATAGTACGTGAAGGAGTGTAAACATACGTAGTACCGCCAGTCATACTATATTGAGGATCCATACCTTTTAAATGTGTAAATACATATAAATTATCAGCAGTTAGTGCAAATCGCAAATTTTGAAAACCTATTCTTTTGACAACTTTTACAGGAAGTGAATATCCCAATGTAATATTCTTGATGGAGAAATAAGAAGCATCAATCAACATATCATCTGTTGAAGCATAGTTTTTACCGATTTGATAACGCGGTATATCTGTTACATCTCCCGGTTTCTTCCATGCTCTTTCCAAGTTGATATGTTTGGCTTGTCCGGCATAATAAAAGCTCATAAGATTTTGATAAACACCATCAATCATCTCTCCACCAATAGAGTAATTGGTCGCAATTGACAGGTCAAAACCTTTATATTGCAATTGTGTACTAATAGATCCAAATAAATCTGGAATTCTATTACCGGCAACAACGCGTGAAGCTTGAGCATATGTTTCATTTGTAGTGATATAAGGTTCAACTGTATTGCCTTTACCATCAACTGTAGCCCAATAAAGTTGATCACCCGTCATCGGATCAACACCTGCTGAACGAGAAACATAATAAGAATAGATAGGCTCACCTTCACGAATAATCTGACTACCACTAAGAATATCTTTTCCGTCATCCGTTAATTTTAACACTTTGTTTTTTAATGTGGAAGCCATAACCGTCAAATCCCACTGAAAGTCATTGGTTTTTATTAAACGCCCTGTTATATTTGCTTCAAAACCACTATTTCTCATGCTACCCGAATTTCTGTAATATCCCTCAAAACCGGATGACATCGGAAGAGGATAGTAAAGTAACATGTCTGTAGTTTTACGTGTATACCATTCGAGTCCCACTTGCAATCTTTGATCCCAAAAAGCAGCTTCCACACCAATGTTAAAATTATGATTGTTTTCCCAAGAAACTTCTTTATTGGCCACAGAACTTACAATTGCCCCCGACTCACTACCATTAGAATAGCTTAGGTCATAAAGAGACTGCCATGCATAAAAATTACTATAGCCATCAGCATCCAGAAGTCCATCATTACCTTGCACACCATAACTCGCTTTTACAGAAAGATTATTCAACCAAGTGAAATCTTTCATGAACTCTTCCTCTGAGATACGATAATTAGCACCAACTGACCAAAAATCTCCCCAACGATTATCTTTATAGAAACGTGAAGAGCCATCACGGCGATAACTGCCAGATAGATAATATTTATCCGCATAATTATAGTTTATACGTCCAAAATATGACTCAATACGATACTGTTTACTTGCCCCACTTGTGCTGTAAACTGTTGAAGCAGCATCCAATTCATAAAGCCCTCCAAAAGGGAAACCGGTTTTTGTTCCACTTAAAGTATTACTCTCATATGCATACCATTCATGAGCAACTAAAATATCAAAATTATGCTTATCAAAACCTCTGTTGTATGTTAATATCTGATTGAAGGTATATCCTAACGAATTAGAGTTCTGCTTAATAGCGCGCCCTTTGGAAGTAGCCGCATTTCCAAAAAACGGATTATAATAAACCAAAGCATTTGCATTGTAGTAATCAAGACCAAAATTAAATGATAATTTGAGACCTTGAGCCCATCCATCCTTTAAATCACCAAAATCTAAATGAGTACGTGCTGACAAATTATCTGCAACTGTACTGTATTTATCATCATATAATGTAGCGACAGAGTTAAAGTTCTGCTGCTGTCCGGTAGGACGGTTATCACCATAGTCAAACTGTTTATTTCCGTCGGCATCCAAAATAAATGCTCCACCGTTATTCTTATCTCTCAGATACACGGGAAAAATAGGTCCCATAAGAGAAGCTGAGTACCATACATTACTGGAAGAACTTGTAGCGGTTGCTGCGGTATTAGATATGTTATGTGCAAAATTTGCCCCCAAACCTGCACTTAACCATTCGACAGGTTTAGTTTCAATATTAGTTCTCCCTGAATAACGTTGAAAGTTTGTTGTTTTTAATATCCCATCTTCATTTACATATCCCAGTGAGAACATATATTGTGTTTTTTCCGTACCTCCGTTCAAATTGAAAGTATATTCATGACGCAATGCATTATTACGAGTTACCTCATCCATCCAATCGTCTTCCCACATTAAGGTAGCATCATTACGTATTTTACCTGTATTAATATCAATCAAATCAGAAATAGCATAGTTAAAAGGATTATATTGTTCTTTTTCTCCAAATATTTTAGTTGCGCCAGAAGCCATTTCTTGCAAAGCAGCCATTCCCGCTTGTCCAGATGGAGTTCCGTCTGCTATTTGTTGATTGTAAAAAGCCGAATATAAAGCTTCAACATATTGTTTGGAATCCATTGTTTCATATCTGGGAAGCGACCGACTCGATAAGCCGACAGAAGCTTTGAAATTAACTTCCGTCTTACCTTTTACACCTTTTTTGGTCGTTATCATAATAACTCCATTCGCTCCACGTGAACCATATAATGCAGCAGCAGAAGCATCCTTCAAAATAGTAATATTTTCGATATCATCAGGACTAATAGCCGCAATAGAACCGTCATACGGTATACCATCACTACATAAAGAGGGGTTTTACTAGCATTGATAGATCCCATACCACGAATATAAATAGAAGATGAAGAACCCGGCTGTCCACTACCCGTTGTTGCTTGAACACCTGGTGCTAATCCGTCAATTGCTTTTGTCACATTGGACATCTGACGTTTTTTTAATTCACCCGATTTTACTGTTGCGGCAGAACCGGTAAATGATGTTTTTTTTGCAGTACCGTAAGCTACTACCATCACTTCATCAATTGCCTGTGCGTCAGATTTTAATATTACTTTTACAGTTGGTTTAATAACCACCTCTTGCGTCTGCATTCCGATGT
>BAJA01000076.1 GCA_000613465.1 Bacteroides nordii WAL 11050 = JCM 12987
TTTTCAGTTTCACTAGTTCCACCGCCACCAGTGCGAAACCTCCGGCATTCGCCCGGTGCGCCAACTGGTTGATGTTGTTGGCTTCCCCTGCCAGTTTGCGAATGGTGTCCGCATCCTGCCTGTTCAGCCGGGGTATGACCTCTGCCGAAACAACTGCCTGCCGTACATACTCACTGACACGCAACCCGGCTTCTCCGGCTCGCTTTCTGATGGCGTAATACTGCAACTCGGTCAGTTTCGTACTGACAACCCGTTGCTGCTTCTCTATCCGTTTCTTTGCCGGACGTCCCCCCGGCTTATCCTTTATATTCGTCATAAGTTTTTACGTTTAAATAGTGTCTTAAAAATTGCGACCAACGGGAGAAATTTTCTTTGCGATGAGCAAAGCAAGGTAGTTTCGGTTTACCGAAACATAACCTTGCTCTCCAAATTAAACCGCCTGCCGTTGGTAATCCTGCCGGACTAAATCCCCCTGCCCCTTTTCTGTCTTGGGGCGGCACGTTGTCCGGTTTCCTGCTTTATCTCCTGCACTTGGCTGGTGCTGTTCTTCTGTTCCTGCTTCTTGCCGCACAGGTAATCGTTCAAGTCCGAATAGCCCCTATAATTGCCCGAGAAGTCACGCACATGGAAGGAGTATTCCAATGCAATAGCCTGTGTCGCCTTATACCCCGTCTCGTCATTGTCAAGCATACAGTGGATGCGTTCATACGGGTACAGCACGTCAATGGCTTTCGGCACGTTGACAGTAGAGTTGAGTATGACATAATCCTGTCTGTCAAGGTCGGGCATGGTCGGACAGTTCTTCATCCGGAACGTGAGGAAAGAAAGATAGTCCATAAAACCCTCGAATACCAAACATTTCTCTCTCGGCTCTCCCTGCTGCCGTATATGGGTGATGTCTTTCGGGGCGATGCAACCCTTAAAAAAGGAATTGCGAACCTCGTAACCTCCTGCCATGTTCGGGAAACCGATAGCAAAGAATGGTCTGCCGTTATTGATAAAATGGAGTTCCTTGCATTCTCTTTTTGCCAGTTCGACATTGATACCTCGTCCCTGCAAGTAACGGAGCAATGCCAGATGGGTCAAGTCACGGACTTCCAAATGTTGGAAACTCGGTTCTGTCCTACGCTGGGGAAAAGAAAAACTGACCGGACGGATGTGCGGTGTCTGTTCTGCTATCTGGTTTAAAAGGTATGGCACGCTGCCGGAGCAATAAAGTTCCTTTGCCAGTGCAATGATGTTGCCGCCCTTACCTGCGCGTAGGCTCGGTACAGAACGCCTTACTGCCTTTCGGCAGTAGGTTTTCCCGTACCTGCCCCCAAACCGTACTTGCATGTCTCCACGCATACGGCTCTCCGTTGATAACATGACTTTATTTAGCATGGCTGTGTATTTTGGCATAACACTTTTCACAGACAACCAATGTCTTCCTATGCTTTTCAAGCATCAGCCTGTCGCATTCAGTTTTTCCTTTAAGCTGATTTAGCTTTCTGACATGACGCATGACTACAGGTCCGACTTTTCCACATAATTCACATGTTCTCGCATCCAATCGCTCAGTAAGTGTCGGCTGTGGAATTGCGATTGTGTAGGATAAGTCGTTTACCTCCGTATAGTACATTGGTGGTTTACGTTTGAATCCCTCATTATAGAATTTCCTGTACCGTAATTTACCTTTTGCATCCTGATATGGCACTATAATGTCATTCCCAACCTTATATTTGTCAATGACTTTGCTTACAGTGCTATTGGTTTTTCCTGCAATGGTATGGTACATACTGTACTCCATGATGTATCCAAACTTTGAGAGCGCGTATGCCACGTTGTTGGCAATGCAGTAGTAGTTGTAGAACCCTCTGATTTCAGAGTTATATGCCGCCACTATGTCCTCGATTTTCTTCTTCATAAGATTGCCTCTGAACTTTGCAAACCAAACTTGTCGGCCATTTTCTACCTTGTATCTGATGGCGCTGTATTCTTCCAGTTTGTTCCGCACCGTTTCTATGGCGACCTTTAGGACTATCTTACCGTTGTAATAACGGGCTGGCACATTGTTCTTGTCCCGCTTGATAGCATCAGACTTACGGACTGAAACATCGAAGCCAAGAAATTTCGCGGGCTTTTGTGCGTTTGTTATCAATGTCTTTTCCTGTGACAGTTCCAGCTTGAGGTTTTCTTCCATATACTTGGTAATGTCCGACTTGATTTTAACGCACTCTGCCTTGCTTCCGATAACACCAATGAGGAAATCATCTGCGTATCTTACGTATCGAAGCCTTCTGTATGTTTCATCCATACTGTCTCTGCTCTCAATCTTTTGCCTTTCACGTCTCAGTTTCTCATACTCATCCCTAAGCTGTAATCTGACATCTGCATCCTGTATGTTCTTGATGCTTTTAAGGATGCGTTGCATCTTATCGCTAAGTTGCTTGTATTCTTTGGTGATGTGTCTTTCTTTTCCCTTATTGAAGCGTAGGGCGTATTCTTCCATATACTTGTCAAAATTATCAAGATAAATGTTTGCCAGTATAGGACTGATATTACCGCCTTGTGGAGTTCCCTTGTTTGTATTATGAAACTTCCAGTCTTCAATATATCCCGCATTCAACAACTTGCGGATAAGCCTTAGAAATCTATCATCGGCAATCCGTTTCCGCAAAGTTGCAATCAATACATTGTGGTCTATGTTGTCGAAGAATCCTTTAATGTCTCCTTCCACAAACCATTTTGTACCTGTAAATGTCTTTTGGATATGGGTCAATGCGGTATGGCAGCTTCTGTTTGGTCTGAATCCATGTGAGGTGTTTGCAAACACCTCTTCATAGACGGCTTCAAGAATCATGCGCACCACCTCCTGTACAAGTTTGTCCTCAAAGGAAGGAATTCCAAGCGGTCTTTTCTTACCGTTTTTCTTGGGTATGTATATCCTTTTTGCCGGATTAGGCTTGTAAGACTCATCTCTCAAAGATGCAATGACTTTGTTTATTCTTTGAAGACTCATCCGATTGATGGTTTTCCCATCCGTACCGGGTGTCATATTGCCTGGTTTGGCGTAAATACGCTGGTAAGCAACATGAAACATCTCCTCATTGAATAAGATACGGTACAGCCTTTCGAACTTGTAATCCGAAACTTTACCATGCTTGTTTAAAGCTTTTAATACTTGCTCAGGACTTCTCATAATGTCTCACACATTTTCCATTATTTGTATTAAGTTATCTAACTGCTTCCCTTCGCCATGTACAAGGCTTTCCCTTGCTCGGACTACTACGGAAGCTCCGTTCCCATGTCAGATATTCAGGGTCCTATGCCCATAGCCTTACGGCATTCTGATTTAGGGAATCCCCATTTGCTTTCACAATAACTGTTTGGCTCGGCAGACTGTCGGATGCGACTTACGTTCCTATTCCACTTATTGTGGTTGCTCTGAAGCCAGCTCCTGCTCCATTGTAATTTCGGTTTACATGGGGTGCTTCAGCCCGACGTGAATCAAATACCTTTCGTCGGGGCTGGTACGTGTGCAGCAGAACTATCGTTCAACCAATCAGGCTTCATCCTTGTGTCTGTCTTTTCCTCTCGCCATGCAGTCGCAGCTTGGTATTTAGCTGACTAATGACTTTACCGACATGCTTTTGTCACCTTTGGATTTCTCCTCCAGCTAAGTCGTTGAGGATAGGTCTGTTGAACTCTAACCTAATCTCTTGCCATAGAGATATTTATTGTGTAGCCTATATGGGCGCATCAAAGTCATACCAAAGGTTGCGGTCAGTGTTCACCTTGAAAGACGGTTCGTGTTCCTCCCTTAACGGTGATTTGTACCATAAGCCGTTGCCCTGCTGCTTGACAGGAGAGTAGCCTAAACTGTGCAGATAGTCTGCGATGGGTATTTGTTTCACATCTTCGATATTCATAACATTTTCTTTTTGGGGGATTAAAAAATAGTTGAAAAGTGCGCCAGTCCTGTTTAGTCCGTTATATATATACCCGTACCATACTAAACCTGCTTGTTCCGATACAGGGAAATAGTAAGTCCGTTCCTCTTATATATACACCCGGACTAAACCAAACGGACTTTTAATAATGGAAATCGGGATTATAGCGGTAGCCCTTGCCCTCTTTCACAATCATGCGCTTGTTCACAAGAAACTTGTTAAGTGACACAAGGACATTGCGTCCACGCTCGTAGCCGATACTCGCATAACCCTGCTTCAATGCCGCTATGACATTGGAATAGCCTTGTACCACCTGCTTGCCGAAACCGTTCTCCAACGCTTCCCGGTGTTGCTGTTCAGTCAGTTCCGTAAGCGGAAAATTCCTGTCCTGCTTAGGTTGTTGGAATACATAATCATCCACGATTTCGGGTAAAGCGTTGTCATTGATACGGAATGCGAACGGGTCAAACTCCCGGTCACGTATGTGCATTGCCTTTACCTCGCTTATGTTGCCGTCCTGCCGGCTTTTCGTAATTTGCAGGACGGTTTCAGCCTTGTTGTTCAGTTCCGTGCCGATATGCCCCCTTGTGTTGTCATCCCCCTTATTCAAATGTAGAACAGTATGGATATGCAGGTTATATCCGCTTGACCAGCGCATCAAAAGGTTGATTAGGTCGGTTGATTCGCTGGGACTGTTGATGTCGTACATCAAGTCACGGATTCCGTCAATGATGAGCAACCCCACATCGGCATATTTTCAAGCATATAGCCGATAATCTGTTTCCGCTTGTCGGGGGTCTGCTCTCTTAGCACGATGAAAACAAAATCGTCCCTGTCCTTGTCGGTAGGTAGTCCGGCAAGCCGTAAAATACGCTCCATGACCTTATGGCAATGGTATTTGCTCTGCTCGGTATCTACATAGAGGATTTTCCGCTTGTTCGGTGGCAGGTATGCCGAATACTTCAGTACCTCGTCATTCTTCAACGCTGCCGCAACGATAGCGGAGATGTTGAATGTCTTTTTGCTCTTGGCTTTACCCGTGGATGCGCTGAAATTACCCAGCGTGCCAATGGTAGAGCCGTTCACCCAGAGTATTTCGGGCGGCACTTCGTAAGTGTCCGTTACCTTTAAATGAATGGTTTTCCAAAGGGCTGCGAAATCCTCTTTCTGCATGGTAACACCCTGCCCGGCTTCTGTCGCTTTTCTATTTTCCATAGCCGTTATTTCTTTAGAGGACGGTTAAGGATATACTTCTGCGCTTCCTGCTCTATCTGCGCCTGCGTCTTGACCGGGTTCTGACGTAACCATGCTTCCAACTCCGCTTTCTCAAAATAAAGCATTTTGCCCTGCGGCTTGTAATGGGGTATCAAGTTACCCGAAGTCAACTTGTACAGGTAACTTTTAGAAAGGTTCAAGAACTTGCTCGCTTCATCGAAGCTAAGCACACTCTTTGAAAGGAACAACATCTTTTCGAGTTCGGAAACTCTTAACTCTAAATCTCTTTCCATATTGTTTAGGAATTTAGGTGAAACAATATGAAGGTGCGCACCCTCGTTTTTTTGTTAACGGGGGCAAAGTTAAGAGGTTGAAAATGAAGTCTAATTGACCTTTGTTTGAGCGTTCAATCTATGCTCAACCTTTTTTCAGTTGTTTGATGTATTTGTCTATGATTTCATATCCTTTCGGATAGATGTTTTTTGCTTGGTCTGTCGCACTCGACAGGTCAGTACGTGTAAGCGGTTCTCCTTTTATCTTCTTCAATATCAGCTTATTGTTTGCTATGACAGACTGCCATTCATAAACGATGTAATTATAACAGCTAAGTTGCATCATAAGATAGGCTAACAGACGAGTATTATTAACTTTCAATACCCCATTCAGTTTGCAGTCGAAAAAATCGGTAAGTATTTTGGCACTGACGGTAGTAGTAAACATATTCGCTTCATTCACACAGTCGGTCAGAAGTTTGATTTCATTGGCTTTCAACGTGGACTTGAAAGGATTGCTTTTGCCCACAATCTTGGTTGGATTAGTATCTGCACTTTCCTCTTTCTCTTTTGGCAAGACTTGCTCTTGGATGGCAACCGCATCTGTATGGTAATTGCTTTCCTGTTCTTGCAGATAGCGCAAATACTTGGAAAGCACGACAAGATTAACGATAATAGACAAATAGGGAAGCCGCCCATCATAACAGGACGGTTCATGCAAATATGCGTCCATATCAAAATCAGAGCAGCGGAAACCGATATACTTTTTTCTTTCATCAGAATTCAAGTCCTCAAAATAACCGCTTTCCCACAAAAAATCGGGAATATCCATATCCGATACAATGTTACGCACGACACGGTATTTTTGTTGGATGGCTACAATATTTTCAGTCACACGGAAAATTTCTTGCCGCAAATAATCCTTTAGCTGAGCTTGCGTCAAATATTCACGTTTTAAAAATAGTGCATCTACTTTAGTTTTATAGTCATGAGCTATACAACTATCTAATATCTTCTGTATTTCTCTGAAATTGTTTTCCATATGATTTTCCATAATCGTGCGCCTTTAAACGTTCTTACTACAAATATAAGGTAAGAATCTCACTTTTCCCGAAAACATCGGCAATAATAAGGTAGATAAAGATAGGATAAGCGTTAAGAAATTATAAAGATATGGGGAAGAAAACTATTAAAGTACACCTTTTCTTTGTATTCGTCATTCAGTACACGTTTAGTACGCCCTATAAAAGCAGAAAACCCTAATAATCAAGTGATTATCAGGTTTATTCGTACCCAGACCCGGGGTCGAACCGGGATGGAAGTGAATCCACTGGTGTTTGAGACCAGCGCGTCTACCGATTCCGCCATCTGGGCATTTGGTTTCAATTGCGGTGCAAAGATACGTCTTTTTTCTAAACCCACAAGCATTTTGATAAAAAAAGGAGGAAAAATTTATAAAACATCCCTTAAACACTTCTCTGTTCAAAGAATAAACCGTAAATTAGCAGAAACTTTTAAAACAGTCAATATCATGACAGGTAAAGATAATTATTGTGTAATTATGGGAGGTGGCATTGGCAGCCGCTTCTGGCCATTTAGTCGCAAAACTCTGCCTAAACAATTTCTGGATTTCTTTGGTACCGGACGCTCTTTGTTACAGCAAACTTTTGATCGCTTTAACAAAGTAATCCCTACGGAAAATATACTCATCGTAACCAATGCGATGTATGCAGACCTGGTAAAAGAACAACTTCCGGAATTGAACCCGGATCAAATTTTGCTTGAACCGGCAAGAAGAAATACCGCTCCCTGTATCGCGTGGGCCTCCTATCATATCCGTGCATTAAACCCGAACGCTAACATAGTAGTAGCTCCTTCAGACCATTTGATACTGAAAGAAGGTGAGTTTCTGGAAGCAATTGAAAAAGGACTCGACTTTGTTGCACATTCAGACAAACTACTCACATTAGGTATTAAGCCGAATCGGCCGGAAACAGGCTACGGATATATTCAGATAGCCGAACAGGATGGAGAAAATTTCTACAAAGTAAAAACTTTTACAGAAAAGCCGGAACTCGAACTGGCTAAAGTATTTGTAGAAAGTGGTGAGTTCTATTGGAACTCCGGATTATTTATGTGGAACGTAAATACCATTATCAAAGCCAGCGAAATATTATTACCCGAATTAGCATCAAAATTAGGAGCAGGAAAAGATTTCTATGGAACTCCCGAAGAAACCTCTTTTATTGAAGAGAACTTCCCTGCTTGCCCCAATGTATCCATTGACTTTGGTGTTATGGAAAAAGCAGATAATGTTTATGTGTCACTTGGGGACTTTGGCTGGTCGGATTTAGGAACATGGGGATCATTATATGACCTCTCTCCGAAAGACGAGAACAACAATGTCACTTTGAAAAGTGAATCATTGATCTACAACAGCAAAAACAATATAGTTGTCTTACCTGAAGGAAAACTGGCAGTCATTGAAGGACTCGAAGGATTCCTGGTTGCAGAATCAGAAAACGTATTACTTATCTGCAAAAAAGACGAAGAACATGCTATACGAAAATATGTCAATGACGCTCAGATAAAAATGGGCGATGACTACATTTAAATAAAGGAGGGGCTAAAAAAAG
>BAJA01000075.1 GCA_000613465.1 Bacteroides nordii WAL 11050 = JCM 12987
AACCTTTTAAGCGTTGATTATTAGCGGATTATCTATTGCTTTCTCACTCATCTTGAATACTGTTACTTTCTTTGTTTTTTCGTCTATCCGGAAGCGATTGTCAGTCCGTTCTCCTACAATCCAGATTATTTTGTCTCCACAACAAAGTACCCATTGGTTTTCTTTTTGGATAATTGAAAACTTCCTGTCTGTCAGATAATCACTGACTTTCTTTTTGCCTTTCATACCGAAGGGAATAAATATATCCCCCGTTTGCCATTTTCTTAAGTTAATTTCTCCGATTAGTTTGTCGGTGTCGAAACAGGCAATATGTTTCTCACGGGGAATAATAAAATCTTTTGTGTATTCTTTCTCTTCTTTAATCAGGCAAAAAGGAGGGGTTTCTTGCTTTTCTTTCTTGTCGATTAATAATAACTCTCTGTTTTTGACTACTCTCCAGCCGTCTTTACTGATAAACTGTTTTCCGGTTTGTCCTTCCAGCATAGCCAGAATATTTTTTGTTTGTGCTGCATTGAATCCAAGTGGATAGAGTATCTCGAATAATAAAGCTTCTGGTGAAGGTTCTTTTAAAAGAGGGACGATACGGATGTTTCCTTTCTCTATAACCCGTTGCTTTCCTTCTTCTATACCTTTATTATATATCCGATTTACATCATTCAGATAATTGCTTGTATCAATAATATGCTCTTTGACTAAAGGGTTGATTTCCTGCATCAGTGGCAGTAGGTTTAGGCGTATCTTATTGCGTGTATACTCGTCCTGTAGATTTGTACTGTCCGTCATGTATTCTTGTCCGGCATTTTGCAGATAGTCTGTAATTTCTTTGCGACTGATACATAGGAGCGGACGTACAATATCTCCGTTTTTAGGGCGTATTCCTAATAATCCGTTGATACCCGTTCCTCGTATGAGGTTGAGTAATACAGTTTCTACACTATCGTCCTGATGGTGGGCTACAGCGATCACATTCGCCTTGGTTTTCTCTTTTATTTCCGCAAACCATTGATAACGTAGTTCGCGCGCTGCCATTTCTATCGATATTTTCTTTTCAATAGCATATTGTTCTGTTGCAAAATCAATGGTGTGCAATGGAGTTCTCATTGTTTTACATAACTTTCGGACAAACATTTCGTCCCTGTCTGATTCTGTTCCCCGCAAATGAAAATTACAGTGAGCGGCTTCACAGTCATATCCTAATGTGTGAAGTATACGTAATAGTGCTACCGAATCAGCGCCACCACTCAATGCTACTATTATCCGGGCATTTATGGGAAATAACCTCTCATTATCAATATATTGTGCGATCTTTTTTTCTATCATATCGCAAAGATAAACAATGTAGTTAAATTAAGAATTAATAATTAAATATTCTTTTCTATCGCCCGGTGTACTTCCCTGTACGGGAGACGCTATTTAAAAACATTCTAAATAATTTGTCTCCTCGGAACTAATCTGTTATCTTTGCCGAAAATTAAGAGAACAAAGTATGCGTTTGTCCGAATTAAGAACAGGAGAGAAGGGGGTTATCGTCAAAGTGCTCGGCCATGGAGGTTTTCGTAAACGTATTGTCGAGATGGGCTTTATTAAAGGTAAGACCGTAGAAGTTTTACTCAATGCCCCTTTGAAAGATCCTATTAAATATAAAGTATTAGGTTATGAAATTTCGCTTCGTCGGCAAGAAGCTGAGATGATCGAAATTATAAGTGAACAAGAAGCGGCAGAACAGGCACAGGGACAGGAAAGTTATCACCAGAGTATCAGTGAAAATATTTATCCGGGGGAAGAGGAATTGAAACGTCTGGCCCTTGGTAAGCGAAGAACAATCAATGTGGCACTTGTTGGCAATCCGAACTGTGGAAAGACTTCTTTATTTAATCTTGCGTCCGGTGCCCATGAGCATGTTGGCAACTATAGTGGGGTGACTGTCGATGCAAAAGAAGGTTATTTTAACTTTGAAGGTTATCATTTTAAAATAGTCGACCTTCCCGGTACTTATTCACTTTCGGCATACACACCGGAGGAAATCTATGTACGTCGTCATATTATTGACGAAACTCCCGATGTAATTATTAACGTTGTAGATTCTTCCAATCTGGAACGTAATCTTTATCTTACGACTCAGCTTATTGATATGAATGTCCGTATGGTAATTGCTCTTAATATGTATGACGAGCTTGAAGCCAGTGGCAATACCCTCGATTATCGTCTGTTGAGTAAACTATTCGGTGTACCTATGGTTCCTACTGTTTGTAAGAGGAATTTAGGTATTGATCATCTGTTTCATGTGATTATTAATCTTTATGAAGGGGGTGATTTCTTTGATAAAAATGGTAATATTAATCCTGAGGTAGTTAAAGAATTGCAGGATTGGCATCGTACGCATGTCGATGAAACTCATCATGAGGAACATCTTGAAGATTATATTCATCCTCATAAATCGGGTGAACGTGTTTTCCGCCATATACATATCAATCATGGGCCCGATCTGGAAAAGGCCATTGATGCGGTAAAAGAGGAGATTTCAAAAAATGAAGCCATCCGGTCTAAATATTCTACCCGTTTTCTTGCAATCAAACTTTTAGAGAATGATCCGGATGTTGAACGGATTATCCGAACCTTGCCCAATGCAGAAGAGATTATCCGTATACGCGAAAAAGCGGCGAAACGTGTGATGACTGCATTGAATGAGGATAGTGAATCTGCTATAACCGATGCCAAGTATGGTTTTATCAGTGGTGCACTGAAAGAAACCTTCACAGACAACCATCAGGAAAAGGCGCAGATGACGAAAGTGCTTGATTCTATTGTGACTCATCGTATATGGGGGTATCCAATCTTTTTCCTTTTCATGTATATCATGTTTGAGGGTACGTTTGTACTTGGAGAGTATCCGATGATGGGGATTGAGTGGTTGGTAGAGGCATTAGGAAATCTTATAAATAATAACATGTCCGAAGGTCCGTTGAAAGACATGTTGGTCGATGGTATTGTAGGTGGAGTAGGAGGAGTTATTGTTTTCCTGCCTAATATTCTTATTCTCTATTTTTTTATCTCTCTGATGGAAGATTCCGGATATATGGCTCGTGCAGCTTTTATTATGGATAAGATAATGCATAAGATGGGACTTCATGGTAAATCGTTTATTCCTCTGATTATGGGATTCGGGTGTAATGTGCCTGCTATTATGGCTTCTCGTACCATTGAGAACCGGAAGAGCCGTCTTGTTACCATGCTTGTTAACCCATTGATGTCATGTAGCGCTCGTCTCCCTATTTATCTCTTGTTGGTAGGTGCATTCTTTCCGAACAATGCGGGGCTGGTATTGTTTTCTATCTACTGTATTGGCATATTGTTGGCAGTGTTATTGGCGCGTCTGTTCAGTAAGTTTCTGGTTAAAGGAGATGATACTCCGTTTGTGATGGAATTACCGCCGTATCGTATGCCAACTATGAAGTCTATTTTCCGGCATACCTGGGATAAAGGCGAACAATATCTTCGTAAAATGGGAGGAATTATTATGATTGCATCCGTTGTTATCTGGTTCCTGGGATATTATCCCAATCACGATGCCTATGAAACCGTAGCCGAACAACAGGAAAATTCTTATATCGGGCGGATTGGAAAAGCCATTGAACCTGTTATCGAACCTATGGGTTTTGATTGGAAATTAGGTATTGGACTGATTTCCGGAGTTGGTGCAAAGGAGTTGGTTGTTAGTACGCTTGGTGTACTTTATACAAATGATGCTAATGTGGATGATACCACTTTGGGCGAACGAATCCCTATTACGCCATTTGTAGCTTTCTGCTATATGTTGTTTGTACTGATATATTTCCCATGTATTGCTACATTTGCAGCTATTAAGCAAGAGTCTGGAAGTTGGAAATGGGCATTTTTTACAGCCGGATATACTACTGTGTTAGCATGGGTGTTAACTTTTGCTGTTTATCAGATAGGAGGATTATTTTTATGACTTTGAACTGGCAGGAATGCGTTGTTGCTGTATTATTAGTTCTTTGTGTGATTCGCATTGTGTATGGAATTTATAATTTTTTTCGTCGCACGAAAAATAATGAGAATCCTTGTGCAAACTGTGCAAGTGGCTGTGAATTAAAGCGTCAGCTTGACAAAAAGCAGCAGGAGTGCAAAGAAACCAAAAGCCATTCTAAGAAAAATTGCTGCGGATAGTTTGGTGATTTGAAAATTAGTATTACCTTTGCAACCGCAAACGAGGAAATAAGGTTCCTTGGATGAGTGGCTTAGTCAGCGGTCTGCAAAACCGTGTACGGCGGTTCGAATCCGCCAGGAACCTCAACCATCACTTTAAAGCCCTTGAAAGTCAAGTACTTTCAAGGGCTTATTTTTACGGAGACCGTTTCGGGGACCACTTGAAAATTTGAGAATATTCTCCAATATTTCTTTTGATTATTTTTAGGATTCAGTTTACAGTGGAAGCACAAATGATTTAAAGTGATTTGCCATTCAAGAATCTCGTAGTCCTTAAGTGCTCTTTCTATTATATGTGATTTATATGAAGAAATATAGAATGATAAATTTGAAGCGGAGGCTTAAAAGGGGGGCAGTCCGAAAACCCTGTGGGTATGTTATGTTAATATGCGAAAGTGAACTATCTTTGCATTAAGATAAAAAAAATAACAATCCAATGAATTCTAATCGCAATCTAGATAAGTTACTACGAGTCATCTTTCCCGAAGTTTTAATGGAGTATTTCGATATCTCCGGTTGGCATGACGGCTCTGATAAAATCGAAGTTTGGCTTGATGAAAAACACTACCTGGAACGTTCTGACTACAAGAGCGGAACCGTGATCTCCCATGGTTTTACCGATGAGAAAGTTATTCAGGACTTTCCTTTGCGTGGCAAACCTGTTTATCTCCACGTAAGACGTCGTCACTGGTATGACAAAGCTACCGGGGAAACGTTTTCTTATACCTACGATGATCTAACTGCCGAAGGAACGAAACTCACTCCTGAGTTCGTTGCTTTTTTAAAAGAAGAAGATTGAAACTACCGCGGCCAGCATAAGCTCCATAGCAGATGCTTATGGGGTAAACGGTAAACAGTTAACTTCCCAGTACAAGGAGTTTATCAGCTCATACCGACAGTGGGACCAGTTAGGTCATGCCTCAGAATATGTCCTGTTCAAACAAAACATAGGTCCCAGCCTTTGTATTGACGAGACTTCTTTGAGCTGCGGAGAATTGTATACTGTTGTCACTAACCGTGCAGGACATGGTGGCAGAGGTACCCTTGTGGCCATGATACGTGGCACGAAGTCTGAAGACGTCATAAAGGTGCTTGAAATGATTCATCTCTCCAAGCGTAAGACAGTCAAAGAGGTCACTTTGGATCTTTCACCGACCATGATGCGGATTGTCCGAACGGCTTTTCCTAATGCCACCATGACCAATGATCGGTTTCATGTACAGAAGCTCTTTTATGAGGCAATTGATGAGCTCAGGATTACTTATCGCTGGATGGCACGGGATTTAGAGAACGATGAAATTCAGCGGTGCAAAGAACAAAATATAGAGTATGTCCCGTTTCGATATGCCAATGGTGATACCCGTAAGCAGCTGTTGGTAAGCTAAACATGTACTTGTCAAGCATTATAGTAAATGGACTGAATCCCAAAGAATACGTGCGGAAATCATATTCGAACATTATCCGGAACTGAAATCAGTTTACGACTTGGCTATAGAGTTGACCAATATATATAATAAGCACTATGACAAGGATGTGGCACGTGGAAAGCTTGCCTTGTGGTACAATAAAATAGAAAAGCTGGGATACGGATGTTTCAGAACCGTAACAAATACCATGCAGAACTATTATGAAACAATACTAAACTATTTTGTTAGCAGGGAAACGAATGCATTTGCAGAATCATTCAATGCAAAAATTAAAGCATTCAGAGCACAGTTTAGAGGAGTAGGAGATATACCATTCTTTATGTTTAGATTATGCAAACTGACAGTGTGAATTTAACATACCCACAGGGTTTTCGGACTGACCCCTTAAAAGTAGTGAAAAGATGAATATAGTGCGGATTGGCTTTCTAATCATCACCTAAATATAAAGTGTGGTTTTCTAATTATCGTAATATTTGCAAAATAGATGGAACATAAAAACTTATTCAGCATAGCATCAAGCCGGTAGATGGATAAGATTTCCTGCTACTTTACGCATATATATGGGGAGGCTGTAATTCTTTGAGTTTATGCATAGCAAAAAACGGATAATTTTATTACTTTTGTTCTGTAATAATCATACTGTTATGCTTAAAATATCACAATCCATCAATAGGACTTATCGTCAAGTTAAAATTACTACAGATAATTTTAACCGCTTTGTGGCAAATTTGAAGAATTTATTATCAAATATTTCTGATACTGAAACTGAAGAGAATACCAAAACTCACTTGATGGATTTCTTTAAGAATACATACTATCATCCCGACTATTTAGTTGCCCAGAAAGGTAGGATTGATTTTGTAATACACTCGTCAAAACAGGCTAATGCGCCTGTTGCTGTCTTGTTTGAAGTCAAAAAGAATAATAATGCAACAGAAATGATTACACCCGAAGAGCTTAATCGTAAAGCGATGCAAGAGATTCTCTTATATTATCTTCGAGAACGTATTGATGCAAAAAATACAGAATTGAAATATTTGGTTATTACAAATATCTATGAATATTATATTTTTGATGCGCAGGAATTTGAACGTATTTTTCACTCTAATCAAAAACTGTTAAAAGAATATCGGAACTTTAAGGATGATAGGCTTGTTAGTTCTAATACTGATTTCTTTTATAAGGAGATTGCTGCTAAGTACATTGAAGAGGTGAAAAATCAGATCGAATTTACACATTTTGATTTGCGAGATTACTCCAAGCTACTTGAGCGAAATGACAATTCTGAGAATAAGAAACTTCTTGAACTATATAAAGTTTTTAGTCCAGCACATTTACTCAAGCAGTCATTCCAGAATGATAGTAATTCTCTTGATAAGAATTTTTATAATGAGTTGTTGCATATTATGGGTTTAGAAGAGGTTGCTGACGGAGGTAAAAAAATAATCAATCGTTCGTCTTCTAAAAATAGACAAGAAGCTTCAATTATAGAGAATGCTATTAATATTCTTGATGCTGAGGAGCATATTGATAAAATCCCCAATATAGCAACGTATGGAAAAAATCGAGAGGAACAGCTGTTTAATGTTGCATTAGAATTGACTATTACGTGGATAAACAGGATTCTTTTCCTTAAATTACTCGAAGCTCAACTAATTAGATACCAAAAGGGAGACAAACATTATGGATTCCTCAATAGTGAGAAAATTAGTGACTATGATGAGTTGAATCGTCTCTTTTTCCAAGTTCTTGCACGAGGGTATGAAGATCGTTCGGCATCCATTAAAGAGAAATATACTCATGTGCCTTACCTAAATAGTTCACTTTTCGAGGTGAGCGAGTTGGAGCACAGGACTATTTTGATGAGTAATCTTGATTCTAAACTTCTGCTATCTATACCAAATACAACAGTACTTAAAGATAAAAAAGGGAAACCCAAATTTACAAAACTGACTACGCTCGAATATCTTTTTCAGTTTCTTGATGCGTATGATTCGCAAGCGAAGGAGAGGAAGATGTTAGAGAGGATGCTAAAGCTCTTATTAATGCCTCGGTATTAGGGCTTATTTTTGAGAAGATAAATGGGCATAAGGATGGAGCCGTATTTACTCCAGGGTTTATTACTATGTATATTTGTCGTGAAGCTATCGAAAAGACAGTTATTAGAAAATTTAACGAATATTATGGCTGGGGATGTGTTACGATTGTAGATTTACATAACAAGATAAGCGATATTCCTCAGGCTAATCATATTATTAATTCGTTGAAAATATGTGATCCTGCTGTTGGTTCTGGACACTTCTTAGTATCAGCTCTCAATGAGATAATAAGACTAAAGTACGAACTTGGTATTTTGTCAGACATTAACGGCAAAAGAATACGTGATTATAAAGTTGAGATAATAAATGATGAGCTTGTAATTACTGATGACGAAGGAGATACTTTTGGTTACAATCCTCAAAGCCCAGAGAGTCAAAGAGTACAGGAAACTCTTTTTATGGAGAAGCAGACAATAATTGAGAACTGCTTATTTGGAGTGGATATTAATCCTAATTCTGTTAAGATTTGCCGCCTGCGTTTGTGGATTGAACTACTTAAAAACGCCTACTATACAAAGGAAAGTGGATATGTACATTTAGAGACTCTGCCTAATATTGATATAAATATCAAGTGTGGTAATTCATTGCTGTATCGTTTTTCATTTAATACAGATATTAGGCAAGTACTTCGACAGTCGGGCATTACGATTGCGGAGTACAGAGAAGCTGTTTCTGGATATAAAAATGCACCAAATAAGTCAAAGAAAAAAGAGATAAGTTCGATGATAGCATCGATAAAATCTACACTTCGCACAGAAATTGCAAACAATGAACCTAAGCTTAAGCAACTCAGAAGTAAAAAGGCTAAATTAAATGATTTGGAAGCACCTTCTCTATTTGAGTTTTCAAATAAAGAGCAGAAAATTCGTAATAAAGAGATAGCCAATTTAAAAGAAGAAATCCGAAAAATAGAATATTTTTTTGAAGAAATCAAAACTAATCGTATCTATTTGAGTGCATTTGAATGGAGACTCGAATTTCCTGAAGTACTTAGTGATGAAGGGGATTTTATAGGTTTCGATTGCATAATAGGAAATCCGCCATATATCCAGTTGCAAAAAATGGGAACGGATGCAGATGCTCTGCAACAAATAGGTTATCAGACTTTTGTAAAGACTGGTGATATATTTTGTTTATTTTACGAGCTTGGTATTGCCTTACTCAAGAAACATGGATTATTAGCCTATATAACTTCAAATACATGGTTAAGAGCTGGATATGGGGAGTGCTTGCGTAGATTTCTTATTGAAAATAGCAATGTAATACAGCTGATTGATTTCTCAGAATTCAAAGTTTTTGATTCTGCTACTGTTAGGGCTAACATACTATTTGCTGAAGCTTCGTCTTCTGAAGGAACAACACAAGCGTGCGTAATTGATAAGGCTACTTTTAGTATAGATAAATTG
>BAJA01000074.1 GCA_000613465.1 Bacteroides nordii WAL 11050 = JCM 12987
TCTACGAGAAACGACCCGATCCTCGTAGAGTTGACCCGATCTCCGTAGAGAAACCTAATGAAGATTTATAAAACATGACACACCTATATAAAGAAGAGATAGCAATCAGCCTTTTATTGTAACAAAAAAAAGAAAGATAAATATAACACCTCTCTTACCACACACAGCAACAGAAAATTGTATTTATTGAACAGACTCCTATTTACTCAAAAAGCCCTGTCCACCAAGTTAAGTGGGCAGGGCTTGTATACTTTGAATGAGTTCTTTTACATATTTACTTCACCGGAGTCTGTTCTAATGTAGCCACCAGGAAGTCATAGAATTTTTGTACGGTAGGAATCAGTGCACGTTCGTCCGGAGAGTGCGGTGAACGCAATGTAGGACCAAAGGAGATCATATCCAGTCCCGGAATTATAGCACCAATGATACCACACTCCAATCCGGCATGAATTACTTTCACAGCAGGTTCTACGCCAAACTGTTTCTTATAAGATTCTTTCATTGCATGCAAAATCGGAGAATTTACATTCGGTTGCCAACCGGAATATCCACCTGTCATTGTTACTTTCATTCCGGCCATGGAGAAACAGCATTCAAGACTTGTAGTCAAATACTCTTTCATGCTGTCACTTGAGCTACGAGCAAGAATCTTGATATCTGCCTTACCAGCACCAATACTAATAATAGCCAGGTTAGAAGAAGTTTCTACGGTATCAGGAACGGTAGGAATCATACGGGTTACCCCATTCTGACAGGCAAAGATAGCATCTACCAGATTATCCTGAATCTCTTCCGGAATCTGCCCTGCAGGCATATCTACCCGTTCGGCTTTAAAACTGATAGGAGTTTCGATAGCAGAAAACTCTTCATTGAAAAGATCCTCACAGTATTTTACCAGGCCTAACAACTCTTCTTCATTTTCAGCAGGAATAGTAACAATGGCAGAAGCCTCACGCGGAATAGCATTACGCATATTTCCACCCTCCCAGCAAGACAGGCGAGCTTCGTAAGTAGCAATAGCTTCGCGAACAAAACGTACAAGCAACTTATTGGCATTTGCACGTCCCTGATTGATTTCCAATCCGGAGTGTCCACCGCGTAATCCCTTCAATGTGACTTTGATGGCAATATCGCCCTCTTCGGGTTCCACCTCTTTATATTCAAGCGTAGCTGTAACATCCATACCACCTGCACAGCCGATATAGAGTTCGCCCTCATCTTCCGAGTCAAGATTCAACAGGATTTCTCCGTTCAGCGTTCCCGGTTTTAGTCCGAAAGCACCATACATCCCAGTCTCTTCATCCTTTGTGATAAGAGCTTCCAATGGGCCATGTTTCAAATCTTTAGCTTCCAGAACAGCCATGATAGCAGCCACACCCAGTCCATTATCGGCACCTAACGTAGTACCTTTGGCTTTCACCCAGTCACCGTCTATATAAGTTTCAATAGGATCTTTTTCAAAATCATGTATTGTATCATTATTCTTCTGGGGCACCATGTCCATATGAGCCTGTAAAATTACTCCTTTGCGGTTTTCCATACCCGGAGTAGCAGGTTTGCGGATAATAACATTACCAACTTCGTCTACAAATGATTCCAGTCCCAGGCTGTTTCCGAAATTAAGAAGAAACTCAGTTATTCTTTCCATATGTCCCGACGGACGCGGAATCTGAGTTAATGAATAAAAATGCTTCCACACATTCTGTGGAGCTAAAGAGAGGATTGTACTCATAACGAATTAATTTTAGGTTCTTATTTTCGTTGTCTATGAGTTAGTGGTAAAGCCACTAAACCATATATTCCCAACAAAACTACTAAAAAGGTTTGAATTCCGTGTACAATCAAGGCAAATATTCCTGCATCGGTTGCATTTACTCCGTAAAGCATCATCATCGAGATAACAGCAAAATGCCAGGGCCCGGCTCCGTTGGGAGTAGGAACGATCACAGCAAATGTACCCCCTACAAACATAACAAGTGCGGCAAGAATGCCTAAATGGGCGGTAAACCCAAAACAATAGAATGTGAGGTAAAAGTGAAAAAAATAACAAACCCAAATAAGGATCGTATACAAAATGAAAAGAGGAATATTTTTCACATTCTTCAAAGACATCACTCCTTCCCAAACGTTAAGGACAACTCCTTTTACTTTTTCAAAGAAAGACAACGCTCGCATCAAATAGTAAAGAAGCACTATTACTCCAATGATGCAAAACAAAACGATATAGAACCATACGGATGTCAACAAGTGAACAATGGAAGGAATCTTAGTCCCGGTTTCCTCAAAGAAAGTGAGAAAAACAGGCATCTGTAATAAGAATGTGATACCGGCAATAAAAACAATGCAAATAGTATCAATCAGCCGTTCAGTAACTACCGTACCCAAAGATTTTGCAAACGATACATCATCATATTTGGCAAGAACACCACAACGGGACACTTCTCCTACCCGAGGTAATATAAGATTGGTAGCATAGGAAATGAAAATAGCATTTACACAGTCGCTCGTTTTCGGAAAAGCTCCTAAAGGTTCCAATGTCTGTTTCCAGCGCCAACCGCGAAAGACGTGACTGAATACGCCAAACGCTAATGAAAAAAGCATCCACCACCAGTTTACGCCATGCCGCAGCACATCACCCGCCTTTGCAAAATCGAAGTCACGATAGACCCAGTACAAGATAAAGCCTCCCAAAACTAATGGTAAAATAAGTTTCAGAGCCTTTTTTATTAGTTTCTTCATTCTTAATTCTTTATTCTTCAAGTAAAAGAATTACCTTTGTCGACTGCAAAAGTAACTATTTAGTTGATAAATGAAATTAGTAAAGCCTAAAAAGTTTCTCGGACAGCATTTCCTGAAAGACCTTAAAGTGGCACAGGATATTGCCGACACTGTTGATACGTTTCCTACACTTCCTATTCTGGAAGTTGGACCGGGAATGGGTGTGCTCACACAGTTCCTCGTAAAAAAGGAACGCCCGGTGAAAGTAGTAGAGGTAGATTATGAATCGGTAGCCTATCTGCGCGAAGCTTATCCGTCATTAGAAGACTGTATTATAGAAGACGACTTTCTCAAAATGAATCTGCAACGTGTCTTTAATGGCAATCAGTTCGTGTTAACCGGAAATTATCCTTATAACATATCCAGTCAGATTTTTTTCAAGATGCTCGAAAATAAAGATCTGATACCTTGTTGTACCGGTATGATTCAGAAAGAAGTAGCCGAACGTATTGCAGCAGGGCCGGGAAGCAAGACTTATGGTATTCTCAGCGTATTGATACAAGCATGGTATCGGGTGGAATATCTCTTTACGGTCAGCGAGCATGTCTTCAATCCGCCCCCAAAAGTAAAAAGCGCCGTAATACGTATGACACGTAATGAAACAATTGAACTGGGATGTGACGAGAAGTTGTTCAAACAAGTAGTAAAAACCACTTTTAATCAACGTAGAAAAACATTACGCAATTCTATTAAACCGATATTAGGCAAAGAATGCCCGCTGACGGAAGATGTTTTATTCAATAAACGGCCGGAGCAACTATCGGTACAGCAGTTTATCGACTTGACTAACAGTGTAGAAGAAGCTCTAAAGAGTCACAAGGAAAAGATCGATGCTGACAATATGGAATAAAATAAATAAAGATACATTGGAAAAAGGAAGAATAGGAATCTTATTTTTTATCCTATTCCTTCCTTGCCTGTCCAGCCTGTTCATGTCTGTCGATATACAAAAAGAATTCAGCGACAGGATTGGCTATCTACTTTTATATACACTTGTATTATTGCTTCCTCTTTCTTTTTTGAAGAGCAAATTCTATTTCCTCTTTGAAGGTGTTTTCCTGTTATTTGCCCCGATCGAGATAATGCACCTGAAACTGTTAGGAATGCCGGTTTCGTCCCCATTCATAACCTCTATGCTTCAGACAGACTTCAAAGAGAGTATGGAAGTTCTGTCTTCTTTCAAATTAGAAATTATCATAATGCTGTTAGTATGGGGGATTTACTTTATACAAGTATCTAAAATTCCAAACCGCTACTTAGGAGCTAAGTGGTTTCGCATTGCTTTAATTCCCCTTTTCATCATCTGGAATGTTACTCTGTTTGCAAACACATTCCTATCATCCCCTTCCGGCAGCACTTTTTCGGGACGTTTGGTAGTCAGTTCGTACCGGGTTGTGCACCAGTATTATAAAATCTTTCCCGTGAACTTGTTTCTATCTTATACCAAGCACCTGAAAGACAACTCGGAAGTCAAGGCCATGAATGAAAGATTAAAGTCGTTTAAATTTGGTGTACAAAGCCTGACTCCACCCAATGAAAAAGAAATATATATTCTGGTTATCGGAGAATCTGCTCGTGCAGACCATTTCTCTATAAATGGTTATGAAAGAAAAACAACTCCACTACTTGAGCAAACAGAGAATCTGGTTAGCTTTGGAGATGTACTTTCTACAGCCAATATTACGGTCAGGGCACTTCCATTATTGCTAAGCCGTGCCACTCCGGAATCACCGGAGATAGCATATCAGGAAAAAACACTTCCGGAAGCGTTTAAAGAGTGTGGTTTTTCTACAGCGTGGATTGCCAACCAATCTTTCAATGATCCTTATGTTCTTCGGATAGCTCATAACTCTGACTACCATCACTTTGAATTGGTAGACTACGGTGCCGACAATAATTATGATGAAAAATTATTGCCCAAACTGGATAAAGTACTTGCCGGCAACAAGCAAAAGCAATTTATTGTAATTCATACATTGGGCAATCATTTCAAATACAACTACCGGCATCCCGAAAACTTTGAAAAGTTCAAACCGGCAATGCCTAAGGATTTTAGTTACAATGAGATTGGTAAAGACAAAAGAGCAATTGTCACTAACTCATACGACAACTCGGTTTTGTATACCGATTTTATACTATCTGAAATTATAAAAAGGGTGCAGCAACAATCATGCATAGCTGCTGTCAGTTACATTTCCGATCATGCAGAAAATCTGTATGATGACGGCACCGAAGAATTGATGCACAGCAGCTCAAATCCGAGTCGGAATGAAGTACACGTACCATTTATCGTATGGCTTTCTGACTCCTATAGGAAACAGTTTCCGGAAATATATGATATATTGAACAGCCATAAAGACAGTCCAATCAGCTCCAACAACTTGTTTCACACGATGCTGAAGATTAGCAATATCACCTATCCGGATGAAAAGCCTGATCTCAGCATTGCATCCGAAGAGTTTCAGGGAGACAGTATCAGAGAAGTATTAACGCCCAATGGGAAAATAGTATATCTTCATTAAATATCAGATATAAGTAAGATGAACGAGGAATACATAGACAACGTTAAACAACTTATTGAGCAGAAAGACGCCAATAAGGTTAAGGAATTTCTTATCAACCTTCATCCGGCTGATATAGCCGAGTTGTGTAATGACCTCAACCCGGAAGAAGCCCGTTTTGTCTACCGGTTGCTCGATAATGAAACCGCTGCCGACGTATTGGTGGAAATGGACGAGGACGTTCGTAAAGAATTCCTTGAAATTCTACCTTCCGAGACAATCGCCAAACGCTTCGTCGATTACATGGATACGGATGATGCCGTAGACCTGATGCGAGAACTCGATGAAGAAAAACAGGAAGAGGTTCTTTCACATATCGAAGACATCGAACAGGCAGGCGACATCGTTGACCTTTTGAAGTATGACGAAGATACTGCCGGTGGTTTGATGGGAACCGAAATGGTACTCGTCAACGAAAACTGGAGTATGCCGGAGTGCCTGAAAGAGATGCGCCAACAAGCAGAAGAACTGGATGAGATCTACTACGTATATGTAATAGACGATGACGAGCGACTACGTGGTATTTTCCCTTTGAAGAAGATGATCACTTCACCTTCCGTATCAAAAGTGAAACACGTGATGCAAAAAGATCCGATCTCCGTACATGTAGACACACCAATCGACGAAGTTGCCCAAATCATTGAAAAATATGACCTTGTAGCTATCCCGGTATTAGATAGCATCGGACGACTCGTCGGACAGATCACCGTTGACGACGTAATGGATGAAGTACGTGAACAATCGGAACGTGATTATCAGTTAGCTTCCGGACTTTCACAAGACGTAGAAACGGACGATAACGTTCTTCGTCAAACCACTGCACGTCTCCCCTGGCTACTTATCGGTATGTTGGGTGGTATTGGCAATTCCATGATATTAGGAAACTTCGATGCAACCTTTGCCGCTCATCCTGAAATGGCTCTCTATATCCCACTGATCGGAGGTACGGGAGGAAATGTCGGAACACAATCTTCAGCACTCGTCGTACAGGGGTTGGCGAACAGTTCTCTCGATACTAAAAACACTTTCAAGCAAGTTACCAAAGAGGCAATAGTAGCATTAATCAATGCAACAATTATTTCTTTATTAGTATATACATATAATTTTATTCGTTTTGGCGCCATGGCAACCGTTACCTATTCTGTATCTATCAGTTTATTTGCAGTAGTGATGTTTGCTTCTATTTTTGGCACTTTAGTCCCGATGACGCTTGAAAAGCTTAAAATAGACCCTGCCATTGCCACAGGACCGTTTATTGCCATTACGAATGACATTATCGGTATGATGCTTTATATGGGAATTACTGTTTTATTGTCCTAAATGAAAGATAAATAAAAAAAAATCAGGCAAAAAAGTATGAAGTAATCGTTTTATTTCATTAATTTGTGACTAATGTAATAAAGAGGAGTTAAATCCCCATTTCCTAAAACGAATATACAATGATGGACTCTCATGACACTAACCAACCTTTGAATCCAGGGGAGTTAGAAGAAGAAAAGAAAACAGTTGAGGTTTCTGAAACTATAACAGAAACTCCGGCCGAAGAAACAAATGCTGAAAAACAACCCGAAACAGCTCCTCGGCTGGTAACAAAAGAGGAAGTACTTGTGCGAATGAAAGAACTTGCTCAAGATGCAGAAAATGCCAACAAGCAAGAATTGGACAGTTTAAAGCAATCTTTTTATAAGATACATAATGCCGAACAGGAAGCGGCCAGGAAGCTATTTGTTGAAAATGGCGGTTCAGAAGAAGACTACGTACCACAGAGTGATGCGATAGAAGAAGAGTTCAAAAATGTGATGGCTGTTATCAAAGAAAAAAGAAGTGCTCAGATTGCCGAGCTGGAAAAGCAGAAAGAAGAAAATCTGCAAATCAAGCTTTCAATCATAGAGGAACTCAAAGAATTGGTAGAATCGCCGGATGACGCTAACAAATCATATACAGAATTCAAGAAACTACAACAGCAGTGGAATGAAACCAAATTGGTTCCCCAGGCTAAAGTAAATGAACTCTGGAAGAACTATCAGTTATATGTAGAAAAATTCTATGACATACTGAAGCTCAACAACGAATTCCGCGAATATGACTTCAAGAAAAATCTTGAAATAAAGAATCGTCTTATCGAAGCAGCTGAAAAGCTCGCAGATGAAGAAGATGTTGTTTCGGCTTTCCATCAACTACAGAAGTTACACCAGGAATTCCGTGATACAGGTCCTGTAGCAAAAGAACTTCGTGATGAGGTATGGAACCGTTTCAAAACAGCATCTACGGTGGTCAATCGTCGTCACCAACAGCACTTCGAAGCTTTGAAAGAGGCTGAACAACATAATCTGGATCAGAAAACGGTGATTTGCGAAATCGTAGAAGCTATCACCTACGACGAATTGAAAACATTCTCAGCCTGGGAAAATAAGACCCAGGAAGTTATTGCCCTGCAAAACAAATGGAAAACAATCGGTTTTGCACCGCAAAAGATGAATGTAAAAATATTCGAACGTTTCCGTCATGCTTGCGACGACTTCTTCAAGAAAAAAGGAGAGTTCTTCAAAGCATTGAAAGAGGGGATGAACGAAAATCTGGAAAAGAAAAAAGCATTGTGTGAAAAAGCAGAAGCATTGAAAGACAGCACAGACTGGAAAGCAACAGCCGACGCATTGACCAAATTGCAGAAAGAGTGGAAAACGATCGGACCGGTTTCAAAAAAATACTCAGATGTGGTATGGAAACGTTTCATTTCTGCTTGTGACTATTTCTTTGAACAGAAAAATAAGGCAACTTCTTCACAACGTTCCGTCGAAATAGAGAATATGGAGAAGAAGAAAGACATCATCAGCCAACTAACTGCCATTGACGAGTCTATGGACACGGAAGAAGCGAGTAAACAGGTTCGCGAATTGATGAAAGACTGGAGCGCCATAGGACATGTGCCATTCAAGGAAAAAGATAAGCTGTACAAACAATACCATACTCTGATTGATCATCTGTTTGAACGTTTTAATATAAGCGCTTCAAATAAGAAACTAAGTAATTTCAAATCTAATATCAGCAACATTCAAGGAGGAGGACCACAGACTCTATACAGAGAACGCGAAAAATTGGTTCGCGCATACGAAAATATGAAAAGTGAACTCCAAACTTATGAAAACAATCTTGGCTTCCTGACATCTGCTTCTAAAAAAGGAAATAGCCTGTTAACGGAACTCAACAGAAAAGTGGACAAGTTAAAAGCTGACTTAGAATTGGTTTTGCAGAAAATTAAAGTAATTGACGAATCAATTAAAGAAGAAGAATAAACCAAAACAGTAAAGATATAAAAAATAAAGGGAGTGCATCAAAAGAATATAAATGATTGCACTCCCTTTATTTTCCATATAGGTTTTAGCTTATAAAAAAAGCGCAAAACATCTCCAGGACATTTCACGCTTTCTTGTTTGTTGGGCTATCTGGAACAAAACCGTCTCATCTTTACCCACTATAATACAATACTTTACAGTCGTTTACTATATTCGATGTCACCGAATTAGCCACCGAATTCAGCAAAAACGCCTCTAATCATTCTCATCAATGAACTCTTGTTTATGAAACAAAGATACAATATTATTTTAAACAAACAGACAAAAACAGGTAATAATTGTATTTAATATTATATCTTTGCGTAATTAACAAATAATAATATATGCAAAAACACATTATTCCATTAATCGCGGTAGTGTTAGGATTGGTATCCTGTCAGCCCGATATAGTTGAGACTGAAAAGCCGGAAGAACCGAGAATAGAAACGCCAGTAGAAGAAGAACCGGAGGATACGGAGGAAGAACCGACGGTAGACCCGGATATTAATGACTGGAAACCGGGTTCGAGTGGGTCGACTGATCTCGTAGAAAAACCTTAGTAAAGATTGAAAAAGAGCTTCCCGATTTTCGGGAAGCTCTTTCTTGCATGAGAGAAGGGAATTAAAGGTGTCCAATCAATAATTCGTATCCTATAATCAGAATTTTACCCTCTCTAAATTTCGTATCATCTCGCTGTATTTAGTTTGTATCATCTCTTTTTGACGCTCACTTGCTTTGACCAGTCCGCTTTTATACTTACGCATCAATGAAGGATTGATACCGACATAAGAGGCAAACTCAGACGCATTGATAAACGGAAAACTCAGAAAAAAGCCAGATAAGTCGTATCGATATTCGATTGTATATCCGTCCTGGTACCAGATGGGATATGCTCCGTTGCGCTCATGATAATAAGAGGCCTGTTCTTCAACAACTGCGTTGAAGTCTGCTTTCGCTTCTTCTTCTGTCAGTCCATAACCTACCAATCCGGCCAGATCGGCATAGATGCCGTATCCCCCATCGGAAGCCTTTTCGATTGTAGCAACAATTGTTTTCATATTCAAGTACTTATTTGAGTGATAAATGACCAATTAATACCACTCCCCGAAGGGAGTGGCGAACTTTTACAAGTTCTCTTTTTTTTCTTTCTTTTGCTTCAAACCGGCGTCTTTCATCATTTTGTTCAGAGTTCCGGTTGGGACCTCTTGCGCTTCATGACGGGCGACAGGAATGAAGTAATCGAAATCGGGATGAACATACTTATAATGTTTTTTCCCTTTGCTGAGAGTCCAGCCTGCGGCTTCTATCAGCTTGTAAAATTCTGAGTACTTCATAATGTAAAAGATCGATTTATTAATTGGACATGACAAAGGTAACGATTCTGTTCCACATATAAAAGATTAGTAACGAAAATGTTCCTTCTTGTTAGCATTATTTAATAGATGAATCGAAAAGGATTAAAGACTGATAGCAGATCTCTCCGGAAGCAACTCTCGAGCTGAGCGAATCTGATAGCAGATTGTTGAACCGGGAATAAGATCTTGATGGAAAGTTGCTATCATATTTTTGTGACCAGGTTCGCCGGCTGCCGTGAAAGTGATAGCACTTCTGCCGGATATCATATTAATCAGGAAGAGATCCTGCCAGGTGGGTGATAGCAGAATGATAGCAGCATTGCATCTGAGTGTCTACCGCTGT
>BAJA01000073.1 GCA_000613465.1 Bacteroides nordii WAL 11050 = JCM 12987
GAATCAAAAAAGAAGGTTATAAGATTAAAGAATTTGAATGATAACATATTAGAATAGCTTTTAGCTGTTTGTTCTTACTCTCGAAACGACCAAATTCAAAGCAGGAGAATAAACGGGCGGAGTCCTTGTCATACACTAATGGCACGGTCTTAACTCGTTTCCTGCATGGGTGCTTGGTCGTACCGGAGAGTAGAACCTGTTAAGTTCCGTGCTTTTTTTCGGCACTTAACAGTAATTACGGACAAGGCATTAACAAAAAACTCATGGAAATATGTATGACAGGAATGTAGCCATTACCGGCAGTACCATTGAAAAGACAACCCGGTACGACCGGTTCAGGGGAGACAATATCCGTATGGAACTCTATCGTATTATCCTTGCACTTTATGATGAAGGATACCGCATGTTCTCCTGCAATCTGAATACCTATATCGGGCTGTTGGCGGCAGATACGGCCATCATGCTCCGTGAAGCGGACAAATGCCCGGAGATACATCTTTCAGCCGTCATCACCGGCACACGCTATCCGGCAGATACCGACAAAGTGTATTGCGCCTTATATGATGACCTGATAAAGAAGGCGGACAGCAAGGAGACGCTTTCAGAGAAAGACAGCCTCACCGGTGCGCTTGCCGCAGGCCATATCATCTGTTATTATGAGGACTTTTCTTTGGAAATGCAGCGGATACGCATGTCCGCCACTCCTTGTACCAATATCCGCAAAATGATATAGGCATCTATTCTTTATCGCAGGTTACAACAACTTTTCCAGCCGGACAATCCGTTTTTCGGTTGATGGATGCGTGCTCATGATATATTCGGTGAACGAAGGCCGCTCCCCACCCGTTTCCGCCACCTCCAGCCGACGCAGGAACGAGAGCAGGCCCTCCCCGCAACCGTAACGTACCGCATACGTGTCGCAACGGTATTCGGCATATTTGTTGATATTCACGTCTGCTATCCGACTGATACCGTAAATCGTATGATGTAACAGTTTATAAAGCTCCACCAGAGTCTGGCCATCCCCACCGCGGCGAAACGGACAGCCGGGACCACGGCGATTACCAGATTGCCTGCCAATCCGAAAAACAGGGCCGGAATCAGGAACAGCCCGTACAGGCAGCGGTAGCCCAGCGACTGCATAGAGAAAAGAAGCACCTGATAGACAAAATCATAATGCGAGATGTGTCCCACCTCATGGCTGATTACCCCTTTGAGTTCCTCGTCCGATGCCGTCTGAAGAATACCGCCTGTCAGCCCGATTGTATGGAATCCGAAAGTCACGGCATTCGTGCGTGCGTCCCTGTTGCAGTAGATATTCAGCTTCCTCTCCATCCCCATTTCCGAAAGCAGGCGTTCCAGCCGTACCCGTTCCTCACCGCCCAGCGGTCTGTAACCCTCTTTCATCCGCATCAGCCATACGTTCAGCGGTGAAAGGCTGTACAGAATATAAAGCAAGACCATATAGAAAGGCAATGAACAGACCAGATGATGCGCAAAGCCGTATCGGGCAAACAATCCCGGCAGGAAGGAAGGGAACACCCATTCCACGACAGCCAGCAGCAGGACATAAAAGGCCGATATAAAAATAATGTTTACCACCGCCACATAAGAGAGCAGAAGCAATTTGAATAAAATGCGGAATATCCTGAGTGTTGTTTTCATACGTATCTGATTGATTAATTAACTTCCGGCTAAATATAGAAACAAATTCCGTGCAATAGGAAACAATTACTCATTCCTTTGTTTTCATTAAGCAAATTTCATAAAATCAAGAACGGCGGGATACCCCACCGTTTTTCCTGACCGGCCTGACAACGGCTATTCTCCAGCCGTATCATTCGCAGTGTCAAATGTTACTGCCAGTTCCCTTTCCTGTCCGAAATTGTCCCGGACAAAGAATTTCAGTTCCGAGCGTCTGGCACTTGTCGAACGGTAAAAGAGGGTGAATACCTGCCTGACCGGATTTTCCCTATCCAGTTCCGGCACTTCCGCCAACGGTCTCACTTCCCGGTTGACGAGTCTTACGCCTTCACTGTCCGTCACCTCTCCCTTGCCTTCCATCTGGATGTAACCAATTTCATACTCCGCCTTTTCATAGTCCCCTTCACGGTCAAGATAAAAGCGTATCTCCACCGTTTCACCCGTTTCAATCTGTTCTTGCAGATACCATGACGAGAGGCTGAAATCATAATCCTGCCGGATGTCTATATCATCGTTGCAGGAACCGAAGGCCAGCACCGCAAAGAGTGCGCCTATACATATATATAGTACATTTTTCATTTTTAAGTTTCTCCTTTCTCTTTTCATTAGTTGATAATAAGGCGGACTCCCAATCCTACCTGCGTATGGAAATTACCCGCATCCGTTCCGAACAGCCCTTTCCTTGACTTGCAGCAGGAGCATCACCCGGTCTGTCAGATAAGTCTCAAAGGCCGCAGTCAGCCCACCGCCATAGATAAAGCAGTCACCGTTTGTCACCGTCGCCCCGTCAGGAAGCAGGGAGGTTCCCCGGTTGACCGTCTCGAAACCGCCCAATGCCGAGAGTCCGATACGTAGACATACATTCCGGCCCTTGTCCCACAATACGGGAATAAAGTAACCGAGTTCCCCTGTGAACTGCGCTTTGGGTATCGCCTTATTTTCATAGGTGTACTCCTTTATCTGATAATCCAGCCATACAGCCAATAGGTACGGTTACGGTTGGTATGTGTAAAGGCCAGCGAGGTGAAGTAGTGGCGTTCACCGCCACTCTTCCATGAAAGGAAATGATTCACCCCGCCCGTCGTAAACTGTATGCCCGTCTGCCCCGGCAAGTCACGCTGCGCGTATGCTTCGCCCGCAAGGAGCGACAGTACAGCAGCTGTCAATATGAATAATATTCTTTGCATATACATTATATTATATATAGGTTATTATTTCAGGTGCAGCTCACTGATTGGTTTTGCCGCCACAAGGTCTGTATTCTCTATGCGGAACGACTGGTGACGGGCACCACCCTTTTCGTAAATCTCCACTACCAGCAGCTTGTCATCCGGCAGTGTCAGCTTGGGCAACACGAAGATGTTGCGTACCGTGGCCTTGCCGTCCACCGTTGTCAGACGGTTGTAAGCCCTTACCGGCTCTATAATATTCTCCTGCATGGCCGTGCGCTTGGCCACCTTCTTGTCGACCACCTTGAAACGGATATGGTCAATGTCGAACGATATGTCCGAGGTGTTGCGCAGGAAAGTATGCAGGTACAGCAGGTCATTGTTGATATAGATTCCTTTGAGCAGGGTCTGTATGCCGTACTTCTTGCAGCCGATATGCCTGATGTCCCTTTTGTTCTTCTTATACAGCGTGTACATGATGCGGTTCACCACCAGCGGTGTCTCCCCGCCGAGTTCCTTCAGTTTCACGAACATGCGGTCGTCAGCCGCCCCGCCCATCGGGTTCTTCCGCAGCCAGTCTTCCATCTCAATGGAAAGTTGTGCCGGTTCATTCTTATATACCACATTAAAGGAATAGAAGCAGCCGTCAGCCGTAATGACCGAGAAGTTCGTCTCGCCCTCAAAGCCCTTTACGGCAGACTTGATACGTACCACATTCTCCGCCCCCGTAGCTTTGTCGGCAATGATGTCGTAGGAGCCCAAATCCACATATTTCACTTCCGAAGGGAACAGGATATGTACGGTCTTCGAGAAAGTCACCTCGATGAGGTGCGGTGCGATAATCTGATTGGTGGGGAAAATCCTTGTTTCCACGGATTCCTGCGCCTTTACCGACAATACGGTCAAAAGCATTACTAATGATAAAATAATTCTTGTCTTCATCTGATTACTGTTTTTTTGAGATTAATAGAAGTTGATAATTTGCTTTCACGGCCACCTTCACCTCACGCATCTTTGTGGCCAGGTATTGCGACCCGCCGCCAAGCACGCCCCTTGTCACGTCCATGACCAGTTGCTGCGAGGCACTGCGTGCGAATGAGATGCTTGTCCCGAAACTGCCCCCGATATTGGCGGCGGCTTCCTTCATGGCGGTACGTTCCGCCGTGTTCGGGACGAAAAGCCCTTCCTGCCCGTCCATATCGTAAGCCACCAGTTCCACCGGCAGGATATTGCCGCCGCTCTCTATGGAGTTTACCGTGACCGCCATCCGTTGCCCCTCGATACGCACCGTGCCATATAGCGGAGTATTGGCAGGCACAGGCACGCCGCCCACTTGCAGCGGTTCCAGCAGCCGGAACTTCAGTCATGCCCCGGTGGTCACTGTCTGGTCTTCAGCCACGCAGGCACGTATCGTATTGGTTCCGGCAGGCTGTCCGGCACCTACCGCCGTGGCAAAACCGTAATTGCGGGGTATCGTGTCGGGAGCCGGTGGCGCAGCCAGCGACGAGACCACGTTTTCCGTGGCACGTCCGGCGGCTATGGCGGCAGGGTTACCGGACGGACCGCCCGACTGTATGCTTTTCACCTGCCCGCCCGTCTGTCCGGGGAAATAGCGTGCCGCCATCTCATACGACTTCTCCATCAGTTCCAGCGGGTCCTGCCCGTTCCGTTCCCGTTCCAGCTTTTCGCCGAGTTCCTTCACCTGCCGTTCCAGTTCGCTCACCCTGGGATTCTCCTTCGGCTCCTGATAGAACGAGGTGATTTGCCTTGAAATCTGCCGCTGCTTTTCTCTGGACTCCCGGATAGCATCCGTTCCGGGTGCATCCGCTTCCGGTTTCAGCCCGTCTGTCGTGTCCGGCATCAGATAGTCCCCGGCCACATCCTGCAAGGTTCTTACCTTCTCCAGCCTGCGCCTCTTCATCTCTTCCAGTTCGTAAGCCTTCTGTTTGTCGGCCATCGTCTCCGGTGCAATAGCGTCGGGTATCGTGGTATTGATACCTGCCGTCCCTCCCACCGTTTCCGTTGTGTCCGGCTTGAAGATAAACCAGATGAACCCGGCGCAAAGCAGGGACAGAACAGCCGCCACGCCATAGAATTTCAGCTTGTCGGCAACCTTGCAGCTTAACTTTTTCCCCTTTTCGGATACGGACTCCGCTTTCCACGTTTCCTTGTCCTTTTCTTTCTTATCGGATTGTGTCATTGGATACATTGTTTTTGAATGGTTGGATACTGTCCGTCTGGGGAAACGCAATCCTTTGAAGATGCCGTACCTCAATCAGAAATTTGTCTGTTCCGCAGAAACCGCCCACGATGCAGGCAAGGTCGATGGCGGCGAAGAGTCCAAGCAAGTAAAGAATGATAACCTTTTGCTGCCGGCAGCTCAGCCGCAGCCAGCGTCTGCGGAGTCTGGCCATATGGCGGTCTATCCCCGTTCTGAACGGGTGGAAGACCTTTTTGATCCCCTTATCTTTCATACTGTCCAATGTCCCTGTTTTCGATGATGGTAAAACTCTCTATCAGGAATCCCTGCGGGTTGTTGTCACTCCGGGTGACGTTCCTCAGACGGCAGGTGGTGACAAGCGACCTTTCGGTAATGCTGCTCGAACGGATGATGTGCTGCCGGCAATAGGCCTTCATCTCGTAGGGATAACTGTCGAAGTTCCCCCTTATGCTGTCCACCGTCAGCGTCTGCGAGATGTTTCCCGCTATCATCCGGTTGAAATAGCCTTTTTCCTGCAAGTTCCGGTAGTAGCCGATGGCGCTTTCATCCGAAAGGTAAAGGGCACGCTCCACATTGCTTTCAATGGCGCTCTTGTCCGGTGACAAGGAGAAGAACAGCTCGTGGAAACGCCTGATATGTTCCCTCGCCTCCACGGGGCGGTTCTGTTGCATATCCTGCGAAAGGGCCAGCATCAGTGATTTTCCGCTGTCCAACACATAGATTTTCTGCCGTTGTGCCTCGGCGAAATCATAAGCCTTTCATACGGCAAATACCGTTACCAGCGTACACGCCCCCAGGAATATCATCCCGAATAGCCGTAGCTGCCGGAACGATGTCTCGATGTTTTTTAATGATTTGAATTCCATTTTCTTCTTCTGTTTTTAATGTTGTCGTTATACAATTATTGATGTAAGGTTAGAACATTTTCTTGATACGTCCGGCTATCGCTCCGCCTGTTGCACCGCCTATCGCCGCGGCACCGTTACCGGCCATCTTTCCGGCACCGTTTGCCTTCTGTCCGTAAGCTCCGGCACCGCCCGCCTGGATAATCCACGATGAAACGGTGGGGACACAGAAATAACCGATGATACCTATAATCATGAAAATGCAGTACACTTTCCCCGACGAGTCCGGTATGAATGCCGGGTCCTGCATCTTCTCTATGTCCTGCTGCAACATCAGTATCTGTATGCGCGAGAGGACCGCTCCGAACAGGTCGCTCACCGGCAGCCACAGGTAGATGCAGATATACCGGGACAACCAGGTGGTCAGCGTGCTCTGGAATCCGTCATAGACGGCCAGTGCGAAGGAGACGGGCCCCAGGATGGACAGTACGATCAGAAAGAAGGTTCTCAGCGTGTCTATCAGCAGCGAGGCCGCCTGGAAGAAGAGTTCCAGCAATTCACGGAACCATCCCCGGATTTTCTCGCCGAGCTCGTATATCTTCTTCTGTCCGTACATGTTTATCATCGTGTCCATGTCCCCCAGCGACCAGCCCAGTTCGTCCAGCCTCTTGTCATACGCCTCGTCGCTCACCAGGAAGGCCTTCGCAGGGTCACGCAGCATCGCTTCGCGTTTCAGCCTGTCTTTCTCTTCCTGATATTTCCTCATGTCGAAGGTCTGCTGTTCGACTAGGGAGGAGGTGGCATTGCATACGGGGGAGAGAATCCCGTTGATCGTACCCAATACCATAGTGGGGAAAAACATGATGCAAAGACCCAACGCGAAGGGCCGGAGCAGCGGGAACACGTCTATCGGTTCCGCCCGTGAGAGCGATTGCCATACCCGGTAGGCCACATAGAACAACGCTCCGAGACCCGCCACTCCCTTCGCTACCGAAGCCATGTCTTCACATAATGGCATCATTTCATCATACAGCGAGCGCAGAAGCTCGTGAAGGTTCGTCCAGTCTATTGATAATAATAACATAGTCTTCTTGATTGATTTAACGGATGAATGATTACCAATAACGCTGGTCGTGTGTCCCGTACAGGGAGAGCACCCGTGCGGCATCTCCCTTTTCCTTGCTCCGCAGGTACGACACCCCGATGTTCTTGCGGGTATAGTACCATGTCAGGTTCTTGTATTCCAGCACCTCGCCGTATATCCGGTTGATGATGTCCAGCCGTTCCTTATCGGTCATCGAGAGTCCGGTTGCCGTGGTCACTTCCTTCAAGTCCAGCAGCAGGTCGCTGCTCTCCTTGAGCAGTCTGTTATACCCGAAGGCGATGGCCGAGAGCTCTTCCACCGTAAAGTTGGGGTCGCCCGTCATCGTGTTGAAGTTCGTCACGTAGATGTCGCTGATGTCACCCACCAGAAGGATGGTCTGCTGCACCTTGCGAGCGCCTTTTACCAGGTCATGCACCGATTTCAAGGCATCGTAGTAGGCTTTTCCCTGCTCGTAAATCTTCACAGTCTCCTGAAAATTGCTCCACATGTTCTGCGCCGTCGAGGAAGTCTGTACGATTTCATTGGCCGAGTTCACGATGCTTTGCGCGAAATTGCTGGGGTCGAAAACCGCCCACTGCGCCCTGACCGTCACCGAAAGGGACAGCAGGGCCGTCAGTAGAATTGTCATTTTCCTTTTCATGCGTCTATCTCCTTTCTTTAGTCAGTAAATACCGGCTGTCGTCGTCACGGGCAAACAGGCCGTAACTGCCGAACAGCAATACCTCACTACCTGAAAAATACCCGATGCATCCGGCATCCCTGTTCCCGTGCAGGAAAAGGTCGTCACCGCTGCACAACGGGATACTGATTTCAATGTAGGCCCTTTCTCCGGCGAACAGCGTGGCCTTGTATCCCTTGAAGCCGTCCGTCACCCGGTTGGATTTACGGATGGTCAGCGTCGAGCCGTCTTCCCTGTTCATTCAGTGCCCGCAGATGCGGTCATGTTCCAGTTCCTTTCTCATCTCCCCAATCAGGTTCAGCAGGTCCAGATTGGTCAGGGTGGCGTCTCCGAGCGCTTCCCTGCATTGGCTTAATAAATCTTTCTTACTCATTGTGTTTTATGGATTAAAGGATTGTTTGTTTTCCTGCCGCTTGTTTTCGGCAAGCTGTTTGATAGCCAGCTCGATGTTTCCATCCAGCTTTTCAGTAAGTCGGGTAAGCTCCAGTTTTTCAGTCTCTTCAGTGGTGTAGCAAAGGTACTCTTCAACCGAAACTTCTGTCGCATATACCGCACTTTGTGTACCGCCAAGCCCTATCCAGACCTCTTTATAAAGCCGGTTGGCCGCATTGGCAAGATTGATAGACAGTATCTGTGAGCGTTCCTTGTCCGTCAGACCGAGCAGGTTCTGTATCTGGTCGAACTTGTTCTGGTACTTCCTCTGGTCAAGCAGTATCTTGCAGTCCGAATTGTTGATGATTGTCTCCTTCACAACGGGGGAAGAGATAATATCGTCCACTTCCTGCGTCACCACAACCGCTTCACCGAAGAATTTTCTGACCGTCTTGAAGAGATAGCGGATGTAGTTTGCCATCCCTTCACGTGCGATTGCCTTCCAGGCTTCCTCAATCAGTATCATCTTGCGGATACCCTGCAAGCGTCTCATTTTATTAATGAAAGTCTCCATGATAATGATAGTCACCACCGGAAAAAGTATGGGATTATCCTTCACGACATCCAGTTCGAATACGATAAACCGTTTGTTCAGTAAATCCAGTTCCTTGTCCGAGTTCAGCAGATACCCGTATTCGCCGTTCTTGTAATAGGTTCCAGCACGTTCAGAAAACCGTCCACGTCAAAGTCCTTCTCGCGCACATTCTTGTCCGCCAGCACCTTGCGGTAGTCTTTCCTTACAAAGTCATAGAACGAGTTGAAGTTCGGCTTTATCTTCCGGTTCTTCTTTATCTTCTCGATATACAGGCTGACTGCGTTCGATAGCGCCACCTCTTCCGAGCGCCGGGGCGGTTCGTCCTCCCTTTTCCATAAGGTCAGAATCAGCGTCTTGATGCTGTCCCGCTTCTCGATGTCATACCGGTAATCCTCGGTGAAGAACGGATTGAAGGAAATCGGGTCATTTTCCTGGTAAGTGAAATAAACTCCGTCATCCCCGTTCGTCTTCTGGCAGATCAGGTCGCACAGCCCCTTGTATGAATTTCCGGTATCCACCAGCAGGATGTGCGTGCCTTGTTCCCAATACTGCCTCACCATATGGTTGGTGAAAAAGCTCTTTCCGCTGCCCGACGGGCCGAGGATGAACTTGTTCCGGTTTGTCACCACCCCTTTTTTCATGGGCAGGTCGGATATGTCGAGGAAGACGGGCTTTCCCGTCAGCCGGTCCACCATGCGCAGCCCGAAGGGGGAGAGCGAGTTCCGGTAGCAGGTTTCTGCCGTAAAGAAGCATAGTGCCTGTTCGGTGAACGTGTAGAAGCTCTCTTCCGAAGGGAAGTCCGCCTCGTTTCCCGGTATGCCGGCCCAGTAAAGGACCGGCAGGTCAATGGTATTATGGCGGGGTGTGCATTCCATCAGTGCCAGTGCGCTGCCCACGTCGTTCTTCACCCGTCGCAGTTCATCCCCGTTTTCGGCCCATGCAATCACGTTGCAATGGCAGCGGACGGATTGCAGCCCGTTGGTATGTGCCACGTTCAGGTATTCGTCCAGCCATTCCTTGTTTATCTGGTTGCTCCGGCTGTAGCGTGAAAGCGACTGCATGTTCTTCGCCGTCTTCTCGAAACGGGCGAGGTTCTCGCTGCTGTCGTCTATGAATATCCACTGGTTGTAGATATGATCGCAGGGCAGCATGATACCCACGGGAGAGGCATAACTCAGGCGGCAGTCCGAGCGGTCCGTGGAAAGACGCTCATAGCGTCCGTCGGTCCGTACCCTGCCCGGCAGGTCGTCGAGGTCGGAAAAGGTATGCAGGCAGAGCCGTTTGTCGCCAATACGCATCCCGTCCGGGTTCAGCTGCATGTCCTGCAACATGACGCTTCCGTCCGCAGACAGGGTCAGGTACCTCTCGATGATGCCCGGTCCGTCTTCCGTTCCCGTTATCTCTTCCGTGGACAGCCGCTCCAGCCTGACAAGGCCGCTGTCATTCACGATACTCTCGAACTGTCCCACCGACTCCATGAAACGCTCCATCATCTCCTTGTCCCGTATCTCTTTCGGCACCAGAAACTTCCGGCACAGCGTGTTCCAGTTGCTCTGCTGTCGGGAGCGTTCCCTGGTGGTCTTGGTGAGAAACAGGTGGCAGGTGTGGTCAAGGTAAGGCCGCTCGTTGAAGTGACGTTCAAAACTGCGGGAGAGGAAGCTCAGGTCGTCTTTTCCGACGTCGGGCCTGTATTTCTCCGTGATGAAAATATCCTGCTTGTGGATGATTGAATAGTTCGGCAATACCTTGATTGCCTTGGCTCATGTGGCGTGCATCGCCTCATATTCCGCGGATGATACCGAAAACACTTCCGGCAGTGTCACCCGGAAGGCCACCGTGATGTCGGCGTCCTTGCTGACGATGCAGCCGTGTTCCACCGCCATGACGGGGAATTTGCTTTCCAGTGTGGATGTTGTCAATGTACTTCTCATGATTTACGATTGTTTTTTTTTAATCAGACGTGTGATACGTTTTCGTGAGAGGATTCTCCTGGGATGCTGCCGGGCGGCAAGGAGCTTCATCAGTCCGTGGCTGCCGAAACGCCTGTTCAGCGAGAAGGTCAGCCAGACCACTGCCGTGGCAGCCGATACCCCGAAGCCGATACACGTCCATTGCCCGATGCCCGCCGTGTACATGATGACAAACACCACGAACACGGCAAGCAGCCCGAAAGCGAAAATAAAAAGGTACTGGGCACGAAGTCCTTTGAACTCCACCTCACGGCCCACGCCTTTGTTTATCTCAAAGTCAGACATAAGTTGTTGGCTTTTATTTGTTCTTAGAGGAAGAACGATCTCAGGATAGTGGCGGCCACTATCAGGAAGATGCAGGCTCCAAACCACGAGCTGGCAGTTTTCGAGGTGTCGGGGTCGCCCGAACTGAATTTCT
>BAJA01000072.1 GCA_000613465.1 Bacteroides nordii WAL 11050 = JCM 12987
GCCACTACTTTCTAAGGCAGTACATAAATGCTTAGTACCTTGTAAATTGACATCAAAAAAAGCCAGTTTCTCCTCCTCTGTTTTAGGGATTGAATGGGCTTTACCGGCAGCATGAAGAACAATATCATACTTTTCTGTTAGATTAGGTATTTCTATAGCTAAATTAACGGAGTAATTATCTTGTAAAGCCAATCCGATAGTAGCAATAGAATAATTATCTTTTAATAGAGGATAAATGTTATTGCCCAGGAAGCCGGAAGCTCCTGTAAAAAGTAGTTTCATGAAAAATGATTATTGAAAGTATTGTTTCAATTTAGGAAGTAAACGATAAAATGGATATAAAACACTTACAGGTATTCCATTCTTTCTAAACGCATTCAAACATTCAATATTCCCTTTTCGTATATTGGTCAGATTTTTACTGGTAGTTCCCCCTAAACGCATTCTCACTAATGGTTCCGGTAAATAGAATAACCTTATATGCTCTTTCTCAACTAATCGTAACATCAACTCAAAATCTGCAGCAAATTTAAAATTTAAATCAAACATCCCATATTTTAAATATATATCTCGCTTTACATAAAAAGTCGGATGTGCAGGATGCCACCCTTTTGAAAATGAGCGCTGTTTCCCTGTGATCCAGTGACGTACTATTTTAGAAGTATCATGCTGTGACACATAATACAGATCTGCATATACACAGTCAATATCTTTGTGATCCTTAAAGCAATCGATAACTTTCCCTATTACACCGGATTCTGTCAATAAGTCATCGGAGTTAATAATACCGACAATCTCACCTGTAGCCATCTTGAAGCCTTTATTCATGGCATCATAAAGTCCATTATCCTTTTCACTTATCCACTTTAGCCGACCTTGAAACAAGGGGACATATTCTTTTATTATATCTATGGTACTATCTTCAGATAAACCATCTACAATGATGTACTCAATTTCCGGATAGGTCTGAGATAAAACAGATTGAATAGTATCACGAAGAGTTCCGCCACTATTAAAAGTAACGGTAATGAGAGAAATTTTCATTCTATAATATTACTGCCTTATTATGAGTATATTACTTACAAAGAATATCATCATAGATATTCAAGTATTCCTTGAAACGTTCTGAAGCATTATAATACTTATTAGCTCTTTCTATGCACATCTTTTTTAGTATGGCTATATCCTTCGTTGTTATTAACTTCACGGCATCAGCCAATGCAGGAACAGACTTCACATCCACTATAGCACCACAGAGGTGTTCTTTGCCAATTGCTTCAACACTCCCTCCCGTCTTAAATGTCACGACAGGTGTACCGCAGGCTAATGCTTCAAGATTTGTTGTGGGAAAATTATCTTCTAATGTAGGATTAACATATACATCGGCTAACGAATAAAACTGCGCCAGTTCATCTATACTTTCAGTACGTTCAATACCTATTATTTCCGGGGGAAGTCGTTTCTTTTGGGCTTTTGTTACACCTATAATTATAATCTGGTAAGCATCGGCGGGAAGATAATCTATTAGCCCAACTAAGTATTTCAATCCTTTTCTTTCATTCCATATACTGGCAACTCCTAAAACGACTTTTCTATTCCCCAATCTATATCTTTCAAGTAGTCCACCGGTCGATCGGGGATAGAACTGTTTCAGATTTACACCATTATTAATAACTGCTACCGGAAATATTTTCAAGAAGGAACTCCTTACTAAATTAGCTAACCACGATGAAGGGGCAACTATTCTCAATATATTCAACTGAGATATCAACTCTTTCTTATGAGCATAATTCTCCAACGAACGATCCAATAACAAGCTTTTAGGATAGCTGTGTTTCTCCGGACATGAATAGCAACCTGTCATCCAACGAGTACAATTGATAAAATCAAAATGAGTACAATGCCCTGTAAAACTCCAGCAGTCATGCAAAGTCCAGATTACAGGAGTACGTGAAGCGATTAAATATTTAAATAAAACATCCAGATTTAAATAGTATCCATGCAGGTTATGAAAGTGTATTATATCCGGCTTTATTTCTTTTATATATTCTACAAGCTGTTCCGTAGGTTTTCGTCTCACAAATCCATCGTTATCAAAAAGCCTTGCAGCAAATGCATTTATTAATAAATCCTGATCACGACCTATGTGATAAGTGATACTGGCACTTAGCTGTTTCCCACGACCATAGGCAATATGGCTTTTCCATCCTTTTTGAATGACAAAATTAGCGATCTCCTCCGCTATGCGTCCGGTTGAACCGGAGTTACAGACAGTATTTATCTGTAAAAGTATTGGCATACGTTGTAATTTATAAAAAATAAAAGGAAAAAAGAATTTCTTTTATCAGCAATTCTGACGATATTTTTTCACAGTATAGTCTACGCTTATCACTAAATAATAACAAACTATCCCCCAAACACATAATTTTACCAATTGTATTGGATTGTACGCAAACCAACGGGATACCGTAATTACCATCAATAGAATATAGATTTTCGGCAGATTACAGTTATCCTTAGAAAGCATATTTAGCATACGAGAGACAAAATACCCCAAGAATACAGTACCCAAGAAACCAAACATAACAAAGAAATTGACAGGAGCCAAGTTTCCACCACCAGTATCCATTAAATCCCTTCTATAAGTGGAGAGGTTTGCAGTCTCAGGAAAATAAGAAGAAGGAGCCAATGGAGAAAGAAAGTAACAAACAGCAGCCTCTATGCGAGAAAAAAAATTAAGGTTCCCATCTTCTATCAAACACAACAACCTTTCTGAAGCCAATACACATCCCCTTCATTGGAAGTCTGCATCCCTAAGTCAACTGCACGATTATCAAAAATAATAGAAATTATATCCTGTTGAAGAAGTATAACAGGATCATGTCTGATTTTTCCAAACAATGTCATACCCCACACTCCAAACAGAAAACACAAGAATAAAAATTTGAAGGAAAACTTATACTGTAACACTGTTGCCAATAACAGAAAAAAAAGAAGAACCAATTCAATACGGCCACCAGTAATAATAGCAAAGAATGCATAAAGGGCATAAAGAAAATATAAAGCTCTGTTTTTCAATTTCTCATTGGAACTATATATAAAGCAGATCAAGAAAAGTATTATGACATATTCATTCAATGTAGATAACCCTCCATCTTCTTCTCCTCCATACATATTCCCTTTTCTCCTGCACATGCACACTATTATGAAAGCAATAATATAAAGAATCCAAAAGATACAATTATTTTTCCGAAATCGAATCTGCTTAGTTGTTCCTTGAGGTATGATTAAAAACAAGTTTACAAACAATAAGAATAAAGAAAAAATTAAAGTTGTATAGCCTGCCGTATAATAAGAAAATGTCTGATGATAAGCAGAAAAATATAATCCGTCAAAAAAAAATAATTTAGCAGGCAAAACATAGAGCGAAATAAAGCTAAAGAAAATAAAATATAAAGGATTCCTGGCACAAAAAGAACGAACTAATAGTAGTGCTGCCATTACAGATAAATGTACAGTAGCCATTTGTCCTATAAGAAGTAAGTCAGTGACATTTAATAATGCTACGAATAACAGTAGCCACATAAAACAGCCTGTACAAAAGAACCAATATCTAAAGTTACGTCTTTCACACCAGAGAATGTTCATAAAACCAGACTTATAGAATATTTCTCATGAAATTAATTATGCTTAATATACCATAGAGCAATCTTGTACATTTTCTTTGCGCCAATACTAAAAGGCACTTATGCAATAAGGATATTCTTAAATCTCGTAAGTCCAATCCTTCACATGCTGACTCTACTTCAGATAATAGATTTAAAGGTGTAGCATACAATAAAGTCACTAAATTGATTGCTTTAGACTCCTGTAAAGGAAGTTTATCATGTAATCCGTGCTTAATAAAAAAATCGCAAAGTACATCATTCGCCAAAATTGCATTACCGATAGAAATAGAACTAAGATTATGAGTATAAGAGATACTATTTGATTGAACATAATTATAGAGAGCTCTATCCACTTTGACTATATTATGGGCATAAAACACTAAACGTGGTGTTACCACGTAGTCTTCCGCATAGTTCAAATCCGGTATAGGATAAACCGAATTGGCTACATAGAGAGACTTCTTTATCAAACGTCCCCATACACAGACAGAAGAATGTCTTGTAATCAAACTGGCTATATATTCGAGACGATCGTTTTCTACCACATTATTCATTCTCTTCACCTTATCAATAAAAACATAATTAAAATCACAAACAACCATATCCGAATCTGAATCCAAGGCCTTCTTCATCATGACTTCAACCATATCCCTTTCAATATAATCATCACTATCCACATTCAGCAAATATAAACCACTACAGTTGTTTATACCCGTAATTCTTGCATTAGATAGCCCTGCATTTTTCTCATGCGCCACAATCTTCACTTGATCCTTCCTCTTGGGATACCGCTCCATTACCTTTTTCAGCAAAGCTATACTATCATCCGGCGAACAATCATCTACAAATACATACTCTATATTATCGTAAGTCTGCTCAAACAAAGAAACGGCACATTGTTCTATATATTTACTAACATTATATATCGGTACCAAAATAGAAACAAGCACAAATTCAGAATTAACTATCATATCTCAAAGTTTATTTACTAAAAAGCGAGAAAAGTTTCTTTTTCAAATGAACTATGGTCTCGAAGTTATCATAGCCTATCATTCTTACAACTCTTTCTGTAATCTTTTGCTTGGGTGTTAACCAACTGCCTGCGAAATGATGTATAGCAACTGTATTTTCCGTTAGATAGATTTTCCCGTCATCATAAGATTTTGGACAAAAATATTCCTTCGGAAAAAGAGTAAAACCATTCACCGTCTGAAACCGGTTATTCGGAACCAAACCGTATTTCAAACAAGCATTAGTAATACGAACTACATTTGTAGTAAAATCCAAACTTCCATCCGTCTGTTTGAAGTGTATACCCTCATATTCGTCCAGTAATTCTTTAAACAAAGGATGCCCCTCACGACACGCCATTAAACCTGTTGGAATTTGAGTTTTTGACTCAAACCCCGACACCGCATCATACTTTAGAAAAGTGTCCAAAGGTTTCAACACTTCCACATCCGTGTCCATATAAATACCTCCTTCATGATATAAAGCATATAATCGCACAATATCAGTTACAAAGGCAAATTTCCGATTGTCGTATGCTTCACGGGCATAAGGATACGCATCCAGATCGAAATTATCCTCATTCCACTCTTTAATCACATAGTCCGGAAGATGTTTCTTCCATGACTCAAGACACTTCAATGCCAGTTCTGGCATTTTACCTCTGCCAAACCAGCAATAATGGATTATCTTTGGTATCACACTTATCTATTTTTAAAAGAAACTATAACGTTAAAATACAATACCCCCAATAAAAGAGCTGACAACAATTACTGCCAGTATCAATAGGATATTTATGAAAATATTAAATGTTAATCAGAGTATCAAGAAAACTCCCAACACGAAAACTTAATAAGGGGAGGTGTAGTAAGTAAAAGATTAGTTATCAATCATTTTTATAAACAATATGACAGCTAACAAGTGTACTTCGTTAGATAATCATATTTTGGAGTTATTCAAAGTTTCCACAATTCTTTTGCAAGCAAAACCATCTCCATAAGGATTTACAGCTTTACTCATTCGTTCATAAGCCTGATTATCATCAAGTAAAACAGATACCTCGTTTACAATCTTATTGAAATCGGTTCCCACCAGTTTCACTGTACCTGCAGACAACGCTTCAGGACGTTCAGTAGTATCGCGCATCACCAGTACAGGTTTACCCAAACCCGGTGCCTCTTCCTGAATACCACCACTATCTGTGAGAACAATCGTCGATCTCTCCATCAGATAAACAAACGAAAGGTACTCCAGCGGCTCAATGAAAAACATGTTTCCGAAGCCAGACAAATCCTCACCGAATACCTCGTGAATCGGCTTTCGCACATGAGGATTGAGATGCATAGGATATACAAAGTCCACATCCAAATAGGTTTCCGTGAGATGTTTAATGGCCAGACACATACTAATAAATCCATCTCCGAAATTTTCACGGCGATGGCCAGTGATAAGTACTAACCGTCTACCTCCCACCAACCGCCGAATATCATACCCTGCCTTCAGCACCACTTTCTCCAGTTCAGTACCCAACACGTAATCATTACCGATACGGTTCAGTACCCAATAGAGGGCATCGATTACCGTATTTCCCGTTATGTTGATTCTTGCTTCACTTACCCCTTCCTGCAGCAAATTTTGCCGGCTGAGTGAAGTAGGTGCAAAATTATAGGTAGCAATACGTCCTGTGATCTGTCGATTCATCTCCTCTGGCCAAGGACTGTAAATATTATGTGTTCGCAATCCCGCTTCCACATGCCCCACAGGAATTTGCTGATAAAAAGCAGCTAACGCAGCCGCCATAGAGGTAGTGGTATCGCCATGCACCAAGACAACATCGGGATTCACCTCTTTAAGAATATCACGCATCCCTAACAATACCCTTGAGGTAACATCATACAAATCCTGCCCCTGTTTCATTATGTTTAGATCATATTGCGGGGTAATATCGAAAATACGTAGCACTTGATCCAGCATCTCTCTATGCTGACCCGTCACGCAAACAATTGTTTGAAAAGTTTCTAAATGTTTTTGAAACTCCTTCACTACAGGAGCCATCTTTATTGCTTCGGGACGTGTGCCAAAGACAAGCATTATTTTCTTCACTGTATAACTTCAATAATATATTATTCAATACTAATTCACAACAGAAAACATTATATAAGTAACTTACTACAACAATAAATAGCTATCTAACACTTTTTTACACCAAGTATCTATTTGAAGTCGTTCTAAATTATTCTGTCTCGATATTCTACAATCTTCTATAAGCTGTGTACGATTAGATTTTATCACCATCTCCATTTTAGTTACCAAATCATCTATATTCCCACTTTTAAACAAAAAAACAGAGGGGTTATTCGCATTCCAATATGTACCGGGAATATCACTCTGAATAACAGGAATACCAGCCAATGTAGCTTCTGCAATGGCTGTAGACATAGTTTCATGTACAGAAGTACTGACATAACATGATGCGTTATTTAAAAGTTGATTAACATCATTAGTCTGCTCTACCAGCTGCAACCAAGAGGGTATATTATTACCAACTATCTCCTTTACCACATTTTCAGTACTATCACCTTTAGTTATTACTATTCTAAAGTTCAAACCTTTTGTATATAATATTACACCTGCTCTCACTAAATAATCAATGCGTTTATGCACATTCTGGCCACCATAAGAAAGAAATGTAAAAGGACTCTGATTCAAAGTATTACTTTCTGAGACATTAACCCGATTCATCTCAATACCATTAATCAGAACCTTTATATGAGAAGTCTTTAATTGGGATAACTCATTATTTGAATAAACAGGCGGAAAAGATAGTAAATTTCCCGATTTATAATGACTACAGAATGCTGCCATTTCTGCACTAACAGCAATTAATTCTACATTACGCCCATAAATACCATAATGTCTAAAATAGAAGAGATGCCAATAGATTTTTCTCAATATATGAAAAGAACGCCGTCCACTACTTAAACTCATATAATCATGGACATGCCACACCATACTAACTCGTCTATCCACCGCTTTTGCTACTGCAATATCATACGCTTCATAATGAGTATGGATAATATCCGGAGTACAGTCCTTGAAAAATGTTTTTAACTCAGATTCGCATTTATCATATGAATTAGAAGTAAAGAACACCTTATACTTCTTTTGGATATTAGAAATCCATTCCCTTGACGGTTGTTTGGGAAAAATCCAAATAACAGTAGCACAGTAGTCTCCTACCAATATATCGGCCAGCCTGCTCAATGATGCAATCGTATTTCCTCCATAAGAACAATTCAGCGCTACCGGAAAACAAATTCTTTTATTAATCAAATTCATTTGTAAGGTAATTTATTAATTGAAAATAAATTATCAATATATAGTTAATCATATTATAAACATCCATCAATATATTTCCTACATAATATATCATCTTTCACATCATAAACCACTCCATTATTAATACGCAGGAAACATCGTATATCTAAAGAGTTAACTTCGTTATGCGCTACTCCAAGAATAACAGCATCAAACTGACCTTCTAAAAAAGCAATATTCTCATTAACGACATCAATTCCGTATTCCTTTTTTACCTTCTCCACATGGACCCATGAATCATAAATAGTAATATTGGGGGTATATTCGTGCAATGTAGAGTAAATATCAACAATTTTTGTATTATGAATATCCGAGCAATTCTCTTTAAAAGCAATACAAAGCAATAATATTTTACCACCCTTTATCAATCCCCCCTTTTTATTTATCAACTTAATCACTTATTTATCGATTCTAAATATATTAAGAATATTATCAAATAAAGGAAGAAAACAATATCATATTTCATTATTTCTTACTCAATTTCGACTTTAAAAACGTAATCAAATACCCTCTTTGCCTATGTGTAATTCCCAAAATCCAAATGACGGCAAGAGCCAATGAAACAATCAAAAAGATAAGTAATATAATATATGGTAAAGTAGTAGGAAGAATTTTGCTCAATCCATATGCAATAAAGGAAGATGCAGAAACCACCTTAACTATAGGCAAGATGACATTCCGAAGATATTTATAACCTGAGAAATGAATATATCTATTAATAATAGTCAGTACTACTACCACATAGCAACACTTGACCCCAAACATAATGACAAAAATAATCACCGGGGAACAACCTGATCGCAAAGCCACGTATGAAAGTGGAAATATCATGAGAGACACACAACTTTCATAAGGAACGTACCGCTTCAAATCTCCTATTGCAAGAGCAATAGGCCATACAGGATTATTAAACACAATGACTAATGAACAGGCCAAAATCCATAAAGTAAATGTATTAGTATATTCGGGAACTTCCGTCAGCCACATATGAAGTATGGTGTTTATAGAAAAAAAATAGGAAGGCATAATACCCAAAGCAACATGAATGAGAATTTGGTACTGTTAAAGAAAAGCTTTATCAAAGATTCGCGATCTCCATTGGCATAAGACTTCATAAGTTGAGGACGGACAGCTGTAAAAAAGTTAACTATAAAACTGTTGACAGCACTACTTACTTGATAAGATACTGCACGGGCAGCATTCACTGTTGGCCCAAAGAAGATATTTAACAAAACATTGACACCCGAATCATTCACTGCTTCTACAGCTGTTGAGATCATATTCCAACCTACTATAGAAGACGTTTTCTTCAACAAAGCTCTATCCCAAATAAACCTAATCTGACATTCATCATAATGCTTCAATCCATAATAAGCATAATAACCCTGAACAGTCAACGTTGTAATCAGCAACAACAATCCGTAAACAATTAACCGGTCAAAAGGTGATACGCTTATCAAAAAAGCAACTGCCAACTTAGCCACCCCCTCAAATATCCCTACATAAGAGTAGATACGCATATTTTCATGAACAACAATCTCGGAATTGAATACAATGCCAATCAACGTAACACACAGAGAAAGTACTGTGAATTGATATACACATACAGCTGCCACAACCCTATCAGGAGGAATAACAAGCTTATTCCATACAAACCAGAGCCTATAGTCTCAGCAGCCACAATAACGACTATTGCTATAATACAATAAAACAAAAAATACTGACTGAATACTTTTTTTGCACCATTCAAATTATTCTGCCCCAACTCAATATTTAAGAATCGCTGAGTAGCATTAGATAACGATGAACTAAAGAAAGTGAACATCGTAGCTAAACCACCTACCACATTGAATATACCAAAGTCTTCAACACCTAATTTGTCCAAGACCACCCTTGAAGTATATAATGAAATAAACATCAGAAACAACATTCTGACGTACAAGAACAGTGTATTCTTAGCTATACGCTTGTTATTAGAAGAAAGATTTGACACAAAAATAAAATCTGAATGTAAATACTCTTTTCATATATAGCCACCTTTTGCTTTACAAAGTAAAAATGAAAACAGCATATCGTCAGGCCTCAACAACAATCTACCTTTATCATTCAAGTAAGTTACCTGTTACTCTACCTCTTCCCAGTTCGGATACGGATTAGCCTCCAAACTCTCCAGATAGTCAAAAACCTCCCGTTCTGCCAAAGTCAAATCACGACCTTCCCAACCATTGATTATTGTATGAGCTTCTTTCGCCAACTCATCATCAAAAGTTTCTGCGTAACAAGCTACTAAAAGCTGACACTTCAATAGTGAAGCAAGGAGTTTATCAAGTACCTTCCAACTACGGTCAAGAAGCGCCTGGATCTTTTTATTTTTATTGCCATTGTCGTAAATGGTGGCATGGAAACCACTCAGCAGGGCATAGCAAAGCCGGGCTTCTTCTTCAACACCGGAACTACGACGGATGTAGAGATCTTCGGACTGACGGTATACCTCGAGATTGAGTTCACAGAAACGGTCGGAATAAATGGGGCTACCATCGAAACCTAAGTTGAGAAGCTCGTGCGTAATATGGCACAGGGCATTGATTTGTGATTGTAGAAGCATGAATTTATTTACAATTTTTCGATTTACAATTTACGATTGAAAAATGATGCAATTATCAATTAGATGATTTACAACCAATTATAATGAGGAATCGGGAATGCGTTCGATTAGGGAGGGATGGATATAGCGGTAGCTACTGCCATGACTCCCTGAATACAAACCGACACGCGGCGGTCTCCCTTGACACGGATGATGACTCCTTCCACACCTTCGAAGATACCACCGGTGACACGAACACGGTCGCCTTTCTGCAAGGCGGTGGCGATGGGGTCGAGGTAGACAATCTGCTCTTCGTAATTGCCCGAAACGGCAATGAAGCTACGCATCTGGGAATCCGGGATGGTGATCGGGCGGCGAAGCTCCTGATTGAAGATGTAACGGACAGCCAAAGAAAGGGCGATGGACTGACGGATACGTTCGATGCATTCCAAAGAGGAACGGACGAAGATAAGGTTATGCACCACGGGGACCAATTTACGTACTTTACGCTCCCCTTTCCGGATGTACTCGTAGTGCATCGGGATGAAGTTCTCAATATTTTCGGCATCTAAAATCTCTTTCAGGAGAAGCTCGCGGCTGTAAGTGACGCGAAGAGGATACCAGTGTATGTCGGTGGATTTGTTCACAATTGGATATTCTTTAGGGACACCGGGGTAGTGAAAACTCCTTCCGGTCAAGCGTGTATAAAAGA
>BAJA01000071.1 GCA_000613465.1 Bacteroides nordii WAL 11050 = JCM 12987
AAATGTGATGAGTTTTATCATCCGGAAGCGGAAGGAGCAATAGCCTGGAATGATGCGGAGCTGGGGATTGATTGGAAGATACCTTTAGAGAAAGTTTTAGTAAGTGAGAAAGATAGTAAACATCTGAGATTGAAAAACATTAATGATTTATATTGATGAAACAGAGAATCTTATCTGTTGATTTTGTGAAATTTATATCAATATTTTTGGTAGTATGGTGTCATGTAATAGAAGGGATTGATACAGATGGTTTTTGGCAAAATTCTGTTCATCATGTGATTTATTCTTTTCATATGCCTTTGTTTATGTTGTTAAGTGGTTATTTTTCTTATTCATCATTAAATAAAAATTGGAAAGAAATATTTGTTTCTAAATTCTGTCAATTAATATTGCTGACTTTTTTATTTTACATAATACAAGAGTTTATATTGTATTCTTTATCATTTACGTTACATATATCTCATACCTATGAACCACCATTTAACGCTTTTTGGTTTCTTAAATGTTTATTTTTGTGTTACATAATACTTTATTTATCTTTGAAATTTAAGATTTTGTTGGTAAGTGTTATTGTATTGACTCTATTTCCTTATATTCCTTGGTTAGTATCTTTTATGTATCCTTATTTTGTTCTAGGATATTTGACACATAAAATAGAAAGTAAATATCATTTTCTGAAAAAGTATGTATGGATTTCGATACCATTCTTTGCATTTTGTTTATACTTTTGGGATAGTGAGTATACAATCTATAACACTCCAATAAAAATTATTGATTATAGAACAGGGACATTTGATATAAATAATTTATATGTTACTTTTTATCGATTTTTCATTGGTCTTTTAGGTAGTCTTTCTGTCTACTTTGTTATTGTTAAAATCTATTCTTCTATAAAGAACTTACACATCGTTCATTGGATGACGAGTTATGGAATGTATACAATGGGAATATATTTGATTCATGTTATATTAGTAAAAGTACTAAAACTTATATTTAATTTTTCGAGGATGGATGAAATTTATATTGATTTGATAAGCCTAATACTTTCAATTTTCTTTGTTTTTATAGTGGTGAAAATCTTGAATATAGTAAATAAGAATAAAGTTAGTCGATTACTTCTATTGGGTAAAAAATAGTTCTATTATGACAAAAGAAAAACTATTAAAAATAAAAAGAATTTTTCTTGATTTTAGAAAATATTCTTTGTTTAATACAATCTATTTCAATTTTCATTATTTACCTTTTAAGCAAGCTATATTTTTACCTGTTTGGATTACATACCGAAACTATTGTTTATTTAAAGGTAGGTTAGTTATTGAATCGGATAAAATTTATCCTGGTATGATAAAAATGGGAGCCATGCATCTTGCTTATAACCGTCCAAGAGGGATAGCGTTTATTAATAGTGGTGGAATTTTAAAATTTAAGGGGAGCTGTTTTATTGGAAATGATAGTATTATTGATATTGGTGACAATGCAATATTAGAGCTTGGAAATCGGTTTGGTATGACATCTTCAGAATTGAAATGTCGTAAAAGTATAAAAATAGGGAGTAATTGTTCTGTTGGTACATTATCTCGGATAACGGATACTGATAGCCATCTTTTTAAAAACGTTAAAACAGGTAAGGTTTCTAAAGCTAATCAAGAAATTGTAATAGGAAATAATAATTGGTTTGGTTACCGGACTTTAGTTTTAAAAGGTACTCATAGTTGCGATGATGTTATAGTTTCAGGTTGCTCGGTTGTAACGAAAAGAACTGAATTTGTCAACAAATGTATTGTTTCTGGTAATCCTGCAACTATTGTAGGCGTTGGTTATTATAGAGACCCGTTTGATGAGGATCCTAAAGATCACGAGGATTAATTTTTTCTTACTACAGTATGGGGAATAAAGGACGTATACTAAAAAATACTTTCTTTTTATATATAAGATTAGTTGTAGTATTACTGGTCGGAATCTATACTACAAAAATTATTTTATCAGCTTTAGGTTTTGATGATTTTGGTATATATAATGTTGTAGGTGGACTTGTAACGACATTTACAATTTTAACATCTTCTCTTTCTAACGCTTGTAGTCGATTTATTACATATGAGATGGGGAAACAATCTGGAAACAGATTAAATTTAATGTTTTCCACATCTCTAATGATTATGGCTATTTTATCATTAATACTTGTAGTGTTTGTAGAAACTATAGGGTTGTGGTATTTAAATACATATATGAACATTACGCCTGATCGTTTATATGCGGCAAACTGGTGTTTACAATTTAGTCTGTTTACTCTGATCGCTCAATTGTTCGCTGTTCCTTATAATGCTTCTATTATAGCTCACGAAAAGATGGGAATTTTTGCATATATAAGTATAGTTGATGTATTATTAAAACTCATAATCGTTTATTTATTACAAGTATCTACTTTTGATAAGTTGATTTTTTATTCGTTTCTTTTATTTTTAGTATCTTTATTGATGTTGGGCATTTACATGCTGTATTGTACTCGAAATTTTTATGAAACGCATTTTCGGTTGATTTATGATAAAGCCGTAATAAAAGATATGTTTGGCTATGCGAGTTGGAATTTTTTAGGTGATTCTTCAATTCTAGCGAGGACGCAAGGGATTGATTTAGTGATGAATTATTTTTATGGTTCTGTTATAAATGCTTCAAGAGGAATTTCTGTTAAAATATCCACGATGGCTACTGGATTCGTTAGTAACTTTCTTTTGGCAATCAGACCTCAAATATTACAAAATTTAGCTCAAAAAAAATATGACGAATTATATGATTTAATTTTTTATGGTACCAGGTTTTCTTACTATTTAGTATTAATAATATCTATACCTATTATATTGGAAGCTCCTTTGGTTTTAAAGCTATGGTTGAATGAATATCCTCCGTATACTGTTGAGTTTGTGCGTTTAACTTTTGTAGGTACATTGTTGGAAAGTCTTACAGGTACTGTAGTCATAGCTATAGTGGGATGTCGTAATATAAAAAAATATATGATAGCAATTTTTTTTGTTAGTATTTGTACCGCGTTACCTTTCTGCCTTTTATTTTCTTCGTTAGGTTTATCTCCTGTATTTGCTTTTATTTCTTCTTTGTTTCCTGTGCTATTTGGAATAGGGATTAAGGTTATATATGCTAAGAAAATGTTTAATTTTCCTATAGGTTATTTTTTGAGAAAGGTAGTAATAAGATTATTAGTTGTTACATTTCTTAGTCTACTTTTACCACTTCTTTTATATGTTACATTATTTCATAATAGTTATCGACTTGTAGCAGTTCTTTTTTTAGGGATGCCTTATGTTGCTTTTATAATTTATTTGTTGGGGTTAACTGGCAATGAAAAAAAACAATTATACCATCGTTTTTTCCATAAAAGAAAGATATGAAATTAATAAAGCGTTATGGATGTAGTAGTCATATTTAATGGTTTAGGTAATCAGTTATCTCAGTATAGCTTTTATTTGGCTAAACAGAAATACTGTAAAAATTGTACCTGTATTTTTGATTCGCGGGGCGTTAATAACCATAATGGTTTCGAATTGAATCGTCTCTTTGGCATTGAAATCCCCAATACTATAAAAAATAGAATTCTATATTGGCTATTTCAACTCAAAAAGAGAAAAATCGTATCTTCACTTTTATCATTACTGAAAATTAGAATAATAAAAGAAGACAACAAATATCTTTTTAATGAAGATTTGCTCGTTAAGAGTCCTTTGGGTATTAATTTTTATTGGGGAGGATGGCCTAGCGAGAAGCATTTTAAGGCAATAGAAAAAGAGGTGAAGGGAACTTTCTCATTCCCAAATTCTGAAGAAGATGAGGTGTTTAATAAAATGAAAACTGAAATAGAAAAGAATCCAACTTCTGTTTCGTTGCATATAAGAAGAGGAGATTATCTGAAGAAAACAAATAGCATTTATCAATTTGGAGGAGTTGCTACAGATGATTACTTTAAAAAGGCTATTCAATACACAATTAAGCATATAAATAATCCTTCTTTTTATGTATTTTCAGATGACATAAATTGGTGCCGAGAACATTTTATCGGTAATGAATATCACTTTGTTGATTGCAATAATGGTTTAAATTCATGGCGTGATTTATATCTTATGTCTCTTTGTCGTCATCATATTAATTCTAATAGTACTTTCTCATGGTGGGGTGCTTGGCTTTGTGAATATGATGATAAAATCGTAATTACTCCGAAGGAGTATATAAAAGATCTATCCACTCCTGATGTTTATCCGGCAGAATGGATTAAATTATAATTTTATATTTATGAAAAATTGTGTATTTACTATAGTTGCCACCAACTACGTTGGACTGGCGCAAGCTTTGCAGAAATCCATTGAAAAATATAATAAGGATGTTGATTTCTATATTGTTGTTGCAGATGAACCTGCTGATGAAGTGAAATCAAAATTACCATGTAACGTATTTGTAGCTAAAGAAATATTGTCATATTCCGATTCGAAATGGTATGAAATGGCATTTAAGTATAATCTAACAGAGTTTTGTACTGCTATCAAGCCTGCTTCTATACAATATTTCTTTGCTAAAGGTTACAATAAAGTTATATATTTCGATCCTGACATTCTTACTTTTGACAGTTTGGATTTCGTTTGGAACAAGTTGAATGATTACAGTGCTGTTGTTACTCCTCACATATTAACGGCAGAAGTTGAATATTCGGGGAATTTAAAGGAACAGAGATTACTCTATTCTGGAGTATTCAATATGGGTTTTGGAGCTTTTAAACAGACTCGTGATGTTACCAATTTCTTAAAATGGTGGAAAAATCGTCTTGAAGACTATTGTTTTGCCGATTCTAATCTGAATTTGTTTACAGACCAGAAGTGGGTTGATATGCTTCCTTGTTTTTTAGGTACACAGCTATATGTGTCAAGAAATAAAGGGATGAATGTTGCTCCTTGGAATTTTCATGAAAGAAAGGTCATTCAAGGTACAGAAAAACTAAAAATAGAATCAAGACTGCTGGATGAAGAATTAGATAATTTGATTTTTGTGCATTACTCTGGATATAATTATAAATCACTCATATCGGGTGAAGTGATTCAACAGAATATATCGGACATCAAACAGTACGAAGATATCATTGTGCTTTTCAATGAGTATGGATCTGCACTTAAGCAAGCTAACATTGCAGCTTTTATAGACCAAAAATATACCTATAATTATTTTTCTAATCATGCATATACCATTAGTCTGGCTGTTAGAAGATTATTTAGAGGGTTGGTTGAAAATGGTAATGATATAGAAAATCCATTTGATTGTAATTCAGATTTCTTTAACCGTTTAAGTAGTAAAGGATTTGTAAGAAAGAATCAAGAGTTTAAGTCAGTAGTTTATAATGAACAATCGCAAAATACTCAAAAAACGATATCTCGAATTAATACTTTATTCGGTTTGGTATTTAAAATTATTGGTGCAGATCGATATTATAATTTGACAAGGGCATTGCGCAAATATGGAATTTGGGAAAATCATTCGTTTTTAATAACCAAAGGAACTGAAAGTTATAAATTCAGAAGACTTTAATTGTAGCATGTTTATTAAGGAATTTATTCGTAAAGGCAGCCATAAATTGCAGATTGTGTGATTTATATACATTGATAGTCGTTAGTTGAATGTATTACATTACTTTTCTGTTTTTAGCGTTGTGCGCGTATATAGAGATAACAAAGGGGTGGACAAAAAGGTCCATAGGTACTTTATTAATCTTATGTATAGTATGGTTTATATTGCATGATGGTTTAAGGTGGGGGATAGGATCTGACTGGACACCTTATTATAGGTATTTTCAAAATTGTCTGATGTCAGATAATCGAACTGGATTTGAGCTTGGTTATGCTTTGATGAATAAGTTTGTTAGGAGCTTTACAGACAGCTATACTGTATATTTACTATTGCATGCAATTGTTGTATATTCAGTATTCTATTGGTTTACTAAAAAGTATTCACCCTATCCGCTAATGAGTCTTTTGGTATTATACTACTCGATGATAGGTTATTTGGGAATGAATAGGCAATACTTGGCATTAGTTATATGTTTATTGTCTGTTCCTTTTATACTAAGACATAAGTATATGGTAAGTATTGTTATTATTGCTTTTGCGTGCTTATTTCATATCAGTGCCTTAATGTTTGTACCTTTGTTATTCTTTACAAGACGAATTCCATCTCAAATTATATGGTTTTCTTTGTTAATAATTTCTTTGGTATCTATTTCGGGAGTAATCAACAAGTTGCCTTTTGAAATGTTATTTGTGGCAAGTGATGATTTGGATCATAAGATGTCTTTTTATATAGAAAATACTTCTGATTTCACTTCTTCAATTCCCTCAAAACTATTAGGTATCGCTCGTCGTGGCATAATAGTGTTCTCGGTTTTATTACTGCGGAATCGAATACCTTCTGTTGATAAGAGTTTTGATTTTGTTTTTAACGTAAGTCTTTTATCCTTACTCTTATATATATTTTTTAGTGGAACGGTTTTGCAAATATTAGTATCGCGTGGGGTATTATTTTACTCTATTTTTGAAGTGTTGCTCATCCCTTATTTATTTCGAATACTTAATAGTGTAAAAGCAAAACAAATTGCTTTTTGCTTTTTGATTATTTGGGGGTTATATTCTATGAATAAAAGTATGGATGCATATAGTTATCTCGGAGTTGATATATTTAGGCCATATAATGCTGTTTATATTGATTCTGAATATGTTGCATTACATTAATAATTGGAGTTGTATAATGAAACCTATTTTGTTCTTTCACAGAAATATCAAATGTGGCTTTAGTATAAATAAAGTATCACAGACTTTTATTCGAAAAATAGATGATTACCAAGAGTTTTATGCTCCTTTTAATCGTGCTGATGTAATAAGTCTGCTGAGGAATTTATTATTTGTTCTGCGGCATCGTAATAAACATGCAATAAACCATATAACAGGTGATATTCATTATTGCATTATGGCTTTATTAGGTTGCAAATCGGTTCTGACTATTCACGACACGAATATGTATGATTTCTGCAGGAACCCGCTGAAGCATGGGTGTTTCGTTTGTTTTGGTTTAAGTTACCAATTAGATTTGCTGGGAAAGTGGTATGTATCTCTACTGAAACAAAACGTAGGGTACTGCAATTTTCTAAACGAAAGGATATAGAGGTGATCTACAATGCAGTAGATGATTCATTTCTTCGACAAAAACCTCAGCCTGTTCCATACCATAAGAAGCCCCATATTCTTTTGATTGGAACCAATGTTAATAAGAATGTGGTCCGCACAATTGAAGCATTGAGTGGCATTGAATGTCAGTTAATTATAATCGGCCATCTAAATGACGAAATATCTAATGCGCTCAAAAAGCATCAAATGGATTACATTATAAAAACAAAATTGAGAGATGCGGAGATTATCGAAGAATATCGGGCTTGTGACATCGTAAGCTTTTGCTCAATTTATGAAGGTTTTGGAATGCCTATTATTGAAGGGAACGCTATGGGGCGTCCTGTGATAACTTCTTGTATCGAACCGCTTATCGAAATTGCAGGTGATGCAGCCCTTCTTGTATCTCCTTACGATGTTGAAGATATGCGTCGAGGATTTTTGAACTTAATAAATGATTCCACACTGAGATTGCGTCTCGTTGAAAATGGATTAAAGAACATCATGCGTTTCCAAAGTCAGGAAATCGCTAAACAATACATGAATTTATATAAGTCGCTTTAAGTATAAACGAATTTATGAAAAAAATCATAGTAGTTTCTGCTGTGAATTTAGTAGAAGGTGGTACCTTAACAATTTTCAAAAATGCACTTACAGAGTTGAACGAACATTTTGCGGAAAGATATCGTATTATTGCCTTGGTACATGATAAAAAATTGGCTTATTTCCCCAATATCGAATATCTTGAGTATCCATGGGTGAAGAAGAGATGGATTAATCGTGTATATTTTGAATATTTCTTTTGTCGTTCACTCTCTAAAAAGCTTAACGCATATCTATGGTTAGCCATTCATGATATGACACCGGACGTAACTGCAACATTACGAGTTGTTTACTGTCATAATTCCACTCCTTTCTACCATCCAAAGCTATCTTCGATTAAGTATAGTTATAAAGAGTATCTCTTCTCCCAGTTTTATAAATACCTTTATCGAATAAATATCAAAAAAAATAATGCTGTAATAGTGCAGCAAAATTGGTTGAAAAAGGCTTTTATGGGGTTGTATAATTTGGAAGATAAGAAAATAATTGTGGCTAAGCCTTTTGAAAATCCTTCTCCTGAGGTAGAGATCTCATTGAGACCTGATAACAATAGTATTACTACTTTTTTCTATCCGTCTTTACCACGAACTTTTAAGAATTTTGAGATAATCTGTGAAGCTTCTAAGTTGTTGCTCCAAAAGGGGGTGAATAGTTTTAAAGTGGTGCTGACGATTGATGGAAGTGAAAACCGCTATACACGTGACATTTTAAAAGCTTATGGAAATATCAACAAATCAAATTTGCAGGATTAATGTCTAAAGAGAAGGTTTCGGAGATGTATGTCAAGTCATCTTGTTTGATATTCCCTTCGAAACTTGAAACATGGGGATTGCCTATTTCGGAATTCATTCCTTTTAATAAGCCAATGATTGTAGCCGACTTACCTTATGCATACGAAACTGCTATGGGAGCTAAACAAACCGCTTTCTTCAATACAGAATCGGCTGAAGATTTGATGACTCGAATGAGTGAGGTTATTGAAGGGAACTTGAGTCATTTCAAATTAGTTCCTAAAGAGGCTGAATCTGATGATGTCGTGTATACATGGACAAATTTGTTTAATAAACTATTGAAATAGATCTTATATACCATGTTGGAGATAACAAATAATGATCAAGATGTTAACAAATCATTAATTGGAGGCAAAAGAAAGAAATGGGTAGATTTCGGCAAGGGAATTTCAATGTTTTTAGTAGTACTCTACCATAGTGAAGTCTATTACCCTATCACAAATTATAATTTTAGCTATCTGTTTGCATACTTTAGGATGCCGTTTTTCTTTTTTCTTTCAGGCTATTTATTTACATCTAACTACCTGCAATTTTCGCTGAAACGTAAGATGCTTCAAATTTTACGAGGAATCGTTTGGACATATCTGATATTTACTCTTATATTATTTGTTCCTAAATCTATCAGTCATAATATTCCTTTATCTGTTGGATTACAAGAAATTGTATTAGGTTGGGCTTCTTGGTTTGTGGTAGCTTTAGGTGTAGCACAGGTGATGTTCGGATGGGTATTAAGCAAGACTAAGAACCATAAAGCAATTTCTACCTTTAGTTTAGTGTGCCTGATATTGGGCTATTGTATTTCTATTTGGTATCCTGAGCGTTTGCCTTACTATTTCGATTGAGCATTATTAATTGTGCCATTCTTTGGATTGGGATTTTTTTATCGTATCTATGAAAATATAGTTGATCGATACGTGCCAGTGAAATGGTGGGTGTTATTGCTTTTAGTAGTTTGTTATTTTGGTTTCTATATCTATGATTCGATGCATTGGCATACCATGACTTCGGCCTTCGGAGCCAAGGATTATCATAATTTCATGCTATATCTTTGTTATGCTGTTTTAGGTATTATGATGATGGTAAGGCTTGTGAAGCTGGTACCCCCTATACCATGGATTTGTTTTATAGGAGTTAATAGCTTGGTATTTTATTACTTGAATGGTGGAGCTATTACGATTATAGTTGCCATCTGTAATAGATTGAATTTACATCTGCCGATTGCTATTCAACAACAATTTGGATATATAGAAATACTATTTATGGCAGTTATCACCTCATTAATGATAACTGTTGTCGTAAAATTTATTCGCCGTTATTGTCCCGTGATGATTGGAGATAAGAATGCTTTTAATCATTGGGCAAAGATTTTAAGACTAAAAATTAAGTTCTGAGAAACAATCATAACTTGATTATTAAATTGAACATTAATAGCCATAGACATTATATTCCATTAAACTACGATATCGTCAGAAATGGTGGTAAAAGTAGTAAGAAAATGAGTGTAACCTATCAATAACCTTAAGGAATGAACCTTACGAAAGCTGACCACTCAGTGTAACAATATGCTTCATTTCGGTAGTGACGAAGGGGTGAATATAGTAGCAGCTTATCATAGTGCTATAAGTACAGTGAAGTTCCATGGCCGATCGGCTTGGAATATTTGTGTAATTTTTTTAAGATTTTTTTTAATGGGTACAGAGGTTATGTTAATCTCACTCCTCGAAACATCGGTTTGACAGTAATTAACCGCTAATAAATCGTTTAAATTTTAATTATATACGTTTTTAGGCACTGAAAAGTGCCTAAAATAGCGGAATGATCTAAATTGAGTATTAACTAAAACTTAGAATAAAGTGTATGAAATAACAGCTACTATTGTCACATATAGGAATCTTGATTCCATTTTGTTGAAAACTATCAAAAGCTTTTTGAATACAAAAGTTGAGGTGCGGTTATATATTATAGATAATTCTCCAACAGATAGATTAAGGAATATTTGTAATGATCCTCGTGTAGAATATATATTTATGAACTCTAATAATGGCTTTGGAGCAGGGCATAATGTGATTTTACGTAATGCATCCAAAATGGGGAAATATCATTTAGTTTTAAACCCTGATGTGTTTTTTGAAAAGGGAACATTGGAAAAATTGTATGATTATATGGAAAACAATCTGGATGTTGGAAATGTAATGCCTAAAGTTATTTTTCCAAATGGTGAACTTCAATATTTATGTAAACTATTACCTACTCCTCAAGACTGGATTGTTAGAATGTTTATTCCTATAAAAAAGATAAAAGAAAGAATCGATTATAATTTAGAAATGCATTTCGCGGACTATGATAGCGAGATGAATGTACCATATTTATCAGGTTGTTTTATGTTTTTACGTAAAACTGTCATAAAAGAAATCGGTGTGTTCGATGAGGGTATTTTTATGTATGGTGAAGATACTGATTTGAATAGACGAATTTATAAGAAATATAAAACGATGTATTATCCTAAAGCAGTCATAACCCATAATTTTGAGAAGGAGTCTCATAAAAATTTTAGATTATTGTGGATTCATATTAAGGCTGCTATATATTATTTGAATAAGTGGGGATGGTTTTTTGATAAGGAACGTACTTTAATAAATAGAAAAACAAAAACTATTTATTCAGTAAAATAATCACTTCTATGAATCTTCTATTTACAGGAGCTTCCGGCTTCCTGGGCAATAACATTTATCCTCTATTAAAAGATAATTATTCTATTGCTACTATCGGATTGGCTTTACAAGATAATTATTCCGCCAATTTAGCTATAGAAATACCTAATCTAACAGAAAAGTATGATATTGTTCTTCATGCTGCCGGTAAAGCCCATTCAATTCCTAAAACAGAGGAGGAGAAACAGGCTTTTTTTGATATCAATTTACAAGGTACTAAACATTTATGTACTGTCTTAGAAAATAGTGGT
>BAJA01000070.1 GCA_000613465.1 Bacteroides nordii WAL 11050 = JCM 12987
GCATTAGCCAATGCATTCTTTGCATCTGCTAAATCTGTCTGAGCCTGTGCCAGTTCGTCGCGATATCTGTTCAATTCATCATTGATAGCGCTCTGGTCTACTTTACCTCCTGCAACAAATTTCTTACCGCCGAATGTATAAGTGAAACCAGCTGTTAAGTGCAGATAACCGTCTGTACTTGCACTACTATATGCACCCAAGATAGCAGGAGTCACCTGTCCACGAGCTTCTATATCAATAGCCCATTTAGGGTTGATGTTAAATTTAGCTCCCAAACCGACACTTGCTCCTACAAGCCAACGCAACTCATGATCGTTCGGAGTTGTCTTTGCAGGATCTATCTTAGTTTCATACAAAAGACTTCCGTCAGGCTGAACTACACCTTCACCGGTTGAATATCCGAGCTGCCAGCCATCATAGTTCTTAACGACATTCATAGAAGGACCAACAAAAAGCATTCCTTCGAATACACGTCCAGGTTTGTAACCACAGAACAAATTGGTCAAGTTCAACATTCCGTCCAGGTTGACACCAACATAGTTTTCTTTACGTTTTACCTTGTTACCCGTTTGCAAAAACGGATATGCAGTAAACTGTTTGGATTGCCATCCATAAACCTGTCCACGAAATCCCCAGATAGGATTGATAAATTTACCCACCGATACATTGATCAGCGGAGTAATGGATTTGCTAAATTTGGAATCCGGATTGGTTGAAGCCTGTGCTCCCACTCCAACGCTCACAAAGATATTGTCCTTCCAGTTTTCACTGTAGTACTTCTCTTTTTCCTGAGCAGACACCGAAGCAGCAGTCCCCGCCAACAATAAAGATAATATTACTAACTTATTTTTCATTGTTTTTTGTTTTTAATATTCAACTCTTTTTATTCTTATTCACTTTCATTCCTTGCAACAGCCTTATTTCAGGCAAAACCTGAACATCAACCCACCAGTGAAATACTTCATTTTCTGAAACTCCACCTGCGCATGCAAATGATTGAACAGCAAATAGGTGGCACCCAGTGCAAAATCCTTCGAATCATATTCGGCAATTAACCGCAACTGCGGATGAAAAGACGGATTATATGTAATACCTGCCGCAATTCCATTTAAATGGTAATCTTTTCTCCTATTATATAAATAAGAGAGGTGTACCCCGATTGTCTCTTTCCCCAGTTGAATGTGCTTAGTTGCAGCTAAATAAAAACGGCTGTAATATCCATTTCCACCCGTAGGAGCTACCACTTCACCAGAAGATGTGAACGGATCCGAAGTTCCTATCACCACAGCCGGTGTGTATTTCCAAAACTGGCCTTCCTTTAAAGCACGCAACCGGATTGAGAAATACCGATCCTGATTCGTAAACCCTGTATAACCATAAGGTTTTAGTCCCAATGCTTCGGCTTTGAAAAGCGTACAGGTATATGCTACTTCCAGCCAGGGCATTATAGTTACATTCAGGTAATAATTGTACGTGTGGTAATACCACTTAGGAGGAGTTATCTCCTTATTCATAAAATTGGCACCCAGCATTACTGTTTTATCTTTCTGCATCTCTGCCGAAGGAGCATGCAGCAATCCTGTGGTTCCATAGGTTAATTGAGCTGAAAGCATATATGGTATACTTATAAGCAGTAATACTATGTAAATGCGCTTCTTAGCCATTTCTTCACTTATTTATATTTATATGCTTTCAGCCTATGCTATTTATTCAGCATCAATAATACCACCACCGGAAAGGTTGTCATTTCCATGACCATGGCTATGTCCGTGTCCATGTCCGAATGTATAAGTTTCAATACCTACAATTACATGATCAGCGGTCTTAACAGTTACTGTTACCGGTTTCTCATTGATAGTAAACGTGTAAACAGTAGTCAGATAAACTTGCTGAGTTGTAACTTTTTCAAGGCAAGTCCATGGATCAATTGTTTTATTCTCTTCTCCGGAAACTGTTGTAAAAGGCTCAGCAACAATACCTTTTTCTTCCATATAAGCTTTTATAACAGAAGTAACTACAGCATTTGCTTTACTATCTGTAAATCCAGCAGATGTAGCTGCCTCTTCTATTGAAGATATTTCAGTACCTTTCTTTTGGTTATATTTTACTGTTACTGTAATAGCATTTTCAGTATCATTCTTTTTACCAACTACAGTTTCTACAACAGCATCTTTTACTTCTTCAGAAGTGCCAACAGAGCTTTCGCTATTAATAACAGCTTTAAATTTAGAGAAGTGACTTATATTCATAGTATATACGCCATCACTTCCACGTACAACATCACCTTCTGAATCTCCCCATTTACCATCTTTTTCGTAAACAAGTTTCATTGTACCCAACTGATTAGCCCAAATATCGTTAAACTTAACAGCAATAGGCTCACTAAACTTAATTCCATCAGGAGTACCTTCATATACTCTCATAGCCTCTTCATCCGATGCCTCTTCACCAACCAGACGCTGAATATTAACTTCAACATCTGCAAAATCTACGACTTTACCATCAGGCAATGTAATTGTCGTACCTTTTTTAACTGCAGCAACATCACCATCTGTACCAGCAATTTCAGTATCTTGTCCCGGTACAATCGGAGTAGAGCCTTCCTGAGCATTGGTATTCAAAAGTACACCAAGAGAAGTCATATCATCTGCAAAGTTCTTTGTTACAGTATTTTGACTTCCATCAGTACGCTCATAAGTAACAAACAATTTATAATTTGCAACTTCTTCTTTTTTAACCTTAAAGGCAAAATGACTTGTATTGGTAACAATTGATTCAGGCACATCCACACCGTCTTTAGCCACCCACGCTTTTACAACATTCACCAAATTACCATTAGAAGCATTTGTAAAGTCAGCAAACAGCATTGTATATTCTGTCATATCACCTATTAAAGGCATATATGCAGAAACAACTACCGTAAGATTAGGATCACCTTTTGGTACATATACTTTATTTAAAGAAACCAAAGTAGTGAAATCCTGCAATGTCTTCTGAGCACCTGCAGCCACTTTCTCTACAACATTCAGTGTATAAACACCATATTCAAGATCCTCAAAACCAGCTACTGCTACACCTTCTTTAGTTATTGTAGCTTCGTATCTTGACGGATCAAGCAAAGCCATTGCCTCACCACCATATGCCTGAACTTTTATGTTATACTTAGCAACTTCTTCAGTTACAACAGCATTAGGTTTCAAACCAATTGTTTGAGTATAAACAGCCGACTGTCCGGGTTTTATCGGTGCAACATTTACAGAACGAGTAAATTCCTGATCTTCATTATACCCCTTTACTTTCACTGCAATAACATTAGTTTCCGCTTTCACAGCTACAGTAAAAGAGCCATTAGTCAAGGTTACATCAACATTATTCACTTTTACATAATCTCCGGCTGCAGCATCCAACTTAAGATTCTGCATTGTCGATGCATCAATCACTGTACCATTTAAAGTATAAGTAGCTTCTGGCAATACAGTCTCTCCTATTGGAGCATCCATATCCAAGCCATCGTCTTTATAACATCCGGTTAAAAGAGCCCCAGATAAAGCTACAATAGCCAATGCCATTTTAGCATTAATACCATTAAAAAAACTTTTCTTTTTCATCTCAATAAAATTAAAAATTTAGTAATTCTGATTTAATAAAATATGGGTTAAAACTATTATTCTGCATGATATTCTCACCAGGACTCGTTCTGTATCCTTTATAATAATACCGTTCATTTCCTGCATTATAGGCTATCCCCATGTTTTTAGACGGAGTCACACGTGGAATATACCCCTTACGTTTGTACCTATATGGCGGAAGAGCAACCTGGAAGCGAAAACCTCCATTAGCCCTCACTCCTTCTGCTTTCATAGCATAAAAGCCTATAGACGTATATCGAAAATGCCTTATTATATCAAGACGTACCCCTTTCTCACCTAATAAATATTGCTCGGCCTTCAAAGTGGTCTGCAAATTAAACTGGGGCCAATAAAAACTGCCCCCAATACTCCACGTAAGCCTTTGTTTGCTTCCATATACATATTCAAAACCATCCCAATAATAAGTCCCGGTTGTCCCTATTCGTCCCTCTACACTAAAACGTTCATCCTTGAATGGATGAAACAGCTTCAAATCAACCCCATATCTCCCAGCATTAAAAGTACCAACTGCCAAGGTACCCCATATATTATAAGGTAGCCGAACAGTTTGCTGCAGAGTAAGAAATCCCGGGTGTACTTTACCCGCACGTGTTCCATACCCATCATTATATACCGGAATCACCACTTGCGCAGTCAACTTCATCCCTTTCCAAAACGAAACTTCAATAGCCGGAGACAAATTAAACAGCACTTGATAAATCTGAGTTATTACCAAATTCTTTAATGATAACTCAGGGTATATTGTAACATCCACTTTAAATAGTGAACTATTTTTTTTCTTTCCTTTAACCTGTTTTCTCCAGTTTTTTCCAAGGTTATAGCTAACTTCCCAGTCTTTCCGATCAACCTCAGAAATACTATCAGCAACTGTTGGCTGATAATACAATGATATCTGAGGAACGTTATTGTCCAAAAAAATTAACCGACATGGCTTATTCTGTGGTAAACCCATCCTTTGGACAACGTCAACAGCTTTGCCGATTCCTACTCCATTCAGGCGGTAGGCCGTATTCTCCATCACATAAACACGTTCCTTATCATCTTCATGCCAGCCGACATTCTCAAAACCCATTCCAACTAAAGTGTTAACAGTCTCTTCTCCCGTTTGGCTCATCCCCTTTGAGGAAAGCAAACAGAATAAAAAGATCGCTATACAGCGTATTATATCGCTATTATTTAGGCCTTTCCACATGTAAGAGACTTTATATCCCATTCTTTAGTTTTATCTTAAGTGTCATCTTTATGATGCGAAATACGACGCAAAAATAGGTACATTTTTAATAATACCAAAGAATTTTACACGAAAAATCAAAATATTGTATTATATTTTTTTATTCTTGTTACGGATTTCTCAAAATAGATACCAAATCGGTAATATTCTTTCTGAATGTTACAAAGAATAGCGCTATTTAAGGTGGTTACAACTGTACGAATGAAGGTAAAAATGTAGTTCAATAAAGAAAAGAAAAGAGTATCAATGTTGTCTTTAATTACCATACAATAAGAGCTTATTATATCATAGAACCAAAAGTACGTACTTCTATACTCCAAAAATACGTATTTAACTATGACTTAAATACGTACTTTATATACATAAGAGTACGTACTTTTATAGTCAATGATATATATATTCTCTAAATACTGATAATCAGCATTATGTTATCTCAGGAATGAGGGCAATTGCTTTACTCTTGCTCTCATCTACAATCTTTGCATAGATCTGAGTTGTCTGGATATTTGTATGTCCTAACAATTTAGAAACTGTATATATATCAGCTCCCAAAGTGATCATCATAGTTGCGTGGGTATGTCTCGCGGTATGAAAAGTAATATGTTTTTGTATCCCTGCATCCTTTCCCCAGCGAGATAATATTTCATTGGTTCTTCCCAAGGATATCAAACCATTAAAAACCCGTTCGGTATCCAATGCTTTACCTCTCTCGGGTAACTGTTTTAATGCTTCAGGACTAAGAGGAAGAGATATTATTTCTTGAGTCTTTTGCTGTATTATATGTAATTGAGTATTACCAGCTTTATCTTTCCTGAGATTCTCCCAGGTCAATGCAGCAATGTCCGAGTGTCTTAATCCACAAAAACAGCTGAATAAAAAGGCTCTTTTTAACATTTCATTATAGAAATGAGTTTGAGACAACAACCGTATTTCGTCCATGGTCAAATATTCCCGTTCAGTTCTTTTTCGTTTAGGTTTATCTTCATTTTTTATTTTATTCATCGGGTTTGTAGATAAAACATCTTCAACAACTGCATATTTTAGGCAATAGTTTAACTCTTTCAGATAGCATATCTGGCTATTCACATTGATCAACTTTTCTTTTTTACTATGTTTCTGAGTTGCAGACTTTAAGTACTCCATAAACCCTAATATGTAGTCTTTATCAACAGCTTTTAATGAAATTCCACTTTTATCATATCTCTGAAGATGGTGAATCAAGGTATTCATCAAAGCTCGTTTTGCCTTTTGAACCATGTCTCTATTTGCCAAATAGCCTATATAGTCAGTAAGTAGCATATTTGACCTATTCTTATTTGCATCGAAGCCAAATTTGCCATTTTGTAATGCTATAATCTTCTGAGCTTTAATAGCATTAGCCAACTTAAGCGTTTCTGCATTTCTATCCTTATCTATCCGGCTATTTTCCGGAATAATATAAAGTTTTAAAAATTCATATCTTCGCTTTTTATCCATATAAATATCGAGATAAAGTGATAAACACCCATTCGACAATTGTTTTGACCGAAGTTTAATCGGTTCTTTTATTCTAAGTTTCTTTTTCATATCTGTCTACTAACCTATCATTAATATATACACCTTTCTGTTCGGAGTAACAAACTGGTAACATCCTTCATAAAGGGTAATTAGAACGTAGTACTTATTTCTATTGTTTATGCTATAACGTTTATTACTATTAGGACTAATTAATAAGGAATAAAGTATTACAATACAATGACCTTTTTTATACGTCTATATATGGTTTCTCTTGAATTTAAGTAATAAATTATTCTTTATAAGGTAAAGAAAAAAAATATGAACCTCACTATGTAAATAAATAGTAACATATTGGTAACAGTAATACTATTATTATAGTTGATATAACGTTCTTTATATCTATTTATTTTCTTGTAATAAAATTGCATAATACGCTGTGGTGTAATAAACTACTATTGTTTAGTAGGTTTGTGGTTATATCTATCTACATATCCACAGAATAAGCCATGCAGACTTATTTTACTGGATAATAATATTCCGCAAATTTCGCTTTATTATCAGCCAGTTATAGGTGATAGCATCCCTGAAATAAATCGACAAAACTGGAATATAAGTTATAATCTGGGAAAAAACTGGAGACAAGCAACAAAAGGTAAGAAAAAAAATAGTTCACTATTTAAAGTAGATATTACAATATACCCCGAGTTATCATTAAAAAACTTAGTGATAACGCAGATATACCAAGTGTTGTTCAATTTATCTCCTGCTATTGAAGTTTCATTATGGAAAGGGATGAAGTTGACAGCACAGATGGTGATACCTATATATAATGATGGATATCCTTATTTATACGGTAAAGTACGCCCGGGGTTTGTTGGCCTGTCACAAAGCGTAAGACTGCCCTATAATATTTGGGGAACATTGACTATAGGGCACTTTAGTAATGAAAGATATGGCGTCGATTTGAAAGTTGACCATCATTGCATATGGGATAAACGATTCACATTATCAGGAAGAATAGGATGTACCGGAGCCGGATATTGGGAAGGATTTACGATGCATTATGGCACAAAGAAACGCATTACATGGTCATTAGGAGCAAGCTTCTACTGGCCACAATACAATGTAGAGACAACGATGAAAGTTGAACAATATTTATTAGGAGAAAAAGGGGTTAAATTAGACATTATCAGACATTTCCGTTATGCATCCATAGGTTTTTATGCCATGAAAGCAGAGGGTGTCAAAGCAAACGGAGGATTCCGTTTTCAGATAGCCCTCCCCCCTTATAAATATAAACGCAGAGGATACCTTCCCAGAATCATACCTTCCAAAGATATGGGAATGAGCTACAATGCAGGAAACGAACAATATTATTATAAAGGCTACAGATCTATGCCTGACGACAATATAATGCAGAATAATAGTTTTAACCCATATTTTATTAAATCAGAATTATCAAATTATTAATTAATTTTATTGAGATGAAAATGAAAAGTAAATTTTTCGGTTTTAACGTCAAGCTGGCGTTAATGTTGGTAGCAATCTGCGGTGCGTTCGCCAGTTGCTACGAAAAAGAAGAGATTGATGTGCCTGCTCCAAGTACACAAGATCCGATTTATCTGATCAAAGGTATTGTGACAGACGAAAGTACAGGAGACATTCTACCTTCTGCAAAAGTCAATGGAGTTACTGTTGGAACAGATGGCTCATATACGGTTACTGCAACAGAAGGAACCAACATCATTAAGTTTGAAGCAGCAGATCATGTGTCCGCAACTACCTCTGTCTATGTAGACAAAAAGGACAAAGGAACAACTACTGTTTACACTGTAAACGCAGCGTTGAGACTTGGTGAAGGAGAAGAAGAGCCAGTTACGTACAAAAAAGTTGAGTACCTCATCAAAGGTTCAGTAACTGACGTAGCAGGCAATACTGTGAACATCAAAACAATTTATGTATCCGGTGCCCCTACACAACCAGCAGGTGCAGTTGGTACAAGTAAATTTGAATTCACAACGACTACCATAGGAACTTACGAAGCATACATTACTGCTGATGGTTATATGCCTGCATTGGCTACAATCTATGTATCTGCTGTAGCACCCGAAGAAGGTCCAAGCACAGAAATACAGACAGTAGAAGTTAAAGTTGGCGTTATCATGGAGAAAGAAGCTGACAAACCGACAATTATCGATCCTGTTTATTACGTACAAGGTAATTTGTACAATGATAATGGTACAGGTGCTAACGATGTTAATGTAAAAATGACAACCAAAACGGGTTATAGCAACTCTACAAAAACAACTAAAGGCTTGTTCTATTTCGAGCTTACCAGCAACTATGTTCCGGCTGCTACGATAGGTACTATCAACTGCACCCAAGCTAACTACAAACCATTTGCAACCAGCTTCCTGATTTTACCAGTAGTAGGTAGCAGTACTACTCCCGTTACTTCAACAATTACCATCATGGGTAATTTGAAACCAGTAAATGGAGGAGATGTACCTGACGAAGATGTTAGCACCGGTGGTAGCGAAACAATTGAAGTTCCTGTAGAAGATGCAGATATCAAAGAAGTAGAAAAGGCTGGTGACGAAGCTACTGTAGAAGAAATTAAAGATGCAGTAACTAACATAATGAAGCCCGAAGATGTTGCAGCCGCAGAAGTTAAACCTGAGGAAGTAGCTGAGATCATACAGAATATGAAGGATGAAGGTAAGATTGAGAGCATTGAGAATGTAGCAAGTGTTAAAGTAGAAACTCCTAAAGTAGTGGAAGTTGCATCAACAATTGCTACCGGCGAAGGTTCTTCTTCCTCTACCAAAGAAGAAGTAGACCAGATCACTATTCCGGCTGGTGTTATTGTTTATGCTACCGGAGAAGCTAAGAATGTAGTCATCACCCGTGACCCTGCTGCAGAAAAAGCAACGGCAGCTACCCGTGTTTATACTGGAGAACCTACAGGTACTATCTTCACAACTCCATTAGAGGTGAAATTTGAATCACCAATTGCAATTACCGAAACTCCGGATTTTGATCTGAACATTCTGTATGAACAAGCTGATGGTACTTGGAAAAAAGGAGATACAAAAGCAACATTCAAAAATGGTAAATTTGAAGGAGAAGTAAAACACTTCTCTAAATTCAAATTCGGATTTGATTCTAAATATGATGTTGAAGAAATGTCAGTCGACAGTGTTACACTTACGCCTATTATCATCAATAAACCTTGTTTCACAGGCGCCGCAGCACAGCCAGTTATCGTAAATATAACTTATGATGGTGGTATGAAATACGCTCCATACGACGAAAGCAAACCGACAATCACCACTCCATCTCTGGCAGTTGCCGATCAGTTGGCAGGCTCTAACCAGTCAACCACAGCTTTTGTTACTGACATGATGACTAAGATGATTAAATCAAACAACTTAAATATACTTCCGACTCCGAATTATACAAAACAGAAAACTTCTGCAGAAATGATAATTCCTGCTTATGCTCAAGTAACCGGATTTGAAGTATATCGTACTCAAATTACTTATACCAGCACTATCTACGTCACAAAGACCGGAGCTTCAAAACCAATTCCTGTTAAAGTAAAAATCAGTAAGATTATTTCTGCAACAGTTAAGCCAATCTACACTACTGGTCACGGACATGGTCATGGCGAAGACTTGAATGCAGGTGGTGGTATCATCAACGCTGAATAAGAAGCATTGTTTATATAATTGAATCGAAAGCATTTATAATGTATAAAATGAGTTTAAAACGAATCTATATTGTATTATTACTTATAAGTATACCTTATATGCTTTCGGCTCAATTAACCTATGGAACCACAGGATTGCTGCATGCTCCTTCGGCAGAGATGCAGAAAGATAAAACAGTAATTCTGGGTGCCAATTTTTTAAATAAGGAGATAACTCCTCCTACATGGTACTACCATACGTATAATTATTACCTGAATGTAACTATAATGCCCTGGCTGGAAGTAGCGTATACCTGTACGCTTTTCAAAGCCGAAGCATTGGGACTAAAACCTTATGGTTATACAGGATTTACGAATCAGGACCGGTATTTCTCAGTCCGATTGCGTGCTTTGAAGGAAGGCCAATTCTGGAAGTATACGCCTGCAGTAGTTTTAGGGACCTCAGATCCTTTTACTTCATCAGGAGATGTGATAGCTTCCGATAAGGGGAACGGATATTACAGTCGCTTTTATATAGCTGCGACCAAACATATCCGGATAGGTAAAGAAACACTTGGTGTTCATCTCTCCTATCTTTATAACAGGAGAATAGAATATCATTTGAACGGCATTGCAGCAGGTATTACCTATAATCCGTCTTTCCATCCACAGCTACGACTGATAGCCGAATATGATTCGAAAGATTTTGCGTTAGGAGCCACTTATCTGCTTTTCAATCATCTTCATGCACAGATAGAATTGCAAAGGATGAAATATTTCACAGGAGGATTGACCTTTCAATTCCGGTTGAAATAAAAAGAGATAAGAAAGAGTTGAAATATTAAAAATTAAAAACAATGAAAAGCAAAGTAGTAATATTATCTTTACTGTTGACCGGAGCAGCCATCTCAGCTTCTGCGCAGACCAAAGAGAAGTTCTATACCGAAAGGGCTAAGGACAATATCTTTATCAGTGTGGGTGCCGGAGCACAAGGATGTGTAAATCCGAACAACTTTGATTATGGCTTTGGACATGCCATAACTCCGCTGATCCATGTATCAGTAGGAAAACTAATCAACCCCGTATGGGGAGTGCGTGCTCAGGTAGCCGGCATGTGGAGTACACTGTATACTGACTACAACAGAGTGAAAGGCGATTATGCCGAATACAAGAACAAAAAATACTTCACACTGCGTGCAGACGCTATGTACAACCTCAGTAATGCTATTGCAGGTTACAATCCGGATCGTCTGTTCAATGTTTCTGTATTTGCAGGTCCGGGACTGACTTTTTCAAAAACGTATGGCGACATGAACAAAATGAATGCGCTGGTCAACGGTTCAGTTGGCTTGGCAGGACAGTTCAACGTAAGCAAATACATCGACATTAATATTGAAGCAAGAGGCGAAGTTTCTCCTTCTATATTTGGTAAATACAGTAGTGCATATACAGACGGTGCAGTTTCTCTGACTGCCGGTGTAACTTACACATTCGGCGGTAAGAAATTTGTATCTTGCAACTCTAAGGTAGACCAAAGCGCTATCAATGATGAATTGAACAGATATCGTGACGAACTGGCACAGGCTCAGACAGATTTAGCAGATGCAAAGAATGCATTAGCGAACGT
>BAJA01000069.1 GCA_000613465.1 Bacteroides nordii WAL 11050 = JCM 12987
GGGGGGATCATCTTCTATTTTGGCGTATTAGCTATTTCTTCACGAACCATTTCGAATATCCCTGGTTCATGCTTGCCCTGACACTGATCACTTTTATTAGTTTTGTAGATGATATCCGTTCTACTTCTCAGGTATTGCGATTAGTGTTTCATTTCTCTGCTATGTCTTTGATGTTCTATCAGTGGGGACTGTTCTCTCTTCCTTGGTGGACAATCCTTGTAGCGCTAATAATATGTACCGGTATCATCAATGCTTATAACTTCATGGATGGAATCAATGGGATCACAGGCGGATACTCTCTGGTTGTTCTTGTGGCTTTTGCCTATATAAACAGAGAGATTGTTTCTTTTGTGGAACAAGAATTGATTGTTACTGTTCTTTGTTCCGTACTGGTTTTTAATTTCTTCAATTTCCGAAAGCATGCAAAATGCTTTGCCGGTGATGTAGGTTCTGTAAGTATAGCATTTATCGTTTTGTTCCTTATCGGTAAGCTGATAATCAAGACGGAGGATTTCAGTTGGATTGTACTGTTAGTTGTGTATGGAGTAGATAGTGTACTTACCATTATTCATCGCCTGATACTTCATGAGAATATAGGATTGCCGCATCGGAAACATCTGTATCAGATTATGGCAAATGAGCTAAAAGTACCTCATGTGGTAGTCTCTTCTGTATATATGGTGATACAAGCATTGGTAATAGTGGGTTATTTCTATTTCCAGGCGTATGGTTACTGGTATTTATTGAGCAGTATTTTAGTATTAAGTATTCTATATGTCTTGTTTATGTATAAATACTTTGATCTGCATTTTTCTTTCAACTAACTGATAATTATCTCTCTACAAACTTTCTGAGAGAAACAGCTTTACCTCCCTATTTTTCGTTTGCCATCCGATAATAAACCCTCATCTTTGCAATGTTGATCAACGAAACGTGTGAATGAAAAAAACGATTAGTAACATTAAAAAGAGGAGGTAATTATGCCTTTATTTTACAGAGCGGTGCAATCACCGATGGCCAACAAAGCGGGAGCTAAATTATGGCATCTTAATCTGGTTAAAACCGGAGTAACAGTAACTACTCAGCAATTGGCTGAGGTAATAGCAGAGAAATCATCCCTTACGCCGGGTGATGTGCAGAATGTGGTACGTAACCTGATGTCTGCAATGCGGGAACAACTTCTGAACAGCCGTACGGTACGTTTAGATGGCTTGGGTACGTTTACAATGAAAGCCCGTACGCAGGGCAGGGGAGTAGAGAGTGCCGATAAGGTAAATCCGAATCAGATAACAGCTTTGAAGTGCCAGTTTACGGCTGAGTATACTCGCCCGGCAGCTATTGGTACCACACGTGCTCTGTTGCAAGGTGTACAGTTTGTGCATGCTGATTTGCTGAAAAGTATGACCGACGGGGGAAACCCAGGCGGTGAGGGTGAGGGGGAAGACCCTTCTATTTAGTTGCAAGTTGAAAATTGAGAGTTGAAAGTTGGCTGCGCGGCACTTGATACGTTATTAAAATGAGAGAGAAATGAAAAAGACGATTTGGAATACGATTTTGAAAGTGGTTATAGCTGTGGCAAGTGCTTGGCTGGTGTATTTGGCGGACAGGCTATGATGGCTTAGCGGACAAATAGATATAAATAAGAGATCGCCCGGTTCATTCTTAGGAGTGAATCGGGCGATTCTTATTTGCTATAAGTCCTTTAGTAATACCTTACTTGCTTTTTTATAATACTCTTCTCTTGATTCTACCAGTACCCTCCATTCATCACTGAACTCTTCTTCTTTGTCTATCTTGAAGTTCTCGGAACCATAGGTGTCAAGACGTTCGAGTAGTACAGCCACATTCAGCTGATTGATATCCATGGAAGGCTGATAAGCAATGTTTTCACTTTTCTGGTCAGTCACAACTTCGTGTATCAGATTGATTTCCTGCAACTGATACAAGGTTTGGTTGGTGAGTCGTATCGGAATCTGATGTTCGTCTGCCAGTTGTTCGGAGGTATATGGGGGCTCGTTTTGTTCAAAGCGTTTGGCTATAAGAGACATAATGAGGATAGAGATAAAGTCTCGGTAACGGCGGCTGATATTCTGGGTGTCTTTATCGAAACTAAAATTCCTTATGTTTTGTCCTGCAAAAGTCAGTTCTGCTCCAAACAAACAGATGGTCCAGGAGATTTGCAACCACAACAGGAACATCGGTAAGGCAGCAAAGCTGCCGTAGATGGCATTATAGCGCGATACCCATAACTGACTGCTGATGTATAGAAACTGGAATGCCTGATAAGCAGAACCGGCAAGGATTCCTGATATCAGGGCATGTTTGAACTTCACTTTTGTGTTGGGCATAAATATATAAAGCCCTGTAAACATAAACCAGGTGAGCACAAAGGGGATAAGCCGTATCAGAAACTTCATAATAGGAGCCAGCAAAACGAAATCTTCTATCTGCTTCAACATTGTACTCATGAAGATGGAAAGACCACCGGAAACAACAATAAGGATAGGCATCAGAAGAAACATAGAGAAATAGTCGGTGATTTTGCGATACATATTTCTCGCTTTCTTTACTCCCCAAATGCGGTTGAAGGTGATTTCGATGTTACTTACCAGATTGATTACCGTCCACAATAACATGATTAAACCCACTCCGATGAAAACTCCACCTTTGGTTTGCGACAAGTAAGAGTTTACAAACTCAAGAATGGTATCAGAGGTTTCGGTTGCACCTCCAAAACCGTTGCGGAACTGATGTTCCATTATTGTGGAAACACCAAATCCACGGGCAATGGCAAATACAATGGCAAGTATAGGCACAATGGCGAGCAATGTGCTATATGTCAGTGCAGAAGCTTTATTGACAATACGGTCTTTGGTGAAACGGTTGATGCAGAGATAAATGGTTTTGATGATATTGTAAACCGAGAATTTAGTTTTGGTTACCTCATCTTCCGTGATACGCCAGATGTCATAGGTGATAAATTTCCATATATCTGCTATTCTTTTATTCATGGCATTCAGTAGATTATAATTTAAAAAAAAGCAGTCGGCCTGTAAGCCGAGTTCTGTCCTTGTATAATCTTTAATTTATAATTATGAATTAAACAAGTGCCTGTCATTTATCTGAGTGACATGTCACCATGCCACTTTAGCGGTCTACCCTCCGACATGGAGCGAGCAACTCTCATAACGCCGGTATACATGACCTTACAACTCCCAAGACGTACAGCCCGACACGTCACCATGCGGCTGGTGGGCTTTTACTCCACCTTCTCACCCTTACCTTACTTTCCGAAGAAAGAGAGGCGGTTATTTTCTTCTACGTTACTCTACCCTCACGGACAGCTTTCTGTTAGGAAGTGGGATGCTCTGTGTTGCCCGGACTTTCCTCCTGTGCCGAAACACACGCGACAGACCAGCCAACTGCTTTAGGGGGGCAAAAGTACGTCATTTATTTCTTTTATGCTAAAAAATAAACACAAACTTCTTCTTTATTGTTCGTGCAATCCCTATCTTTGCTTTTAGAATGGAGTCAGTAGTTAGTAGTTAGAATCCTTTCGGTATGACAACGCTAATATGCTGCACAGATTCTAACTACTATCTACCAACTACTAATTTCAATTATGCTTCAATGAAAATGCGTATCTTTTTTTTCAGCCTGTTATGGTTTATAGTGACAGGCATAAAAGCTCAGGACATTCCGTCCGTACCTGCCGATTCGGCTTATGGTGTTGTTAGTGTATCTGTTTGTAATATGCGTGCTGAGGGTAAATTTACCTCTGGTATGACTACGCAGGCTTTGCTGGGGATGCCGGTAAAGGTATTACAATATACAGGCTGGTATGAGATACAAACGCCTGACGATTATACCGGATGGGTGCATCGGATGGTTATCAGCCCGATGTCTAAAGAGAAGTACGATGAATGGAACCGGACAGAGAAGATAGTAGTAACGGCACATTATGGATTTACGTATGAAAAGCCCAATGAACATTCTCAGACAGTCTCGGATGTTGTGGCAGGCAATCGTCTGAAGTGGGAGGGGAGTAAAGGACATTTTTATAAGGTCTCTTATCCTGATGGCAGACAGGCATATGTTTCAAAGTCGATAGCAAAGCCCGAAAAAGAATGGCGTTCAGAGTTGAAGCAAGATGCAGGGAGTATTATTCGTACAGCTTATACGATGATGGGAGTTCCGTATTTATGGGCGGGTACTTCTTCTAAAGGGATGGATTGTAGTGGTTTGGTGCGTACTGTACTTTTTATGCATGATATTATTATTCCCCGGGATGCTTCGCAACAAGCATATATAGGGCAACATATTGATATAGCACCTGATTTTAGTAATGTGGAGCCGGGTGATCTTGTTTTCTTTGGACGGCAGGCTACGGCTGAGAAAAAAGAGTCTGTTTCGCACGTCGGTATATATATAGGTGATAAAAGGTTTATCCATGCTTTGGGGGATGTGCATATCAGTAGTTTTAATCAGGCAGATAAGGAGTATGATGCATTTAATGCCGGGCGATTGCTTTTCGCTGTCCGTTTTCTACCTTTTATAAATAAGGAGGCGGAATTGAATACAACACTTACAAACCCCTACTATAAAAAGAATTAGCATGCAAAATAGAAGAGATTTTCTGAAGACTGCCGCCCTGGCGGCTATAGGTTCCGGTCTGATTGTGAACAATACTTTTGCGGAAGCTTCTCATCCTGCTTCTTTTTCCATAAACCGGTTGGGAAAGGGTGGAAAGATGAAAATGAAGTTTTTTCCTTATGAATTAAAACTGAAGCATGTGTTTACGGTAGCTTCCTTTTCGCGTACTACGACTCCTGATGTGCAAGTGGAGATAGAATATGAAGGGGTGACCGGATATGGTGAAGCTTCCATGCCTCCCTATTTGGGGCAAACAGTGGATAGTGTGATGAAGTTTCTGAGTAAGGTTAATCTGGAACAGTTTGATGATCCGTTTGAACTGGAAGATATTCTGGCTTATGTTGATAGTTTGAGTCCGGGCGATACGGCAGCAAAAGCGGCGGTAGATATTGCTTTGCATGATCTGGTAGGAAAGCTGTTGGGAGCTCCCTGGTATAAGATATGGGGATTAAATAGAGAAAAGACACCTTCTACTACGTTTACTATTGGTATTGATACGCCGGAGGTGGTACGTGAAAAGACACTTGAGGTGGCCGGACAATTTAATATACTGAAGGTAAAACTGGGACGTGAAAATGATAAGGAGATGATTCGGACAATTCGTTCGGTCAGTACGCTCCCGATAGCTATCGATGCTAATCAGGGTTGGAAAGATAAATATTATGCGCTCGATATGATTCATTGGTTGAAAGAACAGGGAATTGTGATGATTGAGCAACCCATGCCTAAAGAACAGTTGGAAGACATTGCCTGGGTCACTCAGCAGAGTCCGTTACCGGTGTTTGCTGATGAATCTTTGCAGCGTCTTAGTGATGTGGCTGCTTTAAAAGGTGCTTTCACCGGAATCAATATAAAGCTGATGAAATGTACCGGAATGCGTGAGGCATGGAAAATGGTGACTTTAGCGCGTGCACTGGATATGAAAGTAATGGTAGGGTGTATGACCGAGACATCTTGTGCCATATCTGCTGCTGCGCAATTTTCTCCGGCCGTTGATTTTGCTGATTTGGATGGTAATTTACTTATCTCCAATGATCGTTTTAAGGGAGTGGAGGTATTAAAAGGCAAAATTACGCTCAATAACTTACCAGGAATTGGAGTCACACTGTCAGTCTGACAGGTACTAATGTGGCAATAAAATAATGTGCTAATTTGAATAATATGCCAATGTGCCAATTGCCATGCGGTATGCCACAGCGCAGCCAATTGGTATATTGGCACATTGGCATATTGGCACATTATTTAGCATATTATCCAAATTGTTTTTCTGCCATGTTAAAAGCCTTGTCATGTAACGAATGCAAATTTGTCAGTGTCCGTCGTTAAGCGCTGTTAATCAGTAAATATTCTCTGTTAAAAGAGGACAAAAAAGAGTGACAAGTGGAATAAGTGAATGATTTTTGTCGTTATTTTAACGTCATAAAGTTAAAACGAATTAGAATATTAACATTTTAAAGAATAAACAAAGAGTAGTATGAAACAGACAACAAAAAACATTCTTGGAGTAGGAGCCATCGTTCTTCTGAGTTCAGGAGTTGCAGGTTTAACAACCTATAAAATGATGCAGACAGGAGATAGCGACAAGCAGGCGTCATTTAATGAGGTGTTCCAACAGAATCCTGATGTGAAACTGGCTGCTTTTGATGCAATCAATGCGCAACCGGTAGACTTGACACAGGCGGCAGAGAATTCGCTTCATGCTGTAGTACATATAAAGTCCACTCAACAATCAAAAACTCAGACTGTTCAGGGAGCACCTGATATTTTTGACTTCTTCTTTGGTGATGGCGGCGGACGTCAGCGCCGGGTACAGACACCGGAGCGTGTAGGTTTTGGTTCGGGAGTTATCATCTCTAAAGATGGATATATTGTAACCAACAATCACGTGATTGATGGTGCGGATGAAATAGCGGTGAAGTTGAATGACAATCGCGAATTTAAAGGCCGTATCATTGGTACAGATCCGAGTACTGACCTTGCATTGGTGAAAATAGAATCAGACGATGATCTGCCTACTATTCCGGTAGGCGATTCGGAAGCACTGAAAGTAGGTGAGTGGGTACTCGCTGTAGGTAATCCGTTCAATCTGAACTCTACTGTAACGGCAGGTATTGTAAGTGCAAAAGCCCGTACGCTGGGTGTTTACAATGGTGGTATTGAATCTTTTATTCAGACGGATGCTGCTATCAACCAGGGTAACAGTGGTGGTGCACTGGTAAATGCAAAAGGAGAATTGGTAGGTATTAACTCTGTGCTTTCGTCACCTACAGGTGCATATGCCGGATATGGTTTTGCTATACCAACCAGTATTATGAAAAAGGTGGTTGCCGACTTGAAAGAGTTTGGAACCGTACAGCGTGCTATGTTGGGTATCGCAGGAGCTTCATTGGGAAGCAGCATAATGGAAGACCAGCAACCTATAGACAAGTCGGGTACTACGCTTCGTGATAAAGCGAAAGAGTTTGGTGTAGTAGACGGAGTTTGGGTACGTGAAATTACTGAAGGTGGTTCGGCATCCGGTGCAGATATTAAAGTAGACGATGTGATCATTGGTATTGACGGTAAGAAGGTTCACAACTTTGCTGACTTGCAGGAAGCACTTGCAAAACATCGTCCGGGTGATAAGATTACTGTGAAGTTGATTCGCGATAAAAAAGAAAAGAGCGTGGCAGTGACTTTGAAGAATGAGCAAGGTACTACAAAGGTGATAAAGAATGCCGGAATGGAAATTTTAGGTGCAGCCTTTAGAGAACTCCCTGCTGATTTGAAGAAGCAACTCAACTTAGGATATGGTGTAGAGGTAACAGGTGTTTCCAATGGTAAGATGAAAGATGCAGGTATCCGTAAAGGATTCATCATTCTGAAAGCTAACGGACAGCAGATACGTAAAGTGAGCGATCTGGAAGAGGTACTGAAAGCAGCAACCAAATCACCGGATCAGGTATTATTCCTCACAGGTATGTTCCCATCAGGAAAACGTGCTAATTACGCTGTAGACCTGACTCAGGAATAGTTTATTAATTGAAAATTGAAAGTTGAAAATTGAAAGTTACTATGTAGTGTATAGCGCAGCCAACTTTCAACTTTCAACTTTCAACTTTCAACTTTCAATTTTCAACTTTCAACTAAAAAAAGGATGCCGGTATACAACTTGTCGGCATCTCTTTTTGTTTATACAGATAATAATAATGGTGAAAAAGTTTCGTTAAGATAGTTAGTTAACAAATTATTTGTCGTAACTTTGCACTCCAAATCTGTTTTATAAGAATGAGACAACTAAAGATTACCAAAAGTATCACTAACAGAGAGAGCGCTTCTCTTGATAAGTATTTGCAGGAAATCGGTCGCGAAGACCTCATTACTGTAGAGGAAGAGGTAGAGCTCGCTCAGCGTATTCGTAAGGGTGACCGTGTAGCGTTAGAAAAATTGACACGTGCCAATCTGCGTTTCGTCGTATCTGTAGCCAAACAGTACCAGAACCAGGGTTTGAGTTTGCCTGACTTGATTAATGAAGGCAATTTAGGACTGATTAAGGCTGCCGAAAAGTTTGATGAAACACGTGGATTCAAGTTTATCAGTTATGCTGTATGGTGGATTCGTCAGTCTATTCTGCAAGCATTGGCAGAACAGTCACGTATCGTTCGCCTTCCCTTGAATCAGGTAGGTTCACTGAATAAAATCAGTAAAGCTTTCTCTAAATTCGAGCAGGAAAACGAGCGCCGGCCATCTCCGGAAGAGTTGGCAGACGAATTGGAAATCCCGGTTGATAAAATCTCTGATACGTTAAAAGTGTCTGGCCGTCATATTTCGGTAGATGCGCCTTTCGTTGAAGGAGAAGATAACAGCTTGCTGGATGTGCTGGTGAATGACGATTCGCCTATGGCGGACCGCTCTCTGGTTAATGAGTCTCTTGCGAGGGAAATTGATAGAGCTCTTTCTACGTTAACCGATAGAGAAAAAGAAATCATACAGATGTTTTTCGGTATCGGACAACAGGAAATGACATTAGAAGAAATCGGCGATAAGTTTGGTCTCACACGTGAGCGCGTTCGTCAGATAAAAGAAAAAGCAATCAGAAGATTAAGACAAAGTAATCGTAGTAAATTGCTCAAATCGTACTTGGGATAAGACGATATATCAGTTTTCGACAATTAAGGTATTAGTCGTGTAAGTTGAAGTGTTTAGGATAACTAAAAACGGACTTGCACGACTTTTTTGTATTTTTGTAAGAAAAATGTCCGTTTTTTTTAGACCTTCTTAATTTAAAAGAAAGATGTATGATTAAGTTGATCCGTTTTTTATTGATCTTGTTTTTAGCATTCTCTTTTTGTTTTTGGGGATGGGGAAAGTATACGAAAGAAGGCGGCACTCTTATTTCTGAAAAACAAGAGCGTTTGAAGGAGAAAGCAGACTCTGCAAAGGTATATTGTGTGAAAAACGGTTTGAATACAAACTATTGCTTTTTGGTTGATTTTAGTATTCATTCTGGTAAAAAACGATTTTTTGTCTGGGACTTTAAAGGCGATTCGATTTTGTGTGCCAGTCTTTGTGCTCATGGATATGGGAAGAATAGTACAGTCTCCAATCCTGTGTTTAGTAATATAGAAGGGAGTTATTGCTCTTCTTTGGGGCGCTACAAAGTCGGTGTCCGGTCATACAGCAAATGGGGGATTAATGTTCATTATAAACTGCATGGTCTGGAGGCAACCAATAATAATGCTTTCAAACGTGTGGTTGTTTTGCATTCCTATGATCTTATACCTGTCGTTGAGATTTATCCGGCACATCTTCCTTTAGGTATGAGCCAGGGTTGTCCTGTGATAGCCAATGATGTGATGCGGCGTGTTGACAAGTTGCTTAAAGATGAAAAAAGCCATTATTGTTGTGGGTGTATCAGTAATGATGCCATTTCTTTGTCATTAATAAGAGATATTTCCCCTTTTTTGTTACCTTTGCCGCAATAAAACAGTTAAGATATGAAATACGTAAAAATACTATTTGCAATAGCACTGGTGTTTACTTTGTGCTCAGCGTTTTCAATTAAGAAAGGTTCTCATAAGCCTGTGTATGCTTTTGGCGTTTCTGCTTCATTTACAGATACTGTGGTGTACTATACGGATATTCAGTTGATTGATAGTGTTCATCTTGATAAGAATGGTTTTTTGCCACATCGTGAATTGTACAGCTATCAGTTTAAAAACTTTTTAGAACTGGATATGAATCAGCCTAACAGGACTTGTATGATTTATTTTTCGGATAGTAAGAAGAAACTCGATAAAGAAGCTTTGAAAATACTGGGAAAGTATAAGAAGAATAAAGCGGTGGCTTTGCAAAAGATTGATCCTGAAAAATTCAGGTTCACTAAACCGGAAGAATAGTTAAGATGTTAATATATAAGAGATGCAATGTTTGTATCTCTTATTTTTTATCTTTGTGGGTAATATATTAAGAAACAGAGCATACTATAATTATGAGAATTACCATATTATCTTTATTGGTTTCATTTTTTATTTTGACTTTTACGGCATGTCGTGATGACAACGAAGCTCCGGAGGCGGAGAAGCGATCACGTACAGTATTGGTATATATGGTAGCGCAAAACAACTTGAGCTCTTTTGCCGAAGCAGACTTTAATGAAATGCTTGAAGGAATGAAGTCTGTGGATGATCAGAATAATAACTTGATCATTTATTGGGATGATAAAGATTCAAAACCGCGTTTAATTCGCCTATACAAGGATAAGAATGGTACGGTAAAACAAGAGAGGCTTCAGGATTATGCGGAACAGAATTCTGTAGATACTGAAATAATGAAAAGTATTTTAAATCAGGTCTATTCGGAATATCCGGCTGATAGTTATGGATTGGTGCTATGGTCACATGCTGATGGCTGGGCTCCTTATCCGGGAGTTAAATCCAGGTCATTTGGAGATGATGGCGGGAATTCAATGAATATTGCAGACCTTCGTAAAGTGCTTGAGGGTACCCGGTACCTGAATTTTGTCTTTTTTGATGCTTGCTTTATGCAAGCGGCAGAAGTTGCTTATGAGTTGCGTCAATATACAGATTATATAGTGGGTTCTCCTACTGAAATTCCGGCTCCGGGAGCTCCTTATCAGGTTGTAGTGCCTGCTATGTTTGAAGATGAAGATGCGGCAAAAAAGATTGCTGAAACATATTATACAAACTATGCAAACACGTATAATGCGGAGATACGGGAAGGGGAGTATAGCCCATGGAAAGACCGTAATTATCTTACTAATATTTGGGTTGCAGGGGTTTCGTCTGCAGTGGTAGATTGTAGTAAGCTTGAAGCGCTTGCCACTGTCACGGGAGAGCTTGTCTCAAAATATGTGGACGCATCGATCACTTCTGATAATGTATATTGCTATGATAAGAGAAAAGGGTATTCATATGATTACAATAACTCTAAACTCTATTATGATTTTGCTGATTTTATGAAAAAGATCACGGGTGACAATGATGAATATAAAATTTGGGAGCAGTTTTTTAAAGAAGCTGTTCCCTACTATTATACTACTCCAAAAAACTTTTCAGATTGGGTAGGGGCCTTTGATATGACTGGAACATGTGGCTTGTCTATCTTTATACCTCGTAGTTCAAGTCCGAAGTTAAATGAATTTTATCGTGATTATCAGTGGTATAACGATGCGGGCTGGGTGAATACTGGCTGGTAAGGTAGTATTGCATCTTGGTTGATTTTTAGACAATGCATAATTATTGTTTCTTGGCTATTATATTTGTTTTAAATCCGCTATACAAGAAGTGTTTTCGTTTTAATATGTGTAGAATCGCTAAAACTCCCGTTGCAATACCTATTTTGTAATGTAGCAGTCCTGTTGGCGAATTGGCTCCATCGACGAATAGTAGCAATAGTATGCCTGTAATAATAACCAATGCAAAGGTTATGGAGAAAAGTAACACAACCTTTTTTTTACCTTTACAGCCTGTCGTTTTTAATCCTTTATACCAGCCCCAATGGCTTTTGATGTGTACAATTCCGAATATAGAAATAACAGGCTGGCGATTGTGTGAAACACAGTCCAATTGTGCCATATTTCATGGTTGGCATGATGGCCTGCGATGTGTAGTTTTATTCCTGTGTATAACGATAAAATAAATAAGGGAATCAATATTAAATCCGTAAAGTAAATAAATCTCTTTCTATTCATTGTTCCTTTTTGGTTGCAAAGTTACAATGCGTTGTTAAATGGAAAAATAGACAATATAAGGTAAAGATTGCACTATTCAAGGTATTTCTTTCTATATGAGGTAGGACTTAGGCCTGTTGCTTTCGTAAATAAACGCGTGAAATAAGCATAATCATCAAAACCTAAATTAATAGCGATCTCTTTTATATTTAGAGAGGTATATATTAGCATTCGTTTTGCTCTCAACATAAGTTCAATTTGAATATATTTGCTTACACTGATTCCGGCAATGCTTTTAATAGCTTCGTTTAAATATACCGGAGATATATGTAACGATTTTGCATAGTGAGATATTCTCTTTTCTACGTGTAGTTCTTTGGAAAGTAGTTCTTTGAAAGCTAATGTGATTTCTATATGTCTTTTATTTTTAGATTGTTGTCGGATAATTCCTTGTATGGTTTCTGTTATTATCCCTACGGCAGCACGTGCTAGGTTTTGTATAATATGTTTTGATTTATTGTTCCCCGAATCGTTTATTCTGTGGAGAATGATGGCGAATAATTGTTCTAATTCAAAGCGTTGTTGATCGGTTATTTTGAATGGCGTCAGAGATAGAGCATATTCGGCAAGTATTTGTTTTGTCTCTGAGTCTATGAATACACTGTCAATAAACAAAAGAAATGTTTTTGCGTCGCCTGCATTGGTAACATGATGCACTTGATGGGGCTGGGTACATATTATTTCACTTTCTGATAAATGATAATTCTTAAAATCAATACTGACGCTGCACTTTCCGCTATCCACCATACCGAATATATAATAATCATCCTGATGAATATAGTTAATAGGCGATTTTGATGAAAAAGGGGAGACCTCTTTCAGGTATATTCCGAAATCAGATTGTTGAACGACTTTGTGTATTGGGATAGTTGGCATTTGATCTTTTTTTGCAAAGTTAATAAAAGCAACTGATAACTCTCCAAAACAATGTTAAGTATAACAGTAGATGAATGAGAAAGAATAAGCAACTATTTTTTATCTGTGGAAATCTATATTTCAATTTTTTGCTCGCACGCGTATACGCATGCGCGTATATATTATAATGTGTTCCTCTTTTTCTCTTTCTTTCCCTGTTTCTTTTTTTATGTTTTACAACACCTTTGCAAATCAGCGTCTTACAAAAAAGATTTCTTTTTATTCTAAAATAATTCCTGATATATTTTGCTTATATTGTAAAAAGGTCTACTTTTGCATCCGCTTAGCCAGAGGAGCTAAGTTATTAAGCTTGACATGATTGAAAGCGCGGATTA
>BAJA01000068.1 GCA_000613465.1 Bacteroides nordii WAL 11050 = JCM 12987
GGAAGAACGCCGTTGATGCCATGAACACCGCCTTGCAGAACGCAGGCTCAGAGTGGCGTTACGAACTTAAAGGAGCATTGCCTACCTTGAGGAAGCAGTAAACCGTCGGGCGGAAAAGTTACGCCCGCAACGAAAAGAACCAGAGTAATAAAATAACAGATATTATGAGGATAAGATTTTTTGCACTTGCAGCGCTCGCCCTCTTATTGGGCGCCTGCACACAGGACGAAGCGGGCTTCCTGCCGGAAGGGGCGGAAGGCACATCCATCGTCTTCACCGCCACGGGGCTGACCACCGCTGCGACGGCCACCGCCGGCACCCGTGCCCCAGCAGACGGCAATTGGGAGGGTGTGCAGAGCGTGGCAGTCCTGATGGACGGCACGGTGAAGACGTACAACGTGACGCCCTCCACTGCCGACCCCACCAGCGCCACGCTGACCTCCACCGACCCGTACTACTGGACCAACCACAACGACATCACCGTTACGGCGTGGTGGCCCTACACCGCTGGCGAGACAACCCCTTCTGCTGTGAAGGTAAAAGCCAACCAAAGTACCCAGAAGGACTTTGAGGGCAGCGACCTCATCGTAGCCGACGGACAGAAGGTGACCTACGGTAGCCCCACGCTCCGCTTCACCCACCGCACGGCGCGAGTGACTGTCGTTCTGACGGACTACACCGAGGGGCTGGCATCCGTGCAGCTGACGGGCCTCTCCACCGAAGGCGACAACCCGGATATAATCGTCCCGTATGACAAGGGTAGCAACACCTACATCGCCATCGTCGCCCCGCAAAGTGTGGCAGCTGGCACGACCTTCATTACCTGCACCTTCACTAACGGCAAGACCTTCGTTTATAAGATGAAGAATGCTACCGACTGGCAGGCGGGCGGTGAATATACCTACACCGTCTCCCTCGCTGCGGCAAAAGACCTGGCTATACCATAGAGAGCAACGGCAGCTACACCGTGACCTCCGCCGACGGTCTGATGAATATAGCCGAATTAGTGAACGGAGGTAAGACCGACATTAACATTACCCTCGACAAAAACATTGACCTCACCGGCAAAGACTGGACGCCGATAGGCACAGACTACGACAACTCATACAAAGGCACCTTCGACGGTGGCGGCCATACCATTACGGGGCTGACCTTTACGACAAATGACGAATATGCGGGTCTGTTCGGCTGGCTCAATAGAGCTGGTACGGTGAAGAACGTGGTGATGGAGGGCGTACAGATAACAAGCAATCAAATATATGGCGGCAGTATTGGCGGCGTGGTAGGATCTAGCTGGGGCACCATTGAAAACTGCTCGGTGTCGGGCAGCGTCAGCGGCACGGTGTATGTCGGCGGTGTGGTGGGTGTTCAAATAGGCGGTTCCATCACCGGATGCAGTTCCTCTGCCACAGTGAAGGGTATGGTCGATGTCGGCGGCGTGGCAGGTCAGACGAATTCGAGTGCCACCCTGACCGCTTGCTATGCCACGGGCAACGTGACCTTAGAAATAGCCCCCAAAAAGAATATCGCTGGTGGCGGTCTGGTGGGAATGAACGCAGGAAGCAGCCTCCTTGCCTGCTATGCCACGGGCAACGTAACCAGTACGGGTAGTAGCACTGGCTATGTACATATCGGCGGCTTTTTGGGAAATAACTACACCTCCGTGACCGCCTGCTATTGGAAGAACAATCATGAACAAGGTATCGGCTACAATAAGGAAAGCACCGAAGCCACGGAGGTGGACGGCTCTGTCGTTACCTGGCAGAAAGCCGTTGATGCCATGAACACCGCCTTGCAGAACGCAGGCTCAAAGTGGCGTTACGAACTTAACGAAACATTGCCTACCTTGAGGAAGCAGTAAGCCGTTGCGGGCGGAAAAAGGGCCGATGGTGGAAGCCAACGAATCGCGTTTAGCCAACAAGCTCTTCGATCCCTGTCGCGTTACAGGCGGTGATAACGGCATGACATTGCCATATCAGTACCGTTCGGCTCTGGATACATTAACTCCTAAATTGAACGAAAAAATCGCAAAAGCGAAAAATCAACTGCGCGAGCTGCTGCTGACCCCATATCCTTATGATTTTGGTGACGAAAATACGAAAAGCTATACGCTTCAGGAGGTATTTTATCGCCTATATGATGACTATGTGGCTGCAGAAAGAGCATGGTCTGAAAAACAAAACAAGAAAAAAGAAGCTTTAAGAAAAATTTATCCTGATACTTCAGAGGAAAACAAGGCACTGTTTCACAAGAGAAGGGTACTGCTTCATAATAGCGAAACAAAAATAGCGTACAGGGTACAACGACAAAAATCGTTCCCCCTGTACGCTATTATATTATAAAGGTGTAGGAATCTTATTAAAAGATGAGAGATTCTAACTTGCACCTCTTGGCATCGTTCCGTTCATCACAATAATCATCGGATACTCGTGTTTTACTTGCTCTGCTTGGCAATCCTTGCGGTTCACAACCTTACTGATAAACCATTGTCTGAACAACAAGGCTTGGTATGTATCCATTTGAAGTGCTATGGCGATAATCACTTCCATATCATAGACATGCGCAGAATATCCATTTTCAAGTTTGATGTATTGAGAATGCTGGAAATCTTTCAGCACACTTTGTTTCCAAATGCGCTTGATGGTATTCTTCACTGCTGTCCCTGTTACATTCAACAGTTCGGCAATCTCCCAAACTGTCATCCACACCTCACCATGATGTGGGGCGTAGATGACCATATCTTCTTGTATTGTTATCAATTGTCGTTTCATACTCTGCCATTTATAGTGTTAGTATTATCGTTGCAAACATTTCCAAACGTGAATTCCTCAATGTTATTAATTTGCTGAGACAACTTTTCCACGTCTTTGCTCAATTTCTCCTTGGTAATCTTGGCATACACCTGGGTTGTCTTTATGTTCTTGTGACCAAGCATTGAACTCACGGTTTCTATTGGGACTCCGTTGGAGAGGCAAACCGAGGTTGCGAACGAATGACGGCTCATGTGCCAGGACAGCGGCTTGGTGATGCCGCATTTCTTGCCCAGTCTTTTGAGCGAATCCATACAACTTTTGTAGTTGGGTACTGGAAATACCCTACCGTCTTCACACAATCCACGGTATTTTTCCATAATCTGCTTGGGATAATCAAGCAACTTGATGTTGGCTTCCGTTCCTGTCTTCTGTCGATGGATAACAATCCATTCACCTTCATCGAAAAATTCCTTGATGTTCTCTTCCTTCAAGTTGTACAGATCAATGAAAGCGAGACCTGTAAAACACATGAAAAGAAACATATCCCGATTGGCCCGTTGACGTTTATGGTTCAGCTCTAAATGAATCATTTTCTGCAATTCCTCTTCGGAAAGGAAAGAACGTTTTTTATATTCGGGTACACATTCGAAGGATACAAACGGATGGACTCTTATCCAGCCTCTTTCCTGGGCGATGTACAATAACCATTTTAAGGTGTTGACCCGATTGAAGGCTGTGGCATTTGCATTCCCTGCCGTCCCGAGCATCCATGTATAGTAGTCTTCAATGAACGTTTTTTCGAGTTCATCAATAGCTATATCTTCAATGTTCTTTTTGCTTTTCATGAAAAGCAAAAGACTTTTATAATCAGCAACAAGTCCACGGTAGGTGCTTTCCGCCTTTCCTTTACCTATCTTTTCTTTATACGATGCAAGCTGTTCCTTGAAAAGTGCCATAAGCGTGTGGCACTCTTCACCGAAACCGACATAACGGTTATAAACCTTCTTGGCTGTGACAAAACTGTCATGGTCGCAAATATACTGATAGTGTTTGGTTATTTGCGCCTTGATATTATCAAGCTCCTGATTGAGTGTGCGGGCTTCTTCGGATTTACCTTTTGCCCGGTTAGCTTTAACGTCCCATAAATTAAGGGACACTTCTTTCTTACAACTGAAACCTGCTTGGGTTCCGTTAATGGTGATACGACCCATAATGGGTGCCTTACCATTTTTTACAGACTGGTTCTTTGTGTAAAATAACACTTTAAAGGTGCTTCTCATAACTCAACTTTTTTTAGTTACAAATTTAATTACTGTTGAGTTATTTGGTGTTATGCAAAAGTAGGCAACTAACTGAAATTTAATCTATTACACTGTTTAATGGTGCTATTTGGAACGAGTTACGATTTAGTAACGTAACTCGCTTCCAAATGTGCTTTCCTTTGCTTCTTTTTTCAATTCCGCTAAAAAACATGTTTTATAACTATTTGATTTTTAGCATGGTTGCGTTATCTTTGCGCATCTTTAAAAAATACTTTGTTTCACTAAGAAAAAACAAACGTTTCCGGTAAGAAACATGCATTTCTTACCGGAAACGTTTGTTTAGATGAATATTTATGTGGATTTTCCTTGTAAAGTTTTCTCAGAAGAGTGTTTTTAATAGAAAGGTTCGTTAGTCAATCTTTTGTATTACTGTCTTTTTGTTTCTGAAAAGTGGTGGATTTACGATCATTCTTTTCTTCTTGTTTTTACTTTTTATGTTTCTCTTCGTGTGGTAAACGTTCGTATACCTGAAAGTCACCTAAATAGAGATGTTCGTCTTTGATACCATTTTTAGGCCGGTCATCAAGATTTTCCATTCTGCCTCCCAGCTACGGTAGATACCAAACTTATTGCGGATATTGGTTGCTCCGCTACGCCAAAGATCTATATCGTCAAAACATTGATTCATCAGTATTTTTCCGTCACTGATACGGGTAATCCTTATGCGAAAGGAACCGTGGTCTGTATAGTGCATTTCAGTTTCCACCTGTACCCATTCATCTTCAAACTCTTTAAGAGGAATATTGTCGATAAGGACTCCTTTAGTACTTGCTCTTGTATCACCTGTGTGAATGACTTGCATTCGTCGGTTAGTGCCGTCCGCATCACAACGTGGTGTGATGGTGATAAGCGGTGCACCGTTATTGCCCTCCTGAGCTTTGAGCTGGTGGATATGGCAGAATGAAGTGGAAGGACGGAATCCTTTGGGTATTTTGAATTTCCATTTTAGCTGTTGCCATTCATCCCAGTTACCGTTTAGTTTTTGCCATGCGGGCGAAGTCTGGCTTTTCATTTCATTACGCTGGCGGTCTTTCAGTGATCCGCGGTCACCGTCAAGGAACTCTCCTGCGTGGTTGGTGAATTTGAAAACATATTGTTTCAATACATCATCATATACCACTTCGGCATGTACTCCTGTGTGATGGTCTTTGAGCGATGAGTTGGGATGTTCACTATAATCCCATCCCAACCGGCGCATATATTGGTGGATGGCATTGTAATCTTTGCCAACAAGACTCTCGTCGGCCTGCATATTTCCTTGCAAAGTATATGCGATGGAATCCTTTTCCGGAACGGAGTTTCTGAAAACCTCTCCGGCATAGCAAGGCAGATTGGGAGCAAGGTACATACACACTGCTGCAAACGGATAGATAAGTGATTGTTTCTTCATAATATTCTATTCATATAAGATAAATTAATGATGCAAATATATCTCTTAATTCTTTCCGTTATTTCGGACTGATACGCTTCGGGATAATATTGATAACGATTGATACAATAGTTCAAGCCTTTTGAAGGATTATCCCTTACATTTGTCACAATAATACAAAATACTTATATTATGAAATACAAACAAATTCTTTCTTTTTTCGCAGGCGCTTGCCTGATGTTTTCTTCTTTACAAGCACAAGAGTATAATCTCACTAAATTTCCAAAAGGTTCTACTCCTCTTGAAGTAGGTAATCGGATCGCTAATAAGTTTATTGTCACCCCGCATACCCGTTTCGGAAATCCGAGGGCGGAGAAAGCTCCTAATTATATCACGTATCCCGACGCTTGTGCGTGGTTGGGTGCTCTTTGGTTTGGTAAAGTTACCAAAAACGAACCTTTACTTGATAAACTTAAAGATCGTTTTGAACCTCTTTTCTCCACAGAGCAGAAGATGCTTCCCCGTATGAATCATGTAGATCATAATGTGGTAGGAGCAGTTCCACTTGAACTTTATATACAGAAAAAAGGTGATCAGCGCTATTATGATCTTGGTATGCGATATGCCGATACACAGTGGGAAGCTCCTGTTGATGCTACTCCCGAACAGAAGGCGTATGCTGATAAGGGTTATTCCTGGCAGACACGCATCTGGATTGATGATATGTTTATGATTACTACTATTCAGTCGCAGGCCTACCGCGCCACAGGTGACCGGAAATACATTGACCGTGCTGCCCGTGAGATGGCGATGTACCTCAAAAAGATTCAGCGTCCCAACGGACTGTTTTATCACTCTCCCGAAGCTCCCTTTTTCTGGGCACGTGGCAATGGTTGGATGGCTGCCGGTATGGCCCAGTTACTATCTATTCTTCCGAAAGATAATTCGGACCGTACTACTATAATGGAGGCTTATAAGAAGATGATGAACACACTCAAACAAAACCAGGATCCGGATGGTATGTGGCATCAGCTTATTGACGAACCGGCTTCCTATAAAGAGACCTCCGGTACGGCAATGTTTACCTATGCCATGATTGTAGGAGTGAAACATGGTTGGCTTGATAAAAAAGAGTATGGTACTGCTGCCCGTAAAGGCTGGCTTGCATTGGTGACCTATATCAATGAAAATGACGAAATAACCAATGTTTGTGAGGGGACGAATATAAAGAATGATAAGAATCATTACATGAACCGTAAACAAATTACGGGTGATTTGCATGCACATGCTCCTTTGTTGTGGTGTGCAGTTGCTTTGCTTGGGAAATGATTTTTTTAAGATTGTACAGCCTTTCTTTTGTAAAAGAGAGAGGCTTTGCTTTTTTTTGTGTTATCTATTGCGTCATAAGCAACATATTATATCTTTGCGTAGAAAATGATATTATGAATTACACATTACTATTCTAATGAAGAAACGATTATTGTTGTTTTTAGTTTGTTTTCTCACTTTGCCGGTGCTGTTTGCCAAAGAGGCTGAGAATTTCTATTTTTCTAATTTGAATCTGAAGGATGGTCTTTCCCAAATTTCTGTTCTGAAGATCATGCAAGATTCTAAAGGGTTCATATGGTGTGCTACCCGTAATGGACTGAATCGATATGATGGTAACCGTTTTGTGGCGTACAAGCATAGTAATACCGATTCGCTTAGTTTGAGCGATAATCATATCACTACTTTGGCCGAAGATAAATTCGGTAATCTATGGATCGGAACAAGTAAAGGCCTTAACCGCCTTGATTTGAAAACCAATAAAATAAAATCTTTCAATACCAAAGCTTATCCGTTACTTTACAACAGCTCTATTCGTGCTTTGCTGGTCGACTCCCGTAATCGTTTGTGGTAGGTACGGCCGAAGGGATGTTTCTGTATATTAATGATATGGATATGTTTCAGGTGATTGAACTGAACGGACAGATTAAGAAAGAACTGATAGCCGATATTTATGAAACTACTAAGGGACAAATGCTGATCGGTACCAAGAACAAAGGGCTTTATGTCTGTGATATGAATATGAAACCATTAAAGCATTTTACGGCCAATAGTAAAGATAAGTTGGGTATTTTGCCCAGTAATAATGTTGCTACTATTTTTGAAGATTCTAAAGGACAGATTTGGGGCGGAGCTACTTACAACGGACTATTCAAGCTTGATATAGACCGTGAAACGATTATTACTTATACCAAAGATAACAGTGCACTTTCCAACAATAGTATCCGTTGTATTGCCGAAGTGGAGGGTACACTACTTGTAGGTACGTTCGACGGACTTTATACAATTGACCTGCACAACAATTCCAAACTGTTACACTCCAACGCCTCTTTGGAACAAGGCAATCTCAGCCATTTCTCTATTTATTCGCTTTTTGTGGACAGAAGTAATATTGTATGGGTAGGTACTTATGCCGGAGGTATCAATTATAGTAGTAAGTACAACAATCGCTTTGTTTTTCATGATCCTACAACTGTCTTTGATGCCATGTTCGGCATTTATGGTACAATGGTTTGTATGCCTACGGGCTGTCTGTATATGGCGACAGAAGGGCGGGGGATACTCGATTATAATCTGCCTACTCGTAGGTATCAGTATTATCCTATCAAAGATTCCGTTCAGTTGCAACATAGCCAGAATATTGTAAAAGGGCTGATGTTGGAAGGTGATATTCTGTGGTGCGGAACCAATCGCGGTGGTATTTATCAGTTTAATATCCGCACAAAGAAATACTCGCTTTATTATCAGTTTAAGGAAGCCATGTCTATTTATTCCATACTGAGAGCATCGAATGGTGATCTCTGGTTGGGAGCTGCCAGTCCGGATGTGGGATTGATTAAACTTGGAAAAGACAAGAGTGTACAGAATAGTTTTAAGTTGGCCAATGATACTCTTCCTCCGCAAAGAGTGAGGAGTGTGCGTTGCATGATGGAGTTGAGACCCGGGGTATTGCTTGTAGGAACCCGTAATGACGGATTGGTGAAATACGATGAGTGGAGACATGAAATGACTTATTACAGTATGGATGAGGAGCCTGAAAACCGGCGTTTGCAGAATAACTACATCACCAGTATTGTCCGTGATGCTTCCGGAAATATATGGATTGGCATGTTCGGAGGGGGGCTTGCCCTTTATGACGAAGAAAAAGGGATTATCAGCATCGTTACACAGGAATCGGGATTGGCTGAGAATGATGTTTGTGCCATTGTTCCCGATGAAAAGCACAATCTCTGGATCAGTACCAGCAACGGTATTTCACGCTATAATATCAAGACGAAAGAGTGCGCTAACTATAATATTTTCAATGGAGTTGCCATACAGGAGTTTACCCCTCATAGTGGTGCCATGCTTCCCAACGGAGATATTTGTTTTAGCGGAAACAATGGTTTTGTAACCTTTACCCCCGATGAATTGCAGCAGAACTCTTACATTCCGCCACTTGTTCTTACCGGATTGGTGGTTAATAATGAAGAGGTGGAACCTGGAGCAAGTACTATACTTACCTCTATTCTTGATGATACCGAAGAAATCAGGTTGAAATACAATCAGAATAATATATCCATTAGTTACTGTGCACTCAATTACATTTTTCCGGAACAGAATCAATATGCTATTTTCCTTGAAGGTCATGATAAGGAATGGAATTATATCGCAATCGTAAAGAAGCTATTATACCAATCTGAGTCCGGGAACCTATATCTTTGAAGTGAAAGGAGCCAATAATGACGGGATATGGAATGAGCAGGTAAAGAAACTTCGTATCATCATCACTCCTCCCTTGTGGAAGACCTGGTATGCGTATCTGTTCTATGTCGTTGTCTTTTTGTCTATGCTTACAATTATCATGTATTACATCCTCAATAAGCAGAAACTGGAACGTGAATTGGTGTTCAAGCAGAAAGAGAAGTTTCAACTTGAAGAGTTTCATCAGACCAAGCTACGCCTGTTTACCAACTTCTCTCACGAGTTACGAACTCCGTTGACGCTGGTTATCGCACCTTTGCAGGAACTCATGCAGATGGCAGATTTCAGTGCAGGCGTGAAGAATAAACTCAGTCTGATATTTAGTAATGCACAACGGCTGTTACTGTTAGTCAATCAGCTTATGGATCTTCGGAAGAATCAGGATGGAAAGATGCAGCTTCGGCTCACAAAGAGCAATATCCGCTCTTTTATGCTGGAGATTTGTTGTGCTTTCAATCAGATAGCTATGAATAAGAATATCAACTTTGTGTTCGACAGGAACGAAGAGCGCCTGAGTGTATGGTTCGATAAATCTCTGTTTGAGAAGGTTGTTTTCAATCTGCTTTCCAATGCCTTTAAGTTTACGAATAGCGGAGGAGAGGTCTCACTCGATCTGAGGGCAATCTCCTATAGCGAACTGCCATCCCGGCAGCAAGAAAAGTTGGGAGAGCTTCCTGCCGATACGAACATGATACGCCTGTTGGTGACAGATACAGGTAAAGGAATTCCTACGGATGAGATAAAGAACATATTCACTCCTTTCTATCAGGTAGGGGTGAGTCAGGAAAATAATGTGGGTACAGGCATTGGGCTTAGTCTGACCCAATCTATTGTCAACCTGCATCATGGTATCATTGAAGTAGCCTCCAATGAACCCCACGGAACTATATTCGAAGTGATCATTCCGGTCAGTAAAGGGGTGTACGATGAGTCTTGCTTTGCGGCGGAGGAAGAAGAGCGTATTGTGGAAGATGTAATTCCGCCTACAGCGAAACTTCCTCTTATGAATGCCGAAAAGAAATGGACTGTTCTGCTGGCGGAAGACAACAATGAAGTACGTAATTATGTAAAGGAGTGTCTCGAACCTTATTATTATGTGCTCGAGGCAGACAATGGCGAAGATGCCTTTAATATCTGCGTAGAGAAATATCCCGATCTTATTCTCAGTGATATTATGATGCCTCGTATGGACGGTCTTGAACTTTGTACGCTGGTGAAGAAAGACCTGCGTGTAGGCCATATACCGGTTGTGCTGATGACTGCCAAATCGATGGTTGTACATATAAAAGAAGGTTTCTCCGTAGGTGCTGATGATTATATTGTCAAACCATTTAACATGGATGTTTTGCTCTGTCGCATCAATAACCTGCTTGAAGCACGTGAGAAACTAAAGAAACTCTATGGTAAAAAATTCTCTCCCGAAGCATTGGGTATCGAGATCGTTTCTACCGATGATCGTTTCACACAAAAGTTCTTTGAGATTATAGAGAAAAACATTGCCAATCCTAATCTGAATATAGACCTGCTGAGCAAAGAGATTGGGTTAAGCCGTGCCAATCTGTATAGAAAACTAAAGGCCATAACAGAGCTGTCTCCAACCGAATTGATCCGAAACAAACGGTTGGAAGTTGCCGCTAAACTATTGGTAGAGTCAGACTATACCGTGTCGGAGATTTCCGTACTTACCGGTTTTAATAGTCATGCTTATTTTTCAAACAGCTTTAAGCTTGTGTATGGGTATTCACCTTCGGAATTTGTGATGAAACATCGTGAAGGTGGTAAGATACCACTAAACGATGATCTGAGTGCAGAATAAACTTGTTATTACAGGAATGTTGATTGATTATTTTAAAAAACTGATACAATATTTATAATGCAGTTGTGTAAATTCTCATAGCTTTGTCAAAAATACACAAGCTATGAGAAACACACTTGTTTTAATTCCTTTTTGGGTCATACTATTTATTGCTTTGCTGGCCTGCCATTCTCATTTGCCACCACCTTCTTCTTTGTTAGAGCAGGCATTAGAGAAAAGTGGTGATAACCGTTCTGAATTGGAAAAGGTGTTGATGCATTATTCACAGAAAGATGCCGATAGCTTAAAATTACGGGCCGCTGTCTTCCTTATTGAAAACATGCCCGGGCATTATTCTTATTATGGTACATCGTTAGATGAATATCGGGATAGTGTAAACCGTTCGGCTGCCATGTGTAGGCTTCCCTGGCATATCCGGCAGATTTTTCATCTCTATCCTTATCAGTCCATTCATAAAGTGAGTGGTGCACGCCGTATAGAAGACGTGGAGTGTATCACCGCCTCTTATCTTATACACAACATCGATTGTGCTTTTGAAACCTGGCAATATCCCTGGGCACATCATCTTGATTTTGATGATTTTTGTGAATATCTGCTTCCTTATCGTGTAGGCAACGAACCCATTACTAATTGGCGTGATTCTCTGAAAGGTATGTATGGCGATATGCCCGGACGTTTTGCAGGGATAGACGAGATTAATGAGTCTCCCTATCAGGCATGTCTGTATGTCAATAGTAAAATGATAGAAGAGATGGGGCTTGCCCGGAAAGATTCCGTTCGTTTTTCTCATCCATTGATCGGAGGGAAAGATATTTTCTCTTTAGGCTGTCCGGAATTTGTTCCTGTTACTGTATTAGTGATGCGTTCTTTAGGTATTCCCGTTTCAATGGAGTCTATTGAACAGTGTCCTCCCGTGGGGGAAAGCACTGTTGGAATGCTGTGTACCATTTCACAGGTTTACATTATCCTTTCACCGGATTTGAATCACGTCCTCGTGGTCTGAATCAGGATTATAAGATGAATAAAGTGTATCGTCATACTTATCAACGTAATGCACGGGCGTTGATAGATCATACCGGTGACGAATCTATCCCCATCTTTTTTGAAAACCGCTTTTTACAGGATGTCACTTCCGAGTATATGACTTGCCATGATATTACTATTTCATTGGATTACGAACCGGATGATAATCAGGAATATGCCTATCTTTGTGTATTCAACAACTCACATTGGATACCGGTACATTACGGTAAGCGGGATGGACTTAAAGTAACATTTACAGATGTTGGTCCCGAAACCATGTTTATAGCAGGGTATTTTCAAGATGACGAATTACAACCCGCTTCTCTTCCTTTTCATGTTCGTTTAGATGGTACTGTTCACTTTATTTCTCCTTCCGGGACAGAACGAACATCATTAACTCTACATCGGAAATACCCTCTTTTTCACCGTTTTGCCAATTACAGCCGTCATATCATAGGGGCTACCATAGAATCATCAGATTATAAGGATTTTCGGAAAGTAGATACATTATGTACCATTACCCACGATGCCAATACACAGTATGATTCTGTATATGCTTCGGGTGTTTCCATACCTCGCCGTTATCTACGTATCAAGCACAATGGAAATGCTAAAATGGAACTGTCAGAATTAGAGGTATATGGAGCAGATACAACCACCTGTCTATATGGAAAACTCTTTTTTCCTCCTGCGGATGCTCATTTGTTGCCTCAGGCGTATGATCTTTATAATAAGTCAATTAATGACTATATCGCTATTTCAGATATAGATAAATATCCAGATGTGTTTAATTAGATGAGTATCTTATCTGAATTAACTAAAATGTTAATATTTTATATCACATAATACCTCAATTCGTTTTCTGAGAAGCAATAATCCTATACTATAAATGATAGTGATGTGATTATTATTAACAAATATTGTATTACTACTTATGTGAATCAGTAGTTGATATTCAATTACTGATTCATATTAATATTATAAACAATGCGTATGAAGAAACTTTTTATTCTATTTGTCTTATTGAACTATCTGTTATGTTTGTTCTCTCAGAATAAATTTGCAGGTGTTAATCTGTCTCTAACATCGAAAGTATGTACACAATCTTTTTCTGAAAATCAAATTACCTATTTGAATATTGGCTTAAGTTCCAGTACCCATCTATTATGCGGGTTGGGTGCGAATCTGTTCACTTTACGGGCAGATACGATAAAAGGAATATCTATTGCCGGAATAGGGCATTTAAATCATTATGAAGGTTATTACAACGGTCTTTGTATTGCCGGTATGATAAATATGGCCACAGAGGGAACGAATGGTATACAGATTTCTGGTATAGTTAATAGTACGGACGAAATGAATGGTTTGCAAGTAAGTGGTATAGTAGGTATTTCAGGTTATTTAAAGGGCGTACAAATAGCTCCATTCAATATTTGTGGTGATTGCAAAGGGGTACAAATTGGTTTGGTAAATTGTTGGTTGGGTAAGGAGGTCAATATTTTCCAGTTAGGTCTCATCAATCTCAATCGTTCTACAAAGATACAACCGATGATTTTCGGTGGGAATAGTTCCTTGATGAATGTGAGTGTTCGTTTCCGTGGGAAGTTGTTTTATAATATGGTTGGCGTAGGTGCCTATTCTTTCCATTTGAATGATAAGTTTTCCTGGAATTTATCCTATCGTAGCGGTCTTTGGCTACCAATTACCAAACTCTTAGACATAAGTGGTGATATAGGGTATCAACATTTGATGACCGGGAAGAATCGTAATGAATCCCTTCCGGGAAGTCTGTATGCTTTGCAGGCACGTTTAAATTTGGAGTGTAAAATTAGGAGCAAACTGTCTTTGTTCTTGTCCGGTGGGTATGAGGTAATCCGTCATTATGGCAGAAACAAAACCCATTCCCATCAACCGATTATAGAAGGGGGTATTATCTTGTTTTAATCATTGATAGAAGTAGAATATGAAGCAATTA
>BAJA01000067.1 GCA_000613465.1 Bacteroides nordii WAL 11050 = JCM 12987
CATTAAGCTGTTAAACATTAGAGCTCAATAGATTCAAATGCTCTTTGACGTTTTCTAATAAATTACGAGTGATGTAAAAATATTAATGTATCACTGCTATTCATAATTTATAATTAGAGATGTTTTAAATATATTTTAAAACAAAAACAGTTTAAAAAGAATTTGATTACTTAAAAAACAAAATCAAACGTTCCTTAAATATATAACAAATAACATTATTAATATTATCAAATAATACTATGCACGTTAAAAATTATTATCTATTCCTCGTATTTTTATACTTTTGTATAAACATGGAAGCCCAGTGTCCTAAACGAGAAATGCGAGCGACCTGGATTGCTACAGTAGGTGGTATTGACTGGCCTAAAAGCGCAGGAGCTACTTCACAAAAAGCAGAGATGCTCAAAATGCTTGATTCAATTCAAACATTGAATCTCAACACTGTATTTTTTCAGGTACGTTCACGTTGTGATGCGATGTACAAATCGTCTTATGAACCTTGGTCAAGTGACCTAAAGATACCACGAGGTACCAATCCGGGATATGATCCATTGGCGTTCGTCATAGAAGAATGCCACAAACGAGGGATCGAATGTCATGCATGGCTCAATCCATATCGTTATAATAAAACTGGCGATGGATGGACAGGAAGCAATAACTGGCCATACAACTATGAGAACACACACCCTGAATGGTTACTTTGGTATTCCGACAACGTGATTTTAGATCCTGCTATCCCCGAAGTACGATTACTAATTACAAATATAGTAAAAGAAATAACTACAAATTATGATATAGACGGCATCATCTTCGACGATTATTTCTACCCATACGGAGGTACCACCAACCAAGATGCAAAATCGCAATCGCAATATTTCGGAACATGGTCGAATGCCCACCCTGGTAAAACCGTACATGACTGGCGACGTGCCAATGTAAACCAAATGATTGCCGATGTTTATCACACAATTCAAACTATAAAACCTTATGTAACATTTGGAGTTTCACCATTCGGTATTTGGACAACCAACACCAGTGTAGCAGAAGAAGAAGGTATTCCGTTACCTTCGGGTATTACAGGAGGAAATATGTATCAAGAGATTTATTGTGATCCTGTAGCATGGCTAAAAGAGGGTACAGTTGATTATCTATCACCACAATTATACTGGAAAACAGGTGGTGCACAGGATTATAACAAGCTTTGCACTTGGTGGACGGATCTAACCAATCGTTTTGGTAAACAGTTCTATTCGAGTATGGCTCTCTATCGTTATGCAGAAAATAATTCAAGCAATGCAGGTTATTACAAGAATACAGATGAATTTAAGAACCAAACTTTGAAAAATCGCAGTACAAATTATGATAATGCCCCCGGAAACGTATTTTATAATACCTTAGCTTGGGTTTATGATGCCCCCTTCCGTGAAAAATTTAAAACTGACGTTTTTCAATACCCGGCACTCCCCCCTGCAATCCACTGGAAAGCGGCACCCGAACAAGAACCTATTTCATTTACAGGCCCCCCACAGGTAGTATCATCTCATGGATACACAATTCTGATGAAAATGTACGTTACGCTGTATATGCTGTACCAATTGCCAAACGGAACGAAACAGGTGCCTTCTCCAAATCAGAACATTTAGTTTCTATTACCTACGACAAACAATTCCGTATGAAGAAAGGTATATCTACCTCTACACACAAAATTGCAGTTTCGGTTATTGACCGATATGGTAATGAATATGCGCCACGTGTATTTGGTGAATCACCGGCTGCACCAATTACAGCGGTGTTAACTTATCCTGATGATAATGCCAGCATTTCCAAAGCAACTTTATTCCAATGGCAAGGAGCTTCAGATGTCGATTGTTATATCTGGCAACTATCTCGTAACAGCCAATTTACCGATTTAGTAGCTTCAATGGAAACCACAGATACTAAATACAATTCTGGATTAGTTGGCAGTATAGAAGAGAATACAACATACTGGTGGCGTGTAAAAACACGAAAAGCCAATACATTAGATACATGGTCGGAAGCTCGTCAATTCACAATTGGAACAGCAAGTGGTATAAAGACCTCCGTCACAACCAATTCACAAATTTACGTATACAACGAATACGGAAATCCATATCTATTTATATATGCAGACAAAGCTTCTAACGCAATACTTGAGCTTTATTCCACACAGGGTTATCATACCTTTTCTCAAACACTTTGTTTATTGGAAGGTGAAAATAGAATTCCACTATCATTGCCTAATAAAGAAATGTACATTGCAAAACTACAAATTGCAGAAAAACAATTGACATTAAAAATAACCAACTAATCATTCTTAAAAAGTCATGAAGAAACTATTATTATTATCGCTCATTTTGATTGGGCAACTTTCTTATGCACAGCGAATCGACATCAAGTCTATCCAGCTTCTGAATGGGACAGAACAAGGAGGATATTTTCATCCGGTCTTCAGTCCAAAGGGTACTTATCTACTCACAACTACTGAAAATTATGAGGGTCTGAATTGTCACATTATAGCAACTCATAAAATCGAAAAACTGGTAACAGATGCAGGTGCCGGCTATGGTGTACGCATCAGTGCCGACGAAAACACTATTTTATTTAAAAAGACCGAAATACGAAATAAATTACGTTTTTCTTCACTGCAAAGTTATTCCTTAAACAATAAAAAGCAAGAAAAGCTAATTGATGCCACGCATGAAAAAATTAGTCCTGTATTCGCAGAAAATGTACCAGCAGTAATCAAAGGTGGAACTATGAAAAAAATGAGAAATACGGCCTCAAATGTAGACCCGTATATCAATATTGAAGATCGCAAAATGGTTTTATATACAGGAAACATTCGTAAAATTCTCACCCCAAATGGAGAGAACAAAAGTTACTTTTGGGCTAGTATATCTCCCGACAGCAAACACATCGTTTATACAGTAGCTGCTTATGGTACTTTTGTTTGTGACATTAATGGAAAAAATGTTGTTTCATTGAAAAAACTAAATGCTCCCAGTTGGTTAAATAATGAATGGATTATCGGAATGAACGACAAAGATGACGGTGATCAAGTTATTACTTCAGAAATCACAGCAACAACCATTGATGGTAAAATCCGCCAGACACTTACTACACCTTTTGCAAAAATAGCTATGTATCCGGCAGCCTCAGCCGATAGTAAACAAATTGCATTCAACTCAGAAAAAGGTCAAATTTACATTATGAACATTGAATTAAAATAACTCAATTATGAAACGACTAGCATTACTCATAGTTTCTATTTTGACGATTTTTACCGCTCAAGCAATTGATTTGACTGGTGTCAAAATTTATATCAACCCAGGACATGGTGGATACGATAGTAACGACCGGAGCATCTGGACCATTCCTGTTCCCGAAGTATGGACCTCTCCTGATGGCTATTGGGAATCCAAATCTAATCTGGTAAAAGGATTAGCATTGAAAGAGTTGCTTGAAGCAGCAGGTGCTACTGTCATTATCTCGCGTACAGATAACACAAGCGGTATCCGTGACGGTGAGCAATTTGTCGGCGGTGGCGACCGTGACTTATCAGAAATTGCTGAAGAAGCTAATGCCAATAATGTGGATCATTTTTTATCAATCCATAGCAATGCCCTGAATACAACGACCAACTATCTTCTATTATTGTATCATGGATACAATGATCAGCCAACTATAGCACAAAGTTTACCAATGGTACAATCATCAGGCCTTTCTCAGATTAACAATCCTTTGACCGTTTGGACAAGCCCCACTCCGATGCTGCGTGGTGATTTTACATTTTATGGCGATAATCTCGGTTTAGGAGTTCTACGCCCGTTAACTGTACCGGGATTCCTTTCTGAAGGTTCATTCCATGATTACCCACCAGAAACCCATCGCTTAATGAACAACGACTTCTGCAGACTCGAAGCTATACGTTTCTTTCAGCACTTTCATAACTATTTTAAACGCGATATGCCGACAACAGGCACAATTGCAGGTTTCGTGAAAAGCGAAAATGAATTGGTAGATATTCTTAATCAGCCGAAATTTACCTACAGGCCCGGTAGTGATGACCAATGGTTACCACTCAATGAAGCAACCGTAAAACTGCTCAATGCAGACGGTTCACAAGTATTACAAACTTATATCACTGACAACTGGTACAACGGTATTTATGCCTTTTATGACCTGAAACCCGGTAATTATAAATTATCGTTTTCATTGGAAAATTACGAAAGTAAGACAGTAGATGTTACAGTTACCGCATCCGAAATTACATACTCAAAAGCCTTTTTGAAAAACATCAATATCATTGTTCCTGATTATCCTGCACCCGAACAGGGCGATGGTGCAACAGCATTAAGCCAATATGATTTTATTACGGACGGTAATATCGAAAATCCTGCATGGCTGAACAGTTCATCAATCAGACGAATACTTCAACGCAATGGAAAACTGTATGTTTTGACCACCGATCCTAAAATTATAGTAATAAATGCCGAAACACAAGAAATTATCAAAGAATTAGAATTAACCGGCATCACAGGTGGAAGTTCCATTCTTAGTGACATTGCTTTCAGTGCCGATGATGTTTTACTGGCTTGCAACAAAATAACAGATGCTTCCGCTACCACAATGTTTAAAGTATACAAATGGGAAAACGACGATGCTGCCCCGACAGTTTTATTCACTACCCAAAAACAAGCCAATACAACAAATGCCGAAATAGGAGAAACTTTCACCGTAGCCGGTGCCATTTCAAACTTATATATCTATTACACGGTTAAGTCCGGTGCAAACTATCGCATTGTCGGTTTAAATTACAAAAATGAAACCAAAAGCGTTACTGATAAATATATGGGTGCCGATACTAATTATCCGGTTTCTATATGGGGAGAACATGTTAAGTTTACCATATCTCCTTCCGGTTACGACCATATCATTGTCGACAGTGATGTGATGCATACTACCGAATATAAATTCGACTGGTCGGCCGTCGATGGTGCTGCCTTGTTGAAAAAAGGTGAATTAACTGTTACCGAGGTACCGGTAGCTGCCTACGGAAACACGTTTGCCCGTTATGCCGGACATCTATTTATGGCTACACCAGTTTGCAATGCCGATGCAACAAAAGCAGGTATAGCACTCTTTGATGTTACTAATGGGTTGAGTAACGCCGTTAGAATTTCAGATAAATATCCCGAAGCAGGTTTAGGTACAACCCGTGCCGGTTATTTGGCATCATCTATTGTAGTAAACAATTATGATATCAAAATCGGAATTTGGGCACAGGGACAAGGTGCCGCCATTTACAAAACCGAAATCCAGCCGGTAGCTAATATCTACGCTTCCGAGCTCTCAATTAGTCCAGCAAATGAGTTTAAATTTACATTGAACGAAGACGCTTCATCGGTATTCATTACAGTCTACAAGGAAGGTGAAACCCTAACCAGTTACAATGCAGGGGCACTAAACAAAGGAGCACAAGTCATAACCAATCCGTTCGGAACAACCAATTATGATACGTGGAGTGTTACAGCAAGTTCACGTCCTGTAGCATACCCAGTTAAAATAAGCGACGACTCTCCTATATTCCAGTTCTATTCGGGGCGTGGTGTTGCCGTAGACAACAATCCTGAAAGCCCATTCTTCGGCCGGGTATACGTATCAGAATCTGCCGGTGGCCTCATCTCGGAAGGAACACCAGTGAATCCCCGGACAACGCAAAAAGGTATTTATATTTTGGATGCAGCTTTATCAGACGTCACCAATCAGGGAGCCAAAAGTTATACCGGCAATATAGCATGGGGAGCCAACGTAAATGCCAGTTACCAATATGCTCCAAGAGGAATTACAACAGATGCCTCCGGTAAAGTTTATATCTCCGACAGTTCATTTGGTAACTCAGGAATTTACATAATGGATGCGGCCCATCCTGCATCAGATTTTTCTCCATTATTTGGCGGAACGCTTAATACTTCCAACGGTCAGGTAACAGTAGACGGAACTTTTATTCACGATCCAATAGAAGATATAAAAATCATAGGAAGTGGTACTGAAACGAAGTTGTTTACTTACAACCGTCCGGCTTCTCCGGTAGCAGGAGGCATTTATCGTTATGATATTGGTACAGCCGTATTACCCTGGGTATCAGCCCCCAGTGCTACTATTTATGATGACATGCAAAATGGTAATCTCCTTCAGAATTCATATGGCCAAATTGCTTCGGACACCCACGGCGGATGGTGGATGTGTCAATACCGTGCAGGTACAGGCGGAGCCAGTGTTCCGGCTTTGATACACGCCACCAATGGCAAACTAGATTACAATTGCAGTTCATCACTTCCAAGTTCATACCAGGGAGCCATGGCAGTGAACGCAGATGGTTCTGCACTGGCAATAGGTACAAAAGCCGGTAAAGTAGAAGTTTTCAATGTGGTTTACGATGCAAGTAACAAACCGACTCTCACCGCTAAATGCAGTATTGACTGGGGAGAAGCGACCGACTATTTGCAGAATATGGCTTTCGATGCAGCGGGTAATCTCTATCTGATTTCTAACTATAATGAACGCCTGATGGTATATTCTCTTCCTAAATCCGATAATACGTATACTACACATGCTTCTGTAAAACAGAGTACAGGCATAACACCTCATTACAAAGCAAATTTAAGTGATTGTATTTACATATCGAATCCAGTAAAAGACGAAATTATCATCAATGCAACAGCAGGTATCAATGCAGAAAGCTATGTACTTTATGACACCAAAGGTATACCGGTAAGAAGCGGCATAATAAATGCTGCACAAACCAAGGTCAATGTACAAACTCTGAATTCAGGTATCTACGCCTTACTGGTTAAAACCTCCGAAGGTATTACCAATAAACGTATTCTAAAACAGTAATACATTTTTGGGGTAATCTTTATGATTACCCCAAAAACGGCAGAACTGCTCTTCTGTATTTGTATTAACTATAAGATTATCATACATATTTATTATTCATCCAAAATTTAACTACTATGAGACGATTTCTTACTATTGTAACTGCCATGTCTCTGGCAATAACAGCATTACATGCACAAGAGCCCAACATTTATGCCTCCGGACTGAGTGCAAATGCAGTTGATAACACGAATCAGGAAGTGAAAATTTCCTATACACTAAATGCTCCGGCTACGTCATTAACAATTATTCTTCAGAAAGAGACGGCCCCCCCTCACGAGATTCAGATTACTGAATCCGAAGCATTAACAAAGGGGAACCATACAAATATCTCTGTCGATTTGAGTACAGTCCCCACAGGAAATTACACATGGAAATTAAAAGCAACCGGAACTGAAACAAGTAGCGAACCGATTCTCATCGGCAATACTACCGAAACTCTTACAACACCTCGAGGGTTGGCTATCAACAATAATTTCGATAGTCCCTATTTCGGTCACATCTATGTTACTGATTCTAAAAATAAAACAACCGACGGAGGTATATATGTTTTTGATGCAGCTTTCGCTGATATCACAGGGCAAGGAGAAAATGCTTGGTCCAGAAACTTTTCAGATAGTCCTGCAAGTCCGTTACGGTTAACTGTAGCACCCGATGACAGAATTTACATTACCGATTGGAGCGATAACGAAACCAGTGGTGTACACATCTGGAATCCTGCAACTCCCACTACAGACGCGGTTTCCGTATTTGGAGGAACAATTACCGGTGGAAATGCAAAGGAAGGTGAAGTATTTATTCACGGTTCGGTTTCACATTGCTATATAACAGGAACAGGAGCAGATACCAAACTTTATACCTATGACGAAGATCTTCCGCAAAAAATCAATTTATACGAAATCGGAAATCTGGATTCTCCTTGGGTCGATGCCCCGACTCCCCTTACATATCCCGGCAGCATAGCCAATGGAAATGGTATGATTTTTCCAGATGACAAAGGAGGCTGGTGGGTTGCACAGCACAGGGCTACCGACCCTGTAAGCGGAGTTAATCCCGGATTAATCCATATGAATTCTTCAGGCGTGGCAGATTATAGCTCTATGGGAGCATTAGGAAGCAACACCCGAGGTGTAGTAGGCTTAAATACAGATCAAAGTTTAGTAGCTACCGCAGGCACTATCGATGAAAGAAACACACAGGGGCAAATACATATTTTTGATGTCACTTGGGACGATAATAACACCCCTGCCTTATCATCTAAATACGTTATTAATACTCCTTTTACAAGTACCTGCTATACAGTTGTATTTGACGTTGCCGGTAATGTATATGCAACCGGTGATAATAATGCATTAGGTGTATGGGCGCTTCCCAAGACAGAAAACTCATTTACGACCCCCGCCCCTTCTACTTCCGTACTGGAGATAATCAACACAGCAGTGGGCGTCCACACCGCGACTAACGACAAAGTTGTGGAATCCGTTTCATACAATACGCCGGCAGGTATTACCGTCCCAGCTGATGCCCAAGGCCTATTATTGAAAAAAACAACGTACACCGACGGTACCACAAAAGTAGATAAAATTATAAACAAGTAATTAACAAATTTACAAAACAAAAGTCCTATGGATAATATGAAATTAAACATGCAATATATCGATTACGCCAGGCATATGCGGAACAGAATATTCTTGTTTGCCTGTCTGATAATGGTATCGGTATACGCAATTGCACAAGAGAAAGGGAAAAGTGTAACAGGTACTGTCACTGACAGTAATGGCGAATCGTTAATCGGTGTATCGGTCAAAGTGGCAGGTGCTCCTATCGGCTCTGTTACTGATATTGACGGCAGATATAAGATTACCGTACCATCGACTACATCTGTTCTACAATTCTCCTATATAGGTTATGTATCCGTACAAGAAACAGTAGGTTCTCGTAGTATCATTAATGTCAAAATGAGAGAAGATTCCAAAGTGATTGACGAAGTAGTTGTGGTAGGTTATGCCACCCAACGCCGAGCTAATTTGACCGGTGCAGTAGGTACAGTGGATATAGCCAAACAGTTGGAAAGTCGCTCACTGACAGATGTAGGCCGTGGTTTACAGGGTTCAACCCCGGGCCTAACTGTCACCACTACTTCGGGACGTATCGGAACAACACCCAAAATCCGTATTCGCGGTGATCAGGGTACTCTATTGAACGAAGACAGCGGTGCTTCACAACCGCTTATTTTGGTCGATGGCGTTGAAGTAACCGATTTGAACATGGTCAATCCTGACGATATTGAGAATATCTCGATACTGAAAGATGCCGCTTCATCCTCCATTTATGGTTCACGGGCTGCCTTCGGCGTGGTACTGATTACAACCAAATCAGGACAGAATAGTGATAAATTTACAGCTACTTACTCCAACAACTTTGCATGGACCTCTCCCATCGGTTTACCTAAGATGGCCAAGTCTTACGAGTCGGCTGCCATGGCATTAGAAGCATGGAGACGTAATAACCCCAACGACTCGGAATTTGTAGGTGATGCCGGAATGAAATGGGATAACGATGCTATTGAGCGGATGAAGGAATGGGAACGTAATTTTGGCGGTATGAATCTTAGCCCCGAGATGCTGGCCGGACGCGATTTTGAAATTACCGACAAAGGACTTCGTTTTTATCGTTCATGGGATCCATTCGATATGTACATCCAAAATGGTTTTATTCAAAATCATAATTTATCGGTGACCGGTAAGTCTGGTAAAACCAGTTACCACCTGTCTTTAGGTTATATGGGTAACGAAGGTGTTTTGAAAGTGAATAATGACCAATACGACCGCTATAACGTTACCTTCAAGACCGAAACAGAAATTGCTAAATGGTTGAAAGTACGTTCACAACTAATGTTCTCGCGTACTGTACTGGAGACTCCATTCACTTATTCGAGCTCAACTTACGACCCCTTATATTACATATACCGTTGGCCGGTGATATATCCGTACGGAACATATAACGGACAACCGTTCCGCAGTGCTCTTACCGAAACAGCACAAGCCAATAAAAATAGTGATGCTACAAACAATATGCGCTTTACATTGGGAGCTACATTAAAGATTACAAAAGGTTTATCATTGGAAGCTGATTATTCGTACATAACCAATAGCCGTCTCCGGCAACTGCGTGGAGGTAAGGTAACGGCCATTGATTTTTGGTCAGGTGACATTAACAATCTGACAACCTATACTGCATCATCTTACGACAAATACGATCAGTACAACTATTTAACTAATCATCATACTGCTAATGCAGTTTTACGATATAGTAAAGAATTCGCCGGTAAACACAACCTAAGCGCTTTTGCCGGTTTTAATCTCGAATATGAGGATTATAACTATTTAAATGGTGAAGCTCGTGAATTGTTAGATCCGAGCAAGCACACCATTTCAACAACTTCTAATAATGAAGGTACACGATTTGTTTATGGTTCACAAAGTGACTGGGCTTCCGTAGGTTTCTTTGCACGTATTAATTACTCGTTGAAAGACCGTTATCTCTTAGAACTGAATGGACGTTATGACGGCTCATCTAATTTCCCTCTCGACCAGTTATGGGGATTTTTCCCTTCCGGCTCGATTGGATGGATTCTCAGCGAAGAATCATTCATGCATTCTTTGCAGCCTGTATTAAGTTTTGCAAAACTACGTGCCTCTGTCGGTAGTATAGGCAATCCTAATATCGGTGCCGACCGCTTCAGGGCAATATTGTCATCGGTTTCGTCTGGTTGGAGTATCAATAACGTCAATATGACCACTTTCGGACTTCCGCAAACTTTGGCAAAGGGTTTTACATGGGAAAATATCGTAACAAGCGATTTAGGTATTGATTTGCGCTTCTTAAACGGTCAACTCGGTGCTTCGTTCGATGTTTACAAACGCGTAAACGATGGAATGGTAGTACAAGGAAACGAGATGCCTTCCGCTTTCGGTGCTTCGGCTCCTTATAAAAATATTGGCGAACTGACTACCAAAGGTTGGGAATTAGCGTTGGACTTCAACCACACATTCGCAAATCAATTAAAGCTACGCGTTAATGCCAATATTTCAGATGCCCGCACTGTAATAACCAAACATCCGAACAGAACTAAATCACTTAATGGCAGCAACTATGAAGGTCGGGTACTTGGCGAAATCTGGGGATTTGAAACCGACCGTTTCTTTACCGCAGACGATTTCAATCCGGACGGAACCTTAAAAGCCGATATTCCTGATCAAAGCCGTTTTTTAGAATATAGCGGAACAAGCGGTATTGCAAGTTATTTACCAGGTGATATCAAATATAAGGATCTGGATGGCAATGGAGTGATTGATCGCGGTGATTTTACGGCTGATAATCATGGTGACCTGAAAGTAATTGGTAACTCTACTCCACGCTACGAATACAGCGGACGTATCGGGTTAGATTACAAAGGTTTCGATTTGGATATATTTTTCCAGGGAGTAGGAAGCCGTCAAATTTGGGCAAGCGGTAATTTAATCATTCCGGGCTACCAATTCGGAGACGGAGTGTATTACGCACATCAAACAGATTACTGGACACCCGAAAACCCGGATGCTTTTTATGCACGTTTGTCTAAAATGAATCAACCGTCCCGTTATGCGGAAAGCGGAGGTAACTACATGCCTCAGACCAAATATCTGCTTAACATGTCATATTGTCGTCTGAAGAGTTTAACCCTCGGATATTCGTTACCGACAAATCTAATCCGAAAAGCTTTTCTAAACAAAGTACGCGTATATGTCAGCGGTGAAAACCTATTCACTATCGACAAACTGGGCGATATTCCTCTTGATCCCGAAACCAATACCTCTTCCGGAGACGGTGGCACACAAGGATTCGGTCGTATCTACCCATACGTAAGGACATGGTCATTCGGACTTCAAGTATCGTTCTAATATATCACCAATTAAAAATATTACAGTATATGAAAACATATAAATTATTATTGCTATTAGGATGTGCATTATTCGTTTCTTGTAATGATTTCCTCGATCGTCCGCCTGTTGACAAATTTACCGATGAGGAATTTTGGCAAACCGAAACCCAGGCACGGCTCTTTTTATACAGTGTTTATCCAACGTTGTTTGGAGGATTTGGGACAGCTCAAAACCCCAGTTGGTTGGAAGATGTAGGCGACGATGCCATATCGGCTCCTATACAGAATCCATATGCACCGAATATCATACCCGAAACAGATGGTGGTTGGGGATTTACCAATGTCCGGAAAGCCAATTACGTAATAGCCAGTGCTCCCCGTCTGAATGAACCGGAAGCAACTATTAATCATTGGTTAGGTATCGGTCATTTTTTAAGAGGTTATTTCTACAGTAGCTTAACTTTTCAGTACGGTGATGTGCCATGGTTCGACAGAGTGTTACAGCAAAGCGACGAGAAAGAAGATATGGATTACCTATATAAAGACCGCGATCCACGCAACTTTGTAGTAGAAAAAAACATAGAAGATTTCAAATTTGCATTGAATAATACAGTACGGGTGAACGACGGTAAGTTACAAATCAACCGATATGTGGTGGCGGCGCTTGTTTCCAGGGTTATGTTACGCGAAGGTACATTCCAGAAGTACTACCTTCAGGATATTGAAATGGCTGAAAAATGCCTTGAGCTTGCCAAAACTGCTTCTGAAATAGTTATGGCAGGCCCCTATCAATTGGCTCCTAACTATAAATCGCTATTCACCTCCGATGACTTATCCGATAATCCGGAAATAATCATGTACCGTGAGTATTCCGATAAAACCGTGAAGCACTACATGGTAAACCAATGTTATGACATAGAGCAGAATGGTGCAAGCAAATCACTGCTCGAAAGTTTCTTACGTAGTGACGGATTCCCTGTCTTTTACAACAATGAATACTGGTTCGCTCCCACCGCTACCGATTTCTTTACTAATCGCGACCCACGCTTGTCGTACAATTTTCGCCCCAAATATTATCCTGTCGGTGGAAATAATGCTCCTTACAGCTATTCGCGTTCGGGCTATTCTTTGAGAAAATTCACAGATGACGAATGGGAAAGCAGTAATCCCAATCTCAAAAACCGTGGACAAAACATTACCGACGCCCCCTGCCTTCGTTTAGGTGAAGTACTCCTAAACTATGCTGAGATTTGTTACGAGTTGGAAGCAATTACCGGAAAAGACATCTTCAATCAAGAGGTATTGAATTCGACCATCAACAAGTTACGCGCCCGTGTAAATATGCCCAACCTGGAAGAAATCGGTGGTGAGCCTGCTATTAACGGCGTGATTTACGATGACCCGGTACGTACAAAATGGGAACCGACCAACGATGTATCGCCTATGTTGTGGGAAATTCGCCGCGAACGCCGCGTAGAACTTTGCTATGAAAATGGGCTACGCTCAGCGGACTTAAAACGTTGGAAAAAACTTGATTACTTGTGCAATCAACACAACCCCGACTACCGTTATGGCGCCTACATTGTATTGGACGATTTTCCCTCCGCCGTAAAAGACGGTATCGTTCTTACGGGGATTATCAGCTGATGCCGGGCAAGATGCAACGTTGTCCGAAGGATATATATTGCGAAATACGGGAACAGCGCGCGACTTACCGCAACCGAAAAATTATATAAAACCGGTTCCTAATAATCAAATCAGTTTGTATAAAAGCTATGGTTACACGCTTTCTCAAACAAAAGAATGGCAATCTGAAAATTAAATATACATATGAAAGGAATAAAATATATATTATTACTGCTATTGCCGGCATTGGCCATAACAGCATGCAAGGATGACGACTCGATTGTAGAAAATCCTTCCGGAGAGACATTAATTTACAACCTGTATATCGCCAATGGCGGGTTATCCGGAGGTATCCGTTATAACGCTGCTTACGACGACGCAACCCGTACTCTTACATTTAATAATGTAGCAGCCGAAACCGATGTTCAACGCATTAAGTTCGGTGGGAAAATTTCGTTGGGAGCTCATTTTGATGCAGATTCTTACAATTTTTACAAGCCGGAAGCTCCCAATGAAAAAATATTAAAAGGTAATATTACCCTCACCAGTGGTGAAAACGTGGCCAATTACAATGTGGTAATCAACCTATCCGACCCCGCGTCCGCACCATTGGTAAGCAAAATTGAAGTGGAAACATCAACAGGAAGTGTAATCAGCGGACTGATTGACCCGGCAGACAAGATGATTTACCTCAATACACCGAACGAAGAACAGGTTACCCTGAAAAATATTCTGCTCGTACCTACACGTACGTCTTATACACTGACTACGGCAGACGGTAATGTCATCAGAAGAGATAACCCAGGTACTATAGAATTAAACTTCCTGGGAATGACCGATACTTACGAAATTAGTTTCAGTAAATTATTGCCGGGTATTAACTTCTCTGCACCTGTCATTCACGACTTTACCACTAATTCTACTGTCTGGCCGGATTTTGTGGCAGAAGATACCCGAAGTGCCGATTTCGATGGAGAATATGTGTTTATTGTTTCCCGGTCCGGAGGAGTTAACCCTAAATTACTCAAAGCAAGTGATATCCTGTCGGATGGAGTAGTTGCACCTATTGCACTAAGTACAGACGGTATGGCTGGCGGAACTTATGTCATTTCATCAGGACGCTTGGCTCAGGGACATATTTATATCTGTAATCTCACAACCGGTCTGGCAGATACCGATGCCGGAAAACTGAAACTTTATCATTATGCCGATGCCTCTTCAATCCCCGAACTTATTTTGGACTTTAACGGTGTAGTTGACGAATCCATTAAAGCTACAGGACGTTTTGGTGATAACATGTCACTGGATTTAGATGAAAACGGTAATGGTTATGTCTATTTTATAAATCATACAGGAGCAGGAGTTTTACGGTTTACAATAACAAATTTCCAAACTGTAAGTGAAGCAAAATTCATTTCAGACATTGCCAGTGCAACCTATTATGCTTGTTACAATAAAGTAGATAATGAAGAAGCTTACTTATTCACAAGTACTACAATAACCCCTATTCAGCTACGCGATAAAGATGGCGGACTACTGGCTTCTATTGATAAGATAGGAGATGCAGGACATGGAACCGATGCTCACATTGTGAATTACAACAACGGACGTTACTTAATGTTCACCTCCGGTCGTCAACAAAGTTCCTGGTCTTTCCCAATGTTATATATTTACGATATCTCAGAAGGATTCAGTACGGTACCCGCTTTCAACGCTTATAATGAGAAACATCCTGACCCGATCTACACCTATAAGTTAGGCGAAGCCACTCAAGCAGCTTGTGCAGGTATCACCGCATGGGCTACCGTAGAAAGCAAGCTTGTTATCTTAACAGCCGGTCCTAAAGCTGGTTTTGCTTTAATTGAGTTTCCAAAAAACGAAGAATAGTACTCTTTACAACAAAGATACGTCAAAAGCTGGATAAAGTTATCAATTTATAACTACAGAAACACAGATTTACGTAAATTAGCGCAAATTCAATTTAATCTTTGCGTAAATTAACGTTAATCTGTGTTTTAATAATGTACCTTTTATCATATTAAAATAATAATTATATTCACAATCAATCTTCATCTATTATATTCATTCCGATTTTACCCTAATAAATATATCTTTAAACCACTTTTTATTTATTCAGATAAATGGCATATAAAATTCGAGGCAAATATTTATAATTATTTTTCAAAACAGAAAAACACATAAAAGGCTAAAAGAGGAAATGAAAGACAAAGAAATATAACAACAAAAACAACAAAGAACAATCCATTGATTATCAAATAGTTAAATATTGCATTTTTT
>BAJA01000066.1 GCA_000613465.1 Bacteroides nordii WAL 11050 = JCM 12987
GGGAGAATGCCGTTGATGCCATGAACACCGCCTTGCAGAAAGCAGGCTCAGATTGGCGTTACGAACTTAAAGGAGCATTGCCCACCTTGAGGAAGCAGTAAACCGTCGGGCGGAAAAAGTTCTGCCCGCAACGGAAAGAACCAGAGTAATAAAACAACAGATATAATGAAGACAAGATTTTTTGCACTTGCAGCGCTCGCCCTCTTATTGGGCGCCTGCACACAGGACGAAGCAGGCTTCCTGCCTGAAGGGGCGGAAGGCAGATCCATCGTCTTCACCGCCACGGGGCTGAACCCCGCTTCGACAGCTATCGCCGGCACCCGTGCCCCGGTGGACGGCAATTGGGAGGGTGTGCAGAGCGTGGCAGTCCTGATGGACGGCACGGTGAAGGCATACGACGTGACGCCCTCCACTGCCGACCCCACCAGCGGCACGCTGACCTCCACCGACCCGTACTACTGGACCAACCACAACGACATCACCGTCACAGCGTGGTGGCCCTACACCGCTGGCGAGACAACTCCGCCTGCTGTGAAGGTAAAAGCCAACCAAAGTGCCCAGAAGGACTTTGAGGGCAGCGACCTCATCGTAGCCGACGGGCAGACGGTGACCTACGGTAGCCCCACGCTTCGCTTCACCCACCGCACGGCGCGAGTGACCATCGTTCTGACGGACTACACCGAGGGGCTGGCATCCGTGCGGCTGACGGGTCTCTCCACCGAGAATGGCAATCCGGATAAAATCACCCCGTACGGCAAGGGCAGCAACACCTACACCGCCATCGTAGCCCCGCAAAGTGTGGCAGCTGGCACGACCTTCATTACATGCACATTCACTAACGGCAAGACCTTCGTTTATAAGATGAAGAATGCTACCGACTGGCAGGCGGGCGGTGAATATACCTACACCGTCTCCCTCGCTGCGGCAAAAGACCTGGCTATACCATAGAGAGCAACGGCAGCTACACGGTCTATAACGCCGACGGCCTGCTGAATGTAGCCAAATTAGTGAACGGAGGTAAGACCGACATTAACATTACCCTCGACAAAAACATTGACCTCACAGGCAAAGGCTGGACACCGATAGGCACAAGCTTCGATAACTCATACAAAGGCACTTTCGACGGCGGCGGCCATACCATCACGGGGTTGACCGTTACGACAAATGACCAATTTGTGGGTCTGTTCGGCTATCTCAATAGAGCTGGTACGGTGAAGAATGTGGTGATGGAAGGCATACAGATAACAAGCAATCACATGTTTGGCTGTACTGGTGGCGTGGTAGGATATAGCTGGGGCACCATTGAAAACTGCTCGGTGTCGGGCAGCGTCAGCGGCACGGATTGTGTCGGCGGTGTGGTGGGTTCACAAAAGGCTGGTTCCATCATCGGATGCTGCACCTCTGCCACAGTAAAGGGAACGCACTATGTCGGCGGTGTGGCAGGAGAAAAATGGGGCACCATGACAGCTTGCTATGCCACAGGCAACGTGACCTTAGAAATAGCCTCCCAAAAGAATCTCTATGGCGGCGGTGTAGTGGGATTAAACGGAGGAAGCCGCGTCCTTGCCTGCTATGCCACGGGCAACGTAACAAGTACAGGTAGTAGCACTGGCAATGTGCATATCGGCGGCTTGTTTGGAGATAGCTACACCACCGTGACCGCCTGCTATTGGAAGAACAATCAGGAACGAGGCTATAAGACCGCCCCCGAATCTACGAAGGTGGACGGCACTTACGTTACCTGGCAGAAAGCCGTTGATGCCATGAACACCGCCTTGCAGAACGCTGGTTCAGAGTGGCGTTACGAACTTAACGGAGCATTGCCTACCTTGAGGAAGCAGTAAACCGTAGGGCGGAAAAGTTCCGCTCGCAACGGAAAGAACCGAAGTATAATCCCAATAAAGAAAGGAGGACGTGATGGAACACACGGAGAATCCACCATATTGGTTTTGGCATCAAGGCATTGTCAATAATAATATAGTCTCCAGTGTAAATATGGAAGCTGTAAGCCGGACATTGTCAAGATTGGTGCTCATTAAAGACAACAAATCAAGTATTTAAATTAAAAACATGGGACTTTTTCACAGAGGCAAGAAAAATAATGACGATGAGCCGGACAGTGTTCAAACCAATTCATTCTCTGATATTATGAATGGTTTGCAGTACGCCGTAAACTGTGCACAAGATACATTACAGAATCATCAGATACAAAATCTGACCAGACTTTTTGAAGGAACAAATGCAAATAACGCAAATACGTTCCAATCAAAAAAAATCATGGTTGGAGACAAGACTATTGATATTCCACTTATAGCCTTGATATCCCATCATTATCTTGCAATGGATAATGTGCAGATAAAGTTCAAGGCGAAGGTCGGAAGCGTGGAATCACAGATTCCGGAAAACAACTTATTGTTATCCAGCCCACAAAGAGCCAATCTCCAGATGCAGATGAGCAACATAAAACCGGATGCGGATGATGTCATGGAGGTTTGCGTCAATTTTAAGGTTCAGGAGACTCCGGAGAGCATTTCCCGAATTATTGACGATTTTGTAAAAAATATCTAACAATTTTAAAATTCAAATGTTATGGCAGAAGAAATAAAGAACCAAGGGCAACAAGAAAATGCGGAAAACTTGAATGAAAATGTAAGCGGACAGGCGAAAGAAATTATCTCCGCTGCATTGGAAGAGACTCAAAACAGAGAAACTTCTCCAGTTCTTAAAGCAGATTCAAACGTGACTGACAAATTCAAGGGGCTTCCCATGCGGGAACTTATTGCAGCTCCACTTATTGCAGCAGCCGAAGCACAACAGGAATTGGCAGCGACAGCATGGAATTTCTACCAGCAAATTGCATTTGATGGTAAAAGCGGCAATAAAGCGCGTATATTGGAATTCGATGTCGAAAGACCGATACAGCAGGATGGAAAAATGACAACAATGTCACAAAGTGTCAAGGCTCCGTTTATAGGATTGGTGCCTATTCCTTCCCTGCTCATAGATCGCGTGGATGTCGATTTCCAGATGGAGGTTACCGATACATCAAACGTAAAAAGCACTACCAACGCAGAAGTAGAGGCAAAAGCTTCTGCAAAACATTGGTTTATAAATGCGGAAATCAGCGGCAAAGTCACGACCGCCCGCGAGAACACCCGCATGACCAACCAAACGGCAAAATACCAGATACATGTGACAGCCAGTCAGCAGCCGCAGACCGAAGGTCTGTCTAAACTGATGGATATAATGGCATCATGTATCGAGCCTATAACAAACGAAAGTAACAGTAAGTAAATATATGAATTTGATTCAAGCATTAAGATTGCCAAACAGTCGAGCAGTAATGACAAATATTGCACGGTTTCATTATCAAAATATTTATAATGTAGGTTTGACCCCTCCGATTGTCACGCAAAGTAATTTGACATTTCAAATAAAAGGATATACCCGTAACTATCGTTTTCTTAGATTAGACTATGCCTGTGTCATATATATTGCGGATGGAATAGCAGTCGTTGCTTCAAATGGCATAGATACTTTAAGTTCAGGTTTTTCGGGGTGTTATATGGCCAGTTTTAGGCACAATGGCATTAGGTATGTTGCTCATATTCCAACGCCTAACAATAGTATTAAAACATCATGGAATCGGGCGGTTAAAAATCGAATAATAGATAATGTTGTTCTTTTTAAACCTACTGAAGGATTGGCGAGAATCCCAGGAACCATTGGTATTTGGGGAATTATAACATTTAACGATAGATGTTATCGGCTTGATGTAAATGAAAACGCTCCTCCAAGTCAAGCCATACGTGGCCAAAGAATTTTTAACTCAATCCCGAGAAATCCCATACTAACAGAAATTCCACCTATCGCCGGTGGTCAGATGCCTTAATAATTATAACAATTGTAAATAAGGGAAGAATGGTTGTTTCATTGAGGAGTAGAATTCTATTCGGATATATAATTCTGGTGGCGGTCATAGGCAGCATGGCCGCCATTCTCATCCATGAACCTGCGAAGTTCCACGACCTATATGCGTATTTTAAATAACGGTATTTACACAAACAGCAAATGAGCGAACAATTCGTTACCACTACCAAGCATTTCCGCAAGCTGCTTGCCGCAGGCTATCTGTTGATAGTCCTGCTGGTGGGCGGCATCATCTGCACGTGGCTCGGAGAATGGCGCGACTTGGAGTTGCTGGAACGGGAGAACCGTGAAATCAACCGCTTCCGCAAGGAAACACACGATGCGTATGTGGGTGTGGTGGAGTTGTCTCTTTTGGGCGAGTCGGTGCTGGAATGGGACGATAAGGATGTGGCGGCATACCGGCGGCAACGGATGACGGTGGATAGTATGCTTTGCCGCTTCAAGAGCCATTACGAATCGGTGCGCATAGACAGCGTGCGCCACTTGCTGGAGGACAAGGAAAAGCGGCTGTGCGCCATCATGGAGGCTCTGGAACAACAGGCGGACATCAACGCCGGATAGCCAAGCAGGTGCCGGTGATAGTGCAAACGAGCAGGCAGGAAGAGCCGAAGAAACAGAGGAGGAAAGGTTTTCTCGGGTTGTTCGGCAAGAAACAGGAAGCACCTCCGACGACGACCACCACGATGCTCTACACACTGAACCGTGATATGATAGCGCAACAACGTGCCCAAAGCCATCGTCTGTCGGAATATGCCGACAGCCTTGCCAGCCGCAATGCGGAACTGAACCGCCAACTGCAAACCCTTATCCAGCAGATGGACCACAAGGTGCAGGCTGACTTGCAGGAACGTGAGGCGGAAATATCCGCTATGCGTGAAAAGTCGTTCTTGCAGGTAGGTATCATAACGGGTGTCATGCTGCTGTTGCTCATTATTTCATACATCATCATTCACCGCTATGCCACCCGCATCAAGCAGTACAAACGTAAGACAACAGATTTAATCGGGCAACTGCAAAAGTCCGTAAAACAAAACGAATCGTTGATAGCCTCACGCAAGAAAGCGATGCACACCATCACCCACGAGCTACGCACACCACTGACTGCCATACATGGATATGCGGAACTGATGCAGGACAACGAAGAAGAAAAGATAAGCGGTTATGCGGACAATATCCTGCAAGCCTCCAAGAGAATGACCGACATGCTCAACTCCCTGCTTGACTTCTTCCGCTTGGACAGCGGCAAGGAACAGGCGAATGTCCGTCCGTTTCGTTTGGAAAACATCGCGGAGCTGTTGCAAACGGAGTTTACGCAACAAGCAGAAGCAAAAGATCTTAAACTTACCATCGAGTGCCCGGAGGGTATTATCCTGAATGGCGACAAGGAGCGCATCATACAGATATGCGACAACCTGCTGGGCAATGCCGTCAAGTTCACGAATGCCGGAAGCGTTTCACTTGTCATAAGCTATGACGGCAATAGGCTGACCCTTGTAGTAGAGGACACCGGAACCGGCATGAGTGCGGAAGAACAACAGCGAGTGTTCGGAGCGTTCGAGCGGCTTTCCAACGCCGCCACGCAAGACGGTTTCGGATTGGGGTTAAGCATTGTGAAACAGATAGTCGGGATGCTTGGCGGCACTATACGCTTGGAAAGCGAAAAAGGAGAAGGCAGTCGTTTTACTGTGGAGTTGCCAATGAACACTGCCGATATTGGTATTGAAGAACAGACAGCCGCAGAAAGTCTGGCTCATATAGAAAGACCTTATTCTGTCATCGTATTGGACGACAATCCGATGGTATTATCCATGACAAAGGAAATGTATGCTGGTATAGGTGTGCATTGCGACACGTTCACCACTATTGGCGATGCAATGGAAGCCATGCGGCAGCACACATACGACCTCATGATAACCGATATGAAGATGCCGGAGATTAACGGCTATGAGGTGTTGGAGTTGTTACGCTCGTCAAGTGTCAGCAACTCGAAAGAGATTCCCATTGTCGTGGCGACCGCCTCCGGCAGTTGCAGCGAAGAGGAGCTGTTGGAAAATGGATTTACCGCCTGCCTGTTCAAGCCATTTTCCATTTCCGAACTGGTTGCTGTATCAGACAAATGCCTTTTGATAAGTACGGACAAGGATGAACTTCCCGACTTGTCCTCTCTGCTTGCATATGGTGACAAACGGGCGATGCTTGACCGTTTGATAACCGAAACAGAAAAGGATATGCAGGCTGTCCGGGAAATCATGGAGAGGAATGACCGCAAGGCGTTGGACGAATGGATACACCGTCAGCGAAGTTCATGGGCTGTTATCCGTGCTGACAAACCCTTGTGGAACCTGTATGAACTGCTGCATCAAGAATCTGAATGTTCCGAAATGGAATTGCGGAAATGCGTGGATGCCATGCTTCGTATGGGAACAGTTATCATAGAACTTGCGCAAAAGGAAAGGAGGTTGTCGGATGAAAGTATTTGTGATTGAGGACAACCCCGTCTATAACGATTATGTCTGCAACCTGCTGAAGAAAGACAGCTTCGATACTATGTCGGCATATAATCTTGCCACTGCCAAGAAACTATTGGTAAAGTCAGAGGTGGATGATATTGTCGTTGCCGACCTACGCCTCCCCGACGGTGAAAGCATAGAGTTGTTACGGTGGATGCGTGCCAACGACAAACAACAGGTGTTTATCGTTATGACCAATTACGGGGAGGTGCATACGGCAGTGGAAAGTATGAAGCTCGGCTCAAAGGATTACATACAGAAACAGTTGTTGGAGGATAAACTGATACCGCTTATCCGCACCCTGCAAAAAGAACATGAAAAGCGACTACAATGGAACATTCCGATATTCGTCCGGCAGGGCGAAGCCTATCAGAAAATCAAGAAACGTGTGCGCCTTGTAGCCACCACCCGGATGAGCGTGCTGATACTGGGCGAGAACGGTACGGGCAAGGAACATATCGCACAACATATACACCAACAAAGCAAACTTGCCGATAAACCTTTTGTGGCAGTGGACTGCGGAGCCTTGTCCCCGTCATTGATACAATCCGCCTTCTTCGGACACGTCAAGGGCGCGTTTACGGGTGCCGAAGCAAACAAGACGGGGTATTTTCTGGAAGCGGATGGCGGCACGCTGTTCCTTGACGAAGTGGGCAACCTAACAATGGAGATGCAACAGATGCTGCTCCGCGCCATACAGGAACGCCGTTACCGTCCCGTCGGAGCAAAGGAGGACAAAACAGCCAACGTGAGGATAGTGGCTGCAACCAACGAGGATTTGCAGAAAGCCGTAACGGAAAAGCGGTTCCGGCAGGATTTGCTCTATCGCTTGCAGGAGTATGTGATAACCATGCCGCCCTTGCGCGACTGCCCGGAAGACATCATGCCATTGGCCGAGTTCTTCCGTGAAATGGCAAACCGTGAGTTGGAACGTGAAGTAAAAGGTTTTGCCGCATCTGCCGTAATGCCCTGCTCGCCCATGCGTGGCCGGGCAACGTGCGCGAGTTGAAACAGAAGATACAGACGGCAGTCCTGCAATCAGAAGGCGATATGATAACCGAAGCCGATTTGGAACTTGACAATGAACCGTCCGCTACTTCCGCTTGTTTTACATTGAAGAGCGGGGATGAAGAAAGAGGACGTATCCTGCGTGCTTTGAAACAAGCAGCCGGTAACAAGAAAATGGCTGCAAAGATACTGGGTATCGGCAGGACAACGCTGTATAATAAATTGGTAGAATATGGATTGAATGAAGAAAACTGACCGGAGTATGGCTGTAAATGGCAATAATTGATTAACTTTGCAATTGTATTTCAGAAAATAGCAGGCGATTGGGTAACTTTTCGCCGATGATATAGACATAAGACCGCAAGGCGTTTCGAGCGAAAATCTGGTAAATTGAAACTACGGAGACGATTGCGTGATGCTTATGCTATGCCTACGCATAGCGTGCATTCACGTACTCTCCGTAAAGGCTTTACCAGAGCCATCGCTTGAAAGTAGTGTGAATTGCACGCTACTTTTTTGCCTCGCCAAAAAGGAAAGGAAATACGTTATGGCGAAAATACAATTACTTGCCGTTATCTCAATAGATGGCTGTCCGATGAAACTGCATCCCCGGAAGCGGTTGCTTCAAACCGAAGATTACGGTATGGATGAAATACGTGCCAATGCCCTGTATAAGCTGACATCCGACTATTCGGTATCCGTGCTTCAAGAATGGAGAGAGGAAGGTGGAAGCATTTGCCATTTGTTGGAAGTAACTGCCGGGAATACCGAATATGCCAACGGACTGTTACGGATGAACGTGATAGATGAAATCATACTATACGTTGTTCCAACCATCGACGGAAACGGAGCGCATTTTTTCAAGTCAGCACTACCTATGAATGACTGGCGGCTTATGGAGAACAAAACTTATAGGGACGGAGTAATCCGGCTTACCTATCATAAAGAGCCACGGGCATAAAATGTTCAGATTATGAACATCTTGGCGGAATTTCCGTGTTCAGAAAGTGAACACATGTTCAGAATCTGAACACATTTCACAAGGGATGCAATCAAGGATAAAATTATTTTTGAATTTTATCTTTCTGAAAAACAATGTAGTACAATTTTCTCACAATCTTTTCTCGTGTTTAGGGCTATGATTTGCCCATATATCAGTGTGCGCACACTGATAAACAAGTGTAAACCCTCAAAACAGAAAAGATAATGAACCATCTCATATTGGCGGAAACACAGTTTTTCGCCCTGATAAACGGAAAAGACAACGGTAGCACGGAAACGGCATACGGCGGATTCGTGCAGGAAGTAATAAACCTGTGCTACGGTGGCAATGATGCCAAGCATATTATTGTGGCGTTGGCTTTTGCCGAAATCGAATTACAGCACCATCCGCAGAACTTGTCGGCATCGGAGGAGAATGTCGTCACTGTGTATATCCGCAAGGCGTTATCCTTCATCCGAAAGATGCAGAAGATGGTATCCGCTTCTGCAATTACCTCCGTGCCACCACTAACATCCACATCCGAAACCAAAGCCACAGTCCCAGCCCTGCAATGGACCGGTAATGCCGTCGAGTTGGTAGAACTAATCTATGCCCTCTACGCCACCGGCTGCATCAATGGCGGCAAGGCTTCGCTGAAAGAGCTTGCCCCTGTCCTCTATTCCTTTTTCGGTGTGGAGTCCAAAGACTGCTACCGCTTCTATACGGACATCAAACGCAGGAAAAGCGACAGTCGCACCTACTTCCTTGAAAAGATGCAGGACAAACTGAACGCGAAGATGCGACATGACGATGAATTGGAGCGGATGAGGAGATAAACGAATGCCAAACAAAGGATAAGCGGCCGGATTATACGGTTTCTTATCCTTCTTCATTTACAATCACTCTATTATCTGCCGGAAAGCCGATTAAAATCATTAACTTTGCAAGTATTAATCAATGACGGATGAAAATAGATAACCTCGAAATATTGAATGGACTGATTGCCGGAGCCGAAGGCGGGACAGTTGAGTTCAAAGAAACTACCGGGCAGTTGGAGCGTGGAATTGAAACTCTTTGTGCCTTCTTGAACGGTACGGGCGGCACGGTGCTGTTCGGTGTAACCGACAAGGGAAAGATTATCGGTCAGGAAGTGAGCGACAAGACGAAGCGCGATATTGCGGAAACCATCAGACGAATCGAGCCGTTTGCGACCATTGATATATCCTATACAGACATTCCGGGAACGAACAAAAGTGTTATAGCTTTATCAGCGGAAGAACAACGATATATGCGCCCGTTCACCTATAAGGGGAGGGCTTATCAACGGATAGAGAGCGTTACATCTGCCATGCCGCAGGGTATATACAACCTGTTGGTTATGCAGCGAGGCGGAACCTATGCTTGGGATTCCATGCAAAATCCCAGCTTGAAAATATCCGACCTTGACGAAACGGCAATCTTGGGCGCAGTACGTGGAGGAATCAGAGGCGGACGTTTGCCGGAAGGTTCTATGCAGGAGGATGTCCGAACCATCCTTGAAAAATTTGACTTGTTGAATGATGGAAAGCTGAACAATGCTTCCGTTGTCCTATTCGGACGGAACTTCTACCATTATCCCCAATGTCTGCTCCGTTTAGCCCGGTTCAAAGGAACGACAAAAGATGAATTTTTAGATAATCAGCGTGTGACAGGCAATATATTCAACTTGCTGGATGCTGCAATGGCATTTTTCTTCAAGCATTTGTCCCTTTCCGGTAAAATTGAAGGTTTGTACAGAGAAGAGGAACTGAATGTGCCATATAAGGCATTGAGAGAATGTTGCATAAATGCTTTTGCACATCGTGTTTACCATCGCCCCGGCAGTTCAGTCGGGATTGCTATCTATGATGACCGCGTGGAGATTGAAAACAGCGGAACATTTCCGCCTGATATTACCATTGAGAAACTGTTGGGTGGCCACAATTCCGAACCACAAAATCTGATAGTAGCCAATGTGCTGTACAAAAGTGCAGTATTGGAGAGTTGGGGACGTGGCATAGCCCTTATGGTAAACGAATGTCGCCGTGTCGGTATTCCGGATCCGGAGTTTCATACCGACGGCAATGCTGTATGGATTGTGTTTCATTATACAAGAACTACAGTAGGACAAGACCCCACAGCAACCCCACAGCAACCCTATAGTAACCCCACAGTAACCCCACAGTTAGGAAAACTGTTGTCTGCTATTGGGAACAACACTCTCTCTGCTAAAGAAATCATGGAGAAAACGGGAATGAAAGATAAAAGGAATTTCTTAAAGAACTATATCCATCCGGCAATAAATTCCGGTTTGGTCCTTTCACTTTATCCCGTAGGCTCCAAGAGTCCGCAACAGAAATACTATCTTACTGATAAAGGTAAAGGTTTCCTGCAACAATAACGGGTATGGCTAAAAAGAAGAAACATAAGAATGATGTAAAAACTGATTTACCGATAATCATGGATTATGGTATCGGCAGTATATCCGTTTATGACCCGGCAGACATGATGCCATACAACGAGCCGCCAATTAGCGAACAAATCCGCTTCAAGAAACTCGGCAAAGAGATGAAATCCGAGTTCAAGTGGCTGGTATCTTCCGTAGTGATTGAGTATTGGCAAGAAAACCGACAGATACCTTTCGGTGAAGAAATGTCGAAACTCAGAACCAGACTGTTGAGAATGTTTGCCGAAGAATACAGCATACTGCTTAAAGACGATACAGAGCTGAAAAATTATTTGCTGACGCTTGCCATTACCACCATCAACAAGCATCTCAAATCTGAGAATAAAAAGAGGGCGTCAAAACTCTCTTTTTAACAAAATTACCCTTGCTACAGATATCTGTGACAGGGGTAATTTTCATATTTGGGGTGTTTTGACACATCCCCTTTTTCATATATAAAGGAATCTGTTATTTCTGCTGCAACAGGTGTTTCAAGTTTTCATCATTTGCGATACGTTCCAGTTCCTCTTGAACAATCTGCTTCACTTCCTCCTTGATGCGCCTGTAATTCGCCTGAACCGTTTCCTTCATGCGGTCGTTGCCGTCCCCGTCCGTAAAGTCGGTAATGACGGGGATTTTCTTGTAGGCTTTCTCCTCGCGCCTCACCTTCTCGGCATCCACGACAATCTCACAATGAAAAATCTTCTGCTCGATACGCTCGTTGAAGTTGTCGGACACCGAACCGACAAACATACCCTGCGTCAAGCCGGAAATCTTGCTTGGCGGGATGAGTGAATCCATCTGCGTGTTGATGGAGGTGGAAACATCCTGCCGGTTGATGGAAATGGACTGCCGTTTCTGCAACACCTTACCGAAGCGTTCAGAAAGCGTCTTGGCGGTTTCACCCACCACCTGACCGGAAAAGATATTGCCGACGGTGTTCATCACGACCTTCGCTTCTTTATCACCGTAGTCGCGCACCAACTGGCTGAAATCCTGAAAGCCCAGACACACGGCAACCTTGTTGCTTCGCGCGGTGGCGATAAGGTTGTCCAACCCCTTGAAATAAATCGTGGGCAGCTCGTCGATGATGACCGACGACTTCAGCATCCCTTTCTTGTTGATGAGTTTCACGATACGGGAGTTATACAGACCGAGAGCGGCCCCGTAGATATTCTGACGGTCGGGATTGTTGCCCACACAGAGTATTTTCGGTTCTTCGGGATTGTTGATGTCCAGCGTGAACTCGCTGTCCGACATCACCCAATAGAGCTGCGGGGAAATCATCCTTGACAAAGGGATTTTCGCGCTTGCTATCTGCCCCATCAACTGCTCCGCAGCCCCTCCGAGCCATGCGTCCATGAACGGAGAAAGATAGTTTTCCAATTCCGGGTAAGAGGTCAGTATCGGGAAAATATCCTCATAGCGGCGGTTCAGGAACTCAATCGCATGGGGGAATGTACAATACTTGCCGTTCTGGAAAATTTTGAGATACCAGATAATAGCCGCGAAAAGGATGATGGGCGATTCTACGAAAAAGTCGCCCTGCTTTTGCACCCAACTTTTATTTAAGTTGAGCATAATGGTGTACGCACTCTCATAAGCGTCCGTAATATCCTCCATGAAGTCCGGGTGAATGGGATTGCAACGGTGCGAACGTCGCGGGTCATCGAAGTTTATCACATAAAACTTCGGTTTCACCTTGTAGCCCTCCGGGTGGTTCAGCAGATGGTTGTATGCTATCGTGGACAAGTCGCTGAATTTGAAGTCGTACACATACATCGAGAAGCCCTTTTCTATCTGCTGCTTGATGAAATTATTTACCACTGCATAGGATTTACCGCTGCCCGGCGTACCCAACACGATGGAAGCCCTAAAAGGATTCACGACATTGATCCAGCCATTGTTCCAACGCTTTTTGTAGTAAAACCGTGTCGGAAGATTGACCGAATACTCGCTTTCGATAAGCCTTGTTTCCTGCATGAAACTCTCGTTTTCGTTATTGAACACATCGTCCATAAGGTTGTGCTTCAACAGACGGCTCATCCACAGACCGCCCATCAGCAGGCAGACATAACCTGCGCCGACGGTCAGAATATACAGTCCCGTCACCGCCTCTATCGGGAGCGGCAAAGCCAGTATCCACCAGTTGAGGAAGAACAGCACGAAGCCAACGGCAAGGGCTGTCCAGATTCTTCCCCAAGTGATTTTCTCACCCTTTACGCCCTTTGTCCCCAAACAGGACAAGGCAAGCAGTAGGACGGCAAACAGTTTTGTGTACAGGATGGAACGGAACAGCCCCGCCGTGCGGTTGAAGTTCATCAGGATTCTGTCCACCACGCCGATCTCCACTCCCCAGAGCCGTATGGCTTCATAACAGAACCAGTACACGTTCATGACCACTAAAATAATACTCACGGCACGCAGAAAATCCATGATTTTCGCCAACGCCCTCAAATCGTCTTCTTGTTGTGACATACATTGATTTTTTTGATTGTTGATATTTTCGATTACATTCCCAAGCCCTTGCGCTTCTTCTTTTTCTTCTTGCGCTGCATCGCCCGGATGAAGGCTTCCTCCTCGGCGTCCACTGCCGGACCTTCGGGGGCAAACAGGTTCATACCACCCGAATGGTTCTCGTATTCCCCTCCGGAATATCCTTGTTTGTCCTCTTGTCCCTCCACCATAACGGAAAGCGGAATCGACGGCTGTCCAGCGTAAGGCTGCGTGAAGTGTTCCTGCAAGGCGTTGGCGGAAAGTTCCTTGCCCATGCGTGAGCCGTTCAGCACGCAGCCCGTACGGTGGTCGATGAACGTGGCTCCGTAGATGCGCCCTTCCTCCGTGTAGCGTAGTACGGTGTCGATGCCCTTTCCTTTGAGGGTGGCTACAAACTTCTCCTTGTCATACGTGCCTTCCAGCACGGAAAGGACGGTGCGTTTCGTCATGTCGGCAAGTTTCCTCTCCTTAAACTCCTGCTTGGAACGGGCAAACTTCTTCTGTACGGCTTCATAGCCGACGGACTTCCCGAACAGCGAGGACTTGAAAGGATTGCCGACCTTGTTGCCCTTGTCGTCCGTGACGGAATAGACCAGCCCGTGATACTCACGTCTGCGCACATTGCCATGTGCTTCCTCCACTGTCATATTATATAAGGAAAGGAGGGCACGGTATTCTCCCATCGTTTGGAAACGGTATTGCCCGTTCAAAGCCTTAACGATATTCCCCACCTGCTTCTTCACGTCGCCCGCAGAGGCGTCCACCTTGCGCAGCGGCGTGTCAAGACGGCGATTCTTGCGTTCCGCGTCATGCAGCCCGTACTTCCGTTCCAGTTCGCGTGTTATCTGCTTGCTCCGGTAAAAATTGTTCCGGGTGTCTATGCTCCTGCCGTTCTCGTCCACCCTGACCGTCACGATATGCAGATGGTGGCGGTCGATGTCCTCATGCTTGAAAACGAGATACGGCTGGTTGCCGAAGCCCATCTTCTCCAGATACTCCCGTGCGATGTTCTGAAGCTCCGTGTCCGTCAAAATATCGTCGGGATGCGGATTGAGCGAGATATGCACCACCGGTTTCTCCACCTTCGACCGCACGGGCATCAGAGCGAGAAAGTCCTCCATAGCCCGGTGGATGTCCATCGTTCCCGTACCGTCATTGTAGATGCGGTTGGTTGTCAGAAGCCGCCCTTTCGCCTCGTTGATCTTCTCCCCGTTGTAGGCAAGTGCGCCATACAACGAGTTTCCTACACTGATTTTTGCGACCATTTTTCCTGCATCTCCCTTGAAAGTTCCACAATCTTACGGCTCAGTTTTACGAGTTCGACGGTCTGTTGCTCCAACTTGTAAAGCAACGCCATCGCCTTTTTCTCGGAAAAATGCAGCCTCAGTTCCTTCACTACTTGGTTGTAGTTCGTGCCTATCGCGCGGAACTGCGCATGAAAATCGGACAGTTTGGTGTAGTAATCCACCAGCGTCTTGTCCACTTTCAGCACCTTGAACGGCTGCCCGAAGAAGTGCGCCTTCAGGAAAACCGACTTGGCGTTTACGCCTGACTTCTCGAACATGGAGAGGAAACGGTTGTGTTCCTCCTCACTGAAACGGACGGTGTAGCGGAACACCGCCGGGTCGAGTTTGGGATTTCTCCCGCCTTTGTTTCTTCTTTTTTCACTCATATTACTTTGGATTTAGCGGTTTGACGGCATAAGCCGCCGCTTTGAGGCACAGCACCGCAGGTTTGAGAGGCTTCCCGACTTCGGAGGGTAAGCCCGCCCCCTGCAAGGGCAAGGCGTTTTCGTGGCTGCTCAAAATGTTTTGAGCGGCTGAAAACATACCTTGCTATGTTCAGGTGAACATAAAAATCCGTCGGGGACGGATTGGGGATGATTCCTTTCAAACTCCGGGCTGCGCTACCTGCGGCGTACCCTGCCGTTCGGGTGCAAAGTTACGCCCTTAAGGCGATGTCCGACAGAGGCTTGCCCCGGACAATCAGTGCCAACCGGCGCAACGTGCTGCCACTTGCCGGAGAAGTGATACAAGTTCCAAAATATCCTTGTTTATTTGCAGTGTGATTCGGATGTGGGACTGAAAATACACTCCTTCCGCCAGATGTTCGGACAGCAATCCGGGCATCAATCCAAACGGTTGAAAACAGGTGTATGTATTCAGATAGTTTTCCAAGCACACGTCCGTGCGGACGGATAAAAGCATGGACGGTTGGACAAACCGATGAATACCCGCAGGCACAGCCGGATTAAGGAGTGAATAAATAAATGAATGGGAGTGCGTGCGTACGTACTAATGACAATACGCTACCGCCACCGGACAGATGTATAACCAAATAAATTATCAAAAAAATGAAAGAAGCAACTTATGTGGCAATCTCCACGCAGAAAGGTGGAGCGGGTAAGACAACCCTGACAGTGCTTGTAGCAAGCTATCTGCACTATGTGAAAGGCTACAACGTAGCCGTGGTGGACTGCGATTTCCCGCAGTACAGTATCCATGACATGCGCAAGCGTGACATGAAAGCCGTCATGGAGGACGGGCATTACAAGGTGCTGGCGTATGAGCAGCTCAAACGACTGAAGAAGAACCCGTACACCATCAGATGCAGCCGTGCGGAAGATGCGGTAAAGACCGCCGAAAATCTGGTGGCAGCGCAGCCCGACCTCGATTTCGTGTTCTTCGACCTGCCGGGAACAATCAACAATGCCGATGTGGTGCAGACCATTTCCCAAATGGACTATATCTTCACGCCCATCATCGCCGACCGTGTGGTGATGGAGAGTTCCATCAAGTTCGCCACTGTCATCAACGAACAGATGATAAGCACGGGCAAGTCCGGCATCAAAGGGATTTACCTCGTGTGGAACATGGTGGACGGACGCGAAAAGACTGAACTTTACAAGGCATACGACAAGGTCTGTGCCGAGTTCGCCCTGCCCATTCTGGAAACACATCTACCGGACAGTAAGCGCTTCCGCAAGGAGACGGCGGCAGAACGCAAGGCGGTATTCCGCTCCACGGCGTTTCCGGCGGACAAAATACTGGTACGCGGCAGCAACCTCGACAAACTCGTCGATGAGATTCTCGGCATCATCAAAAACTGAACGGCATGGCAAAGAAAACAAGAATCGAGGACATCGACAGCGAAGCCGTAATCAACTCATTTCGACTGGACGATACAAGCATTCCGCCGGAAGCGAGAAGCACGGACGGGAACGCTCCTGTCCCACCTCCGAAAGAAGCGATACAAGAAGCCGTTTCTCCACCCGCCTCGCACTCCAAAGAGGAGCCGGAACGCAGGCGCAGGAACAGCAAGCCGGAAAAATTGGATTATGACACAGTATTCATATGCGGTTCCAATATCACGGCAAGGCTCGGCAAGCAGGTCTATATCCGCAAGGAGTACCACGACCGCATACAGAAGATGCTTCATGTAATCGGAGGCAACGAAGTGACTATCGCGGCATTTCTTGACAACGTGCTGACACACCATTTCACGCTGTTCCAAGACGAGATAGCCGAATCGTTCAAACGGCACATGGAATCCTATAATTTATAAACACTCAAAAACAACAAAGAAGTATGAAAAGAACAAATAAGAACCGTCAGGCTGAGTATCTGCAAACAGGAAAGAGTGAAAGAACCGCTGTCCGTGCAGCAAAGTGTGTAACCGACTACGGGCAGGAAAATACCGACGTTGACTTCCGCAAGGATAAAGGCAGAGACAAACCGCTCTCGACTTTCCTGCAAGCATCGGAAATCAAAACGCGGCAATGTATATACATCAGCCGAGAAATTCATGAGAAAGTCGCTATCGTTACCAGTCGGATGGGAAACGGTTTGAGCATCGGCAAGTTTGTGGATAACATCCTCCGCGACCATTTCCGACAATACGGGCAGCAGTACATGGAACAGATTGAAAACGCCCAAAAAGTAAGATTATGACAAAGGCGTTTTTAATCGTATCGGTTGCTTGCAACGTGTGGTTTCTGTTTCTGCTGTTCTATGACCGCATCATGGACACGAAGCTCATCCGTTTCTTCAGACATATTGCCGGGCTGTGGCGGTCATTGGACAGTACGGTGGCAGAGCAAGGAAAGGATAAGGAAATACCTCACGCAGACACCTCGGACATCATTGGCAAGAGCCGTTTCAAGATGGCATCGACCCGGACAACCGCTGCCATACCGACGCAAGAAGCCGCCACTTCGGAAAAAGGCATTGAGCTGTCGGAGGAAGAGGCTACTTTTGACGACGGAAACACGGAAACCGTCTCACGCCCGACACAAGTACCGGAGGACAAACTCGATGAAACCTTCACGAGCATCCCGCCCTCGGAACTGGAGTACGGAGAAGATGAACCGGAGGATGAAGAACCAGACAAAAAGCAGGCTTCGGGAAGTAGCTTCGAGGATATTGACATGGCAGTACACACCATACGGAAGGAATCACCATCCGATGAGGAAATGCGACACGCCGGAAAGGTCATGACGGAACTGGACGGGACAGAGCTTTTCACAAGAATAACGGAACGCCTGACCGATGAAGCAATGAGCGAGAGGATTGCAAAGGCGATGGCAGTTTTCGTGGACACGGTGAACATGACCGTGACACAACAAAAGGAAAAGGTGTTCGTGATTCCCGACAACATCGAGGAGTTCGACTTCCGAAACTATGTATAACAACTAAAAAAGAATGGAAATGAAAACGTAAAATGACGACACCCACGCGCACGGCGGTACAAGGTACAGCAACCCGCAACGGACAGCCCCAAGTCCGTAGAAACAAACGGGCAACCACTAAAACCAAAGTAAAGTAATCAAGTATCAACCGCCCGAAAAAGGACTATCCACCCTTTGGACGGCACAAAAAAGAACAGTTTATGAACAAGAACATCAGACAAAAGTTAATCATCGCTGCGGCACTTATGATTGCCGCAACCGCCTCCGCTTTCGCACAGGGAAACGGTCTGGCTGGCATCAACGAAGCCACCTCTATGGTGAGTTCGTATTTCGACCCCGGCACGAAATTAATCTACGCCATCGGCGCGGTAGTCGGGCTTATCGGTGGCGTGAAAGTG
>BAJA01000065.1 GCA_000613465.1 Bacteroides nordii WAL 11050 = JCM 12987
TTTTTTATACACACTTGACTGGAAGGAGTTTTCACTACCCCGGTGTCCCTAAAGAATATCCAATTGTGAACAAATCCACCGACATACACTGGTATCCTCTTCGCGTCACTTACAGCCGCGAGCTTCTCCTGAAAGAGATTTTAGATGCCGAAAATATTGAGAACTTCATTCCGATGCACTACGAGTACATCCGGAAAGGGGAGCGTAAAGTACGTAAATTGGTCCCCGTGGTACATAACTTTATCTTCGTCCGTTCCTCTTTGGAATGCATCGAACGTATCCGTCAGTCCATCGCCCTTTCTTTGGCTGTCCGTTATATCTTCAATCAGGAGCTTCGTCGTCCGATCACCATCCCGGATTCCCAGATGCGTAGCTTCATAGCCGTTTCGGGCAATTACGAAGAACAGATCGTTTACCTCGACCCCATCGCCACCGCCTTACAGAAAGGTGACCGTGTCCGTGTCACCGGTGGCATCTTCGAGGGTGTGGAAGGAGTCATCATCCGTGTCAAGGGAGACCGCCGCGTGTCGGTTTGTATTCAGGGAGTCATGGCAGTAGCTACCGCCTATATCCATCCCTCCCTAATCGAACGCATTCCCGATTCTGATTAATAGTAAATTGTAAACTGATAACTACATCATTTTTCAATCGTAAATTGTAAATCGTCAAATTGTAAATCTCTCCATGTTTCTACAATCACAAATTGATGCCCTGTGCCATATTACGCACGAGCTTCTCAACTTAGGTTTCGATGGTAGCCCCATTTATTCCGACCGTTTTTGCGAACTCAATCTCGAGGTGTACCGTCAGTCCGAAGATCTCTATACCCGGCGCAGTTCCAATATCGAAGAAGAAGCCCGGCTTTGTTATGCCCTTCTGAGTGGCTTCCATGCTACCATTTATGACAATGGCAATAAAAACAAAAAGATTCAGACGCTTCTCGACCGTAGTTGGAAGGTGCTCGATCAACTTTCAGCCTCACTATTGAAGTGTCAGCTTTTAGTAGCCTGCTACGCAGAGACTTTTGATGACGAGTTAGCGAAAGAAGCTCATGAAATAATCAATGGTTGGGAAGGTCGTGATTTGACTTTAGCAGAACGGGAAGTTTTCGACTATCTGGAGAGTCTGGAGGCTAATCCGTATCCGAATTGGGAAGAGGTGGAATAACAGTCTACAAGATTTTGAGAAACTTCCGCAGTACTCATGCTACCATTGATATGTTGCTAAAATTGGTATTCAATTTCTTACTATACTTGAGAATTTGATTTATCGTGATACGATTCACTTGTTTGAATTGAAGTTCAAAGTTTCCCGTCAGACCATCTTGAATTGGATGGAACTTAGTGCCGTGTGAAGATGTATGGATGGCAAGAAAATCGTTGTGATTTTGACTGAATGGTTACCACGCATAGAGAGTAGGGGCAAATAACTAATGTCTAAACAAAACGTTTACATCTAAAAAGTGATAAATAACTCAGAGAATAATAAGCGAATTGCGAAGAATACAATGATGCTTTATATTCGTATGTTACTAACGATGGGAGTTAGTCTTTATACGAGTCGTGTTGTTCTAAATACTTTAGGTATTGAGGATTTTGGTATCTATAATGTAGTGGCCGGAGTTGTTGTATTGTTCTCTTTCTTAAATGGGGCTTTAACGCAAGCGACTCAACGTTTTCTAACGTATGAACTGGGGAAACAAAACTTATTGAAATTCAAACAAGTATTTAGTATTAGTTTACTTGTCTATTTGGGATTATCTCTTATCATCATTATCTTAGGCGAGAGTATTGGTTTGTGGTTTCTTAACACACAGCTTAATATAGCAGAAGAGCGGATGGTTGCTGCAAATTGGACTTATCAATTTACATTAGTTACTTTTTTCTTAAATATGATGTGTACTCCTTATAATGCAGCGATTGTAGCTCATGAGAAGATGTCATTTTATGCTTATATTTCGATAGTAGAAGTAATATTGAAATTGTTAATTGTTTATTTACTGATGTGGGTGAATTTTGATAAATTAATAAGCTATAGCATTTTAACTTCTGTCGTTTCTTTTGTTGTTTTATTGTTATATGTATATTTTTGTCTTAATCAATTTAGTGCATGCCGCTTTTTCTATTATTGGAATAAAAAGTTGTTTTATAAGTTAGTGAGTTTTTCTGGTTGGAGTATATTTGGAAGTCTTTCGGTAGTAGCTACTAATCAAGGTGTAAATATGCTCTTAAATATTTTTTTTGGTGTTGTTGTTAATGCTGCTATGGGGGTTACTAATCAAATAAGTAATGCAGTAAATCAGTTCGTCCTGAATTTTCAAGTTGCATTTAATCCTCAAATAACAAAATCCTATGCTTCCGGAGATAAACCCTATTTAGAGTCATTAATATTTAGATCAGCAAAAATTTCTTATCTGTTATTGTTTTTAATTTCTTTGCCAATTTTAATAAAGACAGAAGCAATTTTGCAAATTTGGTTAGGAAGTATACCACAATATACTGTTTTATTCTGTCGATTTACAATTATCTCTTTATTAATCGATACATTATCAGGCCCCTTGTGGATGATAATCCAAGCAAAAGGGAAAATTCGGAATTATCAATTAATTATCAGTTCCATATTCTGGCTAAATTTAATTTCATCATTTATACTGTTTTCATTAGGCTATAGTGCCGTTTTTGCCTTGATAGTTCGATGTGTGGTTAGTGTGGTTTTATTGTTTACAAGGCTTATTTTATTTGTATCAATGCTTAATTTTCCCTCAAAGTTGTTTTGTAGAAAAGTGATACTTAATGTTGTTTGTATAACCTTTGTTGTTATTCCCTTCCCATTATTAATTGGTAAATATACTGATGGCATGATAAGTTTAATACTTACTGTAATTGTTTCTTTTTTATTCACGATATTATTCTCTTATCTTTTAGGATTAAATGCGGAGGAAAAGAAAAAAAGTAAAAATATATATACTAAATAGAATAAATAAATGAACTTAAATCGATTTGTAAGAAGTGCGTATGGAATTGTCAGAAATAAATATGATCTTTATTGGGATGAAAAAAAATAATAAATATTATATCATTATCTAAAAACAGGAAAACAGTTTTTATATTTGGGTCCCCGGGACATAGTAATATGGGAGATCAAGCGCAAATGTACTGTATACAAAAATGGATAAATCAAAATTTTGAAGAGTATCAATGCGTTTTTTTTACTTTAAGAACTTCGACAGATAAGGTTATTCGTCATTTGAGAAAGCAGATTAATTCAGACGATCTTTTGATGTTTCATAGTGGCTATCATTTAACAGATTTATATAGAGAAAAAGATGTATATTGTAAAATAGCGCAACTGTTTCCTGATTTTAAAATATTCATCTTTCCTCAGACAATTAACTTTAAAGATAAAGATGAAGAAAAAAAAATAGCAACTATTTTTAACAAGCATGGTAAAATTACATTGTGCTGTAGAGATGAACTCTCTTATCAAAATGCTCAAAAAATATTTGTAAATTGCAGATTGTTATTGTACCCTGATATTGTCACTTCACTAATTGGTTCAAAGCATTATACTAATAATCGTCAAGGAATTTTGTTTTGTATGAGAAATGATATAGAAGCTTTTTATAAAGTAGAAACAATACAAAAATTACGTGATAAATTTGAAAATATAACAACTGAAATGACCGATACGACTATTTCAATCCCTTATTCAATAATAAATGAAGGATCGAATAGAGAAAAATTATTAATTGAAATATTCGAGCAATTTTCTAAATATAAATTGGTTATCACAGATCGTTATCATGGGACTATTTTTTCACTAATAGCAGGTACTCCTGTTATAGTAGTTTCATCTACAGATCATAAGTTGAGTTCTGGAGTTAAATGGTTCCCAGTGGAGTTCGAAAATTATGTAAAATTTGCTCCTGATTTAGAAGATGTACCTCAATTAGTTCATGATATTTTATCAAATGAGAATTTGACTTATCATTTGATGCCTTATTTTGAAGAAAATTATTACTCAGTATTAAAATCCAAGCTGTAACATGAAACTTTGTGAATCATCAGTGTGTACAGGTTGTCTTGCTTGTGTTAATTCTTGCCCTAAGATGGCTTTGAGTATATCTAAGGATGATGAGGGCTTTTATGTGCCTTCTCTGTTGGTGGAAAAGTGTATTGAATGTGGTACCTGTGAAAGGAGTTGCCCTATATTGAATGTGATAGAGAAGAAAAGAGTAAAACAATATGGATACGCTATTTGGAGTCGAAATAAGGTACTAAGGAAGGAGAGCTCTTCTGGCGGTATATTCTCTGAATTGGCACTTTATATTTTAAAAAGCGGTGGCGTTGTTTTTGGGGCAGCGTTTACTTCTAATTTTACTGTATCTCACATAATGATTGATAAAGAAGATGATTTAGCAAAATTGAGAGGCTCAAAGTATTTGCAAAGTAATATTCATGAGTCATATAAAGCTGTTCGTTCGGTTCTGAAGGAGGGGAGGATGGTCTTGTTTAGTGGGGCACCTTGTCAGGTAGCTGGTCTTTATGGGTATTTACAACGTGATTATAGCAATTTAGTGACATGTGATTTTGTTTGTCATGGAGTTCCATCTCCTAATGTTTTTTTTAAATATAAAGAATGGTTGGAAAATTGTTATAAATCATCACTTATCTCTTATACTTTTAGAGATAAAAGGAATAGTTGGAGTTGGTTTAACACTAAAGCTATATTTGAATCTGGAGAGGTTTATTTTGGTAATTGGTTTAAAGATCCTTTTATGCGACTATTTCTGAGGGATAATATATTAAGAAAGTCTTGTTATCAATGTCGCTTCGCCAATATGGAACGTGTTAGTGATATAACTTTAGCTGATTTTTGGGGTTATGTAGCTACTTGTAAAGAAGAAAAAAACACAGATGAGGGTATTTCGATGTTGTTGATAAATACTTCTAAAGGGAGAAATCTTGTTGATTTAGTGAAAAATCAGACTATTTGTTTTGAAAGAGATTCTATTGTAATTTCCAAAAGTCAGAAAAGTCTTTCTTCTGCTTGGAATGAACCTGTTACGAGATCTGAGTTTTGGTTGGATTTCCAAAATATGAACTTTGATGAAATTATAGCAAAATGGGGATATCCAGAGAGAAGAAATTTCCCTCAATATTTAATTTCTGAATATGGAAGTAATACGGTTGTTAAAAGTTTGTGCTGGGTATATTACAGGATTAATATTGTTTTCTTTAAATTGATTAGTTTTTTTAATAGGCGTTTTACTTAGAGTCTGTTTAAATTTTGCTCGCCACTGTTTTGAGATTTGTTTTCGAGGATATTTTTCAGTTTTTATAAGGAGCATAGCGGGCTATGTGACGAATAAAAGCTGAAAAATAGACCGAAAAGAAAATCAAAACAGGTCGATAAAGCCTATATAAAAATTATTTCAGGAAAATTTAAACAGACTCTTAATTCTTGAGATTATTTCTGGATAATGTTATGGATATAAAAGTTTCAATTATTGTTCCTGTTTATAATGTCTCTTTGTATATAGAAAGAGTCTTAAAATCAATATTGAATCAAACATATAGAAATATTGAATGTATATTAATTAATGACTGCACGCCTGATGATAGTATGAAGAAAGTATCTGATTTTCTGAATAATAATCAGTGTGATATTGATTTTAGAATAATTAATCATGAGAAAAATAGAGGATTGTCTGCAGCCCGCAATACAGGAATAAAATTTTCTACGGGAGATTATTTGTATTTTTTAGATAGCGATGATGACATTTCATTAGATTGTATTTCTTTATTGGTGTCTTCGTTAAAATCAAATTATGACGTTGTTGTTGGAGCGTATGAAGTAAATGCGAAATTTCCAATATATTGCTTTGATAATAAATTATATGAATCGAATAGTGTTATTGTTAGGCGCTTTATAATAATGAATGGTACGTGATGGCTTGGAATAAACTAGTCAATAAATCATTTATAATTCAATACAATTTATTTTTCGAAGAAGGTTTATTGCATGAAGATGTTTTGTGGAGTTTTCAATTGGCTACATTCGCCAAATCATTGTTTTTATGTGATTCAATTACTTATAAATATGTCATAAGAGATAATACAATTAGTACAGATACTAATCAAAAAAAACATTTAGTTCATTACTTTAATGTTATTAATAAGATGATTTCGTTTGTTAGTGATAATAATGTTTCTAATCCATATAATTATTTTATTTTGGAAAGTTATCGGTATTCTTATTTCTCAGTAGCTATGACAGTGCTTACTGATTTAGAACTTTGGACTTATTATAAACATATAGTAAATCGAGTACCTTTATCTAATCGTTTTGTTTATTTATGTAAAGCAAGTAATCGGTTGGGAGTATTTATCAGGAATATTCATTTTATCTTGCCTCTTAGAATTGGTTTCTACTATTATAAAATGATATGTATGTTATATGATAAAATACACAAATTTTCAAAATGTTAAATTTGATGAAGTTACATGCGGTCAACCGATCTACATTGTTTTTATTTGGCTGCTTATTATATTTTGGGGGATCTGCAATACTTAATAGTGATACTTCTCCTATATTAATAATTCGTTTTTTACAATTGACAGGTTTGTCGTTTATTTTTTATAATTTCTTTTTTCTTGTAAAGAAGCAAAATAGTCGTTTAACTTCTTTTTGTGTTTGCTTTTTTGTTATACTGGGTGTTTTTATAATGATTCGGGGAAATTATCTGACTGTGATGTCTGTATTAAATAAGGTGTACGACAGAATGGGGCTTATGCTGTATTTAACGCCTTTGATCTATTTTATATTGTCTGAAAATGTGTTAAAAAAAATATTTTCTTTATTTTTTTTGATGTCATTACTTTTTGTAGTGCTTATTTTATTATCTTATAGAGCATTATTTACAGAGTTCGGTTTTGTAGTAATCTCCCAGTTAACTGCCTTTTTGGGGTCGACTTCAATTATTTTATTCTATTTTATTCGCTCTTTTGGTTTAAAGTATAAGATTGTCATTTTCATCTCTCTTGGACTTCTTTTTATCTTTGCTACATTAATGGCTAGGCGTGGATTAGTTTTAGATATATTTATTGCATTTTTTCTAAATATTGTAGGAGTTGTAATCTTTGGTGATAATAACAGTAAACAAAAAATCAAGATCTTGTTTTTTATTTTTTTTCTATCGTTAATAGCTTGGAGGGGGTATGGTTATTTGTCGACTACGCTATTTTCGAATTTGATAGAGAAAGGGATGACTGATACAAGGTCTCAAGTGGAATTTATGTTTATTGATGATGTGTTTAGTAATGTAAGTGATGTGTTTTGGGGACGTGGTATTGATGGCGTATATTATGCTCCTGGAATAGAGTCATCAGGTGAGGAGTATCGTAATTTGATTGAAACAGGTTTTTTACACATTATATTGAAGGGTGGAATCCTATTTCTTATACCCTTTCTTGTTTTTCTAATTTGTGCAATTTGTAAAGGATTTGCTTCAAAATCTTATTTTTCTCATCAGTCAGCTCTTTTTTTAGTACATTTTATAGTGTCTTTGTATCCAGGAAGCCCTTTTGCTTTTTGTCCTAAATATTTATTTGTGTGGGTGGCTGTTTGGAGTATCTATACTAATCAAAAAAATAATATTTTTAGATGAATATTGCTTTTTATGATCATCCTTTTCATATAAAGACAAGGAGTAGTCAATTTTTTATTGAAATTTTGCAAACTCTTGATAAAGTAGATGTTTTATATTCTTTTTTTGATTCAAATAATGATGTCATAAAAGAAGGATATGACTTGTATGTTTTTTGGCAAATTATACCATCTCTTGACATATTATCTTCTGTAGATCCTAAAAGAGTAATTATTATTCCAATGTATGATGCTTGTTCAACATGGAACCACTTTACTTGGTATAAGTATCGTAAGTTTCGTTTTATCTCTTTTAGTACTACTATTCATAAGATTCTTCTTGATTTAAGAATTGATAGTTTACTCGTGCGATATGTTCCTCCTGTAAGGAAAAATATAACTCTTGATTTGACTAAGTTATCAGCATTTATTTGGAGAAGAACAAATAATATGAATATTCAAAAATTATTGAATTCCTTAGAAAGTATGGGAGTAAATAGGGTTTTGATTCATGATTCTCCCGATTCTACTACTTGTTCAAAAATCAATAAGAATATTTTGAGTATGAATAAAATGGAGATTAACTATACTGATGGCTGGTTTGATACTCATGAAGATTATTTAAATGCACTTAGTAAATGCAATATATTTATTGCTCCCCGAAAGTTGGAAGGAATTGGTATGGGATTTTTGGAGGCGATGGGATTAGGTTTATGCGTATTATCACCTAATAGTCCTACGATGAGTGAATATATTGTTGATGGAGATAATGGAGTTTTATTTGATAAGTTTGAAAACTTATCAAATAAAACGATAAATATAAGATTACTATCAAAGTGCTCTTTAGAAACTTATGAATACTACGCACAGCGTTGGGACTTAGAAAAAATGTCGATTTTATCTTTTTGTACTAAAACCCCGAAGGATAGTAGCGAAGGATACAATCACCCGATAAGATACAGCGCATGTGATTTAAAGTTGTTTGTTGGTAGAACTATGGATTATTTAAAAACAAGATTATTTAAATCAGATTATTAATTATGGAATACGCTCTTTCAGTAGTATTAGGTTCCAAAAACCGGAAGAATTTATTAAAGGCTACAATTAATAGTATAAGAACAAATGGGTTCAATGGAAATGTTGAAATCATTGTAATAGATGGTGGCTCTACTGATGGCACATGCGATTGGTTAGCTAAACAAAGGGATATTTTTACAATGATTCAGCCGAACTATAAGGTAACTGATTCACAAGGTATACGTGTATTGGCTCATTCATGGGGAGAATTTATGAATATTGCTTTTAAATATGCTTCGGCTCCTTATATCGTAATGGTGAGCGATGATTTAATATTGGAAAAAGGGTGTTTACAGAAAGGGTATGATGAAATGGAAAGGCGAAGAATAAATGGGGAAAAAATAGGTGCTGGTGCTTTCTTTTTTAGAGAATTTCCTAGACATAATTATTATCGTGTGGGGCTTTTACCCAAAGGATATGTTACTTTAAATCATGGATTCTATGTGCGAGAGGCATTAGAGGCGATTGGCTTTTTAGAGGAGAAGGATTATAACTTTTATTTTGCTGATAGTGATGTTGTTATGCGCCTGAATTTACAAGGATGGAGTACAATAGCTTTAGATAATTGTTTTGCAGAGCATTTATGTCATAAACCAATCTTTAATAAAAAGAAAAATTACTCTATATCTCATTTACGCGATATGGACATGTTTAATCAGAAATATCCATATCCTATAGGGGATACTATGATACAAAAGAAATTATTTGTTGATATAAATACATATCCATTTTATAGATATGCTGTTAAGAATGTTTTTTATGGTTATCTATTAAGACTTTATGATGGGTATAGAAAAAACTAATATGGTCATAGTTCGTCTCTGGGGAGGGATTGGAAATCAATTATTTCAGTATTCTTTTGGTGAGTTTTTAAGAGAGAAGTACCAGGTGGATGTGATATATGATATTGCTTCTTTTGGAAAATCTGATAAATTAAGAAAGTTGGAGTTATCTGTGGTTGTTCCTGGTATACCTGTTACCACTGATATTTCTTTCTCTAAATATGTAGGTACAAAGAATCGGTTATTGAGATTTATTTATGGTTTGAAAAATAGTTTTATTGAGGAGAAGTATTTTTCAGATGAACAGTTGTTCAAATATTTGAGTAAGAGAGGGGATGTTTATTTGCAGGGCTATTGGCAGAAAACTATTTATGCTGAAACTTTGAGAAGAAAGGGCTCTTTTTTTCTTTCCCAAGAAGAACCGATAGTCTTGCATACTACACTTGCAAAGTTACTACAAAAAAGTGAAATGCGGAAGAATATGGTAATGGATTTGATTTACAGGGGTTTCATTAACGCTGCCAATTATTCTGAGAGCCATTACAATCCACGCCGAAGCCAAATCAAGACGGAGCTACGTTACTTGTTCGTAACCACGCCCAATAGGTGACGAAATGGACACGAATAACGAAACAAGGCCTTAAAGATTAGTGAGTTACTGACAACTCACGCAAAAAATCCGGTAACAAAAAAAGATTGCGCCGTTCTTCCGCGATTTGCGTATCAGAGGAGGGCTCTTCACCAACTAATTTTGAACAAAAAAAATTAAGGACGATGAAGAGTACATTTTCAGTTATTTACTACCTCAAACGTCAGGTAGTGAAAAAAGACGGGACGGTTCCCGTCATGGGACGCATCACGGTGGACGGCAGCCAGACGCAATTCAGTTGCAAACTGACCATCGATCCCAAGTTGTGGGACACCAAAGGGGGACGTGTCACGGGCAGAAGCACGGCGGCACTCGAAACGAACCGCATGCTTGACAAGATGCGGGTGCGCATCAACAAGCACTATCAGGAAATCATGGAGCGTGACAACTTCGTCACGGCAGAGAAGGTGAAGAACGCCTTTCTCGGACTGGAACACCGCTATCACACGCTGATGCAGGTGTTCCAGCAACACAACGAGGACTATGCCAAGCAGGTGGAAGCAGGCATGAAAGCCAAAGGCACACTCTTGAAGTACAAGACCGTTTACAAGCACCTGCAAGAGTTTCTCAACATCCGTTACCACGTGAAGGACATCGCGTTGAAAGAGCTTACCCCCGCTTTCATTTCCGACTTCGAGATGTTTCTGCGCACGGACAAACACTGCTGCACCAATACCGTGTGGCTGTATGTATGCCCACTTCGGACGATGGTGTTCATCGCCATCAACAACGAATGGCTCACACGCGACCCGTTCAGGAGTATGAAATCAAGAAGGAGGAAACGACACGCAGTTTCCTGACCAAAGACGAAATCCGCCTGCTGATGGAAGGTAAACTGAAGAACGCCAAACAGGAACTATACCGCGACCTCTACCTGTTCTGCGCCTTCACGGGCTTGTCATTCGCCGATATGCGCAATTTGACGGAAGAGAACATCCGCACCTACTTCGATGAACACGAGTGGATAAACATCAACCGCCAGAAGACGGGCGTGGTGTCTAACATCCGCCTGCTTGACATTGCGAAACAAATCATCGACAAATACCGCGGGCTGTGCGAAAACGGCAGGATTTTCCCTGTTCCCCACTACAACACGTGCCTCGCCGGGATCCGTGCCGTCGCCAAGCGTTGCGGCATCACCAAGCATATCACGTGGCATCAGAGCCGCCATACGGCAGCCACGACGGTGTTCCTCTCCAACGGTGTACCCATCGAAACAGTCAGTTCCATGCTGGGACACAAGAGTATAAAGACAACGCAGATATACGCGAAGATAACCAAAGAGAAGCTCAACCAAGACATGGAGAACCTTGCCGCAAGATTGAACCAAATCGAGGAATTTGCAGGATGTACCATCTAAAACAGAGACGCAATGAAACGTGACATAATCATTATAGAGGACAAGACGGTCAGCGTAACCGGTAACGAGGTATGGATGACCGCCGGGGAAATCGCCGAAGAGTTCCATGCCACCGTCCCGGCAGTGAACGCCGCCATCAAAGCCGTCCGCAAGTCGGACGTGCTGAACGACTACGAGGTATGCCGCTACATACAGCTTGAAAACGGCCTGTACGCGGATGTTTACTCGCTTGAAATCATCATTCCAGTAGCCTTCCGGCTGAACACCTACTATACACACGTGTTCCGCATGTGGCTGGTGGAGAAGGCACTCTCAAAGGAAAAGAGGCAGACATACGTGATGTTCATACAGAACGGGAAAACCGGATATTGCTGAACACGCATACAGACAACGAAAAAGGAAACGGACAACACCATCGGGTGCTGTCCGTTTCCTTTTTTTTCATGCAACCGCCTTATTCCAGCGGCTTGAGGTAATTCGCCTCCAACAGTTCACGCAGTCCCGATTCAGGATAAAGCACCTTACCTGCCAGAAGGATAAAGGGCAGCATCCTGTTGTTGCGATACTCCTGCAAGGTGCGGCGGCTTACCCGGAGCATTTCCGCCACCTCCCTGTCCGTCAGGTAATGTTCCCCGTCCAGTGGCGGACGGTAACTTTCCAAAAATGCGGAGAGCCATTTGGAGCCTTTGAGCATATTCTGTATCGCGGTGGCAACCGGCTCGTCCTCCATTGAGAAAACCTCGTTGTTCTCGTTCATCATAACATCGGATTAAGTGGTTAATAAAAACAGAGTCATTTTCCATCGGGATAGATCGTGCCGATAAGCGGAATAAGCCGCCTGACCTCCTCCGGCCTGTAATAGAACCTGCGGTTCATCTGCGAGTAGCCGATAAGCCGCCTGTCACGCAATGACTGCAACGTGCGCGCTGATTCTCAACTGCCCGCAGACCTCCTCGCCCGTGAGCCACCTTTCCAGCCGCCCGCCGTCGCTTTTGCGCCTGAGGGCGGCGACTTTCTCCGAGAGGGCGTTGAATGACGCCAGCATCATCTCGAAGGTCTTTTTCTCGATAGATACGATTTCCATATACCAAAACATTTAATGATTTACCGCAAAGGTAACGCAGCCGCCTTGAATGCGTGCCGTTTTCCGCTATACGGCAGCTTGTTGCGCCGGTTGTCCGGGTTACGGAGTCACTTTCAAAGAAAATCTTACGTGAGTCACGTAATGAGTTGTTAAAGCCCCTTTTGTTTATTGCCGAATTTTGCCGCAGAGAAACAAAAGAAAGGACAAAATATGAAAGTGATAACGATTGAAAGTTCCGCCTTCACCGCCCTGACGGAACAGATAGCCGAGATAGCGGTCTATGTGCGTGCCGTTTCCGGTGAGAGGAAGGGAGAGTCTTCCGACATGCTGCTCACCACCCGCGAGGCGGCGCACCTGCTGAACGTGAGTACCCGTACCCTCCAACGTATGCGCAGCGAACAGCGCATCGGCTATATCGTGCTGCGCGGCAAATGCCGCTACCGCCGGTCGGAAATAGACCGCCTGCTCGCAGATTGCACCGTGGCAGAAGATGCAGCGACACTGACGGAACTGAAACGCAACCACACGCTGCGCACGGGCGGCGGCAAACCCAAAGGAAGGAGGACATAAGATATGGAACTGCTTACACGAAACAATTTTGAGGACTGGATGCAGAAGCTGATGGAACGGCTCGACCGTCAGGACGAGCTGCTGCTCTCCCTGCGACCGTCCGGCAAAGCCCCAAACCCGATGGAAAGTATCAGGATGTTCGACAACCAAGACCTCTGCATGCTGCTCCAGATAAGCAAGCGTACCCTGCAGCGCTACCGCAGCATCGGTGCATTGCCGTACAAGACGCTCGGCAAAAAGACCTATTACAGCGAGGAGGACGTACTGACATTCCTCTCCGAACACGTAAAGGATTTCCGCAAGGAAGATATAGCCTTCTACAAGGCGCGTATCCATAATTTCTTTAATAAATAACCCATTAAAACATTTTTCAAATGGCAAAGAAAACAACAGAAAAAGACGTGCTGATAGTCCGCGACGAGAAGACGGGCGAGATTAGCGTGGTAGCCGGGCTTAACGCCGACGGCTCACCCAAGCGTACCCCCGCAAAGGCGGAGAACGCGCAGAGTTTCCTGCAATTCGACAGGCACGGAGACGTGCTGGACAACTTCTTTAAAAACTTCTTCCGGCAGTGCAAGGAACCCAGCCGCTTCGGTTTCTACCGTGTCGCGGCGGACCAAGCCGACAAGCTGCTGGAAGTTATCAAGGACTTGCTGAAAGACCCCGAGGGCAACAAGGAGATGCTTGCGCCCCACAAGGTGGACACCTCCGGCTACGAAAAGAAAGTACAGGAGGAGCAGTCCGCCGAAAAGCAGGAACAACCGGGACAGAAACAAGATGACGAACCTAAAAAACAGGAAGAAATGGAACAGAAAAACGAACAGAATCAGGAAAACCCGCAGCAGGCGCAGAGCAACCGGGGCTACCAACCCATCGACGAGAGCAAGATCAACTGGAAGGAGTTGGAGGAGAAATGGGGCGTGAAGCGCGACGACCTTGAAAAGTCGGGCGACCTTGACAGGATGCTCAACTACGGCAAGTCCGACTTGGTGAGGGTGTCGCCCAATTTCGGCGGAGAAGCTTTCGAGCTGGATGCCCGCCTCTCCTTCAAGAAGGACGGCGAGGGCAACGTCAGCCTTGTGCCGCACTTCATCCGCAAGGAGCAGAAACTCGACGAGTACAAGGAACACAAGTTCTCCGACGACGACCGGAAGAACCTGCGCGAAACGGGCAACCTCGGCAGGGTTGTGGACCTCGTGGACAGGGAAACGGGCGAGATCATCCCCTCGTTCGTCAGCATCGACCGCAAGACGAACGAAATCACGGATGTCCCGGCAAACAAGGTGCGCATACCGGAGCGCATCGGCAAGACGGAAATCACCAAGCAGGAGCAGGACATGCTGCGTGCCGGGCTGCCTGTGCGCGACAAACTCATCGAACGCAAGGACGGCAGGAAGTTCGTCACCACCCTGCAAGTGAACGTGGAGCAGCGCGGCGTGGAGTTCGTGCCGGGAACCGGCAGGTCGCCACGTGCCGCACAAGCACAGGAAGCCAAGAACAACCCCGCACAGGGACAGGCGCAGGGTACGGAAAATACAGCCAACACGAACAAGGAGCAACGCCGCAACACGTGGACGAACGCCGACGGCAGCATCCGCCCCATCAGCAAATGGAGCGGCGTGGACTTCACCGAGCAGCAGAAAGCCGACTACGTGGCTGGCAAAGCCGTGAAACTGGAGAACGTGACCGACAAGCAGGGCTTCCACGCCACGATGTACATCAGGTTCAACCCGGAGAAGGGACGCCCGTACCGCTACGACACCAACCCCGACAACGCGCAGAAGATCGCGCCTTCCAACGAGAGCCGCACGCAGGTGGCGGTGAACAGCGAGGGCAAGACCAACGAGGCTACCAAGAACCTGAAGGAGCCGTTGCGGAAGGGACAGACCGCCCCGAAGGACACCGCACAGCAACAGCAGCAGGAGAAGCCGCAAAAGAAAAACAATAAGGGCATGAAGATGTAATCCGGTGTCCGCCACTAAATCCGAAGTAACATTTGTAAAATTCAAAACGACAGAAAAATATGAAGACAATCATTGCAGAAAAGCCGTCTGTGGCACGTGAGATCGCCCGTATCGTGGGCGCGACAAAGAGAGAGGAAGGATATTTCGAGGGAGGCGGCTACGCCGTGACATGGGCATTCGGGCACCTCGTCCAGCTTGCCATGCCCGACGGTTACGGCATACGCGGCTTTGTCCGTGACAACCTGCCCGTCATCCCCGACTCCTTCACGCTCATACCCCGTCAGGTAAAGGCTGAGAAGGGCTACAAACCCGACAGCGGCGTAGTGGCACAAATAAAAACCATAACCCGCCTGTTCAATGACAGTGAGCAAATCATCGTGGCGACCGATGCCGGTCGCGAGGGCGAACTTATCTTCCGATACCTCTACCATTACATAGGATGCGCCACCCTTTCGTGCGCCTCTGGATAAGCTCGCTTACCGACAAGGCCATCCGCGATGGACTGCGCAACCTCGAAGCGGGGAGCAAGTATGACAACCTCTACCTCGCCGCCAAAGCGCGGAGCGAATCCGACTGGCTCGTGGGCATCAATGGCACGCAGGCTCTCTCCATCGCCGCCGGACACGGCACGTATTCCGTCGGGCGGGTGCAGACACCCACGTTGGCGATGGTGTGCGCACGCTATTGGGAGAACCGCCGCTTTACCCCCGAAGCCTTCTGGCAGCTCCATATCGCAACGGACGGCTGCGATGAAGGAACGGTGAAGTTTTCCTCTTCCGAAAAATGGAAAGAGAAAGAGTCCGCGACGGAACTGTATAATAAGGTGAAGTCGGCAGGCACAGCCACCGTCACGAAAGCCGAACGCAAGGAGAAGACGGAGGAAACACCGCTCCTGTACGACCTGACCACGCTCCAGAAGGAAGCCAACGCCAAGCATGGCTTCACGGCGGAACAGACGCTTGAAATCGCGCAGAAGCTCTACGAGAAGAAGCTCATCACCTATCCGCGAACCGGAAGCCGCTACATTCCCGAAGACGTGTTCGCGGAAATCCCCAAGCTGCTTGCCTTCATCGGCAGCCTGCCCGAATGGAAGGGCAAGTTGCAGCCGAAAGCCGTGCCGACACGCCGCAGCCTGGACGGCGGCAAGGTGACAGACCACCATGCCCTGCTCGTCACGGGCGAGAAGCCGCTGTTCCTCTCCAAAGAGGACAGCACCGTCTATCACATGATAGCCGGGCGCATGCTTGAGGCTTTCTCCGAAAAATGCGTCAAGGACACTGCCACCGTCACGGCAGAGTGTGCCGGAGTGGAGTTCGTGGCAAAAGGCAGCATCATCAGGCAAGCCGGATGGCGTGCCGTCTATGGCAAGGAGAATGGAGAAGAGAACAACAGCCAAGAGGAAACCGCCGCCATTCCCTGTTGGCAGGAAGGCGACACGCTGGCACTGAAAGCCGCCTCCATCACGGAGGGAAAGACCAAACCCAAGCCGCTGCATACCGAAGCCACCCTGCTGTCCGCGATGGAAACGGCTGGCAAGGAGATAGAGGACGACGCATTGCGGCAGGCTATGAAGGATTGCGGCATCGGCACGCCCGCCACCCGTGCGTCCATCATCGAAACGCTTTTCAAGCGCGGCTATATGGAACGCTGCAAGAAGTCGCTTGTCCCCACCGAAAAAGGGCTTGCCCTCTACTCGGTCGTGAAGGCGATGCGTATTGCCGATGTCGCCATGACGGGCGAATGGGAAAAGGAATTGGCACGCATCGAGCGTGGGGAACTGCCCGCCGATGACTTCCGCAGGAAGATTGAGGCATATACACGGGAAATTACCTCCGAACTGCTGTCGTGCGACAAGCTGTTCGCCCGCAGGGATTCCGGCTGCAAGTGTCCCAAGTGCGGAGCGGGGACGATGCAGTTTTACGGCAAGGTCGTCCGCTGCGACAACGCGGAGTGCGGTCTGCCCGTGTTCCGCCTGAAAGCAAACCGCACCCTCTCTGATGATGAAATCAAAAACCTGCTCACCGACGGACACACGAAACTGCTCAAAGGATTCAAGAGCAAGCAGGGCAAGAGTTTTGATGCCGTAGTCGCCTTTGACGGGGACTATAACACGGTTTTCGTGTTCCCAGAAAGGAAAAGTAAAGCGACCTCTGCGAAAAGAAGAAAATAAATGTTTAACTTTGCCACTGGTTCAGAGTAATGAATTGTTCTTCGATACCGGATTACACTCATACTTTGGATTTAGTGGTGGCACTCGGAGGGATACCGGGTGCCTTTTTCTTCTCGTTTTCCAACGATTATCCCTATCATCATTATCAATCCACTAAATTCCAAAGAAATGAACAACAAGAAGAAAAACGAGGGTCGGACCGACTTTTCCTATTACGGTCTGTACCTGCTGGACTACCTCACCACGAACAAGTTCGAACAGGCAGCCGATGAAGCCTTCATCCGAGAAAGAACCGACCGTGCCGCCGAAGCGTATGAACGGGCAAGGCTCGAAGGCTATCCTGCCGACGGGGCGCAGGAACTGGCGATGAAGGTGCTGACGGAGGGCCTTCGCTACTCCAGGCACGCCATCCTGCGCGAAGTCGTGGAGAACGAATTTGCGGGTGAAGTACCGGGAGAAAAATGTGAAGCCTTTACCCAGAAGCTGCTACCGCTTGTCGGAAACGTATTCTCCATCTATGACCTCTCGGACGACAATTTCGCCCTGTCGCCCGAATATGACCTGCTCTACACGGAGCTGACGGGAGCCGTCATCCTCTATATCGAAGAGTATGGCGTTTAACCGCAAACAGAGGCTGCGGGACAACATCGAGGCGATACGGACGGCATTCCTCCTTGACAGGGAACAGCGCACACCCACCGCACGCGAACGGCTCTTGTTAGAGCGTTATTGCGGTTTCGGGGGACTGAAGAGCATACTCAACCCTGCAAGGGAACTGACGGATGCCGTCCACTGGGCGAAGTCCGACCTCGAACTGTTTGCCCCTACCGTGGAACTGCACAGGTTGCTGCGGGAGAACACAAAAGACGAGACGGAGTACAAACGGTATATGGATGCCATGAAGCAGTCCGTGCTGACCGCCTTCTATACCCCGCCGGAGATAACCGGGACCATCGCGGACGTGCTGCATGAACACGGCATCGTCCCGACCGGGTGCTGGAGCCGTCGGCAGGTGTCGGTGCATTCGTGGACGCCGTGCTGGAGAACAGACCGGACGCGGACATCATGGCTTTTGAGAAAGACCTGATGACGGGCAAGATACTGAAGCACCTGCATCCCGGACAGAAAGTAAGGTACAGGACTTCGAGAAGATAGAAAAGCCGTTCATGAACCATTTTGATTTGGCTGTCTCCAATATACCGTTTGGCGATGTGGCGGTGTTCGACCCGGAATTTTCGGGCAGCAAGGATCCTGCAAGGCACTCGGCGGCACGGACGATACACAATTACTTTTTCCTGAAAAGCCTTGACGCGGTGCGTGAAGGCGGAATCGTGGCGTTCATCACCTCGCAGGGGGTACTGGATGCCCCGACCAACGCGCCCATACGCGAGTATATGATGAACCATACCAATCTGGTGGGCGTAGCCGCCTGCCGAACAACCTCTTTACGGATAACGCGGGAACGGAGGTGGGCAGCGACCTGATTATCCTGCAAAAGAACAGCGGAAAGAATGGTGAACTGTATTACAACGAAAAACTCTTCGTGCAGACCGAACAGACCCCTATCGGCACTTCCGTAAATGGGTATGTATGGAGCATCGGCTCGCTTTCACACACGGATTTGATCAGAAGTACCGACCCGTACGGGAAACCAGCCTATAAACTCCTGCACCGTGGGGACATCGCACAACTGGCGGAAGACTTGCGGGAGCATCTGAAAATAGAACTGCAAC
>BAJA01000064.1 GCA_000613465.1 Bacteroides nordii WAL 11050 = JCM 12987
GGAAGAGGAGGATATTTCTTTACTTCCTCCCCCACCCGAATACGCACTCAATGAGAAAACACACAATTACAGCGGGCTATTGGAGAGCCTGAGGCTGCACAATGTGAAAGACAAAACCGAGATTAAAGCGATACTGAGATTGTCGGACTACGGCAGGAAGGGGACGGAAATATGGAGAATACTGGCAAAGACAAACTGGAGCAGGATTGAGGCACCGGGGAAATACATCCTGAAAATACTCAGGACATCTCAGTAAAAAACAGGTTTAAAAACCTGGAAATCAAGCAATAAAAAAGTACGTACTTTGATACCCCAAAAGTACGTACTTAACACACTATTAATATGCATTTTAAGTCACTGTTAAAATACTAAGTTTGTATGCGGGAAATGAAGGACTCTGCTATTTCACTTATAGCCATTGTAAGATATCACTTTTTCTTTCACCTTACGAATTTTCTTCCTCTTCTCTTTCAATGGATAGCCGACAATAATATCCAGCAACAGTCGTTTAGAAGCAGGAATACCCGTCAGTTGTTTAATTTCCTTTTCATCGAACCAACCAAGGATACACGAACCCAAGCCTTCACTTTCGGCAGCAAGAACAATATGGGAAGCTGCAATGCCTACATCAATCAGGGGGAAATGCTTATCTTTCACTTTACCTCCCAAAAGAGAAGTAATATTGGCAGATTCCTCCACTATCAGGATATGTACGGGTGCGTCCTTCGCAAACTTATTCATACCAAGCCCGGCAGCAGCCTTCCCTACTTTGCGGGAAAGTTCTCTGTCCGTAACCACCACAAACTTCCACGGCTGTGCATTGCAAGCTGAAGGTGCCAAACGAGCAGCTTCCAGTATCCGTTCCAGCTTTTCCGGTTCAACAGAGTGTTCCTTATCATAAGCACGGTCACTTTGCCGTGACATAACTAATCGCAGAAAATCCATAAAAAAGTTATAGGGTTATGGAATTATAAGGTTATAAAGTTGTAGGGTTATAAAGTTATAACACTATCATTCGGCTGATATACTTGCCGATGATATCGAATTCAATGTTTACCACACTACCGATCACAAAAGTATGGAAGTTGGTATGTTCATAAGTATAAGGTATAATGGCTACCTGGAAGGTATCATCCGTAGGGTTACATACAGTCAGGCTGACGCCGTTCACCGTTACCGAACCTTTGTCTACAGTGATATATCCCCGCTTTGCCATCTCTGTATCAAATGCATATTTGAATGTGAAATACCAGCTTCCGTCTGCATCTTTGATATCCACACAAGTAGCAGTCTGATCAACATGTCCTTGTACGATATGTCCGTCCAGACGTCCGTTCATCATCATGCTACGTTCCACGTTCACCTTATCCCCTATTTTAAGCAAGCCAAGGTTGGAACGGTCAAGCGTCTCCTTCATGGCAGTCACAGTATAGGTATCATCGGTCATGCTAACAACTGTCAGACATACACCGTTGTGTGCAATACTCTGGTCTATTTTCAACTCATTTACAAACGAACACTTAAAAGTAAAGTGTATATTTTCCTGGTCTTTTACCAGTGCTACGAGAGTAGCATATTCTTCTACTATTCCGGAAAACATAAAGATATTTACTATTTATGATTTAACTATTTACGATTTACGGTTGGAGATACCCTCTCCGATCATGGGGTCAAAGATACAAAATTGAAACTGATTAGAGTAGAGGAAACAAATAATCTGTGTTAATTATTAATAGGACATAGGTATAAAAAAATGGGGCTTTTCACAAAGCTCCATTTCTCAGTTTTCAATAGGTATTAGTTTTTTTTTAAGGTAAAAAGATTGTTTTCAGGATAACGGTGCAAATATAGGCGCTTTTCTCGTTATGAACCAAATATTAAAACATGTCTTATAACATCTTTTTGAATTTTCTTTGGATTTATTATCATTTCAAGATAGCCGCCTCACTACCTACCCGTTACAGCAGACAAATATAGAACTTTTTTTTAAGTACTACTAATTTTTGTATAAAAAGTTGCATATTATGACTTTTCCGGATAGTGTTCATCCGTTTTTCCACTATGTTTTAACACTTTCGCATCCATAAAGAACACTATCTCTTCGGCAATATTAGTGATATGATCTCCGGAACGCTCTAACTTACGGAACACACTTACGAGGTTCAAGCAGGAAAGTACACTTTCAGGATGTTCTTTTATATAACCGGCAAGAACCGTAGTGGCTTCAGCATTGATTTCATCCAACAGGTTGTCTTTGGAAAAAACAGCGGTAGCCAGTTCAATACTCTCTTCATTCAAAGCACGCTTTGCCAATTCAAGCATAGAGAGCACTTCTCCCAACATCTCTTCCAGACGAAGACGTTTCAACAATTCGGCATCCAAAACAGGCTCCTCACACTTCAACACAAAACGGGCAATCCCTTCGGCAAAGTCACCCAAGCGTTCCAGATTGGTATTAATCTTAAGCATGGCAAGCACAAAACGTAAATCGATAGCCACAGGATTATACAAGGCAATCACATCCTCCACATCGCTGTCTATTTTCAACTCGGAAGCATTCACTCTCCGCTCACGAACAATCACTTGCCGGGCAAGTTCTTTATCAAGTGTCAATACAGCCTCTCCAGCTCTATCCAACTGGTTATAAACTAATGTCCACATCTCATCAACTTCTTTATGCAGTAGGATGAGCTCCGATTCTATAAACTTCACCATAATATAATAATTTAATAATGTGCTAATTTGAAAAATGTGCCAATTAACTGTATTATAGCAACATGCCACATGATAATCGGCACATTAGCATATGGGTACATTGAATAATTATTTTTTTATCCGAATCTTCCGGTAATGTAATTCTGTGTTGCTTCTTTCTCCGGATTCGTAAAGATTTTCTTTGTATTGTCATATTCTACCATCTCTCCCAGGTAGAAGAAGGCTGTTTTATCACTAACGCGAGCAGCCTGCTGCATATTGTGTGTCACGATGACAATCGTATATTGCTTCTTCAACTCATGAATCAATTCTTCTACCTTTGCCGTAGAAATAGGATCGAGGGCGGAAGCAGGTTCATCCATCAGCAATACAGAAGGAGATACGGCCATAGCACGTGCAATGCAAAGACGCTGTTGCTGCCCGCCCGAAAGAGCATAAGCTGACTCTTTGAGCTTGTCTTTGACTTCGTCCCAAAGTGCTGCTCCTTTCAATGTCTCTTCGACACGCTGACGAATAAAAGCATTGTCTTTAACTCCATTCACCCGCAAACCATACGCCACATTTTCAAAAATGCTTTTAGGAAACGGATTGGGACGCTGGAAAACCATTCCTACATTCTTACGGAGTTCATCGACCTGTACGCCTTTATCATAAATATTCTCACCATCGATTCGAATCTCTCCTGTCAGGCGAGTGTCAGGAATCAAATCGTTCATACGGTTAAATAAACGAAGAAAGGTAGACTTACCACAGCCCGAAGGACCAATAAACGCTACTACCGTTTTTTCTTCGATCTCCATACTGATACCCTTCAATGCATGAAAGTTACCATACCAGAAATTCACATCACGAGCACTTACCATTGTTTCCATATTCTTTATTTACGATTTGACGATTTACAATTTACGATTGAAATTACTTCTATTTATGATTTTACAAAATGCGATTCAACTTGATTCAATATGCGATGCAACTTGAAACGAATTGCAACATCAATCGTAAATCGTAAATTGTCTAATCGTAAATCTTACTTAGTTTGTTTTTACTTTTTTCTCAAAATACTTTCTCAAGCATTTGCCAACAAGTTTACCAACAGAATAATCAGGATCAACACCAGGGCAGTGCCATAAGCCAACGGCAATTGAGCTTCCATATTCGTACCGCTGGTAGAAATCACATAAAGGTGATAAGGTAATGCCATACACTGATCAAAAATGCTGGTAGGCAACTGCGGCAGGAAATAGGCTGCACACGTGAAAAGGATGGGAGCCGTCTCACCGGAAGCACGCCCTAAGGCAAGGATCAGTCCGGTAATGATATTGGGCATACCCATCGGTAAAATCACATGCCAGATCGTTTGCAACTTGGTTGCTCCCAACGCTCTGCTACCTTCGCGTAAGCTATCAGGAATCGCCTTCAACGCTTCTTCCGTGGTACGAATTACCAAAGGGACACAAAGCAACCCCAACGTTAACGAACCGGCCAGAATGCTGTCACCGAACCCAAGATAATTGACAAACAAAGCCATACCGAACAATCCGAAAACAATGGATGGAATGCCACTCAGGTTATTTGTCATCACCCGAATAAAACGAACCAGCTTTCCTTTGGGAGCATACTCATTCATATAGATACCGCTCATCACTCCTACCGGAAAGGCAAAAAGTGCACTTCCTATCATCAGGTAGAACGTACCTACAATAGCGGGCCAGATGCCTCCTCCCGTCATACCATTGGTAGGCGCAGAAGTAATAAAATCCCAATTTATAGCTCCTATACCTTTATATATAATAAACCCCAATATGGCAAACAAGATCAGTACGATACACAAGCTTAACGCCCGGAAAATTCCGAAAGCAATGCCTTGTGAACGACGTTTCGCCTTATTATTACTTGCTATTTCCATGTTATTTGCTTCGTTTTACGCCTTTAGACGAGATGTACTCTACGCTAAAGTTTATAATTAATGTGATAAAGAACAATACTACACCTAACAGGAACAGCGCCTGATAATGAGGACCACCGGCAGGTGCTTCGCCCAGTTCGGCAGCAATAGTGGCCGGGATGGTACGCAACGGTTCAAGGATTGTAGTAGGAATTACCGCTGCATTTCCGGTCACCATGAGTACAGCCATCGTTTCACCAATAGCACGACCGATACCAAGCACAACTCCCGAAGTGATCCCGGAGATGGAAAAAGGAATAACGACCTTATATATAGTCTGCCATTGTGAGGCTCCCAACGCCAAACTGGCTTCACGCATGGCACGCGGACAATTGCGCATTGCATCTTCCGTCACAGTAATAATAGTAGGCAGTGCATGATGGCCAATACGATACTTCCAGCCAACCCGCTCTCTCCTACCGGCAAATCGAATACTTTTTGTATAAGTGGCACAATTACTATCAACCCGAAAAAGCCATAGACTACGGACGGGATTCCACTCAATAATTCGATGATAGGCTTCAGCCAGCCACGTACTTTCGGATTGGCTACTTCGGACATATAGATAGATACGGAAAGCCCGAACGGCAAAGCGATAAGTATAGCGAAAAGGCTCACCCAAAGGGTACCGGTAATAAGAGGCAGAAAGCCAAACAACGGAGCGGGAGTAGCCGTCGGGAACCATTCGGCACCGGCAAATACATCTTTTACGGAAATGGTATTATCCTTGATAAAATGTACCTTACCCGGTGTTGTAATAAACTGTTGCGGGACGAAAGCTACAATCCCCGGAGTCTTCTCAATCAGTTCCATAATACGTGCCCCGGCATACTGATAAGCATCTCCCAACTCTTCTTCCGTATAATATTGTGTGATATCTTCTAAACGAAAAACCCGGATAGGGAGATTCTCCCCACCGAGTTCTTTCCAATTCGTTATCTCTTCATCAAAAACATCTTTTATCTGAGCCGGGCTTAGCTGGCTGACCTTATTGTCTTTATTTAAAGCTAATACATATCCTTCTTCTATCACTTTACTGCTGAATAATCCAAAAGCTTCAGTAAACAGGAATAGTACGATAAGCAGGATAGTTATACTTGTAACAAAGCCACTACAAGTAAGCATTCCCTCTACAATCTTTTCGAAAATCTTCTTCATACCTATTGTTTGATTTCTGAATGCAAAGAAAAGAGTATCATATTAAGGAGGTGTGAATTCCGCTTGAAGGAAATGTTTCAAAAGTGTTACATTTATGTTACAAGAGCAAACATTGTAGGTTTTATAACAAGAATGTAACATCTTCTTTTTTAATTTGCGAGTGAAATACCAATTATAAGTGAATTTATGAATGCAAAAAGCATATTATTTCTGAGTCTGATTCTTATAACCACAGGTATTCAGGCTCAACGGATCAAAGGTAGTGACACGGTTCTTCCGGTTGCCCAGCAAACTGCCGAACGCTTTATGAATAGAAACGCAGATAGCCGTGTCACCGTCACAGGTGGTGGAACCGGAGTAGGCATCTCCGCCTTAATGGATAATACCACTGACATTGCTATGGCTTCCCGCCCTATCAAGTTTAGTGAAAAGATGAAGGCCAGGGCTGCTCAAAAAAATATAGAGGAGGTTATCGTTGCATATGATGCCCTTGCCGTGGTAGTACACCCGACAAACCCGGTGAAGCAACTTACCCGTCAACAGTTGGAGGGTATCTTCCGGGGTAAAATCACTAACTGGAAACAAGTGGGTGGCGAAGACCGTAAGATCGTTGTATACTCCCGGGAAACCTCTTCAGGAACCTACGAATTCTTCAAAGAAAGTGTACTTAAAAATAAGAATTACATGTCCAGTAGCCTCTCTATGCCTGCCACCGGTGCTATCATACAATCGGTAAGCCAGACAAAAGGAGCGATCGGCTATGTCGGGTTGGCCTACGTATCACCACGTATCAAAACGTTGTCAGTATCTTACGACAACAAGCATTACGCCCAGCCCAATGTAGAAAATGCGACTCGTAAAATTTATCCCATCGTACGTCCTCTTTATTACTATTACAATGCAGAGAACAAAGAAGCAGTAACACCTCTTATTGACTTCATTCTTTCTCAGGAAGGGCAGGATATTATAAAAAAGAGTGGATATATTCCGGTGAAATAAGGTTATGCAAAAAAAATGTCATACTTTTGTAGCTCATAACTCGTAACTCATTAAACGCTATGACAGATATTAGAAACGAAGAGGTGACAAGCGAAAAAAAAAGCCTCAACTTTATTGAGCAAATTGTAGAAAATGATTTAAAAGAGGGCAAAAACGGAGGAAAGGTACAGACGCGTTTTCCGCCTGAACCCAATGGTTATCTTCACATAGGTCATGCCAAAGCTATTTGCCTCGATTTCGGCCTCGCAGCCCGTCATGGCGGTGTATGTAATCTTCGTTTTGATGACACCAATCCAACCAAAGAAGATGTGGAGTATGTAGAAGCCATCGAAGAAGATATCAAATGGCTAGGCTTTGAATGGGGAAATGTATATTATGCTTCGGATTACTTCCAGCAACTTTGGGATTTTGCCGTGCGTCTTATCAAAGAAGGTAAAGCCTACATTGACGAACAGACTTCCGAACAGATTGCCGCACAAAAAGGAACTCCGACTCAACCGGGAACTGAAAGCCCCTATCGCAACCGCCCCATTGAGGAGAATCTTGCCTTATTTGAAAAAATGAACAGTGGCGAAATAGAAGAAGGTGCTATGGTACTCCGTGCTAAAATAGACATGGCAAATCCGAACATGCATTTTCGTGACCCGATTATCTACCGTGTAGTGAAACATCCGCATCACCGTACAGGTACTACCTGGAAAGCCTATCCGATGTATGACTTCGCACACGGACAAAGTGACTTCTTTGAAGGAGTGACTCACTCACTCTGTACACTGGAATTCGTCGTACACCGTCCGTTATACGATCTCTTTATCGACTGGTTGAAAGAAGGGAATGACTTGAATGACAATCGCCCCCGTCAGTACGAATTCAATAAATTAAACCTCAGCTATACGCTGATGAGTAAACGCAATCTGCTCACACTCGTAAAAGAAGGTCTGGTAAATGGCTGGGATGATCCACGCATGCCGACTATCTGCGGTTTCCGTCGTCGTGGCTATTCACCAGAGTCTATCCGTAAGTTCGTTGACAAAATTGGCTACACTACTTATGATGCTCTCAATGAATTTGCTCTGCTGGAAAGTGCTGTACGTGAAGACCTCAACGCCCGTGCTACCCGTGTTTCTGCGGTATTGAATCCGGTGAAACTGATTATTACCAACTATCCCGAGGGAGAAGTAGAAGAGCTGGATGCAATTAATAATCCGGAAGATCCGGAAGCAGGCAGCCATACAATCGAATTCAGCCGTGAACTGTGGATTGAACGCGAAGACTTTATGGAAGATGCTCCGAAGAAATATTTCCGCATGACTCCGGGACAGGAAGTACGCCTCAAAAATGCATACATCGTGAAGTGTACCGGATGCAAGAAGGATGAAAACGGTAATATTACTGAAGTATATTGCGAATATGATCCGCATACAAAAAGTGGTATGCCCGATGCCAATCGCAAAGTAAAAGGTACTTTGCACTGGTTGAGTTGTGCACACTGCCTTTCTGCAGAAGTACGCCTCTATGACCGTCTTTGGAAAGTAGAGAACCCGCGTGACGAACTGGCTGCCATCCGTGAAGCCAAAAACTGCGAAGCATTGGAGGCTATGAAAGAGATCATTAATCCTGACTCTTTGCAAATACTCAATAATTGCTATGTAGAAAAGTATGTAGCTACATTGCCTACGCTCTCCTACTTGCAATTCCAGCGCATAGGATACTTCAACATAGACAAAGAGTCGGCTCCCGACAAACTTATATTCAACCGTACCGTGGGGTTGAAAGATACATTCAAAATTAAAAATTAAAAGTTGGAAAATAAAAGCGGACTGCACATACACAAAAGTACAGTCCGTTTCTTTCTTCCTCCAATTTCGTTTTTAATTTTTAATTCTCATTTTTAATTAATCAAATGGCCAGAAAAAACCCATCTACAGATAAAGAACAAGAATTGAATGAACTCATCGCAAGTTACGAAACAGCGAAAGCTGAAAACAGACAGCTTTACCTGGACGGAGACCAACTTGCAGACATTGCAGACAAATATGCCACGGACCGCCGTTTTGACGAAGCACAAGAAGTGATCAGCTACGGTCTTGAACTCCATCCGGGACACACAGACCTCCTGATAGAGCAGGCTTATCTGTATCTGGATACGATGCAACTTCAAAAGGCCATAGCCGTAGTTGGCAGCATCGCAGAAGATTATGATCCGGAGGTCAAACTGCTAAAAGCCGAAATCCTATTGAACGAAGGCAAACTGGACGAAGCAGAAACCCTGCTCAACTCCATCGAAGAAGAAAAATCACTGGAAACAATCATCGATGTAGCATATCTTTATATGGACATGGGATATCCGGAGAAGGCATTGCCATGGCTTACACTCGGACTGGAAGAATATAAGGAAAACGAAGAATTCCTTGCAGCCATGGCCGATTGCTATCGTAGTGGAGAGCGTAATACGAAGGCAATCAGTTTCTACAACAAGCTGATTGACAAGAATCCGTACAATCCTTCTTACTGGACCGGGCTTGCCAAATGCCATTTCAGCCAGCAGGAATTTGACAAAGCTGTCGAGGCCTGCGACTTTGCCCTTGCTGCCGATGATAAATTCGGAGAGGCACACATCATTAGAGCACACAGCCTCTTTCATTTGGAGAATGAGACCGAAGCTATTCAGGAATATCAACTGGCCTTGCAGAGCAAAAGTCTGCCTCCCGACTTTGCCCATATGTTTATCGGGCTGGCATACGCCAATCAGGAGAAATGGGAACTGGCTTACAGAAGTTATGAACAGGCAATGGAAATTATCGGAGACGATAACTCTCCCATCCTTTCGGATATATACAGCAATGAAATTTTCTGCCTTTCGAAATTAGGCAGATACGAAGAAGCCCACCAACTCTGCGAAAAGGCTAAAAAACAATTACCCGAGAGTGTGGAAATCTATCTGCAAGAAGGACGGCTTTATCTGGAAGAAGATAAGTTTGAGGAAGCTAAACAGTGTTGGGCCGTAGCATTGCAATATGTACCCGAAGCCGAAACATTAGTGCAGATAGGCAACTACAGTCTGGACTATGGTATGGTAGAAAATGCCCGCCTCTGTTTTGAGGAAGCAAAGAAACAAGATCCTGATTATCCGGGAATCAATGGCCGTCTGGCTTCTATCTGTATGATTCTTAGAGATCACAAGGGATTTCAGAAATACAATCAAATGTCAGAAACTCCGCTTAACATAGAGATGATTCAGGAAATGTTGTCACAAAATACAGACAAAGATATTTTGCAGAATCTGGAAACATTCATGAATGAACTTGATGATGTAAATGACGGAGAGACTGAGGAAGAAAATAATTAGAAGTTAGTAGATAGTAGTTGGAAGCCATTCGGCATAAGAATTATCACGTGTATCGATTCTATCTACTGACTACTAAATTCTAACTACTAAATTAAAATTATAAACTTAGCATTCAGAATTTAAGCAAATGGAATCTGTAGCCTTCATTCAATGGTGTCTCGATCACCTTAACTACTGGACTATTACCCTGTTAATGGCCATCGAGAGTTCGTTTATACCCTTTCCGTCTGAGGTAGTTGTACCTCCTGCGGCTTACAAAGCAGCTGTAAATGATGAAATGAATGTGTATCTGGTAGTATTGTTTGCCACAATCGGGGCAAATATCGGAGCAATCATCAACTATTACTTAGCTTACTGGTTAGGACGCCCTATCATTTATAAGTTTGCCAACAGTCGTTTTGGGCACATGTGCCTCATCGACGAAGCTAAAGTGCAACATGCAGAAGAATACTTCGATAAGCACGGCGCATTGTCTACTTTTATAGGCCGTCTAATCCCTGCTGTACGTCAGTTAATCTCTATCCCTGCCGGTCTTGCCCGTATGAAACTTTCCACCTTCCTGTTATACACCACTCTTGGAGCTGGTTTATGGAATGGTATACTGGCAGCTATCGGATACCATCTGGCTTCCGTTCCGGGTATCGAAAGCGAAGAGCAATTGTTAGCACGCGTTGGTGAATACAGTCACGAACTGGGTTACTTTTTCATCGCTGTAGGAGTATTTATTGTAGGTTTCCTGGTTTACAAAGCACTGAAGAAGAAATAAGGACTTCATATTGTTTTGAGTTTATTTCACCACAGAGGACACAGAGTCACACAGAGTTTTAATTATTTAAAGTCAATTAGATAATTATTCAGTATCTCTGTGTTCTCTGTGTCCTCTGTGGTGAAACTAAACTCAGAAATTAAATTGCAATCCCACTCCTAATATTTCCTTAAACTGCACCCGTGGTCCTTTTGTTCCGTCTTTCTGGGCTATTTTCACATCGTCATCATACATCAGATTGGTAGTTAATGTAGTTGAGAACCATTTATTAATTGCCATATTTATCTGCACCTCCCAATTCACATCCACATTCTGCGGTTTATCCAGATAATCAGAATAGAGATCCAGACGGGAATAGACTGTCATATTCTTCATAAACTCATATCGTACCTCTCCTTTCAGATTTGCTCCGAAGCTCGACAATAAATGCTTACCCGGATCTACACCGTAAGCTCCTTCGTCAGATAAACGATCATTGAGCACGAACGTACCACGCCAGGAAGCCGGAGACAGTACTACCGTAAAGATCTTATTGGGTTCGTAAGTAAAACCAAGTCCGGTGGTCAGATAGGCAGGAGACATAAACTCTGAAACAGAGATATCTTTGTTTACCTTATAATCATATCCAGGAGAAAATTGCGTCTGAAAAGTAGCAAAAGCACTGGCATACCAGCTCTTCGCTATAGAATATCCGTAATTAGAATTCAGATAGATTTTATCATTCGCTTTCCTTACACCGTCTTCACCCGTTTTATTTAATCCATAAGCCAATTCGAGACGATTGTTCCAAAGATGTTTTCCTTTTTTATAGTTAGCCTGATAAGCACCTTGCAAATCAAAGGCAACAGAGTTGTCGCCACCGGCAGCCCAGTTTGTTAAACTTACCTGGGTCAATTTCAACCCGGCATATCCTTCCCTTGTCCAGGGAGAAGCTTCTTTTGTAGGCTCTGTTTGAGCCGACAGCATTCCTACGCCCATAAATAAAAAGGCGACAGACATTAATTGCATTCTATTCATTCTGTTTAGGTTTTATTTATTTCTGAAAAAAACACAACCTAACAAGAACTGAAGAGATGGCGATATTACCATATCTATAAACCAGTCCCTATTAGGTCAAAATCTTTAATACCTGTGCCTTTAAAAGGCACAGGCTCTCTCTCTTTAATAATTTATTCTTTCACAGCAGCCAGTGCTTTATCATAATCAGGTTCTTGCGTAACTTCCGGTACTAACTCTGTATAAGCAATCTTACCATCTTTACCAATCACCACCACCGAACGCGCCAACAAGCCGGCAAGCGGACCATCTGCCATACGTACACCATAACTCTCATCAAAATCCGAATAGCGGAAATCCGACAATGGAATTACATTCTCAATACCTTCAGTAGTACAGAAGCGCGCATGAGCAAAAGGAAGATCTTTGGAGATAGCCAATACGATTGTATCTTTCAAACCAGCTGCCATTTTATTAAATTTACGTACAGAGGTTGCACAAACACTTGTATCCAGACTTGGGAAAATATTAAGAATCACATTTTTCCCTTTGAGATCTTTCAGAGAAAAAGAAGATAAATCTGTTTTTACAAGTTCGAAATCAGGAGCTACTTTTCCAACCTGTATAAATTCACCGATCAGCTTTACCGGTTGTCCTTTGAAATTTGTTGTTGCCATAAGATATATTATTATTAGTTATTTAGTATTTTAAAAAAGAGTCTTAAGTTTCGCTCTTTTGTGTATAGAACAATTAAACTTTGCAATAGGTTCACAAAGAAATAACAGAATAACACATCAGGCCCTATAAGTAGTACTTCAAATTTAATTCATACTATGACAGTCTTTTATTAAAACGCAAATGATCGCAGATTATCGCAAACGAGATAGCTTGCTGTACTTGAGAGACGATATTCTTTGCGTAAATTTGTGATAATGGATACCTTACTTATCAACTGATTTGTATATCAAGTTGCCATTCCAAACCTTTTTTCTCTCTATTTGTTACTCCCCTAACAAACTTATAGTATCAATTAATAAAATCACATTCGTATGAAAACAGTATTCGATGAGATTCAACATTCAGTGAAAAATTGGTGGATGTCTCTTATTTTAGGTATTTTGTATATCGGCGTAGCGTTATGCCTTATGTTTGCTCCGTTAAGCAGTTATGTAGCTCTAAGCATCATCTTCAGCATCTCCATGTTAGTCAGTGGTATTCTGGAAATTCTTTTTGCTATAAGTAATAAACACGTATCAAGTTGGGGTTGGTATCTCGCCGGAGGCATTATTGATCTCATCATCGGTATCTATCTTGTAGCTTACCCAATGGTAAGCATGGAAGTTATACCTTTCCTTATCGCTTTCTGGCTTATGTTTCGAGGTTTTTCTGCCACAGGCTACTCCATGGATCTGAAACGTTATGGAACCCGTGATTGGGGCTGGTATATGGCATTCGGGATTTTAGCTATTTTATGCTCTTTACTCATTCTGTGGCAACCGGCAGTAGGTGCATTATACGCTGTATATATGATTTCGTTCACCTTCCTCATCATCGGTCTTTTCAGATTCATGCTTGCATTTGAACTTAAGAATCTCCATAAAAGAGTGAACAATTAAACCCCTATAAAACAAACTGTTAATTTCAAAATTTGTGAATTGAGATTTATCAAGAGATGTCAAGCACATCCAAATTCTCAATTCACATTTTTTAAGTTCGTCAAGCGTTTGCCGTCATTCCTTCCGCTTTCAGAAACCGAAACATGGTCGTTCTGGACACACCAAACTCACGCGCTAATTTTGCGTGTTTGGCTCCACCCCGCGCTTGTTTTAAAATATATTTTCTGTTATCATGCAATAATTGCAATTTAGGATTATCTCCTTTTCTCCTCCCTAATGCAACTCCTTCCTGCTTACGCCTTGCCAAAGCCTCTTTTGTACGCATGGAAATAAGATTACGCTCTATTTCTGCCATCAAACCAAATGCAAACCCTAATACTTTACTGTTTATATCATTCTGAAAGACATACCCCTCTTTAGTGCTATACAACACTACCTGCTTCTTAATGCATGAATTTAAAATAGTCATAATCTCCAATAGTGTCCTGCTTAATCTTGAAATCTCTGTAACAATCAGCGTATCTCCCGGCTTCATCTGTCGCAACAACGGCGCCAGTTTTCGCTCTTTCGTACTTACACTTCCACTCACCGTCTCGGTGTACCATTTATCAATAGCCAACCCATTCTTCTCTGCGAATCTTAAAATCTCTTCTTTCTGATTGGCTAAAAACTGTTTTTCTGTACTTACTCTCAAATAAGCTATTACCATAATTTTCTCGATTAAAATGATTAATACACCGCGAAAAAACAGTAAATATTATAATATATCATCCTCGTTAGAGATTCTTTTATTTCTCTATTTTCCAGGTATTCAAAATAAAATCATAGCAAAAAATATGCAAATCGCTCTTTTTTTTACCATATCTTTATCCTATCTTTACCAACTCATTATCTAAACAACCAAAATCATTTCGATCTTATTCTTTGTTTATTGAACAAACCTAAAAGGAAGCATAGAAATGGAAATACAAATCTTCACAAAATCATTGATTGAAAAAGCAAAACTGTCTGGAAGGTATAGTACCGCAGATAGTTATCTAAGTACGCTGCACAGTTTACAATTGTTTACAGGTACTCCATCTACCCGTTTTGACGAGATTACTCCTCAACTTATTAAAGGGTTTGAGCAGCATCTCTTTCTGAAGGGGTTGTATGAAAACACGATCTCTTTGTACATGCGCATGTTGCGCTCTATCTTTAATCAGGCAGTGGCTGCCGGAGTAGCTACAATAAACACCAAAGACATCTTTGAGAATGTTTTTGTAGGTTGCGATACGACCGCCAAACGGGCTATCAAACCGATTATAATCAACCAATTACGGGAAGCAGATTTTAGTCGATACCCGCAGCTGGAATTTAGTCGTGACCTGTTTCTGCTAAGTTTCTACTTACAGGGAATCCCATTCGTAGACTTGGCATATCTGCGTAAAAGTAATGTCAATGGAAACATACTGGTTTACCGCCGTCATAAGACCCGGCAACAGCTGTATATTACCGTTGAAAATTGTGCGCACAAGATCATTAAACGCTATGCACGTGAATGCAAAAGCTCTGCTTACTTGCTACCAATACTAAATGCTGTAGGAGAACAAGGATACAAGCAATACAAAAGCGCATTGCGGCTGTATAACAAGCATTTACATCAGATATCGGAAATGATACAGATAACGCCACACCTTACTTCATACGTAGCAAGGCACACCTGGGCAAGTACAGCAAGGGAAAAAGGAATTCCTGTCTCAATCATCAGTACAGGAATGGGACATTCATCGGAAAAAGTAACATATGTATATCTGGAATCGCTGGATAACAAAACGATGAGTGAAGCAAACAAAAAAATTATCTCAGCAGTGACTTCTAAGAAAAAAATGATACTCAAAAAGAGTTCCCTTACTTATTAGGTAAGAGAACGACTATTATTTTTTCTTGTCGCTGCAAAATTAGGGATAAAATTTCTATCTAACACAATAAAGCTTGATCTTTTTTTCAAAAAAAACCAATTTAACATAATAAATACACCAGTTTAAACCTATTGTTCAATAAACGAAGATTTGATATGAAAATTCTGTTTGATGTAATTACAAATGTTACATCAAACAGAATTCAATAAAACAGACAGTTTTTCCTTTCTAAACCGCCTTTTTCGTTAGACTATATTAACACTAAAACGACTTTCTTTGAACTTTTTGATATTTGAGATTCCCTTACCTAATAAGTAATGGAACAAATATTAAACAGACAATGAATATTTTAATTAATCCTATATTTAGTGTAATCGTATGCTGTATTGCAGCACTTGTTGTAGCCATCTTTATAGAATTTATCACGCTACCACGCGTTCTTCTCATCTCCAGGAGAAAACGTCTATATGATATGCCTGACAAGCGTAAATCCCACGTCAACCCTATCCCTAGATTGGCCGGTATCACTTTCTGTCCTGTTATTCTTCTTAGCTTTCTGCCCATAGCAGGGCTACAGGCTATATGGTTGGGAACATCTAGTATCAGTCATTCTTCCGAGTCCTTCATTCGCCTTTCTTTTATGATATGCGGCATTCTTCCTTTGGTATTGATGGGAGTCAAAGACGACTTGATTGGCGCACGCTATTCACATAAATTCATTATTCAGACCTTATCTGCCTTTTACTGATAGCATCCGGAACTTACATCAATAACCTATATGGGCTTTTTGGCATATACGAATTATCACCCTATATCGGAATACCCTTCACAGCTCTGCTGATTGTATATATCATTAATTCTATTAATCTTATTGACGGAGTAGACGGACTTGCAGCGAGTCTCAGTATCTCAGCTGCAGCCATTCTCGGCATCGGTTTCATTATTGCAGGCAATTACACAATGCCTATTCTTACTTTCTCTGTAGTCGGTACACTCATTCCATTTTTATATTATAATATCATAGCCCGAAGAAAACTATTCATGGGCGACACAGGATCGCTCACCCTGGGTTACATACTTGCCTTTCTTGCAGTGTATTATAGCATGAGGAATTCTTCCGAAGCAATTTCAACAGGCATACCATCTATTATTATAGCATGGTCGGTCTTGTTTATTCCACTGTTTGATACAGCTCGGGTTATGTATACGCGAGCCAGCCAGGGAAAATCACTTTTCCATCCGGATCGCAATCATATCCATCACAAATTGCTCGACCTGGGATTTAGTCACCGCAAAATCACTTTGACCCTCACCATAACTACGCTCTTCATTACAGCGTGCAATATCCTTTTACATGAGTTACTCAATATCAATCTGATATTGGCCATTGATCTTATAGCGGGTATTTTATGTAACGTATACCTCAACAAACGGAAAAAAAAGAAGAGCTCAAAGCTTAAATAAGAAACTATTAAAACAAACCGAATCAATCCCAATGGGAGACTTCATAATCACCAATAACTACCAGTTTGACTCTATCCCCGACCAGCAAATGGTGATACATGCCATAGACTCACGCATCTGGCTCATGGGCAATGAGGATAAAGAACTCAAGCAAGCACTCCTCCAAAGTGATATATTAGTTCCAAACGGAGCAGGCATAACGCTTGCTGCCCGTTGGCTCACAGGAAAGCAGATTCACAATGTATCGCGTGATGACCTACATCTGTCTATACTTCAACACCTTGATAAAGTAGCAGGATCAGTATTCTATCTTGGAGCTTCTGACCGGACTCTTGCTCTTATTACCGAACGTATTCTCACAGAATATCCAAATATCCGAGTAAAAACATATAGCCCTCCTTATCGTGACAGTTTCTCTGAAGAAGAAACAAATAAAATGATAACAGCTATAAACGAATTTAAACCTGATGTACTATTTATCGGGATGTCAGTATCCAAACAAGAAAAATGGATTGCCACTAACCGGCATCTCCTTCACACCCATCTTATATCCGGAATAGGAGCTGTATTTGGTTTTTATGGTGGCACAACTTCTTATCCCCCTCAATGGAGAAAACAGCAGTCTCTATCTGCCATTAAAATCTTAATCACCGCTTTGCAAATAAAGAATAAAAAGAAATCGATAAAAACGTCCACCGAATACGAGACTAATTAAAAAACATCGGCAAAGAATAATGTAAATAATACAGAAACATATATTATTAAATAATTAGTTACATACAATTCATATACTGGCATTCTTGAAAAAGTTAACAAATTAACATATTCAAGAAATACAGACACTATACATCTTATATAAATGTAATTATATAAGATTATTAAAAATATAATCTTCGTACATGCTTATCCATACCCTACTACACGAAGGAAAGAAATATGGCTTGCCCCCAACAATCCATTAATAAAACTGAAATGGAAAACAAAAAGCCATTGAAAAAAAATCAAAAATTCAAGAAAACATAGAAGAGATAAAAGAAATTCATCCATTTTATAATTACGCATAATCTCTCATGCAACAAACAACCATACAATCAGCATATTACATTAAAAGGAGTCCTATAAAGGTTTCATATATAAACAACCAAAGCAATACTACAAAATATAATATTTAAAAATAAGTATAAAATATTCATTTACATAAAAACCTATTCGAGGAATTATATCATTCATTTCACAGATACCATCATACCTTCTTTTAAAAAGATAACATTCGTATTAATGAATTCTAAAAAAGATCCAAACCCTTTTTATAAAAAGGACTATAATCGAAACATTAGTAATATATTTTCAAGAAACAAACAAGAAACAACTATAAGCAAAAAGACAGAACCCAAATAAAGAATTAAAAAGACAAAACTCATTTATTATATTATTTTTTATCTACAAATTATTTTTTTTCGTAAATAATATATATCTTTGCATCGGATTTGGTCTATTGTATCAAAGATTACCTCACAGAGTTGTGACAGGTAACAGCGTAGCGTGCTCAAGCGCTTCGTAACAAAGCACCAGTATCCCCCTCCTTCGATATCAGAAATCTCAGAATATAACTTTATGAAGTACTGGCTTGCAGCTTACGTTCGCCTCCATCACGAAAAGAAAACTCGTGATCGCATCAACGCTATGGGTATCGAATGTTTCCTCCCCATTCAAGAGGAAATTCATCAATGGAGTGACCGCCGGAAAAAGGTGGAACGCGTGGTGATTCCAATGATACTCTTCGTTCGTGTATCCCCCGAAGAACGCTCTTTACCTCTAACCTTATCGTCCGTTAGCAGGTATATGGTGTTACGAGGAGAATCAACTCCTGCTATTATCCCGGATAAACAAATGGAGAAATTCAAATTCATGTTGGACTACTCCAAAGCTGCCGTGGAATTATCTACTACCCCACTTGCTCCGGGAGAATTGGTAAAAGTGATCAAAGGTCCATTAACAGGTCTGGAAGGAGAACTGGTAATGGTAGACGGAAAAAGTAAAGTTGCCATCCGATTGGATATGCTTGGATGTGCACAGGTAGATATGCCTGCTGGATTTGTAGAAAAAGTAACTACCAAGTGCCATAAGAAAAGAATGAAGTTATCAACAAACCAACCATCATTATAATAATATGAAAGGAATTGTATTAGCCGGCGGTTCAGGCACCCGTCTG
>BAJA01000063.1 GCA_000613465.1 Bacteroides nordii WAL 11050 = JCM 12987
TACTGAGGCTTCTTACGTTCCTCTATAAGATAGAACTTTATCAATACCGGAGAAGGAAATAGAGAACAGCGGCAGAGGCTATTAAGCTCAAAGCCATACAGTATTTCACTACAGAGGTAGCAGAGGACACAGAGTTTAAATCTTTATTGAAACGCAGATGATCGCAGATTTTCGCAAAGAGAAACAAATGTATGATAAAGAGCTATAGTCTTTTGATCTGCGTTTATGTGATCATCCGCGTTTCATCAGAGAAAATAATATCTCTGTGCTCTCCGTGCCCTCCGTGGTGAACTGCTTCTTTTCCATACGATGTAGGATAAATCTCTTACGCCTAATCTTCAATAACAACTCCTAACATGGGAAGCAAATCCATCGCTTGCAATGAATTAACGATAACACCCCGCAGATCGCTGATGTTTAGTACGATTCCACTGATACGTGAAGTCCGGAGATCAATACCCCGTAGAGAGGTATGGGAGAAATCTGCCTCCACCAAGTCGCAATGATCAAAAGCAACAGATGATAACCGGCAATCGTTGAGGCTTCCATTTCTAAAATGACAACCGGAAAAACGAACCTGGTTCATTTTGCTCATGGCAACATTGATATAAGCTGCGTTACATTCGCGGAATGAGACATGATTGAGGGTGGTTTCAGAGAGATTGGTCCCTACCAGTTTACAAGAAATAAATTCTACCCGGTAAAGAGAACTTTCGGCAAAAGAGATATTGGATAAGTCACAATTCTCAAAACGGACATCGGTGAATTGTGCTGATTTTAGTTGACAATCTCTGAAAGTGAGACCACTGAATGTGCACTCTTTAACAGTCCGGTAAGGAGTATGAATGAATTCTTCGTTATTTTTATTAAACGAGAGGCCGGATACCGTCTCTTCCTGTTCTAATAAGTCTTTTAAAGTTTTCAGACTCTCTTCCTGCTCTTCGATCATGGGAGCGGCAATACGGACTATCTGGAGTTTATTATTCCGGGGTTGTTTCATGGTATATTATGGTATTTGCAATCGTTTTACTTGTAATGTGTTTTGCCGGTTCTACCCCAATAGCTTTCCTATTGCTCCTCCGGCCAGTACCGCTACTAATCCCAGTCCGATGCTCAATAAGGCATAAAGCAGGAATGTACCGTAAAACTCTCCTCTCAACAGGCTTAATCCGTCGTTGGAAAAGGTAGAAAAAGTAGTAAATCCTCCACACAGTCCTGTTGTAAGAAACAATCTCATTTCCATAGACAGGTGCCAACGTTCGGATACTGAGTAGAATAAGCCAATCAGTAAACTACCCGCAATATTTACGATAAAAGTTCCCCATGAGAAAGGAAAACCTATACCCGACATCCGTTCGTTAATGCTGATTTGCGCCAGATAGCGAAGCACACTTCCTACGCCGCCTCCGATAAATATATAAGCGATCTCTTTCATTCTTTATTCGTGATAGTCGGGGCAAAAATAGTATTAATCAGAAGCAGAAACAAATTTATTGGTGTAATGTTGGGTGATAGCTTGTTTTAACGAAGTGAAGGTAGTGGATTTTAGTGTATTTTATGTACTTTTGAACACTAAAGTAAAAACGTCGGATCAATGAAGAGATTCTTTTTAGTAATGATATTGTTCTTCTCCTGTATTCTTGTTGCACTGGCTCGTGGGGGAGTAGACTCCGTTCTTGTCCGGTTGGATCGGGTAATGGGACAGCAGGAGATATATATGGAACAGAAAGAAGAACGCATAGATAGTTTGAAACAGCTTTTGCATCATTCGTCACTTACACTGCGGCAACAATTTATTCTCAATAAGGCGCTGGGGGCTGAATATGAACTCTTTGTGTCAGACTCTGCCATGAAATACTTTGATAATAGCTTGCTGATAGCCGATTCTTTATGTAGTGTCTCATTGGCTGATGGAGTTCGCCTTTGCCAGACGTCTGTGCTGTCTATCTCCGGGATGTATAAGGAGGCTTGGGAAACGTTGCATGGTATCGATCGTGCTACGTTGCCGGATAGCTTGCTTCCTGTTTTTTATGATTGTGGGCGTCAGTTATATTCTTTTCTTGCTAATTATTCTCACAATAGCTCTTATGCAGCAAACTATACCAAACGGCAAAATGCATACCGGGATTCATTGTTGACCGTCCTTTCACCGGCTTTGCCGGAATATCGTCTCTATGAAGCCGAACGTTTTATTGCTAATCAACAGTTTACTCATGCCAAAAACATGTTAGTGGGATTGCTGCGCGATCAGCCCGAAACATCTAATATCTACGCCCGGGCTGCTTTTTCACTGGCTCATTTATATAAAGATGAAAAACAGACGGATGCCTATGAGAAATATCTGGCATTATCTGCTATTTCGGATATAAAAGCATCGGTAAAAGAAAATGCTGCTTTATCCAATCTGGCTTTTGTTCTTTATGAACGGGGAGATGTATCCCGTGCATATCGTTATATAAAGCGTTCACTTGAAGATGCCATTTTCTGTAATGCCCGTTTGCGTACGGTTGAGATCTCGCGTATTCTTCCTGTGATTGAGGCAGCTTATAAACAACAGATAGAACGCCAGCGCCATCAGTTGGTCTTTTTTCTGATAGTGGTCAGTATACTTTCTGTTTTCCTGATTGTTTCTGTAATCTTAATATATAAACAAATGAAGAAACTATCTGCCACTCAACGAAATCTGAAGCAGGCCAACCACATCAAAGAGGAATATATCGGCCATTTTCTTAATCTTTGCTCTATTTATATCGAAAAGTTAGATCGTTTTCGGAGTACAGTGAACAGGAAGATTACAGCAGGCCAGGCAGAGGAATTATTAAAGCTAACCAAGTCTTCACAGTTTGCAGGAGTAGAGCAGAAAGAGTTTTATGCTAATTTTGACAATGCTTTTCTACATCTGTATCCCAACTTTGTGGCAGAGTTTAATGAACTGTTACAGCCCGAAGAACGTTTCGTTCTTAAAACCGGCGAATTGCTGAATACCGAGTTACGCATTTTTGCCATTATTCGTTTGGGGATTGATGACAGTTCCAAGATTGCTAATTTTCTGCACTATTCAATCAATACCATCTATACCTATCGGAACAAAGTCAAGAATAAAGCCATTAACCGGGATAAATTTGAAGAAGAAATCCTCAAAATAGGAGCGGTAGAGTGAATACCCATTTATATTTTCTGTTTTTAATCTTCTGATTATCTCATTAATAATAAGAAACTTATGCAAACGTTTTCAGATATTTCTTTTATATTCCATTTATATGGGGAGTGTATCTGAATATTTCCTGTTTATCTTTGCCATACGATTTTTATTTATTAATTCATATCATGATTAACATGAAAACACTAACCACCAAGATGGCCTTTTTCTTGCTTGTTTTATTAATAAGTACAGCAGCTATGGCCGAAAGTATTACTTCTCCTAACGGACTATTGAAACTCAATTTTTCGGTGAACGCACAAGGCGAACCGGTGTATGAACTTTCTTATAAAGATAAGGAAGTAATCAAACCTTCGAAGTTGGGGTTGGAACTTAAAAACGACCCGGGACTAATGAATGGGTTTACATTGACTGATGCCAAGACAAGTACTTTTGACGAAACCTGGGAACCGGTTTGGGGTGAAGTAAAGTCTATTCGCAATCATTACAATGAATTGGCAGTAACACTGGATCAGAAAGCGCAGGATCGTAACATTGTTATCCGTTTTCGCTTGTATGACGATGGTTTGGGCTTTCGCTATGAATTCCCATTGCAAAAGAATCTGAATTACTTTGTTATTAAGGAAGAACATTCACAGTTTGCCATGACTGGTGATCATACTGCTTTCTGGATTCCGGGTGATTATGACACACAGGAATATGATTATACGGAGTCTAAACTTTCTGAAATCCGTGGCTTAATGAATGGAGCTATTACAGACAATGCATCGCAGGCCTCTTTTTCACCAACCGGAGTACAAACTTCTTTGCAGATGAAGACAGCTGACGGACTATACATCAACCTGCATGAAGCTGCTTTGGTGGATTACTCTTGTATGAATCTGAATCTGGATGACAAAAATCTTGTTTTTGAGTCATGGCTTACTCCAGACGCAGTGGGAGATAAGGGATATATGCAAACTCCTTGTAAGTCTCCGTGGCGTACGGTGATAGTAAGTGATGATGCCCGTGACATTCTTGCTTCTAAATTGACGCTTAATCTGAATGATCCTTGTGCTTATGAAGATGTTTCCTGGATTAAACCAGTGAAATATGTAGGTGTATGGTGGGAAATGATTACCGGAAAGAGTAGCTGGGCTTATACGGATGATGTTTTGTCTGTGAAACTTGGTGAAACCGATTATTCAAAAACGAAGCCAAACGGCAGGCATGGTGCTAACAATGAGAATGTAAAACGTTACATTGATTTTGCTGCCGAACATGGATTTGACCAGGTATTGGTTGAAGGATGGAATGAAGGATGGGAAGACTGGTTCGGTCACTCAAAAGATTATGTATTCGATTTTGTTACTGCATATCCCGACTTTGACGTGAAAATGCTGAATGAGTATGCTAAGAGTAAAGGCGTGAAACTGATGATGCATCATGAAACATCTGCTTCTGTACGCAACTACGAGCGTCATATGGATAAGGCCTACCAGTTTATGGTTGATAACGGATATAATGCGGTGAAGAGTGGTTATGTAGGTAATATCATCTCGGGGCGAACACCATTATGGTCAGTGGATGAATAATCACTATCTCTATGCCGTGAAGAAAGCCGCCGACTATAAGATTTGTGTAAATGCCCATGAAGCTGTTCGTCCTACCGGGCTATGTCGTACTTATCCCAATCTTATCGGCAACGAGTCTGCCCGTGGTACTGAATACGAAGCTTTTGGCGGTAGCAAACCGTTCCATACTACATTGCTTCCTTTCACTCGTCAGATTGGTGGTCCGATGGATTACACACCGGGTATCTTTGATACTCAATTGTCTTTCCTGACAGGAGAACATAGCTTTGTACATACTACTCTGGCAAAACAGTTGGCTCTTTACTTAACGATGTACAGTCCGCTTCAGATGGCAGCTGATCTTCCCGAAAGTTATGAGCGCTATATGGATGCTTTCCAGTTTATTAAAGATGTGGCTGTAGATTGGGACGACAGCAAATATCTGGAAGCTGAACCGGGAGATTATATTACCGTAGCCCGTAAGGCAAAAGGTACTAACAACTGGTTTGTAGGTGGTATTACTGATGAAAATGCCCGTACCTCTACTTTCACTCTTGATTTTCTGGAACCGAGAAAACAATATGTAGCTACTCTTTATGCAGACGGCAAGGATGCAGATTACGAATCAAATCCGACATCTTATCAGATTAAAAAAGGTTTGGTAACCAACAAAACAAAGATTTCTACCAAATTGGCTCGTAGTGGTGGTTTTGCAATGAGTATCATTGAGGCTACTCCGGCAGATAAAAAGATGAAGAAGTTTAAATAATTAGCCAATCTGCTAATATGCCAATGTGCCAATTGCCATACGGCGTGTCAGCGTGTCAACGTTGCGCAGCCAATTGGCATATTGGCACATTGTTTAATTGGCACATTATTTCTTTTCCGGTCAGATTCTTTTTTGTACTTTTGCACTGTCTTTTTTTAAACTAACACTAATTAAAAGAATCTTATATGGGAGGTTTTTTCGGAACAGTCTCACGAGTGGGCTGTGTGACCGATTTATTCTACGGCACAGATTATAATTCACATTTGGGGACAAAACGGGGCGGTCTTGCGACTTATAGTGAAGAGCAAGGTTTTATCCGTTCCATTCATAACCTGGAAAGTTCATATTTCCGTACCAAGTTTGAATCCGATCTGGATAAATTTAAAGGAAATGCCGGAATAGGCATTATCAGCGACACAGACGCACAACCTATCGTTATTAATTCTCATCTCGGACGCTTCGCCATTGTTACTGTCGCAAAAATCGTAAACCTTAAAGAACTCGAGGAAGAACTACTCTCTCAACACATGCACTTCGCGGAACTTAGTTCCAGCAATACCAATCAAACTGAACTTATCGCACTACTCATCATTCAGGGAAAAACTTTTGTTGAAGGTATCGAGAATGTATACAAACACATCAAAGGGTCCTGCTCTATGCTTTTACTGACAGAAGATGGCATTATTGCCGCCCGTGACCGATGGGGGCGTACACCGATTGTGATTGGTAAGAAAGAGGGGGCATATGCTGCCACGAGTGAGTCGAGTAGTTTTCCTAATCTTGATTACGAAATAGAAAAATATCTTGGTCCTGGTGAGATTGTACACTTGCGTGCTGATAGCATGACACAGTTGCGCAAACCCGATGAAGGTATGCAGATTTGTTCGTTTCTGTGGGTGTACTATGGTTTCCCTACATCTTGTTATGAAGGGCGTAATGTAGAGGAAGTACGTTTCACCAGTGGGATGAAGATGGGACAGAAGGATACTTCGGAAGTCGATTGTGCGTGTGGTATTCCGGATTCGGGAGTAGGTATGGCTTTGGGTTACGCTGAAGGAAAAGGAGTTCCCTATCATCGTGCCATTTCAAAATATACTCCGACATGGCCGCGTAGCTTTACTCCGAGCAACCAGGAGATGCGATCGCTGGTAGCGAAAATGAAATTGATTCCTAACCGTGCTATGCTTGATGGTAAACGTTTGCTATTTTGCGATGATTCTATTGTGCGTGGAACGCAGTTGCGTGACAATGTAAAAGTGCTTTATGAATGTGGTGCAAAAGAGGTTCACATGCGCATTGCCTGTCCGCCGCTGATTTATGCCTGTCCGTTTGTGGGTTTCACCGCTTCAAAGAATGCGTTGGAACTGATAACCCGCCGCATCATTAAGGAACTGGAAGGAGACGAGAATAAGAACCTGGAGAAATATGCTACAACCGGTTCTCCGGAATATGAAAAGATGGTAGATATTATAGCTAAGCGTTTCGGCCTTTCTTCGTTGAAGTTTAATACGTTGGAAACTTTAATAGAGGCTATTGGTCTATCAAAATGTCAGGTGTGTACCCATTGTTTTGATGGTAGCAGCCATTTTTAATAACTATTAGTAACTGATAATAAGTATATTCAAAAAAAAAGAGCCGTGATTTGCTTGGCAATTCACGGCTCTTTTTTTACCTTTACGGCAAATGTATTATCAATCGTAAATTGTAAATCATAAAATCGTAAATATCATGACTTTAGTAGAACGTTTTTTGAAGTATGTAAGCTTTGATACTCAATCAAGTGAAGAGACACGGCTTACTCCCAGTACTCCGGGACAGATGGTTTTTGCCAAATATCTGAAATCAGAACTGGAGTCTTTAGGCTTGGAAGAGATTACACTGGATGAATATGGCTATCTTTTCGCCACTCTTCCGGCAAATACGGAAAAGGAAGTACCCACTATTGGGTTTATAGCCCATATGGATACAAGTCCCGATATGAGTGGAAAGGATATAACACCTCGTATTGTAGAAAATTATAACGGCTCAGATATTGTACTCAATGCAGAAGACAGAGTAATACTTAGTCCTGCACAATTTCCGGAGTTGCTTACTCATAAAGGCGAAGACTTAATTGTAACCAATGGAAAAACCTTGTTGGGAGCTGATGATAAAGCAGGTATTGCCGAGATTGTTTCTGCAGTGGCTTATCTTAAAGAACATCCTGAAATTAAACATGGGAAAATCCGTATTGGTTTTAATCCCGATGAAGAGATAGGTGAAGGTGCACACAAGTTTGATGTAGAGAAATTCGGTTGTGAGTGGGCTTACACGATGGATGGTGGTGAAGTAGGAGAGTTGGAATATGAGAATTTCAATGCCGCCGCCGCCAAGATTGTGTTTAAAGGACGTAATGTGCATCCTGGCTATGCTAAACATAAAATGATCAATTCGATTCGTATTGCCAATCAGTTTATCAGTATGTTGCCACGTCATGAAACACCGGAACATACAGAAGGATATGAAGGCTTTTATCATCTTGTCGGTATTCAGGGAGATGTGGAACAGACTACGCTTTCTTACATTATCCGTGACCACGATCGTTCAAGGTTTGAAAGTCGTAAACGTGAAATGGCTCATCTGGTGAGAAAAATAAATGCTGAATTCGGTGAAGATACTGCTGTACTTGAACTCCGCGATCAGTATTATAACATGCGCGAAAAGATAGAACCTGTGATGCATATCATTGATACTGCTTTTGCGGCTATGGAAGCTGTGGGTGTAAAACCGAACGTGAAGCCGATTCGTGGAGGTACGGATGGTGCACAGCTCTCGTTCAAAGGATTGCCTTGTCCTAATATCTTTGCAGGTGGACTGAATTTCCACGGACGTTTTGAGTTTGTGCCTATCCAGAATATGGAAAAGGCCATGAAAGTTATTATAAAGATAGCAGAACTTGTAGCCAAAGAAGCCTGATTCTGTCAGGAAGTAAACCGTATAAATCATAATTCATAAATCGTAAATCATGAAAACCACTCCATTTACCGACAAGCATATTGCACTGGGTGCTAAGATGCATGAGTTTGCTGGATATAATATGCCTATTGAGTATACAGGTATCATCGACGAACACCTTACGGTGTGCAATGCTGTTGGTGTATTTGATGTATCTCATATGGGTGAATTCTGGGTGAAAGGTCCTAATGCATTGGCTTTTCTTCAGAAAGTGACTTCTAATAATGTAGCTGCACTTGCTCCCGGTAAAGTGCAATATACTTGCTTCCCTAATGAAGAAGGGGGTATCGTAGACGATTTGTTGGTGTATCAATATGATCCTCAGAAGTATCTCTTGGTAGTTAATGCCTCTAATATTGAGAAAGACTGGAATTGGTGTGTGTTGCATAATACCGAAGGGGCGGAACTTGAAAATTCTTCCGACCGTACAGCGCAGCTTGCCATACAAGGGCCGAAGGCTATTCTTGCTTTGCAGAAACTGACGGATATTAATCTTTCTGAGATACCTTATTACACATTTAAGGAAGGAGAATTTGCAGGTGAAAAGAATGTGATAATTTCCAATACCGGCTATACCGGTGCGGGAGGTTTTGAACTTTACTTTTATCCGGATGCTGCCGACAGGATATGGAATGCTGTTTTTGAAGCCGGAGCAGAATTTGGTATCAAACCAATTGGGTTGGGAGCACGTGATACGCTTCGTCTTGAAATGGGTTTTTGTCTTTATGGTAATGATCTGGATGATACCACTTCACCCATTGAGGCAGGATTAGGTTGGATTACTAAGTTTATAGACGGGAAGGATTTTATCAGTCGTTTCATGCTTGAAAAACAGAAAGCAGAAGGTACAGTACGTAAACTGGTAGGATTCGAGATGATAGATCGTGGCATTCCCCGTCATGGTTATGAGTTAGTGAATGCGGAAGGTGAAAAGATAGGAGTAGTTACTTCGGGGACGATGTCACCTGTTCGTAAAATAGGAATTGGTATGGGATATGTTAAACCGGAATATAGTAAATTGGGAACAGAAATTTACATTGATATGCGTGGACGTAAATTGAAAGCCTCGGTTGTAAGACCACCATTCCGGAAATAAATAAGAGCTTTTCTTCTTGATTTATGCCTTAACTTAATAAATTTTAGGTTAAGGCATAATTTTTTTGTCTTAGGCGGAATTTGAGTTTGATTTTCCTTTACTTTTGTATGCAATAAAAGTAAATGAAGTAAACGAAAATGTCAAACTTACCCACATTAATAGCCGATCTGGCACTGATACTGCTTTGTGCAGGTATTATGACCCTGTTGTTTAAAAAACTAAAACAGCCATTGGTGTTGGGGTATGTTGTCGCCGGTTTTCTTGCCAGTCCTCACATGCCTTATACTCCTTCGGTGATGGATACCGCTAATATTAAGACATGGGCCGATATAGGTGTAATATTTCTTCTGTTCGCATTGGGACTCGAATTCAGTTTTAAGAAGATAGTGAAAGTAGGAGGGACTGCCGTTATTGCGGCTTGTACCATTATATTTTGTATGATTTTGCTGGGAGCCGGTGTCGGGATGAGCTTTGGGTGGCAACGGATGGATTGTATTTTTTTGGGCGGTATGATTGCAATGTCTTCAACGACTATTATCTATAAGGCGTTTGATGATCTTGGGTTACGCAAGAAGCAATTCACCGGATTAGTACTGAGTATTCTGATATTGGAAGATATTCTTGCTATTGTTCTTATGGTGATGCTTTCTACAATGGCTGTGAGTAATAATTTTGAGGGTACCGAAATGCTTGAAAGTATCGGTAAGCTTCTTTTCTTCCTGATTCTTTGGTTCGTTGTCGGTATTTACCTTATTCCTGAATTTCTAAAGCGTTGCCGTAAGCTGATGAGTGAAGAAACTTTGCTGATTGTTTCTTTGGCTCTTTGTTTTGGTATGGTGGTGATTGCTGCTAATACCGGATTCTCTGCTGCTTTTGGCGCTTTTATTATGGGGTCTATTCTTGCTGAAACGATTGAAGCGGAATCCATTGATCGGTTAGTAAAACCCGTTAAAGACCTTTTTGGTGCAATCTTTTTTGTTTCTGTCGGTATGATGGTAGATCCTGCCATGATTGGAGAATATGCGTTGCCTATTCTGGTGATAACTATTGCTGTCATAGTAGGACAAGCACTCTTTGGTACATTTGGAGTTGTTTTGGCAGGCCAGCCTTTGAAGACGGCCATGCAATGTGGGTTCAGTCTGACACAGATTGGGGAGTTTGCCTTTATCATTGCCTCATTGGGAGTGGCACTCCATGTGACGAGTGATTTTCTTTATCCGATTGTGGTTGCAGTTTCGGTGATTACTACTTTTCTTACTCCTTATATGATTCGTTTGGCAGAACCGGCATCCAGTTTTGTTGATAGGCATTTGCCCGAATCCTGGAGAAATTTTCTGACTCGTTATTCCTCTGGTTCACAAACGTTGAATCATGAAAACCTATGGCGTAAACTTCTTTTTGCGATGGCTCGAATCGTAGTGGTATACTCTATTGTTAGTATTTCCGTGATAGCTCTGTCGTTTCGTTTTGTTGTTCCGTTCTTCCGTGAAAATCTGCCTGGTTTTTGGGGTTCATTACTGGGAGCTGCTTTTACTATTTTATGTATATCACCCTTCCTGCGTGCTATAATGGTGAAGAAGAATCATTCGACTGAGTTTACTACTCTTTGGGAGGCGCATCGGGCCAATCGTGCTCCGTTGGTTTCAACGATTGTACTTCGTATGGTGATTGCAGTATTATTCGTTATGTTTATCATTGCCCAGCTCTTTAAATCGTCAATAGGACTGATAATCGGTGTAGCAATATTGCTTGTTGTATTGATGGTACTTTCACGGCAACTAAAGAAAAGGTCTATATTGATTGAACGGAAGTTTTTTCAAAATCTTCGTTCCCGGGATGTACGGGCCGAATATATGGGAGAGAAAAAGCCAGAGTATGCAGGACGATTACTTTCCCGTGACTTGCATCTGGCTGATTTTGAAATTCCGGGCGAGTCTCTTTGGGCGGGAAAAACATTGCTTGAACTAAATTTGGGGAAGAAATACGGAGTTCATGTTGTTTCTATTCTTCGAGGGAAACGGCGTATCAATATTCCGGGAGGAAGTGTACGTTTGTTTCCAATGGATAAGATTCAGGTGATTGGTACGGATGAACAGTTGAATGTATTTGGAGAAGATATGTCGCGTGGCTCTTATGTAGACAGTGATGTATTTGAAAAGAGCGAGATGACTTTAAAACAGTTTATGATTGATTCTGATTGTGCTTTTTTAGGTAAGACTTTGCGTGAATCGGGTATTCGTGATAAGTATCATTGTCTGATAGCCGGAGTGGAACGTGGTGAAGAGATGCTGATGACTCCGGATGTCAATGCTCCGTTTGAGGAGGGGGATGTGTTGTGGGTAGTTGGCGAAAAAGAGGATGTTTACCAATTAGTCGGGCAAAAGAATTAAAAAATCGACATTAGATAAATATCATATGTTTATCTTTGCCAAAAAGCGAGATAAGTTACGCCTTGGCATAAGAAATGAACAAGCTCATTTTATTCTGTTCTCGGTTTATGTTATCTTTGTCTTCGTATAAATTAAAAACAGAATTTTATATCATGAAAAGCGATCCTAAAGAATGTCTGTACTGTCAGAACAATGAAACGCTGCACAATCTGATGATTGAGATTGCACAGCTAAGTGTATCACGTGTGTTTCTTTTTAAAGAGCAAACCTATCGTGGACGTTGCCTTGTGGCATACAAAGATCATGTGAATGATTTGAATGAATTGAGTGATGAAGACCGTAATGCATTTATGGCAGATGTGGTTCGTGTGACCCGTGCGATGGATAAAGCTTTCCATCCGGAAAAAATAAATTATGGTGCTTATTCTGATAAACTCTCTCATCTGCACTTTCATTTAGCCCCTAAATATGTAGGCGGACCGGATTATGGTGCTACATTTCAGATGAATCCGGGGAAAGTCTATCTGACGGATGCCGAATATCAGGAACTGATAGATGCGGTAAAAGAAAACTTATAATAGTGGTGAGTGAGTAGTGATAAGTGATTAGTTGCTGCGCCATATTCCGCATGGTACTAATCACTAATCACTAATCCGCTTATCACTCAACTCCCTCTTCTTCAAAATCGAAATCAAAGTCAAAGTCATCCATAAACTCCGGAGTGGTAAACTCTTCTATGCTTCTTCGGTCTTTCTTTGTCGGACGACCTGTACCACGGGCACGATCTATGAACCCACTGATTTTGCTCATTTCTAATAATTCGTATTGATCGGGCGTTGTTACATTTTCCATCACTTCGGGAACCAATTTGGCGCCGACACGTTTTTCGATGGCTTGCAATACTTTGAATGAATATGTGATAGGAGGTTTCTTCACCTGAATAACATCTCCCGGCTTAATCATTCGGGCTGCTTTTACAAATGAGCCATTCATACTGATTCGTCCCTTTTTACAGGCTTCTGCGGCAATTGTACGTGTTTTGAAAATACGTACAGCCCACATCCATTTATCTATTCTTGCTTCAGGCATAGAGATATTTACAATTTTACGATTTGCAATTTACAATTTTTAGATTTGTCATTTTACCATACTACAAATTTGTACATTGTACATGGTAAATTATACTTGTTCTTATTTTTTATTGAACTGATTCATTGTTATATTGATTCCTGCTAAACAAAAGCTTTTAATAATCTCTCCGGCGGTTTCCAAACGCTCATCCATTGTCTTCCAATCTTCATTTGTGAAATGTCCGAGTACAAAATCAACTTGCCCCCCACGTGGGAATTCGTTTCCTATTCCAAAGCGTAGACGTGCATAGTCTTGTGTTCCCAGTGTGGCCGCGATATGTTTCAGGCCATTGTGGCCGGCGTCACTTCCCTTTCCTTTTAGGCGAAGGGTACCGAAGGGCAATGACAGGTCATCTACCACGATCAGTACATTTTCCAGTGGAATTTTCTCTTCCTGCATCCAGTAACGAACAGCTAATCCACTTAAATTCATAAATGTAGAAGGTTTAAGCAACAGTAATTGTTGTCCTTTTATCGAAAAAGAAGCAGTAGAACCATAACGTCCACTGACGAATGGAGTATTATTTAATTTTGCCAGAGCATCTACTACCATAAAACCTATATTATGGCGTGTTTCATGATATTCGGGGCCAATATTACCCAATCCTACAATGAGATATTTCATAAATAAAGATGTATTGAAATGAAAAAGAAACGCAGACTAACACAGACCAAAATCTGTGATAATCTGCGTTCCGAAATATTCTGATAGAAGTATTTCTGTGATTATTTTCCTGCAGTAGCAGCTGCACCTCTTGCTGCACGAGTCAGTTTAACTGCGCATACAACAGCTTCTTTGGCATTCAATAATTCAAGACCTTCATAGCTCAGTTCACCCACTTTAACAGTCTTACCAAGACCTAAGTGAGAAACATTTACTATCAATTTCTCCGGAATGATGTTATAAAGAGCTTTTACTTTCAGTTTACGCATCTGCAAAACCAACTTACCACCGGCTTTAACACCTTCTGCAAGACCTTCCAACTGTACAGGCACTTCCATTACGATAGGTTTGGCTTCATCAATCTGATAGAAGTCAACATGCAGAATGTTGTCTTTTACCGGGTGAAACTGAATATCTTTAAGGATAGCATTTACTTTTTTGCCATCGATAATCAGATCTACTACATAGATGTGCGGAGTATAAACCAAATTACGCAGACCTTCTGCAGGTACAGTAAAGTGGATGTTTTCACCACCTCCGTAAAGTACACAAGGTACACCGTTGTCTTTACGAATAGCTTTCAATGCTCTGGCTTGATCAGAAGAGCGTTCTGCAATTGTTCTTGCAGTTCCTTTTACTTCAATTGATTTCATTTTTTTAATTTTTTTGTGTTACTCTAAATTAAGTGATTTGAGTGCTTAATTCACCATCACACGGTGTGATATCCACACAATGTTGCAAAAAAGCGGTGCAAAAGTACGCTTTCTTTCTGAAATATCAAAGAAATTGTTATTCAAAATCAATATCTATTTTAATTTCATCGGTTGGCTGTACCTCTTCTGTTAGTTCTTCTTCTTTCACAATGTGTCCCTGTTGGTCGTTGATGTACTCTATAGCTTGAGTCAGTCCGGTCATGAATTTATCAAAATCTTCTTTATACAAGAAAATCTTATGTTTTTCAAAACTTACCTGCGAGTCGTCACCTTCGCCCATGATCACTTTTTTACTTTCGGTGATGGCGAGGAACATTTCGTCTTTACGGTTTTTCTTTACGTCAAGATAATAAATACGCTTACCAGCCTTAATGGACTTTGAGAATACAATCTCTTTATCATTCATATCTATGCTCATTTTCTTTTTTAAATCTTCCATATCATTAGGTCTGTTTATAATCGGCTTCAAAATTGGAACTTTTTTTTCAACTGTCAAAAGAAAAAGGGCAGAGAATGAAATACAACATTAAAAAATGTGATTTATTTGTGGAAACTCATTAAAAATATCTACTTTTGCAATTCGTTAATAACAGTATTATTAAAGATTATGATTAACAGAGTCTTATTCGTCTAAAAATCATACAGATAGTGTATGCTTACTATCAGAACGGCAGCAAAAATTTAGACTCAGCGGAGAAAGAGTTGTTTTTTAGCCTCTCAAAGGCTTATGACCTCTACAACTATTTGTTGATGCTTATGATTGCATTGACGGACTACGCACAAAAACGTATTGACACAGCAAAAGCCAAACTGAAACCTACTAAAGAAGAGTTGTATCCTAACATGAAATTTGTTGAAAACAAATTCGTATCGCAACTTGAAGTAAATAAACAATTGACAGAGTTTATAGCCAATCAAAAAAGAACATGGGCTAACGACCAGGATTTTATCAAAGAACTTTATGATAAAATAGTGGAGTCAGATATATATAAAGAATATATGGCTTCTGCTGATAATTCTTATGAAGCAGACCGTGAACTATGGAGAAAGCTCTATAAAGCATTTGTTTTTAATAATGATTCTTTGGATCAGGTATTGGAAGATCAGAGTTTGTATTGGAATGATGACAAAGAGATTGTAGATACATTTGTTTTGAAAACTATTAAACGTTTTGAAGAAAAGAACGGTGCTAATCAGGCTTTGCTTCCGGAATTTAAGGATGATGAAGATCAGGAGTTCGCACGTCGTCTTTTCCGTCGTACCATTTTGAATGCAGATTACTATCGCCATCTCATTAGTGAAAACACCAAGAACTGGGATTTGGATCGTGTTGCCTTTATGGATGTAATTGTAATGCAGACTGCTTTAGCAGAAATTCTAAGTTTTCCGAACATTCCGGTTAGTGTTTCGTTAAATGAATATGTAGAGATTGCCAAACTTTATAGTACAGCTAAGAGTGGTAGTTTTATCAATGGAACTTTGGATGGAATTGTTAATCAATTAAAAAAAGAAGGTAAGTTGGCGAAAAACTGATACCTTTGCTATTATAGATTAAAAAACTAAAACAGATTATTTATGAATTTATTGACTGTATTACTGCAAGCTCCTGCTGCTGGTCCCGACGGAAGTCTGATGTGGATTATGCTGATAGCAATGTTTGTTATCATGTATTTCTTTATGATTCGTCCTCAGAACAAAAAACAAAAAGAGATTGCTAATTTCCGTAAATCTCTTCAGGTGAATCAAAAGGTTATCACTGCCGGAGGTATACATGGCATTATTAAAGAGATTAATGATGACCACATTGTACTTGAAATTGCAACTAATGTAAAAATTAAGATAGATAAGAATTCTATTTTTGCTGACGCTTCTGCTGCTAATCAGCAGCCAGCTAAATAAGCTATAAACATAAATAAAGCCTATGTTCGAACGTAGGGACATAAAGTATATTTATTTGAAATTTTCTAAAAAGATTAGGAACTTTTTACTCAGTGAAAAGAGTAGGGAATTCCTGATCTTTTTATTTTTCTTTCTTATAGCCAGTGGTTTTTGGCTTCTCCAAACTTTAAACAATGATTATGAAGCGGAATTTTCTATTCCTGTTCGTTTGAAAGAAGTTCCCAATGATGTAGTAATCACCTCGGAACCTTCTTCTGAACTTCGTATTAAGGTAAAAGACAGGGGAACTGTTTTGTTAAACTATATGTTAGGAAAAAGCTTTTTTCCGGTGAATCTTAATTTCAATGACTATAGTGCCCGTAATAATCATGTGCGGATTTATTCGTCAGAGTTTGAGAAAAAAATCATGAGCCAACTGAATGTATCTACTCGGTTGATTTCTGTAAAACCTGATACATTGGAATACATATACTCTACCGGTAAATCAAAACGTGTTCCGGTGAAAATGCAGGGTAAAGTGACTGCTGCCCGGCAATACTATCTCTCTGATACAATCTATTCGCCGGATTCTGTTTTAGTTTATGCTCCTGTTGCTATTTTGGATACAATAACTACTGCCTACACGCGTAAGGTTGACTTGAGCAATATTGCAGATACATTGACACATCATGTTGCTCTGGCAGAGGTAAAGGGAGCCAAGTTCATTCCTAATGCTGTAGATTTAACTTTTCCGGTAGATATGTATACGGAAAAAACGGTTGAAGTGCCTTTGCATGGAGTTAATTTTCCGGCAGATAAGGTTTTGCGTACTTTTCCTTCAAAGGTACAGATTACTTTTCAGGTTGGGTATCATAACTTTTATAAAATTGAAGCAAATTCCTTTATTATAAATATATCTTATGAGGAGTTACTGAAGTTAGGTTCAGATAAGTATACGGTAAAACTCAAATCTATTCCTGATGGGGTGAGTCATATTCGTATAGCACCTAAAAAGGTTGATTTTCTTATAGAACAAGTATCTTCTAATGGCGATTAAAATAGGCATAACCGGAGGTATAGGTAGTGGCAAGAGCGTTGTTTCGCGATTGTTGGAGGTGATGGGCATTCCTGTGTATATAGCCGATATTGAATCTAAAAGATTGACAAATACAGATCCCTTCATTCGGCAAGAACTTTGTGCTTTGCTTGGTGAAAAAGTTTTTGAAGGAGGTGAGCTGAATAAAGCATTTCTGGCTTCTTATCTTTTTGGACATCCGGATCATGCAAGGCGAATCAATGAAATTATTCATCCGCAGGTGAAGGATGATTTTCGACGCTGGGTAGAGGGGCAATCGTTTTCTTCTATAGTAGGTATGGAATCTGCTATATTAATAGAGTCGGGTTTTGCTGCTGAAGTAGATGTCGTGGTGATGGTGTATGCCCCATTGGAATTACGTGTACAGCGTGCCATCAAACGTGATTGTTCCTCGCGTGAACTTATAATGAAGCGTATACGAAGCCAGATGAGTGATGAGGAAAAGCGTAAACAGGCTGAATTTGTAATCGTTAATGACGGTAAAGTGCCATTAATTCCACAGGTTCTGGAGTTAATTTCTTTGCTATCTGAAAAGATTGCTTCTCTTTCGGGAAAATAGGTCTCGTCTTAACAATAAAAATAGGCTTGCTTATTTTGTATTGTCTTTGGCTTACACTATCTTTGCCCACCGAAAAAATAACTAATAAATAAAAAGAATATACTATGTTGAAGACTATTTTGTCTATCTCCGGAAAACCGGGATTGTATAAACTTATTTCGCAGGGAAAGAATATGCTGATTGTTGAATCTGTTAGCGCAGAAAAAAAGCGTTTCCCTGCTTACGGAAATGAAAAAATTATTTCTCTGGCAGATATAGCAATGTATACAAATGATGCTGAAGTTCCTTTGCGTGACGTTCTTGAATCGATCAAGGAAAAAGAGAATGCGGGAACTGCTTCTATTGACCCTAAGAAGGCTACTGCGGAGGAATTGCGTGCTTATTTGACAGAAGTACTTCCTGATTTTGATCGTGAGAGGGTATATATGACTGATATTAAAAAATTAATTTCATGGTATAATATTCTTGTTACAAATGGAATTACTGAGTTTAAAGATGACGCAGAACAACAAGAGGAGGCTGTAGAAATAGCGGAATAAGATGTAATCTGATATCTTTTTCAGTTATAAAAGAAGTGTGATAAATATCTTTTGAGGATGTTTATCACGCTTTTTCTTTTTTTATTGGAATGCTTTAAACAAAAAGGAATTCGTTCTGTTCTGCTTATACTATATATTTGCAGGAATATTTTTGAGCTTTCCTTTATAAGATTCAGAGCTTTTTACTTATCTTTGTTGCAATCCACCGATTTCTGAAAAGTCAGGAGGGAGGATTGCTTAGTAATTACTTAGAACAAAGGCGTTTATTATATTATTCTGTACTTGAAATCTGGACAATTTCACTATTCAGGAATAATGGAAACAAGCGCTCATGCTCCGCTGTATATGCAAATATATGGTATTGGGCGTGGGGTGTTGTTGTACATTATTTGAATAGTGGCAGTCCAGAGCCTCAAGTGCGATAATGGCAACAGTTCCCACGCTTTTATATATAAATATCTTCTTGGGGGACTGGAAGATGGATGTAAATGGGGTATGGATAAAAGGTCAAACAAAACATTCGAGTTTCAGCTAGACACAGAAAAGGGAGTATTGTGTCTGAGTGATCTGCTTATAAATACAATGGTTTATTTGTATAATGATAACGGATATTTGCAGGTAAAAGAATTATGTATTTCCTCCTCATTGACATTAGAACTTCCGAAGCGTGGAACCTACGTACTTGTTATACTGCATCCTGCCAGCGAGGTGGTAGTACGTAGAATTATTTATTAAGTTTTTCGATATAAAAAA
>BAJA01000062.1 GCA_000613465.1 Bacteroides nordii WAL 11050 = JCM 12987
ACTGAAAAACAGGATTGTCGAAATTATAAACCAGTTGTCGGATGATTGGAAAAATAAAAAAGGGAAGCGGGTTTAAGGGCTGCGTGAACTATGTGCTTGGCAAGGAACAGGCGGCTTTGCTCCATGCGGAGGGGGTACTAACAGAAAGCCGGGGAGATATAATCCGCAGCTTCTGTATGCAGACCGGGATGAATCCCGACTTAAAAAAGCCAGTCGGACATATTGCGCTAAGCTATTCGGCAGTGGATGCGCCCAAATTGACAGACGAGAAGATGATACAGCTTGCGCAGGAGTATATGCGTGAAATGAAAATCACCGATACGCAGTATATCATCGTGCGCCATCAAGACCGGGAACACCCACATGTGCATATCGTATTCAACCGTATTGACAACAACGGCAAGACCATTTCGGACAGGAACGATATGTACCGTAACGAGCAGGTATGCAAGAAGCTGAAAGCCAAGCACGGGCTTTATTTCGCTGGTGGAAAAGAACAGGTGAAGCAGCACCGCTTGAAAGAGCCGGACAAATCGAAATACGAGATTTACAACGCTGTAAAGAATGAAATCGGGAAATCCCGAAACTGGCAGCAGTTACAGGAGCGGTTAGCGGAAAAGGGTATTACTATCCGGTTCAAGTACAAGGGACAGACAGGCGAGATACAAGGCGTTTCCTTTTCCAAAGGTGAATACACGTTCAAGGGTTCGGAGATAGACCGTAGTTTCAGTTTCTCCAAACTGGATAAATGTTTTGGGGATGTAGGGCAGATGACAGTCGGAAGCAATAAGCAGACGGTTACCGCACCTGTTCAGAAATCAGTATCAGCACCCGACAAAGCGGATAATTCTTTTATAACAGGTTTAGGCGGTCTGTTTTCCGGTTTGTCAGCCCCGGCTGATGAAATGCCCGATGATTCCTTTTTGAGAAAGAAGAAGAAAAAAAAGAAAAAACAACTAAAGTTATAAGCGTATGGAGGAAAATTTGATTTTAGAGGGGCTTCTCTCAATGGTTACAGAACTGAAAGAGAAGCAGGAAGCACAGGTAACGCCAGCCAGTCGGGGGGAAACTCTCGAAAGACTGAACGCAATCGAACAGGCATTGTCGGAACTGCACAGTAACCCGGCTGTTCCCGAAAAGGATTTGCAGGCTATCCAAAGCCAGCTTGACGAGATAAGGAACAGGATGCAAGGTCAGCAGAAACATATCGAGGACACCAAGAAAATAGTATTGGAAACCTACCGTTGTTTCAAGGTAATGATTGATGTTTTGGGTTCTTGCAAGACGGATAAAGAGGAAGCTACGCCCTTACCGCTCTATCAACGGATTTACAACAAGGTAGCTTCTTGGATTTGTCCGGGATTGTTTCTTTTTTCGGCAGTGCTGGTTATCTGTTTCGTTTCCATATTCTTGAATGTTCGTTTGGCTGAACGTATGCAGCAGTTGCAGGACAACGATATGAAATACCGCTATTTGTTGATGCAAGGACAGGCAGACGGAGAAACTTTTGATATGCTGGAAAACAAGTTCAAGTGGCAACGGGATAATGGTTTTATCCGAAGGCTGACCGATTCAGTGATGGATTTTGAATACCGCATCCAAAAGCAGGCGGAAGCACTGGAACGTGCAAGGCTGTTGAACGAGCAAGCCGAACAATTGAGAAAAGAAGCCGATAAACTGGGTAAACTATAAGCGGAGTAAAGCTGAAGTTATGAACCGTATTCATAACTTCGGCTTATCTAAATTAGTTTGACTTAGATAAAATATTGATGTTGAAAAGAACAAAAAAATATTTTTTGCGAATTTAAATCTGAAAATTGTTATTTTTGCATGGACTTTGATTTATTGAAGTCTATAAATGTATATATTAAAGCGTTAGCTTTTATTCTTGCTTCTGAAATTTGGCGATTTTAAGTACTGCAATGAATTTAAGTGAACGCCTGCGCTATAGCGTGGGCTTTCCTTATTTGCAGTACAGGCTCGCCAAAGCCTCAGAAGCGTAGGGGATGTTCCACGCTTTTTTCATCTTAAAAAATAATATTATGGAAACGAAGAAAAAACAAGTTTTTAATGGACAAGAATTGGCTATGTTGTTTCAAGCTTTTTCAAAAAGAATATTTTCCAGACCTCAAAAGGGAGATATTTATTCAAAATCCAATTACTCGGATGATAATAGTTGTACATTTTATATTAGTTTATCTTATTATGACACGCTGTTGAAAGAATTTCAAAATGCGTATGTGCAAGGAAAGTTTGCGCACAGTAATGCTAATATTACATGGGTAAATTTAATGAATAAATTGATTGATGCCTCTAATGTTGTTGATTTTGAGGAAGTGAAGTAAAATCGATAAGTAAGAGGTTGTGTCAAAACGTTGGCACACCCTCTTTTATATTTTACAGTTCTGCTATATTTTCTTTTGGCTATGCTGCTTTTTCCTCATGCATTTGGCAACAAGTTGCTATATTCCAATTATATCGGGTTATAAATAGTCCCATAAACATATATTTGGCAACTGTAATGAGCCCCTTTCCTTCTTTTATCAGTTTAGCACACATTTTTTTGATATTAAAGGCTATAGCAAAGAAAGCAAAGTCCATTGTAACCTTGTCTTCTCCCACATGCCGGAATCTTCTGTATGCCATGTTGTATTTCATTTGTCCAAACACAGCCTCTGGTTCTATACACCTCCTGCCTCTATGCTTGATACCTTCTTCTGAGAGCAACCTTTCCCGTGCCTGCCGTTTGTATTGATTTAATCGGTGGTTGACTTCTATAATACGGTTCCCCCGAGCTTTAAAACAACTGCCACGCAAAGGGCAACCTTCGCATCTTTTTGCTTTATACCGGGCACTTTCGATGATGTATCCGCTCGCTGTCTTGTCACGTTTGGTTCCTATACGGTTCATGTGCTGTCCCATAGGACAAACGTAATAATCCTCTTGGGCATTGTAATGGAGACTTTCGGCATGGAACGGGTTGGGAGTATAACGAGGACGCTGTTCTTTATGGAAGTAATTGTACTTGATGAAGGCTTCTATCCCATTCTCCTGCATGAACCGGTAATTTTCTTCCGAACCGTAACCGGAGTCTGCCACACAGATATTCGGTAAACGGTTATAGCGGTACTGGAAAGAGTGGAAAAAAGGTATGAGGGTCAGTGTATCGGTAGGGTTGGGAAACAGACGGAAGTCTGTGATGAATTGGTTTTCAGTACCTATTTGCAGATTATATCCGGGTTTGGTCTGCCCGTTCTTCATGGCATCTTCTTTCATGCGCATGAATGTGGCACCAGGATCGGTCTTGGAATAGGAGTTACGTTCTCCAAGGGTATCAAGGTGATTGTCGTATTCTATCAGCTTGTCACGATACCCTTCAAGTTCCATGCCCTGCTTCTTCTTTTTGCGCAGGGCTTTCTTTTCTTCCTTATCCTTTGTTGCAGGCTGGCGTTCCAGGGCTTCTTTAAGTTCATCCACTATGTCAGAGAGCCTGCAGGGAGTAAACTCCACGGATGTGTCTTTTATAGAGTTCTCCTGTGCAATGGCTTCATCCACCTGTTCCAAGAGAATACGGATTTTATCCATTAGTCTCGTACGGTTCCGTTCGACTGTCTTGCGCCAGACAAAAGTATATTTGTTGGCTTTGGATTCAATCTTGGTGCCGTCGATATACTCCACATCAAGGCTGATGAAACCTTTATCGGCAAGGACAAGAACCAACTGGGTAAATACATTATTTATTTCCTCCTTTACACGGTTACGAAAACGGTTGATCGTGATAAAATCCGGATGCTCATTACCGGCAAGCCAAATATAATGAATGTCACGAAGGAGGTGCTTCTCTATTTTACGGCAAGAATAGATATTATTCATGTAGGCGTAGATTATCACCTTAAGCATCATTTTAGGATGATAAGGACAACGGCCCGTTTCCTTATAAAGCTTCTTGAAACTCTCAAGATTGAGATTGTCAATAACAGCATTCACGATGCGGACCGGGTCGGTCTCAGCTATGTTTTCATCAATTCTTTGTGGAAAAAGAACGGTTTGGTTGGGAATGTAAGGACGAAAATGTAACTTTGCCATAACGAAAAACTTTATACCTAAAGATACGAAAACTTTGGGTAATAACAAAGCCCGGGCTTGAGAAAGTCTGGGCTTTGCGCATAAAAAAGGCTGTGTCAGCGTTTTGACACAACCTCCATTGTCCACAATTTTGTGTGATAGAAAACTCCAAGATTTAGTTTTTTTTATTTATACAATTTATTGGATAGTCTCGAATTTTATAAGAAGGTTTGTGTTAAATCGAAAACAGAGATATTCGAACAGTGTGAACAGTTATGGCAGTTGGATAACTGAGAAGTTGTAGTGGCGTGTGCTATTCATTAAAAAAGTGTTATGAACCGAAAGATTTCTCGGTATGTATTTTATCTGGAAGCATGGATAAAATCGGATAATTGTTGGGTACATCAAGATGTTGCAGTAACTCTGATTATCCCTGCTCGAAAGGGTTTGTGTTTTGAAGATATACTTGAGATTACTACAGCTATGCTGTGCGATCAAGATGAGATGGTGTGAAAAGATTGCGGTTGGATGCTTAAAGTAGTGAGTGAATCACATTGGGATGAAGTTTTTGATTTCGTCGTACACTATAAGAATGCTATGTCACAAACAACTTTACGCTATGCGATTGAGAAGATACCTACCTATTTGAGAATATATCCTTATAAGGCGTAACAATGCTTGTTATGTTCCAAAACAATGCTTGGCGTTTTTTACAAAATACTGTTCTATAATTGGTGTATATATCCGAAATTGTATAATTTTGCAGTATTCTTTTATTAATGTGTTAACCATTTCCACGAAAAAACTATCTATATGGATGCATATTCAATTTTATATTCACTGTATTGTCAAGTTATCAGGTCTGTTTTACTGAGTATGGTGTTTAGCTTTGTTATTATGCCGGTTGCCGCAGTAACGTCCATGCAAATAGATTCGGTATTATCTGCACTTGATACTGAAATAGACAATCGTCACAGTTACATTGTGGCAAAGGAAAAGCAGTTGATTCTGCTTAAAAACAAATTGGCTAACCTACCTACTGGAGAATCCCGTTTTGATTTATGTAGTATTCTGTATAGCGAATATCGAAATTATCAATTTGATTCAGTGTATGCCTATGCTGACAAGATGTATGATATCGCTATTGAAAACAACAATCAGTCAGAGCTCGTTCTAGCGCATGTGGCTCTCCTCGACTGTTACACTTCGGTGGGTTTCTTTAAGGAAGCCGCTGAAGTGGATAAGTTGATTAAAGTTACTGCTATTCCCAAAGCGGTTCTGCCACACTATTATACCTTAAAAGCACGTATGTTTCAAAATTTGGAGTCGTATGTAGGTCGTGAATCTAAATTGGGGCTTCGTTATGCTCATTCAAGGGAAACGTGTTATGATAGTATCTTGTCCCTGACTCCTGTTGGCAGCTATGAGCATGATTATGCAGCTATTGAGAAAAAGGTGATGTGGAAGTATCTACCGAGAGAATCTATTGATGAGCGCATCCGACTACTTAGGGTTCACCATTTGAACGATCATGAAAAAGCAATCAACTATTCTATATTGAGTAATACATATAAAGGTGTGGAGCAAGTAGATTCTGCAATATATTTTGCTGCCCTTGCAGTAATTTATGATATTCGCTCGTTAACTAGAGAAAATACAGCTGCTAAAGACCTTGCTATATTAATGCAGCAACGCGGTGACCTTAGTCGAGCAAGTCGATATATTCATTTAGCTCTTGATGATGCCAAAACCTATAATTCACGAATTCGTCAGATTGAGGTTAATTCTGTACTTCCATCAATAGAAAATGCACGTTATGTATGGCTTCGTAATACAAAGACCATGTTAATATATGCCATTTCATTATTTGGGCTGTTGCTTCTTCTTCTGTTTTTAATGTATGCTAAAATTAGAAGACGTAATAGAAGTTTGTGTGAGTCGAATGCAGCTATTCGTAGTAAAACTGAAGAACTCGATAAATCAAATGAACAGCTTTCTGAGCTGAACTTGAAACTGAAAGAAGTGAATGAAATCAAGGACCGTTACATTATTGAATCTATCAAAGCCAATCAATATGTAAACGAGGTTGCTGAGATGAGTAATACCGCCATACGTAAGTTGAATGATAAGAAATATGATGAAGTAAAATATTTGTTGTATGATATGGGGGTTAAAAAGGAATGGCAGCGGCTGTTTTCAGCTTTTGATAAAGCTTTTATGAAATTGTTTCCTAACTTCGTTGATGAATACAACAAGTTATTTCCAAAAGAATATCAGGTCAGCATCGATAGTTCTGGAGAATTGTCCACTGAAATAAGAATTTTTGCCCTGATGCGTGTTGGCATTAGTAATCCGACGGATGTGGCTAAATATTTAAATCTGTCTACCAATACGATATATGTATATAAAGCCAAAACCAAAGCTAAAGCACTTGTCCCTAAAGAGGAATTTGATGATTACATTATGGCAATTCCCAAAGTATAAGGGATAAAATCAGATTATAGCATTTGAGAAAATCTTTATTTGACCTTAATTATTTCATATCTGTAAAATGGGTAATAAGTTGATTATCATCTTATTATCCATTTTGTTTTTCTTAATTATCAGCTTTGTATTTTTATCTTGTATAATTGCATTCTATTTTTGTGATAGAATTTTAATCTTAATTAATTTAATATCATATCCATGAAAAATTTACTATCAAGATTTGTGTTATTAACATTGTTAGTTATGTCTGGTTGGACAACTATGTTGTTTGCTCAGGCAATCAATGTTTCGGGGACAGTTGTGGATGCGGAAACCGATGAGCCGCTCATTGGAGCGACTGTCAGACTAAAAGGGGTAGCCTCAAAAGGTTGCACTACGGATGTCGATGGCAACTTTTCTTTTACTGGGATTTTGCCTGAAGCAGTATTGGAAGTCAGTTATGTCGGTTATAAAAATCAGACTATCTCAGTTAATGGAATGAAGAGACTCACTATCAAGTTATTACAGAATAGTGAACAGCTTAATGAAGTTGTGGTAATCGGTTATGGTACCATGGATAAGAAAGAATTGACTTCTTCAATTTCTCATATCAATGAGAAAGATTTTTTGAAGTCTACCTCTCTTGATGTATCTATGATGATTCAAGGTAAAGTACCCAGTGTATCAATTACTAATACCGGTGCAGCCGATCCTAATAATCAGGCTAGTATCCAGATTCGTGGCGTATCGTCGAGAAGTGCGGGAACCGGTCCGTTAATTGTGATTGATGGGATTCCCGGTGGAAATCTAACGAACATCAATCCCAACGATATTGCCAGTTTTGACATACTTAAAGATGGTGCAGCAGCAGCTATTTATGGAACACGTGGTTCTAACGGGGTGATTCTTGTGACAACCAAAAAAGGAACGCGTGACGGGCAGATACATACTTCTTATATGGGAACGGTTTCAGCAAGTGTTGCAAATCATGAATTGGATATGCTTACTGCCAAACAATATCGCGCATTGCGTATTCCGGGTGGTTATGGTAATGATCTTGGTGGAAATGATGATTGGTTAGATGCTGTGACGAGAACGGGTTGGATGCATCAGCATACATTATCGCTTAGTGGCGGAAACAATAAAAACAATTACCGTGTATCGATAGATTATCGTAAAGCTGAGGGAGTGGATTTGTACTCGTCACGGGAGGAATATGGTGGAAGAGCAGGCATACAGCAGACGACACGAAACGGACTATTCACTTTTACAGCTAATGTAGCTCCAAGGCTTATTAAACGTAAAAACTCATCTTGGGATGTATTTCGCAATACGTTGGAGATTAATCCCACGACTCCTATTATGGATGTAGACAATCCAGGTCAATATACTGCAATTACTGGTCAGGCTGCTGGATACAATCCTGTTGAGTTGATTAACCTTGAAGATAATACTTCGGAAACGAAACTTTTAGACTATGATGCTACTGCCAAACTTAACTTATTACCTTTATTATGGAAAGATTCTGAGAATGGGCAGATTTTAAATACACAGATTACGTTTGCTGGACACGAATCATCGAATTTCGATTCTTGGTTTCGTCCTTCTACTTCTACACTAGCTATCGCCCAAGGATATTCTGGTGAAGGATCGCGCAAATATGCAAAGCAGTCTCAACGTATTCTGGAATGGCTTACTAATTACAATGGTTCATTTTGCGGGCATAATGTAAAAGCCATGGTTGGTTATTCTTATCAGTATACAAAAGATCAGAATCTCTCTGGTGAGAACAAAGATTTTATAAATGACGGTATTGGTTCTAATAATCTCGGTACTGGCGATTGGGATAAGGAAGAAGGCCATGTGGGAGTGGTTCATGGGCTGAAGATTCCAAGTTGATAGCTTTCTTTGGTCGTGTCAGCTATGACTGGAAAAGCCGCTACTTGCTAACTGCTTCACTACGGCATGAAGGTTCTTCAAAATTTGGTAAAGATCATAAGTGGGGGAACTTCCCTGCTGTTTCTGCCGGATGGCGTATATCGGAGGAGTCATTTATGCAGGATATTAGTTGGATTAATGATTTGAAAATTCGTGGTGATTACGGTGAAACCGGTAATCAGGATTTCGGCAACTACAGGTCACTCAGTACTATGTCAGGGTTTGGTTATTACTATTATAACGGACAGTGGTTACAAGTGTGGGGACCAGGTAAAAATGTGAATAATGACTTGCATTGGGAAAAGGCAAAAAACTGGAATATTGGCATCGATTTTTCGCTATTAAACAATCGTATTTCCGGTTCTTTCAATTATTATAATCGTAAACAGCAGGATCTTTTGGGAGACTATAATGTTCCTGTTCCACCCTATTTGCATTCTACAACTTTTGTCAATGTTGGAACGATGAAAAATTCGGGATTTGAGTTTGACCTTCATTTTACTGCGATACAGTTGAAAGATTTTGACTACTCTATCGATTTTGTTGGGGCTACTATGGACAACAAGTTTGTTAATTTCAGTAATTCCGATTATGTGGGACAGGATTATTATGATATGGTTGAAACTTCTGATCCATATCCGCTCTATACCTTACAACGTATTTCTGCTGGTGAACGTATCGGTAATTTTTATATGTGGAAATATGCTGGTATTGATAAAAACGGTAATTTTATGATTTATGACCGGGAAGGTAATATAAAACCTGCTGCTAACGGAACAAATGATGACAAGCAAATTGTTGGTAATGGACTTCCAAAGTTTACCGCATCGATGACACACAATTTTCATTGGCGCAATTGGGATCTTTCCATTTTCTTTCGTGGTGCATTTGGTTATGATATTTTCAATGTACATGATTTCTACTATGGTACTCAGAGTTTTACAGGAAATGTCTTGCAAAAAGCATATACAAAAAATGCAGAAATAAAAGGTAAAAATGTGGTGACTGATTATTATTTGGAAAAAGGAGATTATGTGAAACTTGATATGCTTTCGTTAGGGTATACATGGCCCGTTAAATCTCATTTTCTAGAATCTGTCAAATTTTCGTTTACAGCAAAGAATCTTGCAACTTTTACCCGTTACAGTGGGGTAGACCCTTCTTCTATACAAACTAATGGATTGACACCGGGAGCTACTGGTTCACGTACATATTATCCGAGTTGCCGTCAGTTTATTCTTGGCGTACAACTTGATTTCTAAACTTATAAAATTTTAAAATCATGAAATCTAAAATATTGGCCATTATAGGCGGATTCGTTTTCACTGTCATTACAACTGGATGCACGGATTTGAGTGAGACTGTATATAGTGATGTTATGAGTGATAATTACTATAACACTAAGACAGATGTTATACGAGCAGCTCTTCGCCCCTTTGAACATGCTTATTGGTCTATTCAATCAAATATTCCTCTTAACGAACTAACGGCAGACCAAATAATGACCTGTACACGTGATGGGTGGTGGGATGATGCTGGACAATGGCGGGCTCTTCAATACCATGAGTTAACTCCTGAAAGTAAATATCTTGATATGGAATGGGATGGTTGCTACACAGGTATTATGCAAAGTAATTACATAATAGATGATCTTAGTAGATTGGATCCTGCTGATTTTGGCTTTTCCGAGCAGGAATTCAGTAATCTGAAAGCTCAGAATCGTGCTCTTCGAGCTTGGCTGTATCTGCGTTTACTTGATAAGTTCCGAAATGTTCCTCTCTATACTTCTTCTGATCCTAAAAGTGGATCTGGCGAACAAGTCTCTTCCCAAAAGCTGTTTACTTTTATAGAAGATGAACTAAAAGAAATCCTCCATCTAATCAATGCTAAATCGGGGCTTGGTGGCAACGGTAACGAACAAGGGCAATGGACCCAAGCTGGAGTTGCGGCATTATTGGTACGCTTATATCTGAATGCTGAAGTATATATTGGAGAAGCACGTTGGACAGAGTGCATTACGTATGCCCAGAAAATAGTTGATGGAGAATATGGAACCTATCAGGTAGCAGACCGTTGGGATGAAGTATTTGACTGGAATAATGATATTTCTGATGAGGTTCTCTTCGCTTTTCCCAGTAGTCAGAATTATACTTTTTGGCTTTACAAAGGTGATACGTTTTGGTGGAGCGTCCCACAACAGATGGAATATTACGTTAATGATTCCAAAAGCGAAGGTGGTGATCATAACTGCAAATATGCCCTTACTCCAAGCTATGATCTGAATGGTAAACTTTACAGTTATACACTCGGTAATACTGCTCAGAAATTTCGTAATTATCCTGAAGATGTCAGATTGAAACTTTACAAAAATCTTGGTAACAACAAACGTGAGGGGTTGTTCCTGTTTGGTTCTATTCCTGTTGTAAAAGATGGGGTGAGGGGGAATATGACCTCCCCTGATGGTAGTTATGAATTGTATATTCGTGATGCTGTCGGACAATTTAAGGGACTACGTCCTAATCAATGGCCTATAAACAAAACTAGTAATCTCCGTTCAGGAGACCATCAGTCCGGATGGCATTATGTAAAGTATCCATTCTATAGTGATGATGAATCCGGTCAAATGGAATCGGATTTTGTGGAAATACGCCTTCCGGAAATCATATATGCTTTAGCAGAGTGTCGTTTTCGTTTGGGGGAATTGTCGAAAGCTGGAATTTTACTCAATTCCGTGCGTAAACGCAATTATCCACAAGAGAGATGGAGTGATTATCTTTATGTTCCGGAAGGAGGTGTTACACTTGATGAACAGGAACTCTTGGATGAGTGGGGACGCGAGTTTCTTGGTGAAGGACGTCGTCGTGTCGATTTGATTCGTTTCGGGAAATTCAATACAGGTTCATGGTGGGATAAGACGCCCGATGAAGATGATCATACAAAGATTTTCCCCATTCCGCGTAAATCATTGGATACAAACCATAATCTTAAACAAAATCCTGGCTATTGATGCCGCAAACTTATTTGAACTTTTAAACAATGAAACAAAAGATGAAGACAATATATAATTACCTATTATTGATAGTGGGATTCTTCTTCACAGTGTTGCTGAATAGCTGTGATGCAGAAAAGGAACTAAAGGTTGTTGAAACGGGTGATGCTTCACTCTATGAACAGATTTATATTCTTGGTTATGGGGCAGAAAACAATTTTGATTCTAATTTGGCTGTTCCGATGGAAAAAACATCTAATCCGAATATATTTACTTATCAAATAGAATTGCGTTATTACGGTGACAATAAACAATTTAAATTTTGTACTGCACGAGGTGATTGGGATAAAATTTATTATATCATCCCTTCCTCAGGCGTGGTGGGTGGAAAATCTTATGCTTATACTACATTTGGAGAGAATGCACCTAATAATGCACGTCTTTGTTCAGAACTGACCGGAGATCTTGAAGACCATTTTTGGGGTATTCATGAAGGAGAAGATGGTATTTACGATATCACTATTAATGTGAAAGATATGACGGTAACTGTTGTATTAGTAAAGAAACTTGATGAAAAAGAGTTTGAACTAAATCAACTTTTTATTATTGGAGATGCTACCCCGGCTGGTTGGGATATTAATAATCCCTATCCAATGGAAAATATTTCACCAAATGTGTTTCAGTATGAAGGAGCGCTTAGACAGGGGGAGATGAAATGCCCTATTAATAATAATGGAAAATATGAAGATGAGTTTCTTATGCCTGTTGTAGCGGGAACAGTCATAAATAAATCGGGTGTTGCTGACGTAGCTGTGGAGTATGTGCCTACCGGTAATCCTGATAGCAAATGGAACATTGAGACCCCCGGCAATTATAGAATTATAGTAGACGCTTCGAAGGGTAAAAAGAACATTACTATTACTGCGACTTGGCTTAGTGAAATTGAATTAGGACCAGAACTTTATATGCTTGGAAATGCATCTGGCAAATGGTATTCACCTGATGGGCTATATATGGATTCGTCCGATGGGAATATCTTCACTTGGGAGGGAGAAATCCATTATAATACAGAAAATAAGCAGTTCAAATTTTGTACAGAAAAAGGTGAATGGGACCAAGTTGATTTTCTTGTTCCGGAAAATGCTACTGCTGACGGGTATATCGAAGTCATACAGCCTGGAACCCATAGGTTGCAACGTTGCTCACAAGGTGAAGGTACACTAAAAGATGCATTTTTCGGAATACCGGAAGAAGGTAGTGCCGTATACAAAATTATAGTGGATGTTGAATCCTTAACAGTTACGTTAGAAAAGGTTCGCGATCTTGACAAACCAGAGATTAACGAATTGTATATACAGGGGGTTGCGGGTAATTCTGGTACTGATTCAAATGATCCGGGAGTACAATTGATATATGATGAGGCATCCAACGTTTTAGTTGGGAAGGTGAACTTTATTATACTGAGGCAGAAGGAAATCGTCAATTCAATTTCATTACATCTAAAGGAAATTGGGATCAAGTGGTTTTCCTTATACCAGAAAAAGGCGATAGTGATGGATATCGTGAGTTAGTAGAAGACAGTGGCATTTATAGGATGAAGAAAGTTCAGGGACCTGGTAATCCGTTGGCTGCGTCATGGGGTATTTCTCTAGAAAACAGTGGAAAATATCGAATCGAAGTCGATGTCGAGGGAATGACACTTTACGTGTTCAAGATAGAGTAAATTTGTAATTATAGTAATAAACTATTAAATTAAAATGATATGAATATTAGAAGTATATTTTTGTGTGGACTTGTTTTTGTTTCAGTAGTAGTCAGTGCTCGTGATAGTAGATTTACGAGACATGGCGCTGGTCCTCTTTATTGGATGGCCTACGAACAGTGTTTTGTAACTGATAGCCCATTGGCCGAGGATCGTTATCAAAAATCGGTAGATTGGGTAGCCAAGAATTTTCTCTCTTACGGTTATGATATGGTATGCACTGATGGTTGGATTGAAAGAGCACAAACTGTAAATGAAAATGGATATATAACGAAGTATAATGACGCTTGGAGTCATGATTTTGCCTATTGGATCGATTATAACAAGAAGAAAGGTTTGAAAACAGGGATTTATTACGATCCGTTGTGGATGTCGAGAAAAGCTTATGAGAACAATTTACCAGTGAAAGGCTCTACAAAGACCACTCGTGATATCAAGGGAAATGTTAATTTTAATGATTATCTTTATTGGGTAGATACAGATAAGGAGGGTGCTGAACAGTGGATTAAAGGGTATGTACGTTATTTTATTGATCTTGGATTCTCATTTCTTAGAATAGATTTTCTGAACTATTACGAAGATGCTTATGGTACAGAACGTTATGTGAAGGCTCTTCGTTGGATTAAGGAAGAAGCGGGTGATGAAATTTTTATCTCTTTGGTAATGCCCAATTGTTTCGATCATGCCGCTAACGAAATTCCATACGGTGATCTTTTTCGTATTAGTGAGGATGTTTTCGGTGGGGGATGGGATTTTATCAGTAATCGTCGTCGTGGCATTCAACAAGACCGTTGGGCACAGTGGGGCAATGCTTTTGATGGTTTTGTTGGATTTAGTGATGTAGCCGCCCGTGGGCAAATCATGATGGATGGCGACTTTATTAGGTTAAATACTTGTGAAAGTGATACAGAACGTCAGTTTTGGGTATCACTAATGGCTATAACCGGTTCGCCCATAGCTATTGCCGATCAGTATGATACAGCTAATGGGTGTGAGCGTTTTTATCAAAACGAGGAAATTCTGGCACTTAATAAAATGGGATTTAGTGCACGTCCAATGTCGGGTAATCCATCAGAAATTGCAAGCTCGAAATGGGTGGGGCAATTGCCTAATGGTGAGTGGATTGTTGGATTGTTCAACAGAGAGGAAGAAGCTTCAAATATGTCTATTAACTTTTTGCGTGATTTAGGTATTAAAGAAGGAAAAGTTAGTAATATACGTGATCTTTGGACTCATTCTGATTTAGGTGCTTTTGAAGGTGCTTATAAAGTTAACATACCTGCACATGGATGTCGTATTCTTCGTATCACATCTTCATGCAAACGTTATCAGGCTGAAGTTGCTGCTCTACGTGGCAGTGTGAAAGTTCAAAAGTAACAACCGATTATTAATTTGTAAGAAATGACCGAAATGAAAAAGATTATATTTTCCTTTTTTATAGCGATAACAGTAGGACTGATGTCTTGCAAAAACGATTGGACAATAGACGATGCGGATTTACCGCCGATAGCGGAGAACTCTGACGGGTTTGGTTATGTGGGTAATTTTACGGGTGAAGGCGCTTCTGTGCTCTTTGCTGTTGAGGTACCTGTGACTGGCGATTATACAGTTATTGTGCGAGGACGTGCTTCCTCTGATATTCCGGGTGCTGGTGTTTTTAAGGTAAACGGAGATGAGAAGCAGATTTCTTTTGATGAACAATATGTTTGGAAAGATCAGACTGTAACTGTAAGACTTAACCAAGGCGTGAATGATGTTGATATCTGTAAGGGTAGTGGTAATGGTATGTTCTTTATTGATTATATTGAACTGAAATGATACATAAAATTTTTATTAGTTGCTTCTTTGTATTATGTTCGAGCATGTTGATGATGGGTAGTAATACCCATCATATAGCATCCCCGGATGGCATATAATAGTGACGTTCGAGGTTTCTAAAAAAGGGGAGATCTTTTATCGGATTGTTCGTGGCGGAGAAGTAGTGTTGTCGCAATCGAGATTGGGCTTGAAGCTAAAAGACGTTCCTGACATGATTACCGGATTTTCAGTTGCTAGTATTCGGCGTAATACTGTTTCGGAATCGTGGAATCCGGTATGGGGTGAAGAATCGGTAATTGAAAATAACTATAATGAGATGGCGCTTGATCTCGTGCAGAAGAAAATAGCTCCAGGTCGTGAGATTAGTGTTGTATTTCGCGTATTTAATGATGGTGTCGGATTTCGTTATGAATTTCCGCGTCAAGCACAATTGGGTGACTTTGTAATCATGGATGAACTTACCGAATTTACTTTTGCAGATAACCATACGAGTTGGTCACTTCCAGTAGAAGGGATACGTTTTTACGAAGGTCTATTTCGTGAACTCCCTATAGATAAGATAGGATGGGCGAGTACTCCGGTCACCATACGTACTGACAAAGGATTGCATATAGCACTTCATGAAGCTAATTTGACAGATTTCGCTGCTATGAATGTACGAGCTACACCGGGAAGTAATGTACTTCGTGCTGCGCTTACACCATGGAGTAGTGGTGAAAAGGTATTTGTTACTGGTGTACGGGTAAGTCCATGGCGTACACTGATAATCGCTGACAATGCCAGTAACATGATGCTTTCACGTCTCATGCTTAATTTGAATGAACCTTGTCGGATAATGGATACTTCGTGGATAAAGCCGCAACGCTATCTTGGTGTTTGGTGGTGTTACCACATGAAAACTCACACATGGTATGATGGACCACAGCATGGAGCTACAACAGAAAATACTATTCGTTATATGGATTTCGCTGCTAAAAATAATTTTGGTGGAGTATTGGTGGAAGGTTGGAATCCAGATTGGAAGTCATGGAATTTTGATTATGTACATCCGTATAAGGATTTTGACATTACACATATTAATAATTATGGACGTAGTAAAGGAGTTGCACTTATTGGCCATCATGAAACGGGTGGGCGAATTGCTAATTATGAAAGGCAGATGGAAGATGCATTTAAACTTTATCGGCAAAATGGAATGCACTATGTCAAAACCGGTTATGTTGGAGATTTGCTAGACAATAAAGAATACCATAGTAGTCAGTTTGGGGTGAGACATTACCGTAAGGTGATTGAGACTGCCGCCAAATATCAGATTGCCATCGACAATCATGAGCCTGTCATTCCCACAGGGTTACAACGTACTTGGCCGAACTTAATGACTCAAGAAGGAGTACGCGGACAAGAATGGAATGCATGGAATGAAGAAGGTGGTAATCCGCCGGAACATACAGTGACTTTACCATTCACCCGGGGATTGGCTGGCCCTATGGATTTTACTCCGGTTATATTCAATTTTGAGAATGACGCAATGCCACAGACACATCCCAATACAACACTTGCCAAGCAACTGGCACTGTTTGTGATTCTCTATTCGCCGCTTCAAATGGCTGCTGATATGATTGAAAATTACGAGAATAATCCTGGTCCATTTCAATTTGTTTGTGATTGTCCTACCGATTGGGATAAAACGACTTATCCGGAAGCTGAGATTGGGAAATATATAACTGTTGCCCGTAAAAGTAAAGGTCATGATTCTTGGTATTTGGCTACTGCTACTGGTGCAGAAGCCCGTATAGCTAATATCAGTCTTTCTTTTCTAGATGCTAACAGTAAATATAAGGCTATTATTTATCGCGATGGATGTGATGCTGATTGGGAAAGGAATCCTTATCCGGTAGAGATTGAAACTCGTGAAGTAACTGCTAATACGACGCTTTCAATTCCTGTTGCTCGTGGCGGTGGTGCTGTTGCAAAATTATTTAAAATATAATCTTTGTATTATTTTGACATTTATGATAACTCAACTATTTAAATCTTTAAGTTTGGCATTTTGCTTGGCATGTACAACCTCAGCTTTTGCCGAACAGCTATTTTCATCGCCTGACGGCAATCTGAAAATGAATTTTTCTTTATCTTCAGAAGGGCGTCCGACTTATGCGTTGTATTATAAGGGGAAAACTGTTATAAAGCCAAGTGGACTTGGATTTATGCTAAAAAACTCAGACCAATTATTTGAAAAGTTTAAAATGACTGCTGTAACAAATGATTCGTTGAATGAAACGTGGCAACCTGTATGGGGAGAAGAATCGGTCATACGTAATCATTACAATGAAGTGCTAGTAGATCTCAGGCAAGCGGATACCAATCGTCTAATGTCTATACGTTTTAGACTTTTTAATGATGGACTCGGTTTTCGATATGAGTTCCCACAGCAGCGCGAATTAAGTTATTTTGTTATCACAGACGAGTGCACGGAGTTTGCTATGTCGGGTGATATGACGGCCTATTGGATTCCAGGAGATTATGATACACAGGAATATGATTACACACGTAGTCGGCTTTCGGAAATACGTGGATTAATGGAAAAATCGATTTCTGACAACCTGTCACAGACGTCTTTTTCGCCTACTGGAGTACAAACTTCATTGATGTTAAAGACCGATGATGGTTTATATATTAATCTTCATGAAGCTGCTTTAGTTAATTATCCGGCTATGCACCTCAATCTTGATGATAAAAATTATGTATTTAAGTCATGGCTTACGCCCGATGTCAATGGGGAGATGGCATATATGCAAAGTGCCTGCTATACACCTTGGCGCACCATCATTGTCTCCGATGATGCCCGTGACATTCTCGCCTCCCGTATCACGCTCAATCTTAATGAACCATGTAAACTCAAGGACACTTCATGGATATTTCCTACCAAGTATATTGGTGTTTGGTGGGAGATGATTACTGGGAAAAGCGATTGGAGCTATACATGGGATTTTCCTAATATTCATCTTGGAAAAACAGATTATACCCATGCTAAGCCTCATGGACGTCATGGGGCTACTACAAAGAAAGTGAAACGATATATAGATTTTGCAGCGGAACATGGTTTTGACGCCGTGCTAGTTGAGGGATGGAATATCGGTTGGGAAGATTGGTTTGGTAATTTTAAGGAAGATGTATTTGATTTTGTTACCCCCTATCCTGATTTTAATTTGCCTGAAATACGGGATTATGCCAAGTCCAGAGGCATAAAGATGATTATGCATCACGAAACATCTGGTGCTGTACGCAATTATGAACGTCGTATGGATCAAGCATATCAGTTTATGGTGGATAATGGATATAAGGCTGTTAAAAGTGGTTATGTTGGTGATATAATACCCAAAGGTGAACATCATTATACTCAGCGAATGGTTAATCATTATCAGTATGCTGTTGAAAAGGCTGCTGATTACAAGATTATGGTAAATGCTCATGAGGCAGTACGTCCTACTGGTCTTTGCCGAACATGGCCCAACCTTATTAGTAATGAGTCTGCACGTGGATCTGAGTATCAGGCTTTTGGAGGAAGTAAGCCGAGCCATACAACGATACTACCATTTACCCGTCTTATTGGTGGTCCGATGGATTATACTCCGGGGTTGTTTGAGAATGATATAACAAAATATAATTCTGATAAAAAATCGTGGGTGAATACTACACTTGCCCACCAGCTCTCGTTATATGTCACAATGTCAAGTCCGCTTCAGATGGCTGCCGATCTTCCGGAAACTTATGAGAAATATCTCGACGCTTTTCAGTTTATTAAAGATGTGGCCCTTGATTGGGATAAAAGTTATTACCTTGAAGCTGAACCAATGGAATATATAACTGTAGCTCGATGTGCAAAGAATACTGACAATTGGTTTGTAGGTGGTACTAACGGTGAAGTTCCTCGTATTGCGACAATTGATTTTTCATTTCTTCCTACAGGGCAAAAGTATATTGCTACGATTTATCGTGATGGTAAGAAGGCTCATTATCGTAATAATCCCACAGATTATGTGATTGAGACAAAGACTGTCACTAATAAAACAACGTTGAAAATTAGCACTGCATCTGGTGGAGGTTTTGCTATTTCACTTGTACCGAAAGCTTCTTAGGTCCTGTTTAATTTTGTACGCTATACTCTCTTTGGGAAGTATAGGTTATCATTCTTTCGAATAAAATAGCGACTTTGTATCATTTAATTCGTAGGACTATACTTCTACGAATTAAATGATACAAAGTTAAGTAGGTATAGATAACTACCGAAAGGTATAGATAGATAAA
>BAJA01000061.1 GCA_000613465.1 Bacteroides nordii WAL 11050 = JCM 12987
GAGTTACAATCGGGTCACGACGACTCCTAAGGTACTCTTTTATATCAGCATCATTCTCAGGCACCATACGAGTACCAACTACATTCTCCGTCGTTTGAATAAATTCGTTAATAATACCACCAACCACACTAACCTCAGGATGCTCTTCAAATACTTTCAGCTGCTTCTCAAAACGATTAGGTACAGATAAGTCATCAGCATCCATCACTGCACAAAGATCATTTTTAGCTGCCTCTAGGCCGGTTTGTCGAGCTACAGCATGACCCATATTCTGAGCAAGAGGGATAACCTTCAAAATAGGAATAACTTTCTGAAGTTTTTTTATAGCCTCCATTAGGGGTTGAGGTATAGGACCATCTATAACAAGTACAATCTCGTCAGGAGGACAAGACTGCTTGAAAACGCTAAATACAGCTTCTGTGAAATCTGTCGGATCATCGTTTTTATAAACCGACATACAAACCGAAAAATTACTTACAAAACTCATCCTTCAAAGACATTAAGATATTTTTCGCAAAACGAGGTTTTTTTTGCCAATAATGAGAATCCTCTAAAAGGGTTATTTTTGATGCATCAAATCTCATTTTATAAAATCTTGCAGGAGTACCAAACCATATAGAGTAGGGTTGCACATCTTTTGTAACAAAAGAATTAGCTCCTATTACTGCCCCCCTGCCAATTTTTATCCCCTGTTTAATAATAGCACCTGCACCAATCCACACATCTTCCTCTATAATTGTTTGAACACCATAGTGCTGCTTTAAATTAAGATGGACACAAGTAGACATGTCTGAATAATTATGCTCCATACCTCCTATTTGAACACCTGGTGCTATAGAACAATAGTTACCTATTTTCGAATAGTTAATAACGCAATCTTTTCCAATATATGCATATTTTCCAACCGAACAATTACTCATAAAAACATTACCTTCTACAACCACACCAACACCAAATCGGTTCTTTCGAAAGAAATGCCACAATAATCGAGGAAAGCCAAGAAATGTCTTAATTAAAACTTTATATCTCATTCTTATAATAATTTACAACTGAAGAAAACGTTGACAATTTTTCCTTACTTAATATATAACGATATTTCTTTAAATTTGCAAATATTTCATTATAGGTAATATCATCGAAAAGTATATCTATTCCAGCATAATATGCTTGATTCATCACTGTAGAAAAACCACTTATAACATGATTTGTATTAGAAATAGAAGTTTCAATATTTACGTCTAGTGGATTTTCAATTTCAGATACTACCACATATTTTTTTAATAATGACATATTACTAGCTCTAGGATGGGGACGATAAAGAATGGAAAAACCATTTTGCTTAAGTATTTCCATGCAATTGACTATAGTTTTTAGCTGGTCCTCAGTATAAATTTGAAGATAATATTTATAATCTACAAACTGCTTACTATCAAAATATTTTTTGACATCAATCTTCAAGCTAGGAGGTAATTCAATAACAAATTGCTTTTCATCTGCATATAAATCAGTAAAAAGTTTAACATAATGCTCTCCCCATGCATAACATTTGTGAAATCTAAAATAGCCAGTACCTATGGTATAGAATTTCTCTCCATGCATTACATTAATATGCATAACATTATTTCTCTCACAATAATCAGTAAGCAATGAAGATGTAAATGAATACTCATCATGAACAATTATAGCTTTCGGAGAAAAGTGACTAATTGTATAACTATAACGAGCAACTTTAGCTACATTCTTAAATAAGAAATACGGGTAAAAGAAATACTCACAAATTAATTTGCAAACATAGTTCAAATCAGAAGGAGAAAGTTCAGAGCCTACAAACCAATAATCATTATTAATCTCATATTTCTTAGATAAGGATACAGGAATAATTTCTGTTAACCCCTTGAATTCTCCTATAGCATCTACTTTTCTTTTCGGAATTCGTTTATTAAAAAAATACTTCACAAAAGCATAAGGAATATAAATAATAATCAGAATAATTGCCAGCAAGTTCAGCAACAAAGTTCTTTGCCAATTAGAGAAAAACTCAATACAACAATACTGCTTAAACGACCTATCCCAATCACCTTTTGGCTTTCCTATATTTTCAATATATTTTTCTTGTTCTTCAGGAGGAATTTCAAATAAAGTTTTTCTCCCCCATTCAAACATTTCCATTATTTTAGATGTATTCATACTTTATAAATTCTTAATAACATTGAGGTATTTATCCGCCATGGCATCCAAAGAAAATTGTTTAGAATATTGAGAAATAAAATCTATATTCCACTCAATATGAGATGCATCAATTAATGCCTTCGCAAGAGATTTGGGAGATCTATCAAGAATCGTTAACATGACTTTATCATTATATACATCTGGAACTGATGACAAATCGGTATATGTAACATTGGGTTTTCCATATACAAATCCTTCAATAATACTTAAACCAAAACCTTCTTGAATACTAACCAAAATCGTTGCGTTAGATGAATAATAATAGTTATGAACCTCCTCTTTGGGTACAAAACCTGCAAGTAAAAGCTTTGAATTTAATTTTTTGCTATTAATAAAATGTGATAATTCTCCTTGATCTGCTTCATTTCCAACAAAAATCACCTTAATTCTCTTCTGTTCTTCTATAGGCAACATGCTATATGCTTTAGCAACCGCAATTTGGTTCTTATTTTTTGATATGTTCCCAACATAAACATAAAGAAAGTCAGAGTCATCAATATTATATTTTGATCTTATACTTTGGTTATTAGCTGACCTAACTATATTACATCCATTTGAAATCACATACCAATTTTGAGGAATGACGTCGCACTCACCGATAGTAGAAGCATTCTTACAATCTCCAGAACTTATAAAAGAAAGGGGGATTTTTTCAACAACAGCTTTCTTCAAGAAATCACGTTCATATTGTTTCAAAGAACCGCTTAAGTTTACACTATCACCAATACTATTTAATCCGTGAAGAGTGACGAGGCATTTTTTACCTATTTTTCTACAGACATCTAAAACGACCTCTGTCAATGGTGTACATCCATGAATATGAATAACATCATAATCGTTAATTATCTTAGATAAATATCCATTTAACAAATAAAAAAATAGAATCCTAAACCTCAAAAACAACCCAGGAACTGGATATTTATTAATAAACTTTAGACCTGATATAATATTGCCAAATCTAAAAGAAGATAAAAGAAGATACCAATTCCACCTCAATATTCTGAGATTGTCTCGAGAAACTCCCTCGGTCATAATGGTAGTGCAAAAAAGGTCAACTTGCTCTTTTTTTGCAATGTATTTTGCAATATCATAAACCATATATCCGAATCCTGTTCTATTTCTCGTAAACCGTGAATCATCATCTATGGTTACATGTGTAGTAACTTCAAGTATCTTCATGTTTATTTCATTAAGTCAGAAACAAGAATTGGTTCCATGCCTTTATCTTTGGCATATTTCATAAAAGATAAAAGTATAGTTCGCTGTTTATCATTATCACGCAAACTCCAATAATGTGTGTTAATAACCATTGGCAAATTGTGAGCATCACAATAGTCATACATCTTGATAAGATAATCTACATTTCTTAATGTACATGCATTAATTTCTTTATGGTCAGAATATGTCAGCACCCCAGGATAAGGCACTTTATCTTTTACCCTATAATACCAACGAGCAAAATAATTAGCTATATTACGAAAAGTAAATTTCCTTTGAAAGTTAATAGGTATAATACCTGAGAAATTTAAATTATTATTTACAACTGCATCAATACATTTCTTGACAATAATATTACTAGGAGCAACAAAACATGAAACTTCATACTCGAATAGCTGAGTAAAATTCGCTTTCCAGTAACCGATTTCTTTAGAGATATCGACATCATCTGCTCTCCAAACCATCTCTGGTAACCTAGTTCCACCTGCAAATTTATAGCCATGAGTAATACCATGTAAAAGTATGTCGCATTTCTTTGCAGAAACCATATTCTTTAACCAGCTCACCAATTCTTTGTTTTCACCAACAAACTTAGGTTCTGTATTACCTTTTGTATCAGAACATGCCCCAAATGTCGACACATCGGTAACAGTTGGAATTACAGCAAAAGAAACAGGGAAACCACCCAAATCATTTATAAGACCCTCAAGATCAGACACTTTTGTAAAGTAATTAGTATCATCATCTCTAATTGCCAGTTTAACCATTACAAAATATGTTAGAGATTATTTTTTTACGTACTTCAATATATCACAAACTACATCTGGCTTTGCAAAAAGAAGTACACTTGAATAAACAAAAACAGTAATAACAGTTGCCAAACCTAACCTTATAATCGCAGTCATATTTAGCGCATAATTCCTAAAGAAGAAAAGAATAATAAAAACCAAAGTTGATGCAAAAAGCAATACTTTCAAATTCTTATAAAAATAGCTCAATTTAATATTTTCTACTTTTTGGGTTAACAACCATAATAAACGAATAGAAATAAACATTACAGAACAACTCGCACCTAAGGCCAACCCTTTAACTCCAAGAAACCAAGGCAATGATAAATTAAGGGCTATATTCAACAAAACCCCCATTGTCGCATTTTTAGCAACCACTGATGTATTTTTCATTGAATAAAAAACCTTTGTAAGTGTTTCTCGGAACGCGCTAAATAAAAGTCCTATAGTATAACATCCAAGAATACCTTGGGTAAGAGTTACAGCATTTTTGTCAAAGGCTCCTCTTGCAAAGGCAACTTCAATAATTTCTTCTCGAAGGCAAAAAACCAAACACATTAATGGCATAAGTAAAAGAACATTTACCGTAAGAGTAAAATTAACTCGACGGTTCAATTGTGCCATATCATTTTTTGCGGATGCCTCTGCATATAAAGGGAAAACTACAATAGATATCGCGTTTACACAAAATGCAAGAAATACAGAATTTATTTTTCCGGCATAGCCTAATGCAGAAATTGATCCAACAAATAAAAAAGATCCAACCATTCTATTTATCATCGCATTGACCTCCGCAATACTGATACCCCAAATAACAGGTCCACTCATCTTTAAAGCTTTAACAACCTCAACATTCTTGAAATTTGTTTGGATTCTATATTGATATATTTTTCTAGCAATAACATACAAATAGGTCATCTGAAGAATACTCCCTACAACCTGACCTATACATGCTGCAGAAATTCCCCATTTTGCATGAAAGAATACTATCATCAAAATTACAGAAAGTTGCAACAAATAAACAGCGGCGCAAGGTAAAACAAGTTTCTTGTGAACATTCAATATACCTGTAATAATATCTGTTACTACAGTAAAAACTATTGTAGGAAAAGTAATCCTTAGCAAACTAACAGCAATATCATGAGTACTAGCATCAAAACCAGGAGCAAACAAATATATACATGGTCCCGCTAAAGTTTCTCCAATAAAAAAGATAGCACAAGCTATTAAAATATTTAGTGTTATGAAACTACTTGCAAACTTATTTGCTTCTTGAATACTTTTGTTATAATATATATCCGAATAAACAGGAATAACTACAGATTTTATCGCAACAGAGACAAAGGAAAAAATAATAACTGGAATCTGAATTGCAATATTATATGCATCGACGAAATTGGAAACGCCAAAATAGTTGGCAATAAAACTTTCCTTTACAAAAGCTATTATATAGCCAACTACTAAAAGTAGTGTAATCCAAAATGAAGTTTTGGCTAAATTCATGATTTTATGCCTAAATAAAATTTAACTGACTCAAAAAACCTACCAACAAATGTAGGGGCTGAATATTTCTTTTTAAGTTTGTTGAAACCACATTTTCCGTAATCAAGATCGAAAAGTTTCATTCTTTCTACCTCTTCTTTTTTCACGCTTTCGCTTCGAGTATCTAAATATCCTTTTAATACTTTTTGGGTGGAATTTGAATCAACAACATATTTCTCTATATCAGAACACTGCGAGAAAAACTCTTCACCCCGAGATGTACTTGTTACTACAACAGAAACTCCATCATGAGCATTCTGAAGATTAGGCAGTATTCGTTGTACCCCCCAAAAATCTCCAATTGTTAAGTCTGAATTTCTTTGTTCTTTTCTATATAAACAATGAAAACAACTCTCTCGCATCATTAAATGCAATCCAAACCAATAATGAAATTGATTTTTCCAAGCAGGCTCATTAACTACTTTTCCATTTGCAAAATGATATGTAACATTTAATCTTACATTGCCTCGCTGATCTTGTCCCCACCCTTTCAATTTACTTCTAAAATTATAACTAATTAATTTCGACTTGTACTTTTTTTCTAATGAATCTACATAAGCAGACCAAACAACAGGCGAATTAACTCCATGGCAAATAATTCCACAAGTAAGAAGAAGATTGCGTTTAGAAACAGGTATTATTTTCTTAACAGCTTCCACTTGGCATGGAGTTCCAATGAATAAAACATGCTGATCTTGTGAAATCAATCTTACAATATCTTTATAACATTGATCTGATTTACTTTGAAGATATTTTGACCCTTTAAACCTCTTTATGTCATCTAATGATGTTGCAAGACATTGAATCAAATTCCATTCTTCATCGAATGCTGCACCAATAACTGCCCATCCTTTCTCAATAGCATTGCTTGCAAATGCGGTACCAATTCCTCCTGATGTTCCTCCTTTTCTAATATCATCATTTGTACTCCAAGCTGCATAGTATCTCTGTACACTCTCTTCTGCAGTAAGAGGAGAGAGTATTGGACAAATTTTCATACACTTCCCGCAAGATATACACGTATCATCATTTATATGAGGAAAATAATGAAGTGCCCCATTCAGCTTCATAGTGATACTTTGAGTAGGACAAATATCTACACAAGCACTACAACCTGTACACGAAGAAATAGACGCTAATTCTATCTTGTTTTTCATATTTTAAAGTAAAGAATTATGCAAATAATTTCTTGAGAAATCTATATATGCTTTCCCTTTTTCATCAACATGACTATAATCGACTTTTAGATCTTCTTTCTTTAAAGTTTTTAACTTGTCTGAAGTTGAAAAAACATCTGATAATCCGAAATTTTCAACTAGATTTGAAACACGTTCATTCGCCATATGTTTTGGAACGAACATAAAATCCCTTTTATAAATTATAGAGAAAGCAGAACAATGAAAAGAGTTTGTGCACACATAAGATGCACGAGAGATCAACCCAACAAAATCTGCAGGATCACCATAATGTATATCACGCTCACTATTGAATTTATCCAATGCACAAAGGTTATAATGTATTACTTTCAATCCAGTAAGTTCTCTAATTTTTGCAACAGTTTCGATTGCAAGAGATGTAACACTAAGGAAATAACAAAGAATATATGGCTCGTCAATACAAAATTGATGATTTGCATAGTATCCCATTGATCTTTCTTTAACAAGAAAACTGGATCTGCAACAACTACAGGATTATTTTGGGGTGACAAACTTTTTACTTGTTCTAAATTACCTTCCTCCCTAACAGATAAAGAATTAAAACGTTCAAGATAAGGTTGAATATGCTTAGCCTGTTCGTCATTCCATGGATCTGCAATACTTGGAGCATAAGCTATTATTCTCGACTTCGACTTATCAACAAAATCAAAAAAATAAGTTTCATCACATCTATATATAAAATTCCATACTTGATCACTACCTACGATAAAAGCATCAGCCAAAGGAGGATTTTTTCTTAAATCTATTCTATGATATCTTTTGTGAGTTAAAGGGACATTCTTAATAATAAACTTTTTCATCAATCTTTGCTTCTTCATTTTGAAGAAAAGAAGTTTGAAGTTTACTAAACAATAAATATTCTTTAGAAAATCTCTAAAAGATCTTGGAGTGGGAAAATATGACCAACTGCGACTTGCACCATCTGGGTAATAGTCAAGAACCTCACAATCTACATGTTCTTCTTCTATCAAATATCTTGATAATGCATAGCATTGTAATTGTGCCCCCATATTGTTCGCATATTGCGTTGTTAATGTGATAACTTTCATATCTACAAACTTCTTAATATTCTGTATAATTTATTTAATCCAGGAATCTGATATACAATATGTGATATCTTAATAAGGAATAAATTCCTTTTAATTCTCTTAACATCATTTTTTATATTCCCATTGATAGCCAAGAGCGCCCCTTTTTCAATATAATCTCTCTTAAACGTTTCATACCTTGAATGTTTCTTAATTGGATGTGATAATTGACCATTTCTAATTACTAATTGCGAATAATCATAAGGATTTTTCATAATCATTCCATCGCATTTATTAACTAAAGCACTCCCTTTTTCGGTATTAATTGCCAACATGGATAGGCCTTCTGAACTATTTACAAGATTAATTTGATGTTCTCGATCCCAATAATCACCTACTGTTAAATCTGAAACTCGCTCAGGACGAGTAAAATGACATTGATAACAACTTTCACGATAGAACAACCCATATAGAAAACCTGTAATATATCCATTGTCTGGAAACAAAGAGCGATATAATGTTTTACCGTCTTTATCAAAAGCAAATAAGCCGTATCTACTTTTACCCTTTTCTTTTATGCGAAATTTCAAATCTATTTTAGATGGATTTTCATTCGGCAAACATGCAATAATACAATCTGTAAGAATCTGTTGACTTGGGACACCATGACATACAAAATCTATTGTATAAAGATTATCATATGGCTTACGTAAGTAACTTAATAATCCTGAGACTTGACATGGTGTTCCAATAAACAAAACCTTCAATCCTATCTTTAAATCTGTTTTAACTTTAAGAAGAATATCCTCTATTGCACTATGGACATATTTAGAGCCTTTGATTTTATACAGTTCATGTTCAGAGTTAACTCTGATATGATGAATGTGTGTGCAATCAATACCTGAGCTACCATAGACAACACCTCCCTGCCTAATAATGAAGCGAGAAAAAACAGTAGCAATTCCAGCACTTGTAGAAGTCTTTGCCTCATCACTATCTATGGCTGTTGCAATATATGCAGCCATATTCTTATGATATTCTGGAAGATGATTATTGGGGCATATATTCACACAAAGCTTACATCCCACACATACATCATCATTCACTTCAGGATACAAATGGCCATTAATACCTTGCACCATTTTAATAGCATTATGACTACAACTATTTAAACAAGCTGCACATCCTGTACATTGATCATGTGGACATATTATCATTTCACAGAATTTAATATCGTCATCAGATATTCTTTGGACACTTTTCGCTCTACAGTAAGTAACTCATTCGTATGTGAATAATCGATTGGCTGGTAATCAATAATACCATCATTGTATTCCGATATAAATCTATCAATGAGATCCATACGTTCGAGAATATCGAAAATACGCATATTATCCATAGCCCTTAGACCTGTATGCTTTACAAAACTATAAAAATTTTTATTGAAGTTTATGCTAAAAATAGAACCATGAAAGGAATCTGTAAGAATAACCTCTGCATTATCTATTAATCCAAGGAATTCTTTAGGACCAGCTTCCCACTGCAAAGATTTATCTTGTGAAAAATCAACATAAGAAACAGGAAGAAAAACCAATGGAAGGCCAAGTTGCTTGGATAACTGTTTCGCGAAAGCACGATAATAAGTACGATGTCCCAAGAAATAACATAGAATATATTTACCTGCACATTTTGGCCTCACGGTAATTTGGCGCCACTCTTCGGCTGTTAAAAGTAAAGTTGGATCAACTACTGTTGTAACTTCGATGGGTGACAAGTGCTGTAGTATTTCTGACCCATATCGCTCACGACATGAAACAAAATGATAATGCTGCAGTCTTTCTTTTACATAAGTACACTCTATATCTGAGAATGATGTTACTCCAATACTTGGAGCATAAGCTGCTCGCACAGCTCCTGGCTTGGCAAAGGTAAGAAACAAAGAATCTCTAAAACCTATCTTTGGACTCCAAGTCTGATCTGAACCTGTAAAATAAATATCATAAGAAGGTGGATTATTAATCAAGTCTAAAGTAGTAGGATACATATTCCTACTCAAACAGCATTCACTCTTAGCAAAATCATCAAATGCAGGTTTTCTTAATAAAAACTCATGTTTGTAATATGTTTGTTTTCTTATTCTTTCAAACTCCCTAAGATAAACAAGCAGTCGCTTGATTCTTATTTTTAAAACTTCCCACTTAGTGAATTCTTTTTCTCCAAATCGGCAATCAATAATTTCTACGTGATATTTGCTATCCCCTATCTTCTCCAAGGCTTTATGAAGTGCATAACCCTGAAGCATAGTACCATAATTATAATAGTAAAAATATGTTATTATTCCTATTTTTTTCATTCCGTATACTTTTCTTGTGACATATTATACATAACAATCATTGGAAATACAAATAAAGGTCCAATAAAAAAGGACCCAGTAAATATTGTAGCTAACAAACCAACTATATAAGGACGAACAACTTTACAGCTTCTGTATAATTTATAGAATATTAACAAATAGAATAGTAATCCAACAATACCAAATCTAAAAATTACAAGCCAAAATGTTGACATGTATATACTATCTCCAAGAAATATATAATTAGCACCTGCAGCTTTTCCTGCACGACAATAATCTGCAGGATTTGCATAAGGTACACCTAAAACGAAATCAAAAGGTTCCATTGTACTTACAATACTAGGACCTTGACGAATTCTCATATTGGTTTCTGTATTAACTGTATCAAGTTTTTCCACACCTGCATCAAAAATAGACAAATTTATTAAGCTATAGAATAACACACTTCCAAAAATGAGTAAAATAATATTCTTCTTCCAACCTATATTTTGAGTTAAGACATAAGCAGTAAGAAGAATAAAGGCAGAAATAATACCAGTTGTGGAAGTGGTTATAAACATTGAGATAATTATGATTGCACTCCATACATATTTTTTCTCAATAAGTGAAAGCGCAATTGGAGCGAACATAAAATTCACATAAGCCGCAGGTTCCATAAAATAAGAAGAAGGACGAGCAGATAAATTTTCCAATCGTTTTATAGGCATATCTAAACCAGGTACCTCAAGTGGATGAGCGAAACCAGAAGACAATATTTCATTCATTTGGTATGTCAAGCCAATAATACTTACTAAGCTAACTAAATATAGGCACCATTTAAATTTATTCGCATTTAATTTGGGAGATATTATCACAATAGAAGCTAAATAAATTACTTGCTCGACAATCGAATTAATAAAATATGAACCAGAGGCAGTTACAAATACTGATAATACTAAATCATGTATTAAATAGAAAGCCAAAAAGATAATTAACGGCTTATAAAGGTGATAGTCGGTTTTACCAGGCTTTATAATACATAAAAACATCAAGAGCACAATAATCAATAGCCCCAAAGGAAAGGCCCCCAAATTGTAGGCACATAATATTGGAAAAAAAGAAATTAATAATTCTTTTACACCAAAAAAATCTGATATTTTAAACTTATTATGCGAATTATTTCTCTTCATTCCTTATTTATGAGTAAGACTAATTTTCATTCATATATTTATTATTAAGCAAGAAATAGATTACTGTGTCTATTCAAATCTCATATGCTTGACTATTTCCTTTGCTTTCTGGTATTCCTGCGGATTTCCAATATCTATCCATGTTCCATTGAGTGGGAAACGAACAACTTTATAACCATTATTCATAAGTATTTCCATAAAGTCAGTAGCGTTAAAAAACTCACCTGGTGGAATTAGTTTTAATAATTCGCGTTTGATAAAATAGATACCAGTATTTGCATAATAATTATATGTTGGTTTCTCAAACACTCTCTTTACATTACGCCCTTCAAGATCGAGAATACCATATGGAACCGAGATAGTATAAGGAATAGCAGCTATGCTCATATCTGCATTATGCTCTTGAAAGTGAAGATAGAATTCCTCGAGATCCAAATCTGTGATTGCATCTGAGTTCATTAGAAGAATTGTATCACTCTCAAGATTCTCTACATAGACGATACTGCCAATGGTGCCCAAGAATCTAGGCTCACTAAAACATTTTACCTGAATACCATCTTTTGGCTCAGCAAAATGTTCCTCAATCTGTTCCTTAAGATAATTAACAGTAACAGAGATATTCTTGACACCAAAACTGATAATATGCTCAACTATATAATCAATGATAGGCTTACCCTGCATTTTAAGTAATGGTTTCGGCGTCTTCTCTGTAAATGGTCGAAGGCGTTCTCCCTTTCCTCCAGCCATAAGGACAGCATCGATAGGTAACCTAGTACGATACTTGTCTATATTGATAATTTCGACTATATGATCCTGCTTGTCTAATATAGGAACAAGCTTCATTTTGAGTGCCTTCTGCTCACGAATGTGTGCCACATCATCATTAACAGCTTGACGAAGGAAATTGAATTTGCGATGCATCACCTTATCAAGTGTATCGTTAATACAGACACCCGCAATCTGTGCTCTACGAGCATCTCCATCGGTAAGGGTACCAACCATCTGTTCACTCTCATTTAGAACAAAAAGTACGAGCGGACCAGAACCTAAGGAATTAATCTGCTTAAGCGCATCAAGCAGTGTCTTATCCTTTGTAATAAAATGACGATTATCTATCATAGTACGACTATATTTTCTTTGATCAAAAATTCAGCATAACTCCAATCGAGCATTGTATCAAGATCTACAGAAGAAGTCTCATCCATCACATATTTTACTCTCCTTTTGAATTCTCCAAGCGATTCACGCTTTAAACTCTCAGGATTAATAATGTAGATGGCACCATTATACGCATATGTTGTAGGAACATCCTGTCTGCGAACGAACTTACCATCGCCTTTAGAGATATGAAGATAACCATTATCATCCTCCTCAAAACAGTTATAATAAGGATTGGATGATGTTTCAACTACAGATACGACCATATCAATATCAGGAGAATAGAGTTTTATCGCATCTTTAAGATGTTCTACTTTACGAAAAGGTGAAGTATTTTGAAGAAGCACTATGTTGTCATAATGCTTGCCTTTATCCTCATAGAATTTTAGAGCATGAAGTAGTACTCCGTAAGTACCAGCCTTATCTGTAGCCAATTCTGCAGGACGAACAAAAGGTACTTTTAAACCATAATCTTCTACCACTTTAATAATTTCAGGATCATCGGTAGAAACACAAATATCCTCATCATGACAGATAGAACGAGCTACATCTATAGTATAACAAATAAGCGATTTACCTGCTAATGGTTTAATATTCTTATGTGGAATTCCCTTACTGCCACCACGTGCTGGAATAATGACTAATGATTCCATTGATTTATATCATAAAAATGCTTTTCAATTATGTTATCAAGAGGATATGTCTTGATGACATTCAAAATATTCTCAGTAGTATTCTCTCTTTCATAAGGATTACGAGTTTGCTTTGCTTTCGCAATGAAATTATCGCTCAGAATTATATATAAACCTTCCTTAATTGCTGATTCAGTTGCTTCACAATTAAAAACACTATCTGCAGCAATACGACCTTTCTGACGATCACCAATATTAAGCGTAGGAATGCCGAAGGAAGGAACCTCAATGATTCCGCTTGATGAATTGCCAACTGCAGCTGTTGCATAATGCAGTGCTGAAAGATATCGCTTTAAGCCCAATGAAGGCCAAGCCTTAACTTTCTCTGGATGTGTAGTAGCATATTCATTGATCTTCTCAATGATGACACGACCATTAGTATCCGAATTGGGATAAGTAAATATAATCTTATAATCCTCAAGGGAATCGAGGGCACTGAGTAGTGCCTTACTTTGTTGTTCTGCAGAATTATCTTCAAGAGTCACAGGATGATAAGTTACAATAATGCATTTATCACTCATCTTGAAATCAAGACTTGCTTCAAGTTCGTGCTTGCTCATCACAGGTACATGTTTAATATTTTCAACTCCGATAGCTCCCACATTGAATACACGCTCCGGCTGTTCACCCAACTGAATAACTCTGTTGCGATAAGCTTCAGTTGAAGTGAAGTGTAGATGACTCATTTTACTGATAGCGTGACGAATACAATCGTCATACGCGCCTTCTGTAATTTCACCTCCATGAAGGTGAGCAATAGGAATCTTATGGAATAATGCAGCAGATGCTACTGCAATCATTTCATAGCGATCTCCGAGGATTACTATCAAATCCGGATTGATATCCTCGAAAACATCAGCGAAACTGATCATTCCAAGTCCCACTGATTTAGCAGTACCAACAGCAGTATCGGAAGAAAGCAGCATTTCCACTTTCTTATCTATTGTGAAACCCTCTTTCTCGATTTCACGATAAGTAAACCCAAACTCAGGAGAAAGGTGCATGTTGGTTGCAACAATCTGAAGTTGTAATTTAGAATCATTCTTAACGGATTTCATCAAACCGCTCAGAAGTCCGTATTCTGCACGACTACCTGTTACAAAGCATATTTTTCTCATAACGAAATTTGCTCTTCTTCTGAATAATCTTTTGTGGCAGCAGTTCCAATAACCTCATTCCAGCGCATTGGAGAAATACCAGTACCAGGACGTTTAACAGTAATATTATCTTCAGTCAGCAACTCCCCTTTCTTGATAGGACAAGCAGCCACAATACTCTTACGGGCAACAGTAATGTTTGCTCGTTCAGAAACAGTTACTTTCTTCTCTCCATCACCCAAAACCTTTTCAATATTGCGAATAGCACCAACCATAACCTTCAATTCTGCCGGTTCAAGTGATGCCTTATGATCAGGACCAGGAAGATTACGGTCGAGAGTGAAATGTTTCTCGATGACAGATGCCCCAAGAGCTACAGCTGCTATAGGCACCTCAATACCACGGGTGTGGTCAGAATAACCTACATTCACATCAAAGTCCTTTTTGATAGTCAACATAGCCTTGAGGTTTACGTCCTCAAAAGGTGTTGGATATTGTGTATTGCAATGCAGAACGGTAATCTGATCCTTACCTACGCCGAATTCGTTCAAAACATTGATAGCTTTATGAATATCTTCTCCAACACACATACCAGTTGACATGATAACATTTTCCCTGTATTTGGCAATCTTGCGGATGAAAGGATAATTGGTGATTTCGCCTGAAGGAATCTTCCAAAGGTTCAATCCCAACGAATGCAAGTAATCAATGCTATCAAAATCAAAAGCAGTTGACCAGAAGCGGATACCTTTCTCCTTGCAATAAGCAATGAGCGTCTGATGATCCTCATGAGACAACTCCAATTTTTTGAGCATGTCATATTGGGAATCATTGCCATCCCCAATATTCCGCTTCTGATATTCAGCCTTCTTAGCATCCTTAGACACCAATTTATCAGCCTTGAATGTCTGAAACTTGATGATATCAACACCTGCTTCTACAGCAGCATCTACCAATTTCTTAGCGATCTGTATAGAGCCATTGTGATTGACACCTGCTTCAGCAATAATTAATGTATGTGCCATTATTTAGTCCTTACTTTAATGATAGCAGGATTACCTGCATAAATACCTTTTTCTGATATTGATTTTCTAACAGCAGAACCTGCACCAACGATAATATCATCGCCAATAGTAATACCATTGGCAAGAACTGACTGACTGCCAATAAATACACGTTTACCTATCTTACAGTCACCATTTATCATTGTGCCTGTAGAAATATGACATTGGCTACCAATATATGCATCATGCTCAATATTTACAAAGGTGTTGATAATGACATTGTTGCCAATCTGAGCACCAGCATTCACAAATGCATGATGCATCACAACGGTACCCTTACCTAATGTAGCGTATTTTGAAACATGTGCAGTTGAAGCAATAATTGTTGCCAACTTGCCTCCAACCTCTATCACCTTATTGAATAGTTTAATGCGGATAGCCGGATTCTTGATAAAACCAACAGTAATGACAAATTCTGCTTTATCAACATAAGTAGATATGTCATCATCAGTACCAATAACCCTATGGTCGGGGAGTACTTCATTACCCACATTTTCTGGCATATCAAGAATGCAAGAATGCTATATCCTGCACTCTCTGCAACTTCTATCACTGATTTGCAGTGACCACCACCTCCAATAAAAATTAAAGGCTTGTGCATTATTTATTTGGTAAATCAGAAAGGCGTACGGAACTTGGGATATTGACAACACGATCCGCAAAGAAGATAGTATTCCTCAAGCCGTCATTCTCGCATTTCTCAAACATTGGTAGACGGTTCATGAGCTCCCAAATGGGACGCGTCATCACACCATTATCGTTTGTCTGTGTGAGGAAGTCGATTTGCGCCTTTTTGTCTTTCAAAATAACTGCATTGAGCCAATAGTTAGAGAAGGTATCAGGTGAGTCAACAAAGAACTCGATCTCAGGTACATCCTTGAAATAGGCTTCGTATTCAGCTGCAATCTTGCGCTTGCTTGCTATATACTTATCAAGATTCTCCAACTGAGCACAGCCCAAAGCTGCATTCACGTTTGGCATACGATAGTTATATCCAATATGATCATGACGAAACTCCCAACGATGTGGGATTTTAGCCTGAGTAGTGATATGCTTTGCATAAGCACCAAACTCCTCATCATTGAAGAGCATCATTCCACCACCACCAGTGGTTATGGTCTTGTTGCCATTGAAACTGATAGCACCAACCTTACCAAAGGTACCAGTATGCTTGCCTTTATATGTTGAGCCGATTGATTCAGCTGCATCCTCAACAAGTTCAATGTGCCATTCCTCACAAAGAGCAGCAATCTCCTCAATGCGAACTGGATGGCCAAATGAATGCATTGGCACACAAGCTTTGATTCTGCGACCTGTATTCTTATTGTAACATGCAAGGTTATCTTCATGGTATGCGAAGTCACAGCTCTTGTCAACTTCACCAAGGCGGGTGTTCTTGCGAACCTCAGCGTTCTTCTGGAGCCATTCTTTCATTGCCTCAGGGGAAAGCCCCATTGTAGAATGCTCAACATCCAAGAATACTGCATGAGCGCCAATGTAGCTCAATGCGTTACAGGTTGCAATAAAAGTCAAAGCCTGTGTAAGCACTTCATCATCTTTCTTTACGCCAACAAGCTGTAAAGCCATGTGAAGCGCATTAGTACCACTCACACAAACTACAGCCTTCTTAGCACCTGTATATTTTGCCATATCCTCCTCGAAACGATCAACAAACTTACCTACAGAAGAAACAAAGGTAGCATCAATACACTCGTTGAGGTATTTCTTTTCATTACCCACGAAAACAGGAACAGCCAAAGGAATAAACTCTTGGTTGCCATATATAGACTTAATAAAGTCAATTGTATTTTTATAATCAACCATGACTATTATCTATTTATTCATTTTACATTTTTTGATCAAGATTCTTTCCTTTCTCTTCATGTTCGAAATTAGGAATAAACTTCTTAATAGCATGAACAACCTGAGCCTTGGTGAAATCTACATTTACAAAGAGCTTCTCCAAGTCAATGAAGAACTGATTAATTTCGTCCATATTACGATGTGTGCTTTGTTCAACAACACCAAGCGCCATGAAACGTTCCATATTGATCTTCTCGCCTGGTACATAGAATTCCTCGTATGCTTTCTCGCCAGTGGTATCGCTTTTGAAATAAACAACAGGGTATGCGTCTGATTCGTAGTCCATATCAGCTGCATACTTCTTTGCGGAAAGATCATTATCGCATTCAACCTTCTTAAAGCCCTCCGCCTTTATGAAATCATCACAAATAGATGAGAATGTGAGCATCTGGTCTTCGCCCAATTTAGGGAAGAACACCTCACCGCCCTTACCAAGAATGCATGCGAGCATACAGATTTGGCCAGACTCCTCTGGAGATACGAAATAACGCTTTACATCAGAAGGTGCTGCAAGAGGTTGTTTCTTCTGTAAACGATGTATCCAACCATCAGGAAGCGAACCGTTAGAGAATGCTACATTAGCAAAGCGAGCTGTAGTAACCTTAAAAAACTTATTATAAGCCATTACGAGATCCTCCATGATACGCTTGCTGGCACCCATGATATTCACAGGATTTGCAGCCTTATCGGTTGACACACAAAAGAAGTGTTTAGGGGGATAGATAGTAAGAAGATCCATCAACTTCTTAGCCTTGATATCGTTGTTTTCGATCAGCGCCTGAACTGAGTATTTATCTTTTTCAGAACGTACGTGTTTATGAGCAGAGAAGTTGGCAACGATGTCAAAACCCTTCTCCTCACAAAAAATGCGCTCGAAAATAGGATCTGCGAAGTTGAGTGTGTAGCAACGAAATTCCTCTGGTACGAAGAGACCTTCAGTCGAACGAACATCACGAACAAGCTCTGCAAGTCCGTTCTCGTTGAGGTCAACGACTACAACCGAAGCAGGTTCGAACCGAAGAGTTGCTTTGATGAATGATGAACCGATGCTACCGGCACCACCAATCACACATACTTTCTTACCTTTAATTTCAGTAGTAAGAGTTCCCTTGTTTGCCTCAATATCTGCTGCAAACATACTGACTGAACGAGACGTTACTGAGTCAGCTATGAATTTTTCTAAGTTAAACATATAATATTGTTTTCCTTTTATATACTCTTGATCCTTAATTTACTTTTGAAAACCTCTCTGTCTAAAGGGGAAAAATAAAGTTTTCTCTTTTGTTCCTTTTAATTAAGATTAGAGCGAAACGTGAGTCCTTCGTTGAGTCTCATTTGAGTCTATCCGCAATCTTCTCTACATGCATGTGAGTTTAATCCAGACCGATCTATTCAAATGTATGAGGATTCAGAAATGATATTATGCTTTTCTTGAATTGTATGAATAAAAAAATACTGTTTATCATTTTAGAAAATGGGAAAAAAAGTTTCGTATTTTTTTCCCTTTTTTGTGTTTATGATCTTCATTACCGTAACCATACCCATAACCATAGCCGTAGCCATAACCATAGCCATAACCGTAGCCCTTATGATCTGAAGGAACTCCATTCAATATCACCGACATATTGCGAAGTTGTTCCTGACGGTACATATTCTCCAATTCAGGCAACTGACGACGATCCATCACACCCGAACGGACTACGAAAATAGTTAGGTCGGCCACACGGTTCACAATGGAAGCATCGGCAACCATACCCGCAGGAACATTATCCACAATGATATAATCATAACGTTTACGAAGTTCCGTTATCAGACGGTCGAAACGCTCACTCAACAACAATTCGGCAGGATTGGGAGGTACGGGACCGGAGAAAATGACATCCAGCTTATCATACTCCTCACTCCTACCAATGATATCATCCAACTTATCCGTACTTCCCGAAAGATAATGTGTCAGTCCCATACGGTTGGAAGAGTTAGAGAAAATACCACTTAATGTTCCCTTACGGATATCAACGTCAACCAGAACAACTTTTTTATTCGTCTGGGCGATACTCATGGCCAGATTACTCGAGACAAAGGTTTTACCTGCACCCGGATTGGCGGAAGTAAACATAACAACCTGCAATTTATCAGACTTCATACGCATAAAGTCCATGTTCGTACGAATGATACGGAAAGCCTCGGAAACCGAATCACGACTGTTCTCACGGACAACAATACCATCCGAATCTTCACTCTTATTATTATTGCCATGGCGGGGAATATTACCTAAGAAAGGAATGGTTAAAACTTCATCCAATTCCTTACGGGTACGGACTTTCGTATCCG
>BAJA01000060.1 GCA_000613465.1 Bacteroides nordii WAL 11050 = JCM 12987
GGAAAATTCTCGTCCGGAGACCCGGACACCTCGAAGACCGCCGCCTCGTGGTTCGGGGCTTGTATCTTCTTGATTGTCGCCGCCACTATCCTGCGCTCATTCTTCCTTTAATAAACAATGTATGGCTGAATACCCGATAAACAAGGGTATCGGCCGTCCGGTCGAGTTCAAGGGTTTGAAGGCTCAGTACCTCTTCATCTTCTGCGGAGGTCTGCTGGCTCTCTTCGTCCTGTTCGTCATCCTCTATATGGTCGGCATCGACCAGTGGATATGTATCGGCTTCGGCGCGGCATCGTCTTCCGTCCTCGTATGGCAGACCTTCGCGCTGAACGCCCGGTACGGCGAACACGGGCTGATGAAATTGGGAGCGGCAAGGAGCCATCCCCGATACCTTATCAACCGACGGCGGATCACCCGATTACTCAAACGGCAACGAAAGGAAGAAACGACATGAGAAATACATCCAAAATGACAACACTGGAAAACAAGTTCCCCCTGCTGGCGGTGGAGCATGGCTGCATCATCTCCAAAGACGCCGACATCACGGTGGCTTTTGAGGTGGAACTGCCGGAGCTTTACACCGTGACGGGCGCAGAGTACGAGGCGATACACGGCTGCTGGTGCAAGGCTATCAAGGTGCTACCGTACTTCTGCGTCGTGCATAAGCAGGATTGGTTCATCAAGGAGAAATATATGCCGGAGTTACAGAAGGACGACATGAGTTTCTTGAGCCGTTCCTTTGAACGCCACTTCAACGAGCGTCCGTACCTGAAACACTCCTGCTATCTCTACTTGACCAAGACGACGAAAGAACGTAACCGTATGCAGAGCAACTTCAGTACGCTGTGCCGGGGACATATCATCCCGAAGGAGCTGGACAAGGAAACCGCCGGGAAGTTCATGGAGGCCGCCGAACAGTTCGAGCGCATCATGAACGACAGCGGCTTTGTGAGGCTGCGCCGCCTCTCCACCGACGAGATTGTCGGGACGGAGAAGTCCGCCGGGCTGATAGAGCGTTACTTCTCGCTCATGCCCGAAGGCGACACGACCTTGCAGGACATCGACCTCTCGGCAAAAGAAATGCGTATCGGTGACAACCGCCTGTGCCTGCACACCCTCTCCGACGCGGAGGATATGCCAGGAAAGGTGGCTACCGACATCCGCTACGAGAAACTCTCCACCGACCGCTCGGACTGTCGCCTCTCCTTCGCCTCCCCCGTGGGGCTGCTGCTTTCCTGCAACCACATCTATAACCAGTATGTGATTATCGACAACAGCGAGGAAAATTTGCAGAAGTTCGAGAAGTCCGCAAGGAATATGCAGTCGCTATCCCGATACAGCCGGAGCAACAGCATCAACCGCGAGTGGATAGACCAGTACCTGAACGAAGCCCATTCCTACGGGCTGACCTCGGTACGGGCGCACTTCAACGTCATGGCGTGGAGCGATGACGCGGAGGAACTGAAGCATATCAAGAACGATGTGGGCAGCCAGCTGGCAAGCATGGAGTGCGTGCCGCACCACAATACCATCGACTGCCCGACGCTCTACTGGGCGGCGATGCCCGGCAACGCGGCGGACTTCCCGGCGGAAGAGAGTTTCCACACCTTCATCGAGCAGGCGGTGTGCCTCTTCACGGAGGAAACCAACTACCGCAGTTCGCTCTCGCCCTTCGGCATCAAGATGGTGGACAGGCTTACGGGAAAACCGTTGCACCTCGACATCAGCGACCTGCCGATGAAGCGGGGTATCACGACCAACCGCAACAAGTTCGTGTTGGGTCCTTCGGGCAGCGGCAAATCCTTTTTTATGAACCACCTCGTGAGGCAATACTACGAGCAGGGTACGCACGTGGTGCTGGTGGACACGGGAAACTCCTATCAGGGCTTGTGCGAGATGATCCGGTGCAAGACAAACGGGGCGGACGGCGTGTACTTCACCTACACGGAGGAGAAACCGATTTCGTTCAACCCGTTCTACACCGATGATTACGTGTTCGACGTGGAGAAAAAGGACAGCATCAAGACATTGCTGCTGACGCTCTGGAAGTCGGAGGACGACAAAGTGACGAAGACGGAGAGCGGCGAACTGGGCAGTGCGGTGAACGCCTATATCGAGCGTATCAGGGCTGACCGGAGCATCGTCCCCTCGTTCAACACCTTCTACGAGTATATGCGCGACGACTACCGCCGCGAACTGGCGGAACGTGAGATAAAGGTGGAGAAGTCCGACTTCAACATCGACAATATGCTCACCACCATGCGGCAGTATTACCGGGACGGACGCTACGACTTCCTGCTCAACTCCACGGAGAACATCGACCTGCTCGGCAAGCGGTTCATCGTCTTCGAGATTGACAGTATAAAGGAAAATCGCGAGCTTTTCCCTGTGGTGACCATCATCATCATGGAAGCCTTCATCAACAAGATGCGCCGATTGAAAGGCGTAAGGAAACAGTTGATAGTGGAAGAGGCTTGGAAGGCTCTATCTTCGGCGAACATGGCTGAGTACCTGCGCTATATGTACAAGACCGTGCGCAAGTATTACGGGGAGGCAATCGTGGTGACGCAGGAGGTGGACGACATCATTTCCTCGCCCGTCGTCAAGGAGAGCATCATCAACAACTCCGACTGCAAGATACTCCTTGACCAGCGGAAGTACATGAACAAGTTTGATGCCATACAGTCCCTGTTGGGTCTGACGGAGAAAGAGAAGTCGCAGATACTCTCCATCAACATGGCGAACAACCCGTCAAGGCTCTACAAGGAAGTGTGGATAGGACTGGGCGGCACGCAGTCGGCAGTCTATGCCACCGAAGTTAGTGCTGAAGAGTATCTGGCGTACACCACCGAAGAAACGGAAAAAGTAGAGGTTTACCGTCTGGCGGAACAGTTGGGCGGCGACATTGAAGCGTCATCCGGCAGCTTGCCGAAAGGCGGAGAAAAAAGGAATAAATAGAAACAGATTCATCAACTAAAAAAGAAAATGCGTATGAGTATATCAAGAACGAAAATGCTGCAAGTCAGCAAGTGTTTAATCGGGCTGGCGGTCATGGTGCTGCAATCCTGCGACATAACGGACAACCGACGCGACCTGCTTTGCGGAAACTGGGAGAGCGTGGAGGGAAAGCCCGACGTGCTTATCTACAAGGAGGGCGAAGCTATAAGGTGACGGTATTCAAGCGGAGCGGCATCCGCCGCAAGCTGAAGCCGGAAACCTATCTCTTGCAGGAGGAGAACGGCAATCTGTTCATGAACACCGGATTCCGCATCGACGTGTCCTACAACGAGGCGACGGACATCCTGACCTTCTCGCCGAACGGGGACTACGTGCGTGTGAACCCGAAACCGGACCATCCGATAGGCGAGCAATAAATAATGAAATCCACTAAAATCCAAAGTAACATGAGAACAAGAATAACACTTATTATCTGCCTGTGCCTGTTTGCAGTCGGCAGGGCAAGCGCACAGTGGGCGGTGATAGACCCGTCCAACATCGCGCAGAGCATCGTGAACACCTCGAAGAACGTGGTACACACTTCCACGACCGCCCAGAATATGATAAAAAATTTTCAAGAGACCGTGAAGATTTACGAACAGGGCAAGAAGTATTACGACGCACTCAAATCCGTGAACAATCTGGTAAAGGACGCCCGGAAGGTGCAGCAGACCATCCTGATGGTGGGTGACATCACCGACACCTATGTGACCAGTTTCCAGAAGATGATGCGTGACGACAACTTCACGGTGGAGGAACTGGGAGCCATCGCCTTTGGCTACACCAAGTTATTGGAGGAATCCAACGATGTGCTGACGGAACTGAAGAATGTGGTGAATATCACCACGCTCTCCATGACGGACAAGGAGCGCATGGACGTGGTGGAACGCTGCTACTCCAAAATGAAGCGTTACCGCAACCTCGTGAGCTACTACACCAACAAGAACATTAGCGTGAGTTACCTGCGTGCGAAGAAGAAAAACGACCTTGACCGCATCATGGGGCTGTACGGGAACATGAACGAAAGATATTGGTAGCCTATGAATTTCGACAACCTTCACCAAATTCTGCGCTCGCTCTACGAACAGATGATGCCGCTATGCGGGGACATGGCGGGCGTGGCGAAAGGCATCGCCGGGCTGGGCGCACTCTTTTATGTGGCCTACCGGGTATGGCAGTCGCTGGCGAGAGCCGAACCGATAGACGTGTTCCCTATGCTCCGCCCGTTCGCTATCGGTCTGTGCATCATGTTCTTTCCGACGGTGGTACTGGGTACGATAAACAGCATCATGTCGCCCGTCGTGCAGGGTACGGCAAAGATGCTGGAGGCGGAAACGCTGGACATGAACCGATACCGTGAGCAGAAGGACAAACTGGAGTACGAAGCGATGATGCGCAATCCCGAAACCGCCTACCTCGTGTCAAATGAGGAGTTTGACAAACAACTGGAAGAACTGGGCTGGTCGCCCGGCGACATGGTGACGATGGCGGGGATGTACATCGAGTGCGGGATGTACAACATGAAGAAGGGCATCCGCGACTTCTTCCGCGAGATACTGGAACTGATGTTCCAAGCCGCCGCCCTCGTGATAGACACCATCCGCACGTTCTTCCTCGTGGTGCTGGCGATACTCGGTCCGATAGCCTTCGCCATATCGGTGTGGGACGGCTTCCAAAGCACGCTTACACAGTGGATATGCCGCTACATACAGGTCTATCTGTGGCTGCCCGTGTCGGATATGTTCAGCACCATACTGGCGAAGATACAAGTGCTGATGCTGCAAAGCGACATCGAACGGATGCAGGCTGACCCGAACTTCTCGCTGGATTCGAGCGACGGGGTGTACATCGTCTTCATGATAATCGGCATCATTGGTTACTTCACCATCCCCACGGTAGCAGGCTGGATTATCCAAGCCGGAGGCATGGGAAGCTACGGTCGCAACGTGAACCAGACGGCAGGACGAGCCGGAAGTATGGCGGGCAGCGTGGCGGGCGCAGCCGCAGGAAACGTGGTCGGACGTGTCGGGAAGCTGCTGAAATAATCAACTGACAATTAAAAACGAATAAACAACAATGGAATTTAAGTCACTTAAAAACATCGAATCATCGTTCAGGCAGATACGCCTGTTCGGTATCGTCTTCCTCTCGTTGTGTGCCGTAATAACGGTATGGAGCGTGTGGAGTTCCTACCGCTTCGCGGAGCGGCAACGGGAAAAGATTTACGTGCTGGACAACGGCAAGTCGCTGATGCTGGCTCTCTCGCAAGACTTGTCGCAGAACCGTCCGGCAGAAGCGAGGGAACACGTGCGCCGTTTCCACGAGCTGTTCTTCACGCTCTCACCCGAAAAGAGCGCGATAGAGCATAACGTGAAACGCGCCCTGCTATTAGCGGACAAAAGCGTGTACAACTACTATTCGGACTTTGCCGAGAAGGGGTACTACAACCGCATCATCGCCGGGAACATCAATCAGGTGTTGAAGGTGGACAGCGTGGTGTGCGATTTCAACGGCTATCCCTACCGTGCCGTGACCTACGCCACGCAGAAGATCATCCGGCAGAGCAACGTCACCGAGCGCAGCCTCGTGACTACGTGCCGCCTCTTGAACTCGTCCCGTTCGGACGACAATCCCAACGGTTTCACCATCGAGGGATTCACCATCATCGAGAACAAGGATTTACAAACCATCAAAAGGTAAACGGACATGAAGAAAATCAAAAAATCATTTTGGCGTGCGTACTGGAAGCTCCACGACAAAAAGAAAATGCTGGTGGCAAGGCTCAAAGGCTATCTGGACGGTTTGCCCCCGAAGACACGCAGGCGCATCGTGCTGGCGATGCTCGCCGCCTTTGCGGTGCTTGCCCTCTACACCTTCGGCAAAGCCGTCTATGAAATCGGCAGGAATGACGGCAGCCGGATGGTAACAGACCATGCCGGACAGGTGGAACTGTCCATAAAGCCGGACAACAATCATAATGTAATACCTTATTTATATGGAACAGACGAAGAATGAACCTAAAAACGAGAACAAGGCGGCTCCCGACAACGGGAAACCGAAGAAGGAGCGCAAGCCGCTGACCGAAGCCCAAAGGCTGAAACGTCAGAAAATGATAGTGCTGCCCGCTATAGTGCTGGTATTCATCGGTGCTATGTGGCTGACATTCGCCCCGTCTTCCGACAAGGAGCAGCAACCGGGAACGGGTGGTTACAACATCGAAATGCCCGACGCTGACAAGGCGAACCGCCAGATCATCGGCGACAAGGCGAAAGCCTACGAACAGGGAGCAATGGAGGAACGGCAGGAGAACCGCAGCCGCGCCATGCAGGAACTGGGCGATATGTTCGACCGCGAGGTGGCGGAAACGGACGGCGGCAGGGACTTCGACCTTGCTAATCCCGGAAATGCGGAAGATGCAACAGCAAAATCATCCGCTCCGAAAACCATCCAATCCTCCGCAGCTGCCTACCGCGACCTCAATACCACGCTCGGCAACTTCTATGAGCAGCCGAAGAACGACAACGCGGAAATGGACGAACTGTTGGAGCGTATCGCCTCGCTGGAATCGGAACTGGAAACCGAGAAAGGCAAGGCATCCTCTATGGATGATCAAGTGGCACTCATGGAAAAGTCCTACGAGCTGGCGGCGAAGTACATGGGCGGTCAGAACGGTACACAGCCACCTGTCGGACAGGCGGCAGAACCTTACCATGTGCAGAAAGCCGGAAAGAACACGGCTGCACCTGTCAGGCAGGTAACGCATCAGGTGGTATCTTCGCTCTCACAGCCGATGAGCAACGCTGAGTTTGTCGCCTCCTTCTCGCAGGAGCGCAACCGCAGTTTCAATACGGCGGTGGGTGTCACGACTGTATCGGACAGGAACACCATATCGGCGTGTGTCTATGGGGCGCAGAGTGTGACTGACGGGCAGGCGGTAAGATTACGGCTGCTGGAGCCGATGGCAGTGGCGGACAAAATCATACCCCGCAATGCAGTGGTGGTAGGCACGGCAAAGATTCAGGGCGAACGACTCGATATTGAAATTACTTCGCTGGAGTACGCAGGTACGATTATACCGGTAGAACTGGCGGTGTATGACACGGACGGACAGCCCGGCATCTTCATTCCAAACTCGATGGAGATGAACGCCGTCAGGGAGGTTGCCGCCAACATGGGCGGCTCGCTGGGCAGCAGCATTAATATCTCCACCAACGCAGGGGCGCAGCTCGCCTCCGACTTGGGCAAGGGCTGATACAAGGCACGAGCCAGTATATCGCCAAGAAGATGCGTACCGTCAAGGTGCATCTGAAATCCGGATACAAGGTCATGCTATATCAGGACAGAGATTGAAAACAATAACAATCAACGACTAAAAAAACAACAACCAAATTTTTATTTACCACTAAAATCCAAAGTAGAATGAAAAAAGTAATCATCATGTTTGCCCTCGCTATGGGCATCGTAACTGCCAACGCGCAGGAGAACGTAACCGTTGTAACGGACAACGGAAGTGAACAACCGACCTTGACAAAGGAGGTCTATCCGCAGAAGGAGGCGGACGGCGATCTGTATCACGGGCTGACAAAGAAGCTGACCTTCGACCGCATGGTTCCCCCGCACGGCTTGGAAGTGACCTACGACAAGACCGTCCACGTCATTTTCCCCTCGGAGGTGCGCTACGTCGATTTAGGCTCGCCCGACCTGATTGCGGGTAAAGCCGACGGAGCGGAGAACGTCATCCGCGTGAAAGCGACCGTGAGGAACTTCCCGAACGAAACCAATATGTCCGTGATAACGGAGGACGGGAGTTTCTACACCTTCAACGTGAAGTACGCCGCCGAACCGCTGCTGCTCAACGTGGAGATGTGCGACTTCATCCATGACGGCGAGGCGGTGAACCGTCCGAACAACGCGCAGGAAATCTATCTGAAAGAGCTGGGTAGCGAAAGTCCCATGCTGGTGCGCCTTATCATGAAGTCCATTTACAAGCAGAACAAGCGTGAGGTGAAACACATCGGCTGCAAGCGTTTCGGCATCCAGTACCTTCTGAAAGGCATCTACACGCACAACGGACTTCTCTATTTCCACACGGAAATCAGGAACCAAAGCAACGTGCCTTTCGATGTGGACTATATCACGTGGAAAATCGTGGACAAGAAGGTGGCGAAGCGTACCGCCGTGCAGGAGCAGATCATCCTGCCGCTCCGTGCGCAGAACTATGCCACCTGTGTGCCGGGCAGAAAGAGCGAGCGCACGGTATTCACGATGGCGAAGTTCACCATCCCCGACGGCAAGTGCCTCGTGGTGGAGCTGAACGAGAAGAACGGAGGCCGTCATCAGTCCTTCGTGATTGAGAACGAGGACTTGGTACGTGCGGGTACCATCAACGAACTTCAAGTGCGCTGACCATGAGAAAGCACATCGCAATCATCATCGCATCGCTTGCCCTCTTCACGGGGCAGGCGCACGCCCAGCGGTGCCTGCCGAAGATGCAGGGCATCGAATTGAGAGCTAACCTTGTGGACGGTATGCGTTTAAGTGGCAACAATGGCGGTTACAGTTTCGGGGCGGCTCTCTCCACCTACACGAAGAACGGTAACAAGTGGGTGTTCGGTGGCGAATACCTCTTGAAGAACAACCCGTACAAGGATACCGCCATACCTGTGGCGCAGTTCACGGCGGAGGGCGGTTATTATTTCAAGATACTCTCCGACGCCCGTAAAATAGTGTTCGTCTATGCGGGGGCTTCGGCTCTCGCCGGATATGAGTCGGTGAATTGGGGCGAGAAAGTGCTGCATGACGGCTCCACGCTCCATGACCGGGACGCCTTCATCTACGGCGGTGCGCTGACGCTCGATGTGGAGTTTTACGTGGCTGACCGTATCGCCCTGCTCGCCAACCTCCGGGAGCGCCTGCTGTGGGGTGGCGACACACGGAAGTTCCATACGCAGTTCGGGGCGGGCGTCAAGATAATCATCAACTGACACGTCGCATGGAACGGACGGACATTGAGAATATGAGGCAGATACCCATTGCGGACTTTCTCGCACGGCTGGGACATGAGCCTGTCCGAAGGAGCGGAAACGAGCTGTGGTATCGTGCGCCATACCGCAGTGAACGCACGCCCTCCTTCCGTGTGAACGTGGCGAAACAGCTCTGGTACGACTTCGGCTTGGGCAAGGGCGGCGACATCTTCACGCTTGTCGGGGAGTTTACCCGAAGCGGGGATTTCATGGCGCAGGCGAGATTCATAGCGGAAACCGCCCGTATGCCGCTTGCCGCAGCAGAAAAGCCGTTGTACCTGCCGGAACCGTCCGAACCTGCCTTTGAGGGAGTGGAAGCCGTCCCGCTGCTCCGCTCTCCGCTGACGGAGTATTTGAAGGAAAGAGGCATCCCTTATGCCGTTGCATCCCGCCACTGCTGCCGCCTGAACTACGGCGTGCGTGGTAAGCGGTACTTTGCCGTCGGCTTTCCGAACGTGTCGGGCGGCTATGAAACCCGAAGCCGCCGTTTCAAGGGTTGCGTACCACCAAAGGACGTGTCGCTGGTCAAGGCGGGGGACATCCCGGCGGACGTGTGCAGCGTGTTCGAGGGCTTTATGGACTTCCTGTCCGCCGTCACGCTCGGTTTGGCAACGGGTGACTGCCTTGTGCTGAACTCCGTCGCCAACGTGGAAAAGGCTTTGAAACATCTGGACGGGTACGAGCGCATCGACTGTTACCTCGACCGAGACGAAGCCGGACGCAGGGCAATGGAAGCCCTGCGGACACGCTACGGAGGAAAGGTGACAGACCGTTCCGGCATCTATCAAGGCTGCAAGGACTTGAACGAGTACCTGCAACAAGTATCAAGAAAACAACAAAAGAACAACAATCTAAAAATCAAAGAATAATGAACATACTGAACAACAAGAACAAGAGAACATCAATCTTCAAGGCGTTGGCACTCTGCCTGTTCGCCGCAGTGTCATTCACATTCGTATCGTGCGACGACGATATGGACATCCAGCAATCCTATCCCTTCACGGTGGAAACCATGCCCGTGCCGAACAAGGTCACAAAGGGGCAGACGGTGGAAATCCGCTGTGAGCTGAAGAAAACGGGCGATTTCGCCAATACCCTCTATACCATCCGGTATTTCCAGTTCGAGGGTGAGGGCACACTGAAAATGGACAACGGCATCACTTTCCTGCCCAATGACCGCTACCTGCTCGAAAACGAGAAGTTCCGGCTGTACTACACGGCGCAAGGTGACGAGGCGCACAACTTCATCGTGGTAGTGGAGGACAATTTCGGCAACTCCTATGAGTTGGAATTTGACTTCAACAACCGAAACGTGAAGGATGACGGGGTTATCACTGTTGTCCCCATCGGGAACTTCAAGCCCCTTACACGATGATGCGTGTATTCATGGCTATCCTCTGTTCGCTTCTGGCGGTCTGTTCCGTGTCCGCACGGAACAGACGCCATGAGGGAACGGACGGGCAGGCGGCTATCTACCGGCTGCCACCATTTGAGAGGGCGGTGCGATGCACGAAGTATTTTGAGGGCTGGCATTCGGAAAAACATCACCCGTATGTAGGATATGGACATCGGTTGCAGCCGGGGGAAAGGTATTCGGCACGCACCATGACGAAGCGGCAGGCGGACGCGCTTCTGCGAAAAGACCTGCGGAAGTTCTGCGCGATGTTCCAGCAGTTCGGGAAGGATTCGCTTCTGCTTGCCACGCTCGCCTACAATGTCGGTCCGTACCGTCTTTTGGGGAGTGGGAAGATACCCAAAAGCACGCTAATCCGAAAGCTGGAGGCGGGTGACAGGAACATCTACCGGGAGTATATCGCTTTCTGTAACTATAAGGGGAAACGCCACGCCATGCTGCTCAAACGAAGGAAGGCTGAGTTTGCGCTGCTGTATGTACCATAAAGAATAAGTGTCTGACGAAAGAAACTCCGATGAAGCCGCCAACTTCATCGGAGTTTCAGTTTTCATACATTCGGGATTGTCCCTTTGCCTGCAACCTCACCGTCCCTGCAATGCTCTATGATACCGGGTGAAAATCCCATGCTGCCGATTGCGATATGCCGGATATAGTCTGTATATTCCTGACCTTGAAAATTCCTGCCCGTAAGGTTCTTGAAAACCATCTTTATGCTTATGCCGTCGTTGCTGTACAAGATGGTTTTTCCGTTCTGTCTGATTGTTTCCATGATTAAAACTTGTTTTTGTGAATACTATCGTAGATTGGTACAAAGGTTTCTTTGCCTACTTTCTTATCCGCCATCATGCTCATGAAAGAAAGTAGGCGGCTTTTGCCGCCCACCCCTCAAAAGCGGGTGTAAAGTCCCGTTACCATCGTGAACATTTCCTCCAGCATATCGCAATATATCCCCTCGTGCGTTTCAATGTCCTTCGTCCTGCTCTCGAATGTCTTTTTGCTGAACGTCTTGCGGTAGAAACGCATATTGTATAGGTCTGCCCCTCCGTCATAGATGATGTCAAGGCGGTTGGCACTGGTCTTGTTCCTCGCAAGGCTCATGCGCAAGCCGTTGCCCATGTCTGTGAAGTCTTTGCTTCCCGTCATGGCGGCAAAGCGTCTGCCGCCAATCTGCTCTAAAATTGTCTTTGCTATCATATCCGTTGTCTTTTAGGTTTATGGTTCGGGCGGTGCGGACACCGCCCCAATGTTCAAAATTCTGTTTTCTCGGTTATGGGTGTGCATTTTTCCAGCCACTCTTTCAGACATTCCATGCTATACTCGCTCGTGATGACTGCCGTATGGCTGTCAATGGCAGTGAAACGGCTGCTTTCATAGCTGTCTATCCACCCCTTTAGGGTATCAACTCCCCACGCTTCGGCATCGTCAAAGATGCCGTCCAATGCCGTAATGGGTTCGCTGAATTTGACTATCAGCGTTTGGTAGCCTGCTTCGTTCATCGCTTCTCCTCCTTCCTTTCCTTTGCCGTTAGCCACTTGTCCCGTGCGGCTCGACATTCGTCTAATGTGGGTTTGACACAAGAGAAAAGTTCCCCGTCCGTGTGGCGGTAGTCGTATTGCACAAGGGTGCGTTTGCGTCTGTCGATACCCGTTTGGAATTTCTCGTAGTTCTCCGTTCCTGCCGATTGGCAGGTGCTTACTCCGTTAATTGTCATTTTGTTGCCATAGTCGTTGTTATTTAGATGATTAGAAATGTACAGACAGCACTCTGTGTTGCATCACCATTTCGGGGTCGCTCGTGTAGCGTTGGTGCAGGTAGAAATGATGAGAGCCGAAGCCGTAAAGGAAGAACTTGTCAAGTTCGTGTTTCTCGGCAAAGTCCTTGACGCTCGCCTTAATTGCTCCTCACTCTGACAAAGAGTGAGGAGGTTCATAAATTCAAGGAACATCGTGGGGATTTTATCATCCCATAGGAAAACCATGCTTTCAAATCTTACTTCCATAATGTTAGTTGTTAGATGTCGATATTATGCCGCTTTCATCCGCTGGCGGATAAGGTTGGCGTTCTTGTTCACAAGGGCGATGATGCGGTCGTGGTATTCGGAGTTCTCGTTGCATACGCCACGACACTGCACCACCTCAAAAGTTTTTAGTGACACCTCTATCGTTTCAATTCGTTTTCCGTCAATGGTGGCGGATAGGATAAGGGAGTCTTTTCGTTTGTGGTAACCGCCCACACAATGGTGCATCGTCCTTCCTTCCTCTGCCATTTCTTCCACGCTCTCTATGACTTTGACGCAAATAAGGCTGTCGGTAAAGGCAAGTCCGAAGAATATGCCCTTAGCTTTCAGATATTGTTTCTCGTCCTCAATCGCTTTCCTGCGTTGCTGTTCAGTCCGCTCATGTTTCCTTTGCAGGTTGCGCTTTGCCACCAACTTGTCGTGTTCAACTTTGAGGTCGGCAGGGCAAACGTATTTCGGGCTGTTTGTGTCCTTGCCGAAATGACGCAGGAGGTCTATGGTGTCACGCCACATTGAGCCGTCCTCAATAGTATAGCCGTTGCGGATACATATCTTGATTGAAGCCCAATACTCTCCAATATTGAAAGAGTGGTACAGATAGTAGCGCAACATGGGATATTGCCCTGCCTTCAACAGCGTTTCCGCACGGCTGTCCGACAATAATGCCGGTATTAGTTTGGTGGGTACAATGTCGTGGAAATTGCCGTTAAAGCCGTTTCTGCGGAGCGTCGGCAACACCTTATATCTTGGATATATCGGGGAATATGAGATATGGCGGTACGCTTCATTGTCATTGCGGATAGCAAAAGGAGAAGCGAATGAGAACGTGTCGATGTAGCATCCCAATGTGCGTGGAATGGCAACAACAGCCTTACGCCCTTGTTCATTCCACCAATACTGCCCGATTTCAAGGGCATAGGACTTGGCATTAACCCCTTTCTCCATACCCACGACAAGCAAGAACATTCGTAGCACTTGGTATTCTCCGCTTGTGGTAAGGGTTGTGAAATACTGCTTTTGTCTTACCTTGCGCTGATAGGTGAGGCAGACTTTCAAACTTGCTCCACATTCGGGACACGTACAATGCTCGGTCTGCTCCGTCATTACCCAACTATGACCGCAATCCATACAAGTGGTACGACCTTTCGGCAAGCGGTGTGCATAATGCTCCACGCAATTACGGAATGCCCAATTTATCTGTATCGGGGTTATCGGGCGTAGTTTCTTGCTTTGGGCAAGAACTGCTTTTTCAAATTTGTTTCTCGGTTTCATAAGCCAAAATCAAATAATGAGGGTTGAACTTGGGTTTCTGTTTTCGCCTTTGTCGGCTTGGTGCGGTTCTGCAACTTGCGGAGTTCCTCGTCTTGGTATCTGCGGACTGCCTGCTGACGTGCTTCTGCTTTTTCCTCTGCCGTGAGTTCCACAATGTGGTTCACCGCCACTTGGCATTGGATAGGCTTGCCCACCTCAATCTCGTTCTCGTCATAGTAGTGTACTGCTTGTCCGTATATCTCTCCGTCCGTGAAGCCGTTACAACCGCTTTTCTGCACATAGTTCAGAATGTAGGTTACGCAATCGTCAATGTTCTTGGCTGGATTGCGGTAGTTCTTCGCAAAGAGCGTGTCTTCCTCCGCACGTTGTTCCAAATACATCTGTATCGTTCTCTTGAAATGGTCTGTTCCTTTCATATCGCTGTCGTTTTTATGAGTTGTCAAATAGTATGTTTCAAAATCTCCCTCCAATAAATCGGCTCAACCTCGCTCAATAGGAAGTCTATAAAGTCCTTCCGTGCGTTCTTGTTCAGTTCGTGGTAGAGTCCACGGAACACGGACATATTGCCGTTGAGGTATGTTTCCACCATGTACTCGAAGATGTTGCCCACCTCGTAGTATCTGCATTGTTGCTCCACTGTCTTGCTTCTTCTCTTTGCCATGTCGGTAGGGATTAAAGGGTGAATAACCAAAGAATGAAGCCGAAGAACAGGATAACGGAAAGAATAGCCACGATTACCCCTATTGCCACTCGGAACACTCCGTTTATTATCTCTCTGACGATGTACCAAAGGATGCCGGACACCCAAAAGGCGGTGCGCATGATTAGGGTGCATATCGCAAGCCCTATGTATTGCGCCATTTGTCTGAAATTTACCGTTGCTGTCATAGCCGTATCATTTGTTAAGTTCCACGATGCTGTCTATCCTGCCGTATAGGAAACTGCGGAGTGCGGTCTTGTCGGTAGCCTTGTATTCCGCCCAATGTCCATACTGCTTTACAATGTAGGTTCGGAGAATGTCGGAAAAGTCAAACATCCAACCTTGCAAGGGTACTGCGCTCTTGAAATAGGTGTTGCTGTTCACATTGCGTGTAAGCCAATCCTTTTCCTCTCGGCTCAATTTCTCACCATTGTTCAGTTTGGTGCGAAGTCCGTACACCTTGCTGCCTTGCAGGTTCTCCAAACTTGGTACTTCCCATGCCACGAATTTTGTTGCTATTGCCGTTCTCATATCCGTTTTGTTTTTGATTTTTTGTTTTTTAATGCGGATTCAAGAGCTGAGGGAGTTGAGTTTCAAACTATCTTATCTGCCTCTCGTTTATCCGACATTTTTTTTAATGCGTCTTTCTGTCGCATCGGTCGTTTTCGTTTCGGGTGCTTAAAAAGGTAGGGATTAGGGAATGCAAGGTTTTTCGGGAAAATACTACCCGAAGCTGGAGATTTTTCCAGAAAACAGGAGGCTTGACCTTGCTTTCCCGTACAATCCCGGAGTTACCTTTGCACCCAGCACGAAAATGACTGCCTGATGCGGCTCACTGAAAGGCGCGAAAATGGAGGTAAACGGAAGTAGAGGCAGATTAGACAGGAAAACTTCAAAAGAGAAATCCGTGAAAAAGACATCCCCAACAGAAAAGAACATAGCCGGTAGCGTGAAACCGGGCAAACCATCGGCAAGGAAGTATGTTTTTATCTGTTTGGCCAAACGTGTTTGGTCGGATGGATAAAATCATTCTTCCCGGTTTGTCTGCCGTGAGTGACGGCTTGTTCCATTTATGGAATGTGCGGTCATACACGGCTTTCCGCTTCCGGCTCAAAAGGACAACGAAAAAAGAAAAATCGTCAAAACCCCGTAAAAGCACCTCTTTGGCATAAGCACAAAAGAAAGGGGCCTTGTCTCATCAGTCTAAACTATTGTTTAGGCGTGAGGCAAAGCCCTTTTCTCCGCTTATGCGGCAGTCGGCACACGTTCGTTCAAAATCTTTTTGGGCGATGGTGTGCTGACGGATAAAATCGCTTTTACGGAAAAACTTGTGTGAGAAGAAAAAATCAGGAGATTCATTTCTAAATCTCCCGTTTTATTGTTACTTTTGCATACGAAGAGTTCTTTGAAGGTTACGCAACGCACAGAAGAATAATGCAGTAGATAACTAACTAATTCGTAACCTATTACTATTATGAGCGATTACCCAATGCTCATTTCCAATAAATTACACTCTTTTCGTAACTTCTAAAAGCAAAGATACAAGAAGCTGAGGGGGCTATAGCATTACATGTAAGAAGAGGCGATTACTTCTCGTCTAAGCATATTAATACTTTTGGAGTTTGTGATGCTCACTATTATGAAAAAGCAGTGGATATTATGCGCGGAAGAGTTTCTAATGCTATGATTTTTGTTTTTTCTGATGATTTAGACTGGGTAAGAAGGTATGTCAATCTACCAACAAATGTAATTTATGTTCCTAATTATGATATTCCTCAATATTGGTACATTTATCTAATGTCTTTGTGTAGACATAACATTATCTCTAACAGCTCTTTTTCGTGGTGGGGGGCTTTTTTAAACATTGAACACAAATAAAATCGTTGTTTCCCCTTCTAAATGGACTTTAAATTCAGATAAGACTATTGCTTTAGATGAATGGTTTAAGATTTGAATCTGATATTACTTGTAGATATAAATATTCCAATCATTTGTTTGAACATCCTTTTTAATGATGCATTTACCTCTTGTCAGTGTAGTAATTCCTACGTACAATTCTTCCGAAACAATCCTGTCTTGTATTAACTCTGTATTTTCTCAAACCTACAATAATATTGAAATTATTGTTGTTGATGATGGGTCTACTGATACGACGATTAAACTTTTATCTGATTTGATAATAGGTCATGAAGAAAAGATTAAACTTGTGACACAAGTAAATGCTGGTCCTTCCTGTGCCAGAAACAATGGGATATCTCATGCGAAAGGAGAGTACGTCGCTTTTTTAGACTCTGATGATGAATGGTATCCGAATAAAATAGAAAAGCAAGTTCAGCTTTTTGCAGAAAATAAGGATCTGGTACTTGCTGGTAGTTTATACAGTGTAGGTGATAAATGTTATTTTTCAAAATCATTTTCTTTTATCCGAAAGATCTCTTTAACTGGGTTAATGCTGAAAAACAGTTTCGTGACTTCTACAGTAATGTGCCTCGTAGCATATTACAAAAATATAAATTTGATGAAAGCAAAAAGTATTCTGAAGATTATAAGTTATGGCTTCAGTTAGCTACTTTGGGTAAGCTTTGTATATTGCAGGGGGAAGTGTTGACAAAAATGAATGATAAACCACTTTGGGGAGCCAAAGGGCTTTCCTCTAAATTGTGGATGATGGAAAAAGGAGAATTGGATAATTTTAAATTCATGTATAAACATTCATATGTCTCATATCCTCTTTTCTTGGTTTCATCTTCCTTCTCTCTATTTAAATATCTAAGGCGAATGTTTTTACAAAAACTTAAATGAATATTCTTCACGTTGTTAATATCTATTTCGTAATACCCTATTTTTTAGGCGATCAGCTTCTTTATTTTAAAAAGAGAGGATATCAGGAATATATTATTTGTAGTCCTTCTGACGAAATAAAGCAATATTCGGAATCACATTGTTTTGGCTATAAGGAAATACCTATTGAGAGGAAAATTTCTTTGTGGAAAGATATAAAAGCTATAGTTGCTACATGTAAATACGTACATGAAAAAAGGATTTCAATAGTGACTGGACATACTCCTAAAGGAGCATTGATAGCTATGATTGCCGGTTTCTTTATGCGGGTTCCTATTCGTATTTACTTTCGGCACGGGCTTGTGTATGAGACCTCTATGGGCTTTAAAAGGAAGTTACTTATATGGATAGACAGATTGGTGGCAAAATTATCGACTAAAATCGTTTGTGTGAGTCCATCAATTTGTAACAAGAGTTTAGAAGATAAATTGAATCCTTCCTATAAGCAGATATTACTTTCAAAAGGAACCTGTAATGGGATTGATATCTTTCGATTTAATAAAGAAAATATTAATAATGTACAGCTGAATATATTGAAGCGAAGATTAGGGCTTGATAAATATAGCTTTGTAATAGGTTTTACAGGACGGTTGGTCAGAGATAAGGGTATTATAGAACTAATACAGGCATTTGATATTCTTCAAAAAAAGAGCAATGATATAGCTGTCTTGTTGGTAGGAATGCTGGAGACGAGAGATGCTTTACCACAAAATATAGTAGAAAATATAGAGACAAATCCAGCTATTGTTAGTACTGGTTATGTGGAGAATTCAATGATTGAATACTATTATGGGCTGATGGATATTTTTGTGTTGCCATCCTATCGGGAAGGCTTCCCAACCTCTGTTTTAGAAGCCTCTTCTATGGAATTACCTATTGTAACAACTAAAGCGACAGGCTGTATTGACTCTATTGTTGAAAAAGAAACGGGATTATTTGTCGGGCATAATGCTGGCGAGTTGGCAGAAACTATCTGGTTGTTAAGGCAAGATGGTGACATAAGAAATAAGTATGGAAAAGCTGGGAGAGAATTTGTAAAGAATAATTTTGAACAGCATGTGATTTGGCAGGAGATAGAGATGTTATATGTGTAGTTTGTGTGTCTATTGTTGTGGCTCTTACAAGAAATATTTTTGTAAATCAGAAATTAACGAGACTTGTCTCAATTTGCTTTCTATGATAGGTGTTTCTTCATCCGTTTCTGTTACTCCGATTATCTTTCCTAAACCTTTTGTTGGATGTTTGCAAACTGGAATAATTAATGAATATACTTATTACGGGTATCCACGGTTTTGTGGGCTCCAATCTTGTAGTATCTTTAAAAGGGCGTCATACCCTTTATGGCTTGGATATTGTGACTCCTGAAAAAGAAGGGGTAATAAAGACCTTCTTATGGGAGGATATACAGCTATATTCTTTTGCTTATCAGAATCTTCCGGAGTTTGATGCCATCATCCATCTTGCCGGGAAAGCCCATGATACAAAGAATCAATCAATAGCCCAGTCTTATTTTGATATCAACACCGGTTTAACTCAAAAGATCTTTGATTTCTTTCTGAAGTCATCAGCTAAGAGATTCATTTTCTTCAGCTCTGTAAAAGCTGCTGTCGATAGCGTAGTAGGGGATATACTCACTGAGGATGTTATTCCAACTCCTGTTGGTCCTTATGGAGAAAGTAAGATTAAGGCGGAAGAGTACATTCTTAATAAATTGACAGTTGACAATGGACAGTTGACAGTTGATGGTGAACAATTGACAGTTGCTATGCAGCATGATAGCGCAGCTAATTGTCAATTGTCCACTGTCCACTGTCAATTAAACAAACAGGTTTATATCCTCCGTCCTTGTATGATACATGGGCCGGGAAATAAAGGGAATCTGAATTTGCTTTATAATGTGGTGAAGAAAGGCATTCCGTGGCCTTTGGGAGCTTTTGAGAATCATCGTTCGTTTACTTCGATAGATAATCTTTGCTATGTGGTAGAAGGGTTGTTGACGAAGGATGTTCCGGGAGGTATCTATCATATGGGGGATGATGAAGCGATGTCTACTAATGAGTTGATAGCTACTATGTGTGAGGTGATGGGAAAGAAACCACATATTTGGAAGATGAATAAAGGTTTGATGGAAGGTTGTGCCGGGATTGGCACTTTGCTTCATTTGCCATTGAATACAGAACGTCTGCGGAAGTTAACAGAAAATTATGTAGTTAGTAATGACAAGATAAAAAGGGCACTGGGCATTGATAAAATGCCTGTTACTGCAAAAGAAGGATTAATAAAAACAATAAAGTCCTTTGAATGATTTACGATTGGACAATTTACGACTTACGATTGAAGATACTTTTTAAATATATAAAGCTGTGTATTATTTAATAGTCTTAGTTCTGCTCTTCCTGGCAGAACTTTTTTATTTCCGTATTGCTGATAAATGCAATATTATCGACAAACCCAATGAACGCAGTCGCATACCCGGATCACTTTACGAGGTGGGGGAATTATCTTCTATTTTGGTGTATTAGCTTATTTCCTTACGAACCATTTTGAATATCCCTGGTTCATGCTTGCCCTGACACTGATTACTTTTATTAGTTTTATAGATGACATCCGTTCTACTTCTCAAGCACTGCGATTGGTATTCCATTTTTCTGCTATGGCTTTGATGTTCTATCAATGGGGCCTGTTTTTTCTTCCCTGGTGGACGATTATTGTAGCGTTAATAATATGTACCGGTATC
>BAJA01000059.1 GCA_000613465.1 Bacteroides nordii WAL 11050 = JCM 12987
AAACAATCGCCCCTTTTTGACGCTTCACTGCGGGCGTTCGCTTGACGGAGAAAAAATGAGGCCGGAGGCCGTTCATCAACGGATACTGAGGTTTAGGAAGGAGAAGAGATGTGTGATATATAAAGTAAATATATTACAATATAATTAAGCTTATATAGTATACTTCTTTAGTTACAACAAGCATTGTATGCTATCATCCGAATGGGTCCCCCGGCCTCATTTCCGCAGCGTCAAACGGAACGGAGGTGAAAAACGTAAGAAGGGGCGATTGTCTGAGCGAAGCGAGTTCGAGCCCCTTTAGCTTTTCACCATAGTGCAGTAGCGGAGGAAATGCAGCCTTGATTTTTTCTTTTGGTATCTTTTCTTTTGCATCAAGGCGAAAGAAAAGTACATCCAAGACAACATAACATTATAAACTAATAAATATGAAACAAATAAAATATCCTTCAAGAGAGCAGTGGACCGACATATTGAAACGTCCTGCACTCAACACGGAGAGCCTTTTTGATACGGTACGCGGCATTATCAATCGTGTTCGTGCTGAAGGAGATGCAGCCGTGATAGAGTATGAAGCTACTTTTGATAAAGCAATTCTGACATCACTTGCTGTGACGGAGGCGGAGCTGGCAGAAGGTGTTGCTTTGGTCAGTGAAGAGTTGAAGGCAGCTATCTCTTTAGCCAAAAAGAATATTGAGACCTTTCATGCTTCACAACGTTTTGTAGGGTGTAAAGTAGAGACAATGGAAGGGGTGACTTGCTGGCAGAAGGCGGTAGGCATAGAGAAAGTAGGTCTATATATTCCGGGAGGTACAGCACCGTTATTCTCTACTGTATTGATGTTGGCAGTTCCGGCAGGATTGCCGGATGTAAAGAGATTGTACTTTGTACTCCACCTGATAAGAATGGAAAAATCCATCCGGCTATTCTTTTTGCAGCGCAAATGGCGGGAGTAAGTAAAATATTCAAAGCCGGCGGAGTACAAGCTATTGCAGCTATGGCTTATGGTACGGAAAGCGTACCTAAAGTATATAAAATCTTTGGTCCGGGTAATCAGTATGTCACAGCAGCCAAACAGTTGGTTAGCTTGCGTGATGTTGCCATTGATATGCCGGCAGGTCCTTCGGAAGTAGAGGTCCTGGCAGATGATTCTGCTAATCCGGTATTTGTGGCTGCCGATCTGCTTTCACAGGCAGAGCATGGAGTAGATAGCCAGGCAGTACTGATCACGACTTCTGAGAAGTTACAGGATGATGTGATGAAAGAAGTGGAACGACAGTTAGCGGAACTGACACGTCGTGAAATTGCGGAAAAATCTCTTGCCAACAGTAAACTCATTCTGGTGAAAGATATGGATGAAGCATTAGAACTAACTAACGAATATGCTCCTGAACATCTGATTATAGAGACGGAAAATTATAGGGAGATAGCAGAACGTGTAATCAATGCCGGTTCTGTGTTTTTGGGATCATTTTCACCTGAGAGTGCCGGAGATTATGCTTCGGGAACCAATCATACGCTGCCGACCAACGGTTATGCAAAAGCATACAGTGGTGTAAGCCTGGATAGTTTTATCCGTAAGATTACGTTTCAGGAAATCCGTCCGGAGGGTATGAAGGCTATTGGACCGGCTATTGAAATAATGGCAGCCAATGAACAACTGGATGCTCATAAGAATGCTGTATCTGTCCGCCTGAGAGATATCAATTGTAAATCGTAAAATAAATATCCGCATGAAAACATTGCAAGAATTAACCCGTCCGAATATCTGGAAGCTGAAGCCATATTCTTCAGCAAGGGATGAATATAAAGGGGCCACTGCCTCTGTATTTCTGGATGCTAATGAAAATCCATATAACTTGCCCCATAATCGTTATCCGGATCCATTGCAGTACGAATTGAAAAAAGATTTGGGAAAGCTTAAAAAAGCAGCCCCGGAGAATATCTTTCTGGGAAATGGTAGTGATGAGGCTATTGATCTTGTATTTCGTGCTTTTTGTGAGCCGGGTAAAGACAATGTAGTAGCTATTGACCCTACCTACGGCATGTATCAGGTATGTGCCGAGGTGAATGATGTAGAATACCGTAAAGTATTGCTGGACGAGCATTTCCTGTTTTCGGCCGATAAGTTATTGGCAGCTACAGATGACCAGACAAAGCTGATTTTTCTTTGTTCACCCAATAATCCGACTGGCAATGACCTGCTGCGTTCGGAGATAGAAAAGGTGTTGAATAACTTTGAAGGACTTGTAATACTGGATGAGGCATATAGTGATTTTTCGGAGGCCCCTTCTTTTCTTGCCTGTCTGAAGGAATATCCCAATTTGGTGATACTTCAAACGTTCTCTAAGGCATGGGGATGTGCTGCTATTCGCTTGGGTATGGCTTTTGCTTCGGAAGAAATTATTTCTATTCTTAATAAAATCAAGTATCCGTACAACGTCAATCAACTGACACAGCAACAAGCTATACAGATGTTACATAAACATTATGAGATAGATCGTTGGGTGAAGGCTTTGAAGGAAGAACGAAAAGAGTTGGAAAATGCTTTTGCGGAATTGCCTTGTGTGCTGGAAGTGTTCCCTTCGGATGCAAATTTCTTTCTGGCCCGTGTGACGGATGCTGTGAAGATTTACAATTATCTGGTAGGAGAGGGCATTATTGTTCGCAATCGCCATAATATATCACTTTGTTGCAATTGCCTTCGTGTGACGGTAGGTACACGTGCTGAAAACGGAAAGCTGATAGAGGCGTTAAAGAAATACAAATAATTATTCAATGTGCCAATTGGCTGCACTATAGAAATAGGCTGCATGGTAATTGGCACATTATTATATTATCATTTCCATGAAGAAAAAAATATTATTTATTGATCGTGATGGTACGCTTGTTATTGAGCCTCCTGTAGATTATCAGCTTGATTCATTGGAGAAACTGGAGTTTTATCCTAAAGTGTTCCGCAATCTTGGCTTTGTGCGTAGCAAGCTCGATTTTGAATTTGTTATGGTCACCAATCAGGATGGTTTGGGGACTGATTCTTTCCCGGAAGCTACCTTTTGGCCGGCTCACAATCTAATGTTGAAAACTCTGGTGGGTGAAGGTATTACTTTTGATGATATTCTGATAGACCGTAGCTTTCCCGAAGAGAATGCCCCGACTCGTAAACCGCGTACCGGAATGTTGACTAAATACATTGATAATCCGGATTACGACCTGACAGGGAGTTTTGTGATTGGTGATCGCCCTACCGACGTCGAACTGGCCAGGAATCTGGGATGTCGCGCTATTTATCTGCAAGATTCTTCAGAGCTACTGAAAGAGAAGGGTTTGGAAGAGGTCTGTGTACTGGCTACTACTGACTGGGATAAAATAGCTGAGTTTCTTTTTGCCGGAGAACGTAAAGCAGAGGTGAGGCGTACTACAAAGGAGACGGATATCTTTGTTTCTCTGAATCTGGACGGTAATGGTACTTGTGATATCTCTACAGGACTTGGCTTCTTTGATCATATGTTGGAGCAGATAGGTAAGCATTCCGGTATGGACCTCACTGTTAAGGTGAAAGGGGATCTTGAAGTAGATGAACACCATACTATCGAAGATACGGCTATTGCTTTGGGTGAATGTATTTATCAGGCATTAGGAAGCAAGAGGGGAATTGAACGTTATGGTTATGCTCTTCCTATGGATGATTGCCTTTGTCAGGTATGCCTTGACTTTGGTGGACGTCCCTGGCTGGTATGGGATGCAGAGTTTAAACGTGAAAAAATAGGAGAGATGCCTACTGAAATGTTTCTCCACTTTTTTAAATCTCTGAGTGATGCTGCAAAGATGAATCTAAACATCAAAGCCGAAGGGCAAAATGAACATCATAAGATTGAAGGAATATTCAAAGCATTGGCTCGTGCGCTGAAAATGGCTTTGAAGCGGGATATTTATCATTTTGAACTTCCCTCAAGTAAAGGGGTGTTGTAGTAGTGATAAGTGATTAGTGAGTAGTGATTAGCACGATGCAGCGTAATAGCGCAGCTCACTACTCACTACTCACTAATCACTCTTTTTCAATTTCCTTCAGCCATGCTGCTGCCGAAGCATCACTTGGCATGCGCCAGTCGCCACGTGGACTGATAGAGATACTTCCTACTTTAGGACCGTCGGGCAAACAGGAACGTTTGAACTGTTGGTTGAAGAAACGGCGGAAGAAGATGAGTAACCATTTCTTGATCGTCTCTTCATCATATACTTCTTTGAATGCCAATGAAGCCAGCATGAATATCTTTGACGGACGAAAGCCGAAACGCATGAAATAATAGAGGAAGAAATCGTGCAATTCGTACGGACCTACCAGATCCTCTGTCTTTTGTTTGATATCTCCATTTTCATCTGCCGGAATTAATTCGGGGCTAATAGGTGTATCTACAATATCGAGTAGAGTAATACATGATGTTTCGTCTACTTCGTTTTCTGCTACCCACTTTACCAGATATTTCACCAGGGTTTTAGGAATACTTCCGTTTACACCGTACATCGACATGTGATCGCCGTTGTATGTAGCCCATCCTAAAGCCAGTTCTGATAAATCACCTGTTCCGATTACCATTCCTCCTGTCTGGTTGGCTATATCCATCAATATCTGTGTGCGTTCGCGTGCCTGAGCATTTTCGTAAATTACGTCGTGTACATTGATGTCATGGTTAATGTCCTTGAAGTGTTGAATACATGCTTCTTTAATACTGATTTCCCGTAAGGTAATGCCGAGTGAGTTCATGAGAGAGATGGCATTGTGATAAGTACGGTTGGTTGTACCGAAACCCGGCATGGTGACACCAATAATATTTTTGCGGGATAAACCTAATTTATCGAAGGTTTTGACACAGACAAGTAGGGCAAGTGTAGAATCCAACCCTCCTGAGATACCAATTACGGCAGTTTTAGCTCCGGTGTGCACAAGACGTTGTGCAAGTCCAGCTACCTGTATTGAAAATACTTCTTCACAACGTTCATTCAATGCTGCTCCTTGTGGGACAAATGGATGCCTCTCAAATGTACGTGTCAGATTTAGTTCTTTACTGTTTACAAACTCCGTAGCAATACGTACTGGCTTTTTATCTGCCGGAATGTTTCCTTTACTTGCTGCAAATGTTGTATTAATACGCCGTTCGGCACGCAGATATTCTACATCTATTTCGCTAATAATCAATTGCTCTTCAAAACTGAAGCGGTCATTGTGTGCCAATTGGCTACCATTTTCATAGATAAGCCCGTTTCCGGCAAAGACTACATCGGTAGTAGACTCTCCGAATCCGCAGGAAGAGAATACATATCCCGAAATACAACGTGCAGATTGTTGGCTGATAAGCGAACGGAGGTAACTGTTTTTACCTATCCCTTCATTGTCGGCAGAAAGATTAAATATGATTTCGGCCCCTTGTAGCGCAAGTGTTGAGCTTGGAGGTATGGTAGACCATAAGTCTTCGCATATTTCAATCCCGAAAATAGTGTCTGATGTTTCGAATAACAGGTTTGTACCCATTGGGATGATTTGTCCGCAAAGCCGTACACTGGTTTCTGCTACTTGCAGAGCAGAGGTGAACCAACGCTGTTCGTAAAACTCTTTATAGTTGGGCAGATAGGTTTTGGGGACTACACCCAGTACTTTACCTTTTTGGATAACTACGGCTGCATTGATAACAGTAGAATTTACGATTACCGGCATTCCTAGAATAGAGATGATATCCAGTTGGCGGGTATTATTTAATATCTGCATCAGCGCCATTTCTGCTTCTTCCAGCAAGAGCTGTTGACCGAAAAGATCGCCACAGGTATAAGCGGTGATACACATTTCGGGGAAAGTGATAATCTGTACTCCTTTGCCATCTGCAACTGCTATCAGGCTTTCGAGTTGTTTGGCATTGAAATTACAGTCCGCTATTTTAACACGCGGTACTGCTGCTGCTACTTTTACAAATCCGTAGTTCATAATTGATAAATATTAAAATGTGATATATTAACACATTATTATTTGCGTTGCAAAATTAGGAAATTGTTTTGATATATTCGTTTGATAATATCTAAAAGGATATTCTAATTAATCTAATGCTTACAGACTACGCCTTGTCTTCTTGCTGCCAAGGCGTAGTCTATATACCTTTTCCGGTAAACAACCAGAGTACATTTAAACTGGTATATTCTGACTACCTACTACTAAAATCTGATTACTTACAAAAAATGTAGCTATTTTTTATAAAATTTATTGGCCAATTATTTGCAGAAATAAAAGAAACTCCTATCTTTGCTTCGAATTTAAAATTGTAATCATTACAATTTTGTATAAGCAGAGTCTATGAAGCCATATAACCGATTATTAGAGTACAACATAAAACCTTCCATGCAGCGTATTGCCATTATGGAGTATCTGATGGAACATCGTACACATCCGTCGGCTGATGAAATATATACAGCTTTATCTCCCTCAATGCCAACGCTTTCAAAGACAACAGTGTATAATACGCTGAAACTATTTGCAGAGCAGGGAGCAGCCCTGATGCTTACTATTGATGAACGTAATGCTAATTTTGATGCGGATACTTCACCGCATGCGCATTTTATTTGTAAGAGATGCGGAAATATATATGATTTGGAACTTCCTCTTGAAATAAAAGAGGTTATAGGACTTCAAATGGATGGGCACGAGATAACTGAAATGCATTATTACTATAAAGGAATTTGTAAGAATTGCTTAAAAAATATACGTATTGACTAATTAATTAAAATTAAAGACAAAATGAAGAAATTTAGATGTACTGTATGCGGTTACGTTTACGAAGGTGACGCAGCTCCTGAGAAATGTCCATTGTGTAAAGCACCTGCCAGCAAATTTGTAGAAGTTGTTGAAACTGAAGGTGGTGCACTTACTTTTGTTGACGAACACGTAATTGGTGTTGCCAAAGGTTGCGATGACGAAATGATTAAGGATCTGAACAATCACTTCATGGGCGAGTGTACAGAGGTTGGTATGTACTTGGCTATGAGTCGTCAGGCTGATCGTGAAGGTTACCCTGAAGTAGCAGAGGCTTTCAAACGTTATGCTTGGGAAGAAGCAGAACATGCTTCTAAATTTGCTGAGCTGCTGGGTGACTGTGTATGGGATACTAAGACTAACTTGGAGAAGAGAATGAACGCCGAAGCTGGTGCTTGCGAAGATAAAAAACGTATTGCTACCCGTGCTAAAGCATTGAATCTGGATGCTATTCATGATACTGTTCATGAAATGTGTAAAGATGAAGCACGTCACGGTAAAGGTTTTGAAGGACTTTACAATCGTTATTTCGGAAAGAAATAATAAATATATAGTTCACAAATGAAAGAAAGGCTTGTGTCTGTTTAACAGATGCAGGCCTTTTTTATTAAACTTTCTTAGAAAAAGATTGGAATCACTAAGATACGGTTATATTTGCGCATAAACTTTTAAAAACCACAGATTATGAGGAAAGTACAACTGTTATTATTGTGCCTGTTTATCTCAGTAGCTACATTTGCTGCTGATAAAGTGATCCGGTTGCCTAAACCGAATTTGAATCGTAATAGTGAAGTGATGGAAGCATTTGCCAACCGCCATTCTACGCGTGAATATGCTGCAAAAGCATTAACTCTTACTGATTTATCAGACTTACTCTGGGCTGCCAATGGCATAAATCGTCCGGAAGAAGGAAAACGTACAGCCCCTTCGGCTATGAACAAACAAGATGTAGATGTTTATGTAGTACTGCCCGAAGCTACTTATTTGTATGATGCGAAAGCACATCAGCTGAATCTGGTGGCTGAAGGAGATCATCGGGGAGTAGTGGCAGGAGGACAGGCTTTTGTAAAGTCGGCTCCTGTTTCTTTATTGTTGGTGAGTGACTTGTCTCGTTTAGGTGATGCCAAGAATACCCATACTCAGTTGATGGGGGCTATGGATACAGGTATTGTTTCGCAGAATATTTCAATCTTTTGTTCTGCTGTCAAATTAGCTACTGTACCGCGGGCCTCAATGGACACAGCTAAATTGAAAAGTATATTGAAACTGACCGATACTCAGTTACCATTGATGAACCATCCGGTGGGATATCATAAATAGTGATAAGTGATAAGTGATTAGTGCCATGAGGCTTATAGCGCAACTAACTAATCACTTATCACTAATCATTTATCACTGTTTCAACAAGAATTCGTCTATTGCCTTTTGGTAGGTGGCTTTATCTGCCGCACCACGGAAAAGCTGTGGTTCTCCATTCATTGGGATGAATACAAAGAGGGGAATGCTTGTTGCATTAAACAAAGCTGCCAATTCCTTTTCTTTATCCACATTAACCTTATAAATTACGATCTTGCCGTCGTATTCCTTTGCCAGCGACTTCATGATAGGGGCTGTCATTCGGCAAGGACCACACCAGTCAGCGTATAAATCAATGATGGCAGGTTTATTACCTTTGTATTTCCATTCTTTGGTGTTCTCGTAATCAAATACATCCTTAATGAACATATCTTTATTCATTACGATTACTTCACCGCTTTTTACCTCTTTACCTTGTTGATCTGCATTTATCTTGCTTCCATCATTGAAAGCGTAAACAATTACGCTGATCATGACAAAAGCTACCATAGCTAATACCTTCTTCATTCTTAATTTTTATGTGAATACTGTTCGATAACTCCTGTTAATTCACTGGCATGTATCATTCCGGAGTGACGCCACACAGCTTCTCCATTACTGAATAGTATGAATGTAGGTACGGCCTGTATACGGAATCTTGCTGCCAGTTGTTCATGTTGGTCCACATCAATCTTAGCGATGCGGGCTTTATCTCCTATCTTAGCTTTTACTTCTTCAAGAATTGGCTTCATAGCCTTGCAAGGACCACACCATTCTGCAAAAAAATCTACTAAAACCGGGACCGGTGACTGTATTAATTCATCAAATTTTTCCATAATCTTCTTTTCTTAAAATGAATTCCCAGCCTCTTCGGGCTGCGAATATAATTACTATTTTAGATATATAACGCCGAAAAGCTGATTTTGTTCATAAAATAGTAACTGTAAAGACATCCGCTTGTAATGTGAAATACGGACTTTTGCATATCGAAAAACTGAAATGTTATGCATTTACGCACGTATTATCCTACAGTTGTTCTTTCAGATATTCATCTGGGAACTCAGCACTCCAAAACAGAGGAGGTGACCCGCTTCCTTAAATCAATCAATTGTGACCGTCTGATATTGAATGGAGATATTATCGACGGGTGGCATCTGAAAAAAAGCGGCTTAAGTAAATGGAAGGCTAAGCATACGGACTTTTTCAAAGTTATCATGAAGATGATGGAGAATTTCGGTACACAGGTTATTTATGTTCGTGGCAATCACGATGATTTTCTTGATAATCTGGCGCCACTGAACTTTTCTAATATACAGATTGTTAAGGACTGCATCTACGAAAGTCACGGTAGACGTTATTATGTGACGCATGGTGACGTTTTTGATAGAATAACTACCCAAATGAAGTGGTTGGCTAAACTGGGCGATACCGGATATACATTTTTACTTTGGCTTAACAAAGTGTATAATGCCCGGCGAATGAAACAGGGAAAAACTTATTATTCACTATCCCAGTCTATCAAAAATAAAGTGAAATCAGCCGTTTCTTATATTTCTGATTTTGAAAAAGAACTGGTAATACTGGCAAAGGCCAGAAAGTGTGACGGAGTAATCTGTGGGCATATTCATCATCCTGCCAATACTTGTTATGATGGAATTCATTATCTGAATTCCGGTGACTGGGTAGAGTCACTTTCTGCATTGACAGAAGATGAGGAAGGAAATTGGAGTGTACGTTACTTTGATAATGTGCTGATGTCAGAAAAAGAGCAGGAAAAGGGGGAAACCAAACAAATAACAATAGCCTCATGAGATTTTTATTTATTGTTCAGGGAGAAGGGAGAGGACACCTTACACAAGCGTTGACTCTCGAAGATATGTTACGACGCAATGGGCACGAGGTAGTAGAAGTGCTTGTGGGTAAAAGCTCGTCGCGTACTTTACCGGGCTTTTTCAATCGGAATATAAAGCTCCGGTGAAGCGTTTTCTCAGCCCTAACTTCTTGCCTTCGCCCGATAATAGACGTGCTAATTTGAAAAAAAGCTTTGCTTATAATCTTATACACCTACCGGAATATGTCCGTAGTATGTGTTATATAAACCAACGGATCAGGAAAACAGAGGCGGAAGTAGTAATCAACTTCTACGAACTTTTAACCGGACTTACCTATATGTTTTTCCGCCCTTCTGTTCCGTATGTTTGTATTGGGCATCAGTATTTGTTTTTGCACCGGGAATTTGAATTTCCGGAGAAAGATGCAGTTCAACTGTTTATGCTTCGCCTCTTTACGCGAATGACAAGCTTGAAAGCAAAGAAGCGTTTGGCTCTTTCTTTTCGCAAGATGTCCGAAGACAGAGAAAATAATCTTGTTGTAGTTCCTCCTTTGCTCCGGCAGGAGGTTACTGCCATTCGTCCCGAAGCGGGTAATTATATTCATGGTTATATGGTCAATGCCGGTTTCTCTGATAGTGTGAAAGCTTTTCATTCTGTTCATCCGGAAGTACCCTTACATTTTTTCTGGGACAAGGCGGATACAGCGGAGGTGACCTGGATGGATGAGACGTTGACTTTTCATCAACTCGATGATGTGAAATTTCTTAATTATATGGCAGGATGCCGTGCTTATGCCAGTACCGCAGGCTTTGAGTCTATTTGCGAGGCCATGTATTTGGGTAAACCCGTATTGATGGTGCCAGCCCATATTGAACAAGATTGCAACGCTTATGATGCAGTTCGTGCGGGTGCCGGTATTGTGAGTGACTCGTTTGCACTTGAACCCTTGCTTCGCTTTGCCGGCAAGTATTGTCCCAGCCGTGAGTTTATTTACTGGGCACGTAGTAGTGAACGTCATATTATCTGTGAACTCGAAAATCTGATTGATCATCAGTCAGTTGTAAATATACCAACACTTACTAATTATTTACCAATATGAAACTGAATAAAACAGATTATGTGCTTGAGCGCACTTCCGACGGAGGTTATTACGCCTGGCTTGCCGTGAATATTCAATGTAATGCGTATGGAGATTCTCCTGAAGAGGCAGTGGATAATTTGCAGCAATCAATGGAAGATTTACTTGATGAGATGTATTTGGTAGAAGAATTTATTTGACGATTCATTACCTGTTACTCCTTAAAAAAGTATACCTTTGGGGCATTACATTATACAAAATAGGGGTTAGCGGCATTATGAATACATTTCCTTCCGGAATTAAATTTAAATCTCTATGTTTGTTTCACACGGCTTAGGTAGATTATCACTCTGTACCCGAATTGATAGGACGTAAAAAAGAGTGGGGCGCTTATTTGAGTGTTCAATGGGGGAGGTTGATTGAGAATAACGAGTTGGGTGCCAATTAACTGCGTTATCACATAGCACAGCAATTGGCACATTAAACTATTACTCCTCAATATCCAGCTCTTTGATTATATGTGAAGCTCCCGCATACTTTTCAATAATGAAGAGAGTATAGCGGATATCTACACAAGCGGCACGCTGAGAAGAGGGACGGAAGGCGATATCTCCTGTCAATCCTTCATAGTTTCGGTCAAAGCCGGTACCTATCAGTTGACCTTTGCCATTGAATACCGGACTACCGGAATTTCCTCCTGTATTGTCAGTATCTACAATGAAGCAAACAGGCATTTCACCATTCTTCATAGCATAGCGTCCATAATCTTTTGCTTCGTATAGTTGCTTCAACTTAGCGGGTACAACGAATTCCCAGTTATTAGGATCTTCTTTTTCCATAGCACCTTTCAGAGTTGTATAATATTTGTATACTGCTCCGTCCGCCGGTTCATATGAGGCTACTTTACCATATGTCAGTCTCAGTGTAGAGTTGGCATCCGGATAAATAGGAATACCTGCTTCCTGACGCATATCCATCATACCTTTCACCCATACTTTGTGGGCAGCATCATAGTTTGTATTAGCATCATGCATTGCCAATGCTGTCTGCATCAATCCGTCGGTGATAGAATGTTTGAACAGAATCATCCAGTCTTTGTCTATTTTGTTCAGGTTGGGTTTTTGAAGGAACTTTTCAAAATTTTCTTTATTCCCAAAGATAGAATACTTAAAACAGGCATCTACAAATGCATCACTATCTCCTTTGAACCGGCTGTCTATCACTTTGAATATGCTGATTCGCTGTTCTTGGGGTATATAGCCCATATAAGTTTTCAGCATTTGTTTGCCTACCAGTTTCTCTACTTCGGGGAAAGGTACAGAAGCGAAATACTTTTCACCTGCGATTTTCAGTTCTTCAGTTGCCTTTTGAATTTCTTCTTTATTTTTCTTCTGTAATGCCGTTGACAGTGTTTTAGTTGACGGTATCTTCATAAAGTCCAGAGCTGTCACCAGTGCTTCGTTGATAGCTTGCTGGTGATACATGGCGTCACGACGATGAGCAACGATGGAACGTATCTCGTCAAATGCTTTCTGATAAGAATCATCTCCTTTTTCACGTCCGCGAGCCAATAGTTGCTCTTGTTGTGCACGTTTCGTATCCAGTACTTTGAGACGGATTAATCCTTCGTTCATGCCAATAGCATTCTTCCAGTAATTGGCGGATGAAGCATATTTACTGGCATAGTGAATGCGCACGGCAGGATCTTTCAACATTTGTTCCATTAATACTTCCTGACGGTCACCGCGTACATGCTGACGCATGAAGTTGGTGGTCTGCATACGTTCTTCTACCTCGTCGGAAATCATATAACGCCAGTTGCGTCCGGGGAATCCCATTACAAAAGTAAAGTCTCCTTCCTGTATTCCTGCAAGGCTGATTGTGAGATGTTTCTTCACTTTCAATGGAACATTGTCTTTGGAGTATTCAGACGGTTTACCGTCTTTATCAGCGTAGATGCGAAACAAAGAAAAATCACCGGTATGGCGAGGCCACATCCAGTTGTCTGTATCAGCACCAAACTTACCGATGGAAGAAGGAGGGGCACCTACCATGCGGATATCACTATACACCGTTTTAACAAAAAGATAATAACGGTTGCCTCCGTAGAAGGTTTTCAGTTCCAGTTTGGTTGCCGGGGTTACTTCGATATTTTCTGCTTTGGCAAAACGATCGGCTACTTTCTCCAGGTATTTGGGAGACAGGTAATTGGTTCCGTTAGGATCTTTATCTATCTTCAATTGTTCGTTGACGTATGGTGTGACGTCCAGTATACGGTCAATAAAAGTGATCTTCAGCCCTTCGCAAGGAAGTTCTTCATCCCGGTTCATTGCCCAGAAACCATCTGTCAGGTAGTCGTGTTCCACACTACTGTGTTGCTGGATAGCACCATATCCACAGTGGTGGTTAGTCAGTACTAATCCTTCTGCCGAGATCACCTCTCCGGTACAGCCGCCACCAAAGTGGACAACTGCATCTTTAAGGGCAATTCCATTAGGACTATATACTTCTTCAATCGGAATTTCCAGTCCGAGTTCTCTCATAACAGCAGCGTTCTGAGCCTGTAAGTCGGTCAGCATCCACATACCTTCGTCGGCATGTGCTGTAAGGGCCACAAGAGAGAGGGCAGTTATTAATAATTGTTTTTTCATTTATATATAATAATGTGCTAATTTGCCAATATGTCAATGTGCCAATTGCTTGCGCTGTTATGCTGAAGAGCAATTGGCATATTGACATATTAACAAATTGAATAATTATTCTACAATTGTCATTTCATCAATTAAGTGTCCGCATCCGCCAAGTTTATCGAGGATGAAAAGAACATAACGGATATCCAGGTTGATACAGCGTTGCAGGTCATTATCGAAATTGATATCCCCACTCAATGATTCCCAGTTGCCGTCAAAAGCACAACCGATCAACTCACCGTTCTCATTCAGCACAGGCTTCCGGAATTACCACCGGTGATGTCATTGGTTGAAAGGAAGCAGACAGGCATATCACCATTAGGCATTGCATAACGTCCGAAGTCTTTCTTTTCGATCAGCTCTTTCAGTTTTGCAGGCACATTGAACTCGCGGTCTTCCGGGTTTTCTTTTTCCAGAATACCGTCTGTTGTAGTATAGTACTTATAGAACACACCGTCTCTTGGGCTGTAAGGTTTCACATTACCGTAAGTCAGACGTAGCGTGAAGTTGGCATCCGGATAAGAAGGAACGGGGAGTTTCATTTCGCCCAGGCCACGGATATAGATTTTATGCAGTGAGTCCAGCTTTTCATCTTCAGCCTGAAGTGCTGATCTGAGTTCTATCAGTTTTTCATATTTTCCACGTGAATATTGAGTAGCCAGATCTTTTTGGATGGCTTTTACAGTTGGCTTTTTGATAAACTTATCAAAGTTAGCCTGGTTAGCCATAATAGAGGAGTCGTACATTGCATCAACGAACTTGTTATAATCTCCTTTATATTCTTTTTCAATCGTGTTGTAGAAGTTGGGGCGCTGTTCTGCCGGAATCATTTCAGCATAAAGCGGGAACAAAGCTTTGGCTACTTTACGATCTACTTCGTGGTCATAATCTTTGTCATGAATATCGGCAAAGACTTTTTTCAGAATTTCGATATTGGCGTTAATGGCAGAATCATTCTTTTCTTCCAGTGCTTTTTCCAGTTTTTCCATGATCTGATAAGGACTTCCAAATTCAATGGCAGCGAAGAAAGCTTCTGTCAGACAAGTAGCTTGGTAGGTGAGAGGAGCGGTAATGGCTATCGCATCATCAATTTCTTTCACTACATTCATGTAGGCTGCATTGTTCTTTTCTTTGGCAAATTGTGCAAAACGTGCTTCTTGTTCTGCTTTTGTACCCAGCACATCATTATCAATAATGGCTTTATTCATTCCGATCGAATTTTTCCAGTAATTGGATGAACCTGCATATTTGTTGGCATACTGGATACGGGTCTTATCACTGGCGTTCATGACTTCCTTCAGTATGTTCAAACGGGCTGTACGTATACGAATACGTGGTTCGTTGGTAGAGTTCATACGTTCTTTTACTTCCGAAACAGTAAGATAACGGCTGGTGCTTCCGGGGAATCCCATAATCATGGCATAATCACCTTCTTTCAGTCCTTTCAAAGAGATAGAAAGATGTTTTTTGGTTTTCAAAGGTACATTGTCTGCACTGTATTCAGCAGGCTCGCCATTGGCATCTGCATAGATACGGAACATAGAGAAATCGCCGGTATGGCGAGGCCACATCCAATTATCCGTTTCACCACCAAACTTACCTACTGATGAGGGGGGAGCAGCCACCATACGTACATCCGGGTATACTTTCTTATAAAACATGTAGAATTTGTTACCTGCATAGAACGGCAAAGCCTGCGGAACAATACCTGGCTTTTCATTCAGATCACTCTTTGCATAGAGGTCTTTTGCAAGTTTATTAAGAAACTTCGGAGTAAAAGATTCAGCTTCTGTGATCTCTTTAGACTCTATCTTCTGGTTTACAAGATCTGTGATATCTTCAATTCGTTCGATAAATGTGAATTTTAATCCCGGGGTTGGTAATTCTTTATCTCTTGAAGTAGCCCAGAAACCGTCTGTCAGATAATCGTGCTCTACCGAACTATGTTGTTGGATAGATGAATATCCGCAATGATGGTTAGTCAGGATAAGTCCTTCCGGTGAGATAATTTCTCCGGTGCATCCACACCAAAGATACCTACTGCATCTTTCAGGGATACTCCATTCGGGTTATAGAGATCAGTTGCTTCCAGCTTTAATCCCTGTTTTTTCATCATGTCGATGGAGTTTTGCTGCTGCATCAACTGTAACAACCACATTCCTTCGTCCGCTTTAACGGAACAAACGATTAGCGCCATTAGCGCCAGTACATAAAGTTTTAGTTTATTCATCTTTTTGATTTATGATTTATAAATTATGATTTATTATTTACGAATAATGTTCAAAGAGTTTTTTTCTTCTCCCATCTCAATTCTCCCTTCTCCCTTTTATAACTCTCCCTTTTTTATGGCTTCCATTATATTTGCCGGAGCACGTTTATTCATCAACTCTTTTTTCATGAAATCCATATAGGGTGCTACATGCTGGAAAAATTGATAATAACCTTTGCAAAGGTAGTTCAGTCCGGGTTCTCCGCTTGCTGTTCTTATAAAACGGTTCTTCGGACATTCTCCGTTACAGGCAAATAAGAACTCACACTCTTTACATTGAGTTGGAAGAGAGCTCTGCTTCATTTGTCCAAAGGCATTCTGCTTTTCGCTATACATCATCTCTACCAGAGTCTTGTTGTAAATATTCCCCAGTTTATATTCCGGGAATACAAAGTGGTCGCAAGAGTATACATCTCCATTGAATTCCATTACTCCGGCATGGCCGCAAGTCTTGGCCATAGAGCAAACGCCGGGTTGTTCACCAATCCAATTAGCGAGTGTTGAATCAAATAATTGTATATAGTAGTTTCCTACATCTTCTTTTACCCATTCGTCAAATAGTACATAGAAAGTTACCCCATTGTTCCGGGGTAATGGAAAAGTCTGCAAGTTCACCACCTTCCTGTTCGGCAAGTGAAGCTAAATGACGTCCGTCAGTGTGCTTGAAAATACGTTCTACGATAGGAGCAAACTGTATATAATGACAATCGAGTTCTTTGAAGAAACGGTAAAATTCCAGTGGATAGTCTGCATTATAGTCATTTACTACTGCCATGGCATTCCACTCCACTTTGTGCTTTTTGAGCAGGTTGATGCCCTGCATTACTTTTATAAAAGAAGGTTTTCCCTGCTTGTTTTTGCGATATTCATCATGGAATTCCTGTGGACCATCGATAGACACGCCTACCAGCCAGTTGTTTTCACGAAAGAATTCACACCATTCGTCCGTCAGCATAGTACCATTGGTCTGTATGCAGTTATCTATTGTACGTCCCCGGGCATATTTTTTCTGTAGTTCCATCGCCCTTTTATAAAAAGATAAAGGGCGCATTAATGTTTCTCCGCCATGCCATGTGAAAAGCACCTGTGGCATTGTCTGAGAGTTAATATATTCTTCAATGAACTTTTCCAGAAGTTCTTCACTCATTACATGTTTGGGATTCTCTTTATATAATTTAGCCTTTTCCAGATAGTAACAATAATCACATGCGAGATTACACACTGCTCCAACGGGTTTTAGCATCACGTAGAGCGGTTTGGCAAAGGGTGCGTAAGTTGACATTCTATTATATTATGAATTATAAATTATGAATCAGAATCGTTAATGTTGACTATTTGTCAAGTCATAGCTTGCAAATTTAGGTAAACTAAATGAAAATACATACCCAAAACTGGTGTTTATAAGGATTATTAAAGAAAAGAGTCTTACAAGTTTTAAATATTGATAAAATGTTTCATTCAAATCTGAATCCGTTGTACCTTTGCAGCATGAAAACCTACAAACAGATGCGTGTGAGTAAATTTTTGCCTTTATTGCTTTTGCTTCTCGTCTTTACTTCCTGTGGTCGCAAGTATAAGATAGAAGGTTCGTCATCGGTAAGCAGCCTTGATGGAAGAATGTTGTTTATAAAAACATTGCAGGAAGGGAAATGGATAAAACTTGATTCGGCAGAGGTTATTCATGGACTGTTTTCAATGAAAGGTACTGTGGATTCTGTGATGATGGCTACTCTCTATATGGATGATGAGGCTATTATGCCTTTAGTGATAGAAAAAGGTGATATTAAAATAACAATTACCAATACAGAACTGGCAGCCAAGGGTACTCCTCTTAATGATGCTCTTTATGAGTTTATCGATAAGAAAAATGCCATGGATATGAAGATTGAAGAGTTAGAACATAAGGAAGCCCGTATGGTGATGGAGGGTGCTGATCTTGCTGATATTCATGAACAGTTGACGAAGGAGGGGGAAGCGTTGATTAATGAGATGAATCAGTATGTTAAGTCGTTTATATCTGATAATTATGAAACGGTGTTAGGCCCCAGTGTCTTTTTAATGTTGTGTAGTAATCTTCCTTATCCCGTAATGACTCCACAAATAGAGGATATAATGAAGGATGCTCCCTATTCTTTTAAAATGAATAAAATGGTGAAGGAGTTTGTTTCTAAGGCAAAAGAGAACATGCAACTTATCCAGGAACACCAACGTTTGGAACAAAACGCTGCTGTAAGTAACTGATCTAAGAGTTTTTTGTGTATTTTTGCACAAAACTCAATATAGACATGTTACGACGTACTACTTATCATTTTCTATCTTTGCTCATTCTATCCTTATGGGTAATGTCTTGCCAGACGACTCCCGATTCAGTCGTTCAAACATTATCTTTGGTTGAAAAATGCATGGAGGTAGCCCCGGATAGTGCTCTTAATCTTCTAAAACGTATACCCAACCCTGATGTTTTACATGGTAAAGCCCAGGCTGACTATAGCTTGTTGATGACACAAGCTATGGACAAAAACTACATTAAACCGGAATCGGATTCTTTAATTGCAATTGCAGTAGGATATTATGGCTCTCATGATGAGAATTGGATAGCTAAAGGAAAGGCGTTCTTTTATTATGGTAGAGTAATGAAAGAACTGAATCGCCCGGAAGATGCTATGAGGTATTATTTGAAGGCCAGAAGTATATTCGAAGGGAGCAAGGAGTACAGAACATTGGGACTTATTTTAGAAGAAATGGGAACATTGAACTGGAACCAGGATCTTGCAGACGAATCTCTTTTGAATTATCAAGAAGCTCTGAGTTGTTATCGTATAATTAAGGATACTTGTTGTATGAGCTATGCATTAAGGAGTATTGGACGGTATTATCTTTCTATAGGTGCCAGTTCTGATAGTGCGTATACCTATTATCAAAAAGCTTTGGAGTTAGCTCATCGTTCTAAATGTAAATCAGAATTAACTATTCTTCAGGAATTAGGGTTATTACATCGAATGAAAAGAGATTATCAGAAAGCTGAATATTATTTGTTGCAAGCTCTTGAACTGGACGGAAAAACATCTCTTTTCTCAGAGATATATCTTTCTTTGGGGTATAATTGTCTTTTAATGGATAATAAAGATGAAGCTGAAAAATATTTGAAAAGGGCTACAGAGGCTACTAATATTTATACACAAGCAGATACTTATAGATTATTATTTGAATTAGAAAAAATGCGTAAGAATCCTTGGGAAGCTATAGAATATAAAGAGAAATCTGATTCATTAAATAGAGAAATTCAAAAAGCAGAGATAAGAGAAACGGTAGCGAGTTTACAGAAGAAATATGAGAATGAGAAGTTACAAAACGAAAATCTTCAATTGAAGATAAAGAATCAGACGATTGTTTGGCTTTGTTTCTTATTGGCCCTTTTGGTTTTTCTTGGTGCTTACTATTTTTATTACAGACAACGTCAGAATAAGAAACGAATACAGGAGATTGAAAAACAGATTGTTGAAAACAGAGAAGAGATAGCACTCTATCAGGAAGAGTTGGTAAATTACCAGGAATTGCAAAGTGAATCCGAGGACTATCGTACTAAGATTGGAGAATTGAATGGAAAAGTTTTGCTTCTGCAAGGACAGAATAAAACGCTAACAGAACGTTTGAATACATTGGGTGGTGATATTGATAATTCGTGTTCGCCTATTGATGCAAGGTATATATCTACATTCCGTATGTTACTTTCGTTAAAGTCTGGTGCTGTGAAAGGAGAACTCTCTCGTCCGGATTGGGAATGTTTGTTTGACTTATTTAATTATTTGTATTCGGATATGCTTATTCGTCTGCAGGAAGAATATCCTACATTGACTAAACATGATCTTGAAATTTGTTGTTTATTGAAGTTTGGTTTTACTAATGATGCGTTAAAACGTGTCTTTTTCACTACATCTGACTCTATAACTAAAGCCAAAGGTCGATTGAAAAAACGCTTAAATATATCAGCTCAGGAGGATTTAGACCATTTTATACGAAAATACTAAGAAAATAAATTTCCAATTGTCCGGGTCGATAATTTTTTATTTTCTGTAATTGTTTGATATATAACTGTTTACTTCTTATTGGACTAACTCAAATTGTCCGGGTCGTTTTTTTGCTTTTCTCATCAGTACATTGTACATTTGGAGAAACAAAAAACAGTATATTTATGAAATCACGTTTGTTTATGTCATTATTGGTAGCATTGTTTATGATGAGCAATGTTTTTGCAGGTACTCCTCTTGAAGATGGGTTAGTATTAAAAGGAGAATTCTCTCAGATTGGTAGTCGTTCGTTAGATCCTGCTATTCCTATTGAAGCAACTTTCGAAGGAAATGTTTTGATTGTTGAATTTACCGCTCCTGTAGGTGATGTGAATATAGTAATAAAGGATGCCACTCAAAATGTGTACACCTCTTCTATAGAGGTAACTGCTTGCGGGCAATCACTTGCTATTCCTGTAGAAGATTACAATGCTGGTACTTATACAATAGAATTTAGAAACTCAAAGGATGGTTATGTTTATGGCAATTTTACATTAATGTAATCCATAAATATAATATGAGGAAAATTCTATTTTCTGCTTGTTGCAACACATATACACAGCAAAAGACCTGTGAAGGTTTGATAAAGCTGTTGAAAGATGGACGTTATCAAGTGGATATGGCAGGCGATGTTGCCAAGGAGATGTGGCTTTCTTATAATCTTGCCTTTGCTTTTAATAGAAGAGGTTATGAGAAAATACAGACATTACGCCCTGCCATTCCAATTGTTTATTCGATCTTGGCAGATGATTATGAAGATGAGTTTATAGAAGATGCCACGCAGTATGAACATTTACTGCTCATTGCACCGGAAAAAACTTATTCCTGTGATAGTTGTGTTACAGCTCTTCCTTTTCCGTGGGACGGAGAAGTGGATAGGTATCTTAAATATCCGTATTCCAAGCCTGCTGTTCTTGTTGGAGTGGGTAATGGGCGTTCGGCATTAAGAACATTTATTGTTTTGAACACACTGACTCAATATAAGATTAATATCATTTATTCGGGAGAACAGGAACTTTATGATATAGGATATGCATCTCATGTAACTGTACGTGAAGAATTTGAGTTAGATACATTGATACAAAATGCCAGTCTTGTAATAGGTCATAAATATGTGGCTCTGCAAGGAGCTTTACATAAAAAGCCTGTTATCGTTATTGGTGATTATGGATCAGGTGGTTTGTTGACTTCTGCCAATGTAGTGGAACAATATCATAACCACTTCTTGGGCAATATAGGTGGAGAATTGGATGAATACTTTTCTCTGGACCAATTGCAAAAGGAAATAACAGCAGCTTCTAAACTTTCTGTACGTGAGTTGGAGGCCATTGCAGAAAAATTGAAAAAAGAAATGTCAGAGAATAATAGAAAAGTATGGAACATTGTTTCATCTTATTCGATAATACGAAATTCCTAAATCTTACATGTTTTCTAAATTGT
>BAJA01000058.1 GCA_000613465.1 Bacteroides nordii WAL 11050 = JCM 12987
CTAAAAAAAGCCCCTTTTTTATCAAGTAATACTCCATCTCAGTTTTAGCAAAAGATATATAGGTATTAAAAAGTATTCTTTTATCTTTGCCAAAAATCTATTACCATTCCGGACATGTTTCCGGTTAATAAAACAGCACCAACTGAGAAATGGACAAAACTCTTCAAAACTCTCACAGACTCAATGTAGTAGATGCACTACGTGGTTTTGCCTTACTGGCCATTGTATTATTACATAACTTAGAACATTACAATATTTATTTTACTCCTGAAACTCAACCTGAATGGTTGCAAACGTTGGACAAGGGGGTATGGAATGTGCTGTTCTTCTTATTTGCGGGAAAAGCCTATGCAACATTCTCACTCCTTTTTGGATTTAGTTTCTACATTCAATACCACAATGCCGAAAAGCGGGGAATAGATTTCCGTGGACGTTTTGCCTGGCGCATGATTTTGCTATTCTTGTTTTCACAATTGCATGCACTATTTTATAACGGCGACATCTTATTACTTTACTCCATCGTTGGACTCATATTGATCCCCGTTTGCAGACTAAAAGATAAAACGGTCTTCTGGATTGCACTGATTCTGCTACTCCAACCTTTTGAATGGGGACGGATGATTTATGCACTATTAAACCCCGATTACATAATAAGCGCAGATAAGTTCATGCCTTATGCCCTACTTACCAAAGAGGCTACCAGTCACGGAACTTTCCTTGAGGTTTTAAACAATAATATATGGAACGGACAATTATACAGTAATATCTGGCAGGTAGAAAATGGACGTCTATTTCAAACAGCCGCTTTATTTATGTTTGGGATGTTACTGGGACGCAAGAAATACTTTATCAAAGGTACATCTACAATCTGTATTTGGAAACGCATGCTTAAACTATCTGTTATCGCGTTTATTCCACTACATATCCTTCGCGTTTTTGCTCCGGCATACATTCATAATCAGTCTGTATTAACGCCCTTCAACATAGCCATTCCATCGCTGGCAAACTTTACTTTCATGCTTATTTTAATCTCTGCATTTACATTATTATGGTTTAAGAAAGGCGACGGATATAAATGGCAGCAGATAGTTATTCCCTATGGCCGAATGAGCCTGACTAACTATATCTCACAGTCCATCATAGGCGTTTGTATTTACTATGGCTTTGGGTTAGGACTTTACACATCTACCGGAGCAACTGCAACGCTATTCATCGGATTATTCATATTTACGATCCAGCTGATATTCAGTCGCTACTGGCTGGAACGCCATAAACAAGGGCCACTTGAGTTTTTATGGCGTAAAGGTACATGGATAAAGATATAAAAACAACAAAGCGCACTATCCACCCGGACAATGCGCTTTTCCATTATTTAGAAGAAGAAGGTATTTATTTCATCCATGCCTGATGAATACTTCCGGCTATTTCCTTAAACTCTTCATCAGATAATTTTAGTTTCGGATTGGAGATTATCATATCCGATTCCTTATTGATAGGAATAAGATGAATATGAGCATGAGGAACCTCCAGACCCATAACAGCTACCCCCACACGTTTGCAAGGAACAGCTTTCTCAATGGCACGAGCTACCGATTTGGCAAAGACATGCATAGCTGCCAGGTCATCATCACTTAAATCGAAAATATAATCAATCTCTTGCTTGGGGATAACCAACGTATGCCCTTTCACCAACGGATTAATATCAAGGAAAGCAAAAAAACGTTCATCTTCTGCCACCTTATAACAGGGAATTTCACCTGCGATAATTCTACTGAATATTGTTGCCATAACCTAAATATATAAAATAAGGCAAGCCCTTATAACGGACCTGCCTTAGTATTAAAACGAAATGTTTACTACTTCCAGACTGATTTTACCTTGTGGTACCTGAATCTCAGCAATATCACCCACCTTCTTGCCAAGTAATCCCTGAGCAATCGGGGTACTTACGGAAATCTTTCCTTCTTTCAAGTTAGCTTCACTTTCAGATACAATGGTATAAGTCATCTTCATACCATTCTTTGTATTCTTCAGTTCTACTTTATTCAAAATCTGTACTGAATCTGTTTTCAGTTTCGACTCATCAATAATCTTCGCGTCTGCAATAATTGCCTTCAGCTTATTGATTTTCATCTCAAGCATACCTTGCGCCTCTTTTGCAGCATCATACTCTGCATTTTCTGACAAGTCACCTTTATCACGTGCTTCGCTATTGCCGCAGAAATTTTGGGGCGCTCTACTGTTTCCAGTTCTTTTAGTTCTGCCATTAATTTCTTGTAACCTTCTTCTGACATATAAGCCATGATGTTTTTCCTCCTTTAATTTAAACGGTCATATAAAACAAAAAAGAATTCCAACATGAGCCATGCTGGAACCCTCTTTTCATTATTTCTTTTGCAAAGATAGGCTTTTAAATGATACGCGTCAAGCAAAAACCAATGCTATGTAACATATTTAAATGAAATCTTCTAATTTATAACAACTTAAAGTAATGATTTGATCGCACTCTCCAAGTCTTTTACATCTTCACCACGTGCGCTCAGTTCATTATTCCGGTTCACAAGAAAGAAAGCAGGCACCTGACGAACATTGTATAACGCAGCAGTATTAGAATATATCCCATTACCATCACGCACACAAATCCATGGCAGATTATCGGCTGATGTTTTCCAAAAATGCTCATCTGCATCCAAAGACACCTGATAAATTTCAAATCCCTGATTTGCATATTTATTATAAAGCTCACGCAACATCAGATTGTGAGGAGCACCTGCCTGAGTCTGATAAACAGAAAAATCCAACAAGACAACCTTCCCCTTTAGTTCGCTGAGTTTACGAACATTTCCTTTTATATCCCGCAAACTAATATCAATTACGCCGGTTTCTGCTATCTTATCCTCAGGTATCTCTATCGTTTTCTGCTTAGGAGCACGCGTATTCTTCATACCCTTTATAACAATGTTATACAGATTCTTGGAACGGATAGCATGAGGATAGGAATTATTCAAACTGGTAGCCACCGCCGCAAAACACTTAATATCGTCTTTACTATTTAAAGGATCGAAAATAAGATAGTCATTCAACTTCTGAAATAAAGCAAAATAAGCAGCGGCTGTATTAGGAGCAGCAAAAATATAGTTCACTTTCACATCATCCTTATAATTTTTGAGCAACACAGACAAACTATCTTCAAAAACATCATGCCCCAATTTATTGGAACGGGCAGCTGCCAGTAACGCATTCACCCGATTCTGCAAACGAGCCTGCTTCAAACTTAGCTCTTTAATTTTCTGACTGTTTTCAGAACCTTCTACCGTATATGCAGCAGCAAAATCAACATAAGGCGCCTTTATCTCAATGGTCTCTGTTGAATCAACTGAAAAATTAATAACTTTGTCGTCTACACGCAACCGGTAAAACTCAGGAGATTCCGGGCGAGCTTGCCGAAAACTGAACGAACCATTCCCTTTCAACTTCACTGAATCCAAAGGTATAATACCCTCAAGAGCTGATGATTCCAGATAAAGCATTTTACCATTGGCATCCGAAACCACTCCATTCACTTTAAACTGAGGGCCGGAATTACAAGAGCTCAAGGCTAAGGCAGCAAGTGCTACAAAAGTTATTTTTTTCATATCTATGCATGTTATTTTTCGAACTGCAAATATAGTTCTTTTCGAGACTCATCAAAGCATTTTGTTCTGTTCTTCACCCTTTTTTTGAAAAAAAAACCAAATAAGCAATAACTTTTTATCTCATTCCCACGATATTAGAATGATAAATATATATCTTTGCAGGAATTTTGAAAGAAAATATAGATAAAACAATTTTTATGATCAACCCAATTGTTAAGACGATCGAGTTAGGAGATGGCAGAACCATCACGCTCGAAACGGGAAAGTTGGCAAAACAGGCAGACGGTTCTGTAATGCTTCGCATGGGTAACACCATGTTACTTGCTACTGTTTGTGCCGCTAAAGATGCAGTTCCCGGAACAGATTTCATGCCGCTTCAGGTAGAGTACAAAGAAAAATTTGCAGCATTTGGCCGCTTTCCTGGTGGTTTTACAAAAAGAGAAGGAAGAGCTTCTGATTATGAGATTCTTACTTGCCGTTTAGTAGACCGTGCTCTCCGCCCCCTATTCCCCGATAATTATCACGCAGAAGTTTATGTAAATATTATCCTGTTCTCAGCAGATGGTGTTGACATGCCCGATGCATTGGCAGGACTTGCCGCTTCAGCAGCACTTGCTGTATCAGATATTCCATTCAACGGACCGATTTCAGAAGTACGTGTAGCACGTATTGATGGTAAGTTCGTTATCAATCCTACTTTCGACCAGCTTGAACAAGCAGATATGGACCTCATGGTTGCCGCTACTTATGAAAATATCATGATGGTAGAAGGCGAAATGCACGAAGTATCAGAAGCAGAACTGCTGGAAGCAATGAAAGTAGCTCACGAAGCTATTAAGATTCATTGTAAAGCACAGATGGAACTAACTCAGGAAGTTGGTAAAACTGTAAAACGTGAATACTCACACGAAGAAAACGATGAAGAACTTCGGAAGGCTGTTCGCGAAGCTTGCTATGACAAATCATATGCAATTGCAGCTTCCGGCAACAGAAACAAGCACGAACGTCAGGAAGCTTTCGATGCTATCCGCGACGAATTCAAAGCTCAGTTTACTGAAGAAGAACTGGCTGAGAAAAGCGCATTGATTGACCGTTACTATCATGATGTAGAAAAAGAGGCTATGCGCCGTTGTATTCTGGACGAAGGTAAACGTCTGGACGGACGTAAAACAAACGAGATTCGTCCTATCTGGAGCGAAGTTAATCCATTGCCGGGACCTCACGGATCAGCTATCTTCACTCGTGGAGAAACTCAGTCACTGACATCTGTTACACTTGGAACCAAGCTCGATGAAAAGACTATAGACGATGTACTGGTTCACGGAAAAGAGCGTTTCTTATTGCATTATAATTTCCCTCCTTTCTCTACAGGAGAAGCAAAAGCACAGCGTGGTGTAGGACGTCGTGAAATTGGTCACGGACACTTGGCATGGCGTGCATTAAAAGGTATGATCCCGACAGATTATCCTTACGTAGTTCGTGTCGTTTCTGATATCCTCGAATCCAACGGTTCTTCTTCCATGGCTACTGTTTGTGCCGGAACATTGGCACTGATGGACGCTGGTGTAAAGATCAAAAAACCGGTATCTGGTATCGCTATGGGATTAATCAAGAATGCAGGTGAAGACAAATATGCAGTACTTTCGGATATCCTTGGTGATGAAGACCACTTGGGAGATATGGACTTCAAAGTAACCGGAACTGAAAACGGTATCACTGCTACACAGATGGATATTAAGGTAGACGGCTTGTCATTTGATATCCTTGAACGTGCATTGAATCAGGCAAAAGAAGGACGTATGCATATCCTCGGTAAGATGCTCGAAACAATTGACGAACCTCGTACTGAACTGAAAGACCATGCTCCACGTATTGAAACAATGACTATTCCGAAAGAATTCATCGGAGCTATCATTGGCCCGGGCGGAAAGATCATTCAGGGCATGCAGGAAGATACAGGTGCTACTATCACCATCGAAGAAACAGACGGAGTAGGTCGTATCGAAATAGCCGGAACCAACAAAAAAAGCATTGACGACGCTATGCGTATCATCAAAGGCATCGTTGCTGTACCCGAAGTTGGTGAAATATACAAAGGTAAAGTTCGTTCTATTATGCCTTATGGTGCATTCGTTGAATTCCTGCCAGGCAAAGACGGATTGCTCCACATCTCTGAAATCGACTGGAAACGTCTGGAAACAGTAGAAGAAGCCGGAATCAAAGAAGGTGACGAGATTGAAGTGAAACTAATGGATGTTGATCCTAAAACTGGAAAATTTAAGCTGTCCAGAAAAGTATTACTTCCAAAACCGGAAAAGAAATAACAAAGCATTGCTTTTTATAAGATAGGAGATGGCTGAACTACAATAAGTTCAGCCATTTTTTTATCAATAAGTTTGTTTTTCTCGAAAAGAATGCGTTGTTTTGTCTGAAGAAAAAGAAAAAAACATTAAAGCAGATAATGCCTCAACCGAATAACCTTCATACTATGGATACCTTTACCCGATTTTTTCAGGAGAATCAGGAAAGGTTTTTATCATTTGCCTATTCCTATATAAGGAACAAAGTCGAGGCTGAGGATATTCTGATGGAGTCAATGATAGCTCTTTGGGAGAACCGTGAAAAATGGAAAAATGACTCTAATCTGCAAGCACTACTCCTGACAATCATCAAAAACAAAGCACTAAACCATCTTGCCCACGAACAAGTACGTCTGCGTGCCGAAGATGATATCAATACCCACAGACAAAGAGAACTTGATTTGCGAATCTCCACACTTGAAGCGTGTGAACCGGATATGATCTTCAATACCGAAATACAACATATCGTCCGTAAAGCACTTCTCAAAATGCCCGAACAAAGTCGGAATATATTTATACTAAGCCGCTATCAGAATACTCCCAACAGAATGATAGCTGAGAAGCTTGGTATATCAATCAAAAGCGTAGAGTTTCATATCACCAAAGCGCTAAAAATATTACGTACTGAGCTAAAAGATTATTTAATTTCTATTCTTCTCTAAAAAAAATCATTTTTTCATTAGGGTAGTCCTGAGGTAACCTGTTATATATACAGAAGGGAGAGAAAAAGCTCCTCCAAACAATAGAAATAAAAGCCTTATGAACCAGGATCTGCTATACAAATACTTTAAGGGAAACGCCACAATAGAGGAAGAAAAACAAATTCTCGATTGGGTGGATGCTTCTGATGAAAATAGAAAAACATTCCAAAAAGAGCGTATGCTTTATGACATCGCGCTTTTCTCCAATGAAAAACAATCCATCCATGCAAATAATAAAGCACGTATCATTCCAATGCTGAAATGGACTACCCGTATCGCAGCAATGATAGCAATCGTTTGGGGGTGTGGATTCTTGTTCAAAGACTATCAATACAACAGACTGGCCCAACTACAAACTGTAACCGTTCCTGCTGGACAACGGGCACAAATCACATTGGCAGACGGTACCAAAGTATGGTTAAACTCCCAGTCTACACTGACTTATGCCAGTAACTTCGGACGGCAAGAGAGAAACGTTAGCTTGGATGGAGAAGCCTATTTTGAAGTAAGCAAAAACAAAAAGATTCCTTTCTTTGTAAATACTGAAACAAATAAAGTACGCGTAGTAGGTACTTGTTTCAATGTATGTGCTTACAAGGGAAGTAATGAATTTGAAACTACACTTGTAGAAGGTATCGTCGATATTTATACTTCTGAAGGAATAAAACCTGTTACCCGCCTCATTAAAGATGAATTTTTCGGATCGTACAATGGAAAAGCCCAAAAGAAAATTCTCCCTTCGTATGAATATTTAAGATGGAAAGAAGGATTGTATTGTTTTGACGATTCCCCCTTTACCTGCATACTCTCTAAACTCGAAAAATATTATAATGTAAAGATAACAGTCAAAAATCCCGAAGTATTGAATTACCGTTGTACAGGTAAGTTCAAAGAGCAAGACGGTGTTGAACACATACTCCGGGTTATTCAGAAAGACCACCGATTCACTTATCAGATCAACGAAGACAAAGACAGTATAACCATAGAATAGGAAAAAAAGAGCTCAATAAAACCTTTAATTTAGTACTAACCCTTTAAATACCAGAATGCACATGAAGTTATAGAAAATCCCCTATCCCCTCTGAAAAAGAGAATCGGAAAGTACCCCCATACTTTCCGATTCGAAACAGTCAAAAATCGACCTTAATCAATTTATTAACTTAACACATTACAAAGATATGAGAAAAATTTCTTTGAAAGGGCATTTATGCCCAAAAAGTTTAGCATTCAAGCAAATATTACTTACTATGAAGATTACTATTTTCCTTCTTCTGTTCGTAACATTTCAGGCTTACAGCGGAAACAGCTATTCACAAAGTGCAAAAATTAGCATTCCCCGCTCAGATCTGAAAGTGAGCGAATTACTCTCTCAGATAGAATCACAGACCGAGTATCTGTTTGTTTACAACAAAAAGAATGTAGACACCAGACGCACCGTAACCATTGATGCTGACAATAAAGCCGTATCAGAGGTGCTGGACGAAGCCTTCAAGGGTACAGGGATCAACTATGTAATGGAAGGAAACAATATCGTTCTCACTAAAAATAATGAGAATGTAGTATCCATACAACAAAACAACAATAACATTCCTATCAAAGGAACAGTTACCGACAGTAAAGGAGAACCTATCATTGGTGCCAATATCTTGGAAAAAGGTACGACTAATGGTACAATTACAGATATGGACGGTAATTTCACTCTCTCCGTCCCTGCCGATGCTACACTAACCATCACCTATGTAGGATATCAGCCACTGAGTATTGCAGTAAAAGGACAAAGAAACTTCAATATCAAGATGGAGGAAGAAGCACTGTCACTTGAAACCGTTGTTGTAACAGCAATGGGCATCAAACGTAAATCAGAAACATTGACCTATTCCGTACAACAGGTAAACGGAGATGATCTCACCCGCGTAAAAGATCCCAATATGATTAATGCACTGGAAGGAAAAATTGCCGGTGTAACTATAACCAAAAGTGCTTCCGGATTGGGTGGATCTGCCAAAGTATCTATCCGCGGTATCCGTTCGGCCTATGAAAATGGAAACAATCAACCACTTTATGTAATTGACGGTGTGCCCATGCTGAACTCTGCCAATGAAACTACTTCTACTATTATGGGAGGTAATAATGATGCTGGTAATCATGATACCGGTGATGGTATTTCGAACCTGAATCCCGAAGATATCCAATCTATTTCTGTCCTGAAAGGTGCCTCTGCCGCAGCGCTGTATGGCTCACAAGCCGCAAATGGTGTTATCATGATCACCACGAAAAAAGGACAGGCAGGTTCAACCGCGTAACTTATTCAGCCAGCCTCACATTCGATCAGGCAATTAGTAAACCAGAGTTCCAGGACTCATACAATTCCAGCTGGAAACCAGATGCAAGTATCGGCAAACATGATAATTTGTCCGACTTCTTCTCAACCGGTATCACAGCCATCAACTCAATAAGTCTCTCTACCGGAAATGAGAAAGCTCAAACCTATTTCTCATATTCCAATACACGAGCCAAAGGAATCATTGACGTTAACAAACTATCAAAACACAACCTTACTTTCCGCCAGACAGGCAAGTTCTTCGATGATAAATTAACCCTTGACGGTAACGTTAACCTGATGCACCAAAATGGTAAAAACCGTCCTGTAACCGGTGGCCTATACCTGAATCCATTGATCGGCTTATATACTTTCCCACGTGAGAAAGATATGAACGAATACAAAGCCGGAGAGAAATGGGACGATGATCGTAGTATGCCCAGACAGTACTGGTATAAAGACTTCAACAACGGAATGGAAGGAAATCCCTACTGGATGCTAAACCGCGTAACCAACAGAGACACACGCACACGTACCATTGCTTCATTAACTGCTAATGTCAAGGCAACTGACTGGCTGACTATCCAGGCACGTGGTACAGGCGATTATATCGGTGATAAAACCGAACAAAAAATGTGGGCTTCCACTTCTACCAGTCTGACTGGCGGAGATTGGGATGCAAAAACAGATAACGGACGATACATGTATGGGACAAGTAGTGAGTTCATGGTATATGGTGACCTTATGGCTATGATAAATAAAACATGGGGTAAGTTCAGCCTGAACGCAGCACTTGGTGCAGCCATCAACTACCAGAGAAGTAACTCACTAAATATCGATTCATATAAAAGCGGACTTCATTACCCTAATGTATTTGACTTACGTAATGTCAAATACGATTCCGGTACGGGTATGGAAACTGAAAACAATGCTACCCGAGAAGTACAATCTGTGTTCGGTACCGCACAAATCGGATACGCTGATGCTCTTTATCTGGATCTGACAGCACGTAATGACTGGTCATCTACACTGTATGGAACCAATTCTTTGAAAAAAGGTTACTTCTATCCTTCCGTAGGTTTATCATGGTTGATTCACAAATCAATTAATCTGCCGGACTGGATTAATTTTGCCAAGATACGTGGTTCATTTGCCGAGGTAGGTAATGACCTGCCCAGATATCAGGCCCATCTCTATCCTCAACTGTCTATCGGAGGCAATATAGAACAAGTGACCAACTATAATGACGGAACTTTGAAACCCGAACTTACAGACTCTTGGGAAGTTGGTGGTGAATTCAAATTCTTACATAACCGAATCGACCTTGACTTCACATGGTATCAGACTATGACCAGAAACCAATTCCTTATTGTTCCGATGAAACCAGGTTCTACCTATACCAATCAGATGATCAATGCAGGCAAAATCAGTAATAAAGGTTTCGAACTGACAATAGGTGGCGTTCCTGTACAAAATGAAAACTTCTATTGGAGAACCCAGGTAAACTTTGCCACCAATAAGAATGAAGTAAAAGAATTGACCGACACATACAAAGAGTATAACTATGGACAGGATGGCTTGAACATGGCTTATCGTATGAAAGTAAAAGAAGGGGGATCATTGGGAGATCTTTACGGAAAAGGCTTCAGCCGTGACGATAACGGAAAGATTCAATATGACGACGACGGACTCCCTACTCTAACAGCAAACCGTGACGATGTTTACTTAGGAAACAGTAACCCCGACTGTACTTTGGGTTGGAGTAATACCTTCAGCTTCTATGGAGTAAACATCAGTTTCCTTATCGATGGCAGCTTTGGTGGGAAAGTATTGTCATTCACTCAAGGCCAACTGGATCAATATGGTGTCAGCAAAAACATAGGAGAAGCGATGGACCGCGGTTATGTCGAATTAGAAGGTAAACAAATTAAAGATGTACAAGGCTTCTATGGAAGAGTTGGTAACATTGATGGATGTTCTGAGTATTACGTTTACGACAGAACCAATATTCGCCTGCGTGAACTATCTATCGGTTACAATCTGCCACAGGCATGGATTGAAAAAACAAAGGTATTTAAAAGTATCAACTTGGCATTAGTTGCACGCAACCTGTTTTTTATTTACAAAGATGCACCATTCGATCCGGATGCTTTAATGTCTGTAGGTAACACAAATCAGGGAGTAGACGTATTTGGAATGCCAACTACACGCAGTATGGGATTTAACCTAAAATTTACATTCTAATAACTAATACACAGAACGATATGAAAAATCAAATCAAATATATAGCAGCATTATTATTCGGTATTCTGTTTGTTGTAACCGCCTGTACGGACAAGTTTGAATATATGAACACCGAATTGGGAGCCTATACACCCGACAAGCAAATAGCAGATAGTAAGTATGGTAACAAAATGTATTTCAATACCATTCAACGTTCCATCTACTTTAATGACCCGGCTCCAGGTGGTACAGACTGGACATTTCAGACCATGCAAAATCTGAATGTAGATATGTTTGCAGGCTACTTCCACGACATGGCTTCCAAGTTTACCGACATGAATTCCACTTACAATCTAAATGACGGATGGAATGGAACAAACTGGACTTATACTTATCAATACGGAGTATCTGCTCTGAATAAAAGTATGGATGCCAATGTTAATTGCAAACCTTACTTAGCCTTATGCAAAATATATAAAGTAGCTATGCTTCATCGATTAGCCGATCAGTATGGTGCAATTCTTTATTCAGATTTTGAAAATTACATTCCCGAATCTCAGGAAAAGGTATACACAGCCATGTTTGCAGATATCGATCAGGCTCTCTCCTGGATAGATGAGTCCACTCAAGAAGGTATTGCTCAAGAAATTATAGACAATATTACTAAATTCGATATTCTGATGAAAAACGATAAAACGTTGGCACATTATGCCAAATGGGCTAATTCACTTCGCCTGCGATTAGCCATGCGTATATCCAACGTAAATCCGAAACAGGCAGCAACTGAGGTTACCAAAGCATTACAAGACCCTCACGGACTCATTGAAACCAATGCCGAAAATGTAGCCGTCTTTGCTGATGGAAGTAACTACAAAAATCCATTGGGCACCATCGGGCTCAGTTGGTGGGAAGTGTATATGAATGCCTCAATGGAATCTTTCCTCGTAGGTTATAATGATCCTCGTACCAATAAGTATTTTACACCTTCTGTAGGCGGAACCGAAGGTTTGGACGCATCATTCAAACCACGCTTCGACTATAAGGGCATGCAAAAAGGTATTCCGCAAGGATTCAACTACAATACGCCAGCCGAATGTAATCATTATAAATACCACTCACGCTCAACTATCCAGATTACTACTGATGCACCCTTAATGACAGCTTCCGAAGTTTGGTTCCTTCGCGCCGAAGCTAAATTACGTGAATTCACCGGAGCAAACGAAAGCGTTCAGAACTGTTATGAAAAAGCTGTCCGCCTTTCTTTCGAACAGTGGGGAGCAACAAATGCAGACGAATACTTACAAAGTAATTCCCAACCTTCAGACTACAAAGACGTATTCTTTGAAAGCAATGACATGAAAGCCGTATCAACAATAACTCCCAAATGGGATGAAAATGCCAGCAAGGAAGTGAAGTTGGAACGAATTATCACGCAAAAATGGTTGGCACTGTATCCGGAAGGAGCAGAAGCATGGGCTGAACAGCGTCGTACTGGTTATCCTCATTTGTTTAAAGTATTGACAAATCATAGCAATGGACTGATTGATACCAATAAGATGGTACGCCGTCTCCCGTTCCCGTCTGGTTTAGCTTCATCCTTCCCGGATCTATATCAACAATTGGTAGGTGCTTTAGGAGGCGCCGATAATGGTGGTACCGACGTATGGTGGAGTGTTGGAAAAAATAATTTCTAATAGATATAAAAATCCTGATTAGACGTTTTCTCCGTATTAGTTTAAATTAAGAGAGAGGATTGAAAGAGGGTATCCGAAAGTGAAGGGTACCCTCTTGTTTTATAATACAGCATAACTACGAATCAATAGAACAAACCACAGTAATGCTTCTAATCATTACCGTACTTTCTTATTGTAGATAAAAGTACATTTTTACAATAAAAACATCCCCATGTTCTTATATAAAACATCCGGATGTTGTGCAGCACAACATCCGGATGTTTTCATTGCAAACTTCATATCTTAAGCAAGGTATTCTATACTATTATTACAATCAAGTATATCTGTTCTCTATACACCCAACCCGTATCATGTATATTCAGCAATAGGCAATTCTCCTCGCAAAGCTCCTAATGCATTCTGTGCCAGAGCTTCCAACTCATCTTCACCCGGATATACATACACCGGAGCAAGGAAAGAGATACGTTCTTTCAAACGGGAAACGACATAATCGGAATGGGCAATCCCTCCCGTCAACAGTATTGCATCCACTTTACCATAGAGAGCTACAGCCGCCGCGCCAATACTCTTGGCCACCTGATAAATCATTGCATTCAATATCAACTCTGCTTTCTTATCTCCATTCTCTATAGAAGCTACAATAGCAGGAACATCCGTCGTACCTAAATGTGCTGTCAGACCGGCACGACCGGAAATACGTTTTTTTAATTCATCTTTCGTAAAACGTCCACTATAACATAAGTCTATCAATTGCCCGGCCGGAAGAGTTCCGGCACGCTCAGGCGAAAACGGTCCTTCACCATCAAGCGCATTATTTACGTCTATAGCACGCCCATGATCGTGGGCACCAATAGAAATACCTCCGCCCAAATGACAAATAACAAGATTCAGATTTTCGTATCTCGTATCGTGTTCGCGGGCATAGCGACGGGCAATAGCACGCTGGTTCAATGCATGCCAGATCGTAACGCGAGGCATAAGAGGTGACCCTGTGATATGAGGTATTTCATCCATTTCGTCCACCACACCAGGATCGGCAATGAAAGCACGACAACCGGGAAGCATAGAAGCCAACTCAGCCGCAATAAGACATCCCAAGTTACAGGCATGGGTACGCATAGCATGAAGAGTATCAAGCCGCATAGCCTCATTAACTTCGTATACACCTCCGGGAATTGGCTTTACCAGCCTCCACGGCCGATAATGGCGTCAAACTGGAAAGGAATTCCTTCCTTCTCCAGCTCCGTAAGTACAAGAGATTTACGAAAATCAAACTGATCGGTCACCTGTGGAAAGGTAGCCAACTCGTCTACCGTATGACGAATATTACGAACCAGCAACGGAGTTTCATCCTCAAAAACGGCAATCTTCGTCGAAGTAGAACCAGGATTAATGGCGAGTATCTTCATTATACATCTTATTTACAAGTAAGGCATGCCATAGCCATGCTATAATATTTTGACAAACCGGAATCACTACGTGAAGGTAGTACCACCGGACAAACAGGACCTTGCAGCAAGCCTGCCATATCTGCATTGGCAAAAAGAGACACTGACTTGTAGAAAGTATTACCAGACTCGATGTTAGGGAATATCAAAACATCTGCCTGCCCGTTGATAGGCGAAACAATTCCCTTTATATTGCCACTTGCCTGCTCACAGGAAGTGCGGACATCCAACGGACCATCAATAATAACATTACCGAACTCACCGGCTTCTGCCAACTCCACAATATTCACATAATCTAATGAATGGGGAAACTTGGCACTGACCTTCTCCGTACAATGAATAAGAGAGATACGTGGCTGTTCAATCCCAAAAGAATGACAAGTATGAATGGCATACCAGATCATTTCAATACGTTGTTGCAAAGTAGGACGGGGAATAACAGCCGCATCAGAAAAAAACAGTAATTTATTATAGGTAGGAATCTGCATCACAGCAAGATGAGTCAATACTTTCCCTTTAGGCAACAGTCCTTTTTCTTTGTCGAGAATGGCATGAAGAAGGTTATCCGTATTAATAATCCCTTTCATCAGAATATCTGCTCCACCTTCACGAACAATACGCACAGCTTGACGGGCAGCCTCATCCGGATCTTCAACATGGATGGTTTTTACCAGTTCCGGATATTTCTTTAAAGTGGGATACTTCTCAAGTATCGCCGAATCTCCGATCATTAGAAATTCAGCAATTCCTTCTTCAAGAGCACGGGCTATGGCATATTCTGTATTGGCATCATTGGCACAAACTACTGCAATCCTCTTCCGTCTATTCAACGTTTTCAAGTGGGATGTCAGCTGGTCGAAATTTCTAATAGGTTCCATAACGTTAGATTTTTAGCAAATATCAGAAAAATGATTGAAAAATACAGCATAGTAACGTATAAAAATAATGCATATACGTAACATTTTGTCATACGGAGAATAAAATTCGTTAAACTTTATGCCACAATGTCTTGAATATGTACATTTGCAAAAAACAACAAATGCGTATGAACAGCCTGATTCTACCTCCTTATTTAAATGAAGGTGACAAAGTCGCCATCGTATCTCCATCGAGTAAAATAGATAAGTCGTTCCTCAAAGAAGCCAAAAAACGGTTGGAATCCTGGGGATTAAAAGTTATAACAGGCAAATACGCAGGAGCTTCGTCGTAGATACGCAGGAACCATCAAACAGCGATTGAAAGATTTCCAGGAATCCATGGACGATCCGGAAATAAAAGCGATTCTTTGTAGTCGGGGTGGATATGGAGCTATACATCTCATTGAGAAACTCGACTTTACTCTTTTTCGTGAACATCCCAAATGGGTGATAGGGTTCAGTGACATTACTGCACTCCACAATCTTATACAATTCAATGGCTTTGCTTCTTTACATGCGCCGATGGCACGTCATCTTACTGTAGAACCGGAAGATGATCCCTGTACACTACATCTGAAAAATATTCTTAGCGGTAAACTACCTGAATACTGTAACAGAAGGCATGTACTGAATAAATTAGGAACAGCACGCGGGGTTCTCCGCGGGGGCAATATGGCTGTTTTTCATGGATTGCGGGGTACACCTTATGATATACCGGCGGAAGGAACAATTCTTTTTATCGAAGATATCAGCGAACGTCCTCATGCAATAGAGCGTATGATGTACAATCTAAAGTTGGGTGGAGTGCTCGAAAAACTTTCCGGACTTATTATCGGACAATTCACTGAATTTGAAGAAGACCGTTCGTTAGGAAAAGTGCTATATGCCGCGTTGGCCGATCTCGTACAAGAATATGATTACCCGGTCTGTTTCAATTTTCCGGTGGGACATGTTACCAATAACCTACCACTGATCAACGGAGCAGAAGTAGAGTTTACAGTAGGTAAAAAATCAGTTGAATTGAAGTTCATTTGTTAATAAACGATGGCTTCCGGAGCAAGCTATAGTGAAAATCATTACTTTTGCCTGCACAATAAAAACAGTTATCTAAAATGAAAAGGAATTATACCATGTTACTGGCCGGTCTATTACTCTTTTCCACTCTTTCTCTTTCTTCTTGCGGAAACAAGAATAAAGCAAGTGAAACGGTTGAGGAAGTTACAGCAGTCCAGACACCTCAGTTTGATGCAGACAGTGCCTATCAATACGTAAAATCGCAGGTTGACTTCGGACCACGTGTACCCAACAGTAAAGAACACGTTGCCTGCGGTAACTACCTTGCATCACAACTGGAAAAATTCGGAGCCAAAGTGACCAGCCAATATGCCGATCTTATCGCCTATGATGGTACGTTATTAAAAGCCCGGAATATCATCGGTGCCTACAAACCGGAAAGCAAAAAGCGTGTAGCTCTCTTTGCACATTGGGACAGCCGTCCTTGGGCTGATAATGACCCGGACCCTAAAAATCATTACACCCCCATTCTGGGAGCAAACGATGGTGCCAGTGGTGTAGGAGTATTGCTTGAAATAGCCCGTCAGATACAAAAACAACAGCCGGAACTGGGAATCGATATCATCTTCCTTGATGCAGAAGACTACGGTACACATCAATCTTATACCGGTGCCCACAAAGAAGATGCCTGGTGCCTGGGTGCACAATATTGGGCACGCAATCCGCACATACAGGGTTACAATGCCCGTTTCGGAATTCTACTTGACATGGTAGGCGGACAACAACCTACTTTCTACCGCGAAGCTTATTCCGAAAAATACGCGAAAGACATCAATCAGAAAGTATGGGAGAAAGCCAACACATTGGGATATGGAAAATTTTTCATAGATGAAGTTAACGGTGGAGCGACAGACGACCATCTGTTTATTAATAAAATAGCAGGAATCAAGACAATTGACATCGTTCCCTGTGACCCGGAAGGAGAATACTCCTTTGATCCGACGTGGCACACACTGAAAGATGACATGGACAACATCAACCGTAATACTCTGAAAGCCGTAGGGCAAACAGTAATGGAAGTCATTTATAATGAAAAATAATATGTGCACAATGTGCAATGTAAATAGATATACTCATGTCAATTAATGAATTACAAGACGAAGTAATAGCTGAATTCAGCGACTTTGATGACTGGATGGATCGTTACCAGTTGCTTATCGATTTAGGAAATGAACAAGAACCGCTTGAGGAGAAATACAAAACGGAACAGAATCTGATTGAAGGTTGCCAAAGCCGTGTATGGCTACAAGCTGATGAAGTGGATGGAAAAATGATATTCAAAGCAGAAAGTGACGCGCTGATTGTAAAAGGTATCATTGCCCTGCTTATAAAAGTTCTTTCGGGACATACACCGGATGAAATTTTAAATGCAGATCTTTATTTTATCGATAAAATAGGCTTAAAAGAACATCTGTCTCCCACTCGTAGCAACGGTCTACTCTCAATGGTAAAGCAAATGCGACTTTATGCATTGGCATTCAAAGCCAAAGACGAGAGTAAAAAATAAAAATCAAAATGATAATCTGCGGATTTAAATGCTTTCTACTTGCAAGTAGCTTGTGCCTCATGGCACAAACTTTGCTTGCAGGAAATCTTGATATCAAAAACGGAAAGTGGAAAATTGCATTCAATAAACACACACAAACGATAGATTATCTCTATCAGGAAACAACACTGCTAAAGGAAACTTTCGTACAAGCAATCAATGCCAGTGGAGAGGTATTGAAAAGTTCCGATTATCCCATTGCTACTTTGAAACGAGAGAATATCTCGGACACATTCGGTAAAGGCAAAAAATATACATATGTCTATTCCGGCCGGCCCGGTAAAGAAAATCTGGAACAAGTGTTCTACTTTTATCCCGCACGCAATTATCTGTTGACCGAAGCCTATCTCCTATCAGATCAAAGAACAAGCTGTAACTGGATAGCTCCGGTTATGAGTAATACCAGTAGCACATTCCTGCCTGCCGATGGTGACAATCGGCTGTTGGATGTCCCCTTCGACAATGATAGTTTCCGTGGTTACTCTGCCAATCCCTGGAACACCAGTTCTGTTTCCTGTGAAGTAACAGCCTTCTATGATGCTACCAGCCGCCAGGGCCTCTGCCTGGGTTCGATAGAACATGACAACTGGAAAACCGGTATAACCTACAGCAGTTCGGAGAATAACTGCCTGCAAAGTCTCTCTGTATTTGGTGGACTGGTAGATGCCCGCACTAATGACATTCGTCCGGAAAAAGGACCTGCTATCCATAAACATGGAAAATTGTATGGCACACGCATCAAATCGCCCAAGATCCTTGTTGGCTTTTTCAAAGACTGGCGTATCGGTATGGAGAATATCGGTGAAGCAACAGCTCTTATTACTCCGCCACTACCTTGGCAGAAAGGGACCATTTTTGCCTGGCAAAGTTGGGGAGGTATGGCCGATAAAGTGAATTATACCGGTGCTATTGATATCTCAGATTATTTCAGAAACAAACTGCAACCAGCCGGATTTCATAATGAAAACGGAGAGGTATATATGATACTCGACTCCTTTTGGGATAACTTTAATGAACAACAACTCAAAGACTTCGTATCCCATTGCAAAGCCAACGGGCAGATCCCGGGTATTTACTGGACGCCCTTCTCCTTTTGGGGAGGCGAAAAAGATAACTGGAACGTGGAAGGAACAGACGGTAAATACAAATATGGCGATATCATCATTACTGCCAACGGCAAGCGTCGCAAAATAGAATCTTATGCACTTGATCCCACGCATCCCGGTACGCTGGCCCGTATAGACTGGCAAATAAAACGTTTCAAAGACTGGGGCTATAAGTACGTAAAAATAGACTTTATCAACAACGCAGCATTGGAAGCCGATAAGTTTTATAATCCGGACATTACCACCGGCATACAAGCCTACAACTATGGCATGAGTTACTTTGCCAAAGCGTGTGGTGATGATCTCTTTATTGATCTCTCTATTGCTCCCGTATTTCCATCGCAATATGGTCACGCCCGCCGCATTTCATGCGATGCCTGGGGAAGTATAGACAACAGCCAGTATATGCTCAATAGCCTTTCTTTTAGTTGGTGGCTGGATCGTGTATATCCATACAATGACCCCGATCATTTGGTACTGAATGGTAATTCTGAAGGAGCCAGCCGTATTCGCGTCACTACAGGAGCGATGACAGGAACCATGTTATTAGGTGACAATTTTAGTTTGAAAGGCTCCTATCCAGGTAATCAGACGGTTCGTGACCAGGCGGAAAAGGTAGTGCTTAATGCCAGCATCAATGCATTAGCACAATTAGGACGTTCATTTCGTCCGGTAGAAGGTAATATGCCTGTTAACTTTAGTACGGGAAGCGGTACTTATGGTGTGGAAAAAGCCTTCATGCTTGACACAGACAATGCACTTTACCTTGCTGTATTCAATTATGATGCATCGAAAGAAGCCACAGAGACAATCAACCTGACCAGATTAGGAGTCAATGTGGCTAACGTAAAACGCATCAAAGAATTATGGACCGATACCTCTGTAAACCCCACAGGGAATGAATTGAAATGTGAGATTCCCGCCGGTGACATAAGGGTATATTGCTTTGAGAAAAAGAAAAAATAAAAGATATTTCTATTTTTCACAGATAGCTACCCCTGTGTTTCCGGTTTTACCTCTAACGTAACAGCTCGTGAGAAAACCGCCTTCCTGACGGCAGATTGAGCAATATGGTTCTTAAATGCCGTTTTATTTGTATGATCATGCCGTGTCAAAATGCTTCCTCCCAAACTGGTAAATATCGCAGATGTATCCTTTCCATGTAAGCAGTCATTGTTTTCTCATAAAATGTCAGGAATGCCTTATCATTTAATATAACGCTTCCCCCTTTTAATAAATCAGTTTTAAAAAGAATCTTTTATTCAGATTCATATAATTTCTGCCCATTTAAAATGAAAGTTAGATCAAAAATAATTTAATAATACGGACAGTAGTTGAAACCAGTTAAGAGTTAGTCTTGTTCATATCTATACGGTCTTGAGTGTATTTCACCACAGAATAACACGGAGTTCTACAGAGTTTAAATCTTTTTTAAAACGCAGTTGAACGCAGATTTTCGCAAAGGGAAACAAATCTAAGATAAAGAACTACAATCTTTTAATCTGTGTTTATGTGTTAATACGTGTTTCATCAGATAAATAGTACTCTGTGGTGAGTTTAGTTCATGTCCGACCAGTTCTGAAGCCAATATCCAACTACTGATTCGCATGAATAATTAAAGTAGTTATACATTACCTCATTCCAAAGCGACTCCCTACCACGCCTATTTTCTGAGTAATTTTATTGAGAGTCATGTTTTTATTAACTGGTATAGTTTATGAAAAATAAATATTCAAATGCATGATACCAAACAAATTTGTTGTATATTTGCAGTAACTCAACCGAAAAAGAATGATTCCAGAGTTTAATGAAGACGGTTATTTGCCACCAGGTATATATGAGGCCTCTTTTGAGGAGGTAAAGAACAGGTTTGGATTTAGTTGGAAGCGGCAGAAATTGTTGCAGGGAATGTCTTTCTTACTGGAGCAATGTAGAATACTACATTGTGATATTCTGTATTTAGATGGAAGTTTTGTTACTAAAAAGTTAAATCCAAACGATTACGATGCCTGCTGGGATACAACAGCAGAGAACCGGGAACAGGTTCTGAACAATGTCTTAGAGTCTTTGTTAGAAAGTAATTCGGAGGTACAGAAAGAGTATTTCGGTGGAGAAATATATTCAGCTTTTTCAAAAGCTATTTTATTGCCCGAATTAACTATTCTAGAATACTTCCAAAAAACAAAGCAATATGAAGATAAGGGTATTGTAATGATTAAATTGTAAGCATTATGATTAAAAACAAGAAGCAATACACAATGATGAAGAAGCAACTGGAAGAGTTGCTCACAAACATATGGGACATAAAAGAGATATTGCAAAAAGAGAATAACATACCACTTCGTCTACAATTAGGCACTTTTGAAAGAGGATTAGTTAAATTACAAAAAGAACTGGAGGAGTATGAAAAGCTAACTTCTAAATCTTTGTCATGGCTGGAATTTGACTCTTTTAAAGATGACATGAACAAAGCTATCATAAGTTTTCGTATCGCCTCAGATATCAGTCAGAAAAAGTTAGCGGCAGAAATGTTTATCCAGGAGCAACAAATACAGCGTTATGAACAATCAGACTACTTAAGTGCCAGTTTTGAGCGTATTCTACAGCTGCTGGAAGCACTGGAGATACGTATGATACTGCGAAAAGATTTTAAAAAGGACGCTTTTAAGGCAACTCCTGCGAATGTGTGGGAACTAAATGATAAGATACGGAAAAGAGGAAGTATATTGCAAATAGCAGGAGAGGAATAATTATGAAAACAATTGCATTTTACTCGTACAAAGGAGGGGTGGGCAGAACATTAGCTCTTTCGAATATAGCAAGGAGCTAC
>BAJA01000057.1 GCA_000613465.1 Bacteroides nordii WAL 11050 = JCM 12987
CATACTTGAATTTTGCCCAAGCATGAGTCAGACAGTAAAATGTTCGGTATCTATCAGTTTGTCATCCAAATACATATAGACATTGTACCCATCGAACTACAGTGCCGAATCTTTCTTAAGAGAGTTATCTAACAGTTGGAATTGTCCTGAAGGATTTGACTGATATGCTTTTCACAGATAACTAACAGATATCCTAAATTTTTCGGATCTATACAGTTCTAGAATATTCAACCAGCTTCTCATGCATCCACTGCGGATACTTGCCACAGGCGGTATAGAGGATGGCAAGCACCGTCCACCAAATGAGCTTGATGTCCCCGAAAAAGCTGGCGTGTTGCACGTAATAGATATCCAGCTTCAGGCGGATGGGGAGTACCTTCTCATTGTACTCCTCCTCGTCGGGAAACTGGTCGCCGTAAATGTAGTCCCAGAGGCTCGACTGCGAGGTCAGTCCACAAGGAACAGTAGCAACAATGGCATTCTCTCCACCACGGGTGATGTCCACCTGATCCACAGCAGCAGGACGAGGTCCTACTATCGACATAGTGCCGTTTAAGATGTTCATCAACTGAGGCAACTCATCAATCTTCAGACGACGCATCACCTTACCCCACCAAAAGATACGATCCTGATCCGGACGGAGCGAAGCCTCACTTGCACCACGCGCCACCCTCATCGAGCGGAACTTCCACATCTTGAACTTTTTATTGTCCTTACCCACACGGTTGGCAAAGTAGAACAACGGCCCCGAGTCGCTCACCTCCGTCAGAATAATCGACAAAATCCAAATCGGCGACGTACCGACGATCCCCAAAAGGGTACAAATCACGTCAAACAGACGCTTAAAAAAACAGTATATCATTATTCAAAAGCGAAATACTAATTTTTTACCACAAACCTTCTCTAAGCTCTAAACAGAGCTTACTTCATTTTATTCTTCGACTCAATTCCCTTGAACGACTCCTCCAGACTCACCACACGATATTCAAACGGATATTCGCTCATCTCCATATCATAGGTACTGTTCGAGAACATCTTGCCCAGCGAGCGCACATGGTCACCCAAAAGCCAAATGAAAGGATTGAAGAGCTTGGTTATCCAAATCTTCTTGCCGCTTGCCTTGGCATAATAGCGAATGATCTCCACCGTGTCGGCATACTCACCGTTCTGCGGATAGACCGTACCCTCCACCCCGTGAAGGATGAGTTGTTTCACAAACTCGCAGAGGTTGTCGATGTAGAGCATCGAACGCTTATTGTGCCAAGCAGGGAAAATAGGAGTCTTCTGTGCCAGCCATACTAGACGAGGGAAGTTTCCCTTGCAGCCAGGACCATAAATCATTGGCGGACGCATGATACACACCTTGAAGGTGTCACAAGCCTGTTCACGCACACCTGTTTCTCCTTGAAGTTTAGAGTCACCATAAAATCCGTTTGGCACTGGCTCTGTGTCCTTGTGTATCTGCTTGCCTTCGAGAGTCTTCACCTCCTTATAGACAATCATTGAACTCATGTGAATAAACTGCTTCACGCCAGCCTCCTTAGCAGCCTTGGCAATATTGATTATCATATCTCGGTTGATGGCATAATACAAAGGACCTTCCCCTTTTGCTGCTTTCACATGGGCAATACCAGCCACATTATATACTACGTCATACTGGCTGAAGTCTGCCTTCTTCCAGTTGTCATTGATGGTATCCACAGCATCCACCTTAAACTCTTTAGGCCACTGTTCCAACCATTGCTGAACCTTTGTGCCGATATAGCTTCCGGCTCCTGTTATCAATACTTTTTTCATTACTTTCAATTCTTTATTCCGTAAACGCAGTCTCTGAATCTACAGGATGGTCCACCTTCCTCTGGGTAATCTCCTTTACTACCTTAGCTGGACGGCCTACAGCCACTGTCCAAGCGGGAACATCTCTAGTCACCATGCTACCGGCACCCACTATGGCACCTTCGCTACAGTCACTCCGGGCATTACGAAGCTCTCCATACCAATCAGACACCCCTTCTTTAGTACGATAGGCTTGATAGTATACCCCAATTGCATGTAATCATCGCCCACACAATAGTCAGAAAAGTCACGCTGGTGACAAAGTAGACGACTACCGCTAGCAATGCTCACATTGTCCTCCAACGTGATCATGTTCGCATGACCGAGATCTACACGCACATACTCGCCAATGAAACAACCCTTACCTACTTTACATCCAAAACGACGCAAGATCCAAGGACGAAGAGCACGAGGATTAATAGGCTGTAGTATAGGCCAATCCATCATCTTCTCTAGTCGTTTCTTACACATATTACCGAACACCTTATTAAGCAGTTTACCCACGGTCACATCACCGTAAGCCTCTTCCGAATAGTTAAATCCAAGAGTTCTGAGTATCTTGAAAGTTGTACTCAACTTTTTCTGTTCCATATCTTACTTTTCGTATTTACCGTTTTCTATGATCTCCACTAGATTATCCATACACATGTCCAGAGTATAATTCTCCTCATAGTACTTTCTACCCTTGGCACCCATGACCTCAAAAGCCTCCTTGTTGGTTAACACCTTCTCACGTATCACCTGAGCCAATGCCTTCGAGTCACCTGCTGGTACTACATAACCGCAACCCGCTTCCTTAATGATCTCTGCACCACCTTCACCCAGCATAGCCAATACAGGTCTTCCGGCTGACATGTACGACTGCAAGCGCGCAGGTACCACCATCTCCAAGTGTCGGAAACCGCCCTTTAACGTCACCAGCATCGCATTGGCCTGTTTGAAGAAGATAGGCATAGTTTCAGCTGGAAAATACCCCACAGTCACAGCATTCTCTTTCAGCCCGTTCTGCTCAATAAACTCATCCAGCCAAACCTTCTTGCTTCCGTCACCTACGAACACCCACTTCACTTCAGGTACGTCCTTCAGCTCCATCATCACCTCTGCCACCTTGTCAAGGCACTGAGCGCTTCCCAGATTACCGGCAATCATGATCTTGAAGCCCTCAGGTAACTCCGGAATCTGCACATCTTTCTTACTTTGGCTCATATCTACACTCCAGTTCGGATAGTAAATAATCTTCTTGTCGTAATCGCCCTTCTCACAGATAGCTCTACGGAACGGCTTACTTGTAATCAGAATCTTATCGCTACGGTTGTAAATACCCTTCACGAGACCATCTACCCAATTCAGGATATTCTTGTTTTTGATACCACCACCCGACATCATCGCATCAGGCCACAGATCCATAATCCAGTAGTAAAACGGAATCTTCTGCATCCACCTCAGCAGCAAAGCCGGATAGGCCTGAAAGATAGGAGAAGGTTCATGACCAATGATGCAATCATACTTCTTCCATCCCAAGTGGAACAACACCTTCAATGAACCGAAAACCACAAACGAAAAATAGTTCACAGGTAACCGCCATCCTCCCCTTCCGCGTGAAGTTTGGAAACATCGGTAGATGTCCACGCCATTCACCACCTCATGGCGTTTCTTGAATATGCCATACCCCTTAAAATACTTACCTTCGGGATAGTTAGGTATACCAACCAATGCATCTACCTCATACCCACGCTTCGCCAGTTCAAAAGCCAAGTCGTTGCTCTTGAAATTTTCTGGATAGAAGTATTGTGTCACAAGAAGTACTCGTTTCTTCTTTTCAGTTTTACTCATATATAATCTAAATCTTTGCGTATGTTGTCTTTCCATCCATCTCCCTCACAGCCCTTCCACTGAAATAGAGATAATCTTCGATAACATAATGTAGCGGAAATTCCATCGTAGCATATTGTAATATCGCAGGATAACAGTCCTTCTCAGCCTCGAAGACCTCCTTCCACTCTCGTCCACCAAGGCTCACCCATACATGCGAATACTTGTCTCGATTCACCTCCGATGGCTCTACAGTAGTAGACAAGAAGGCTACCTTTCCCGTCTGCCCTCCCTTGATGGCAGATCCCTGTATTTCAACAAGAGTCGTTATCTCTAGCGTTTCACGGTCGATGGCTCGAATCTTATTCTCAATATACTGAGAATCAGTGGCATATACAATGAAGTCCTTGTAGAAGAACAACTGGCAGCTTCGATATTCCTGACCACCTCTCAGTTCCTCATGCAAGGTCCTAAAACCATCGTCTGTCCATCCTATGATACACTCGTTTTCTCGATCACCAGTCACTATCCAGATACGATCGGTATAGGAATCGAGGAAGAGTCCATGTACATGGTTAACATTACCAGCAGCGAAGGTATAAACCACCCTCCAAGTCCGGCCACCATCCTCGCTACCATACACATGTACCTCTGCTTTCTCCAAGTTTTGGAAGTATTCACCGAAATAAGCCTTACCATCTTTCGCCAAGCAGATGTTCAGAGGCTTTGAACCACGAGGCGTACAGAATACCTTACGGAACGTCTGCTCGCCCTTCTCCTTTCGGAAAAAGCCTTTCTTAGCAATCGCTAACATAGCGCCATCCTTCAATTTATACAGAGCCGTTATCTCCGCACGCATCAGTCTTCGGGTCAACTTGTGCCCCGCCCATTTGCCGTATTTATTATCCTCCAATGTACACATGCTCCAGCCACTCACCCTCCAACGAGTACTTGTCTATCCTGTATCCACGGGCAGCCAACAGATGATCGGCATATACTGCCAATACCTTAAAGTCGTATATTTTGTTTTTTGTCATTGTCTCGTTATTCGTAAGTAATCAATTTAGAACCATTAGACCTTATTTTAATAAGACTTTATGTTAATACTCATATTAGGACATCCCACTTTGTATAGACACCTTTGCAGGTGTCTACATTTTGAGTTTTAAAAATTTGTTTTGTTTATTAACTATTGGCATATTTCCAATCCTGTTCGATCCAGTCACAGACCCAAGAATCCCTACAACCGTTAAATATTTTAGTAAAAGACTTATCAAGATACTCATAGACACCCCGTCCTCGTATCTTTACAGTATAATAGGTAACTACAATTGCCGCCCCCTTCGTCACTGCCAGAACGGGATATTGAGTTACGCAAAGTGGTCAATGGATGAACTGCACATTCCGCAGTATTGATGTCTATCGAATAATTGCCATCTTGTAAATAAGCAAAGATATTATCCCAGAATGTATCAAAGTAATTCAAGGCTGATAGCAGATAAGGTGTAACCAACGATATGGCCCTATCCTTTTCTCTTCTCAGATGCTACCTAAGATTTATTAAGATTTCCTTGATTTCCAAACCTTACCGGAACTCACCTTCTCTTTTCCGGCAATATGCCATCCTTGTTATATTGTCGTTTCAAATCATAATTGCTTCAACTCTTGATAGCTTAGATTCTTCTGCGAGATATGTAGACCGTTGATCATATACAACTCCATAAATATACACACTGAGGAAGAACGCATACTTGTAGATACTATCTCTTCTGGTTGATGAACTTTCTCCCGCTCTTCTTGAATTAGAGACGACCGATCATCCACCTTTACTTCTACTATTTTATTGCGTGTATCCTTGTACCATTTATAGAACATGTTATAGATACTTTGTTACGTGAACGGAACTATTAATGGAGCTGCCCTTAAGCATCGCTTCTGTCTAGTACTGGGAACAGAATCTTTTCAAATCTTCACTACTGTACATAATCTGATGTTCCAAAATTCAATAGCAAAGTTAATATCTTCATTATTAAGCCTAATTTGAGTGCTTACAGTCTTAAATGAGTACTTACCTTTTTTCATTACTACGCTTTTTGAAATTCGTAGCAAAAATATGTCAGACGATCTCGAGAACTGTATAAAGAAATGGATGGCTACTCTTAAAAAACGTTTAATTTATCATATTTCAATTACAATATTAGAGATTGCCACACATATTATCACTTTACTACCAATCAATAGGTTATATTTCTTATTTGCTTGACCTTTTCAAGAAATACGAATGGATCTTTTATGTATTTTCCTACTTCTTGGAGTTGATTTTCTGAAAGTTCCCACCATTTTGACTCAAGCAGTTCACGTATAACATGTTCATTAAATCTAAATCGAATAATCTTTGCTGGAACTCCTGCAACAATAGCATAAGGGGGAACATCTTTTGTCACAACTGCCCCTGTTCCAACAACAGCTCCCGAACCAATACAAACTCCTGCCTTTATTGATGCACCATGAGCAATCCATACATCATTTCCTATGATTGTACGTTTGATTATAGGCACTTCAAATGACGCAAACTTAGTTTTAGACCCACTATGTTTAACATTCTCAAAAACAGGAGAAGTACTAACCCATTCTAATGGATGTTCGTCACCACCTATAAACACATGATCACTAAAGCTACAGAAACTTCCTATTTCAGCTGTATTAATTTCATTATCGTAACCGATATTCGTATAGCGTCCAATAGTTGAATGGCTTATAGTTGTACCAGAATTCACTTTTGCAGTAGAGGAAATATCACTTTTGATAACAGATTTTCCTCTTATTATTTTTTTGAAAAATTTAGAATAAATGTATCCTATTGTCATTATGTGTAACTATTTTTGTAATATAGAATCAATTGCATCCTTTATTCCATTAGCCATATCTTCAGGTTTTCGGCACGACCAATAATGATTATAAGCATTTCTACCCATGTCTATATATTTTTTCGGATTTAATGTGATATCTTCTATTATTTCGTCAAGTCTTGAAATATCAGTAATCCGGAGACCATTATCACCATTTTCTATATTGAAAGATTCACCACCTGTTATTGCATTATCAGAAGTAATAAAAGGCACTCCATATCCCATACTTTCCAATACAGAAAGTCCTGCCTGGAGAGGGGATATACAAGCCAATGAATTTCTAAAGTATTTGGCCTTTTTATTTATATCATATACGGGACCAACCATGTTAATTTTTTCAAACAATCCATTTTGCCTAATCCAATCTGAAATTGCATCGAATTGTATACCACCTCCAACGACCACCAAATTTATTACATTATGATTCCTTTCATATACTTTTTTATATGAGTCTAACAAAAGTTGCAGTCCCTTTTCTAAATATAAAGTACCGATAAACAAAATAGTGTTACGATTGGCTGCTTTGTATTCCTCTTTTAAAACTTGTACAGTATTGTTAGCTACAAATAATTTTTTACAAGAAAACCCACGATCGATGTGCAAGTTTACAGCTTTTTGAGAATAGAAAATCATTGCATCTGCTTTCTTATGAATTATATCGTTACTCCAATAATAAAATCTGTTACCATCTCCATAATGGCGATTATAACCAGCAGGTGCTCCTATACACCAATACAATAGCTTAAAGTTTCTTTTGCGAAAGCCTAATAACGAATACTTTACAAAAGATATTTGTCCATCAGCTACAACTACATCATAGTTGTTACACATATCGAAAATATCCTCTTTATGCCAAACGAATTTTGAGTACTGATTGTAATGCAGTTGTATTGTCTCAAAATTACACCTATCTATGTCTTTCTGTTTTGCTGGATAAGTATAAGCAACGGTCAAATCGAATGCCTCTGCCAATATATTCCAAATAGGTATCCTATAATGAAATAAATAGTTATATAAAAAAAGGACTTTGTACTTCATAGTTATTTCAATTTAACCATTTATCATATAAATATTTTAACAATCTCTTCAATTACTCCATCTTGCTTATTCCACAGTGCATTACCTATATAAAAGTCCTTATAGTCATTGGGATTATCCAAGATGCTTTTTATTCCTTCTACTATTTTCTCCACATCTGATCCATCTGTATCCACACTAACACCATAGTGATTAGCTTCCACAAATTCTTTCATCGGAGGATTGTTACCTACCACTACAGGATTACCATTAATAACATTTTGAAAAAGACGGTTGGGTTCACAATACCAGTTATTTGGAGAAGTGTTCTTGTAAAAAACTAGCGCAATGCAGCATTTTCGTATATACTGAGGTGTTTTGAGCTGTTTTATTCTTCCTGTAAAATAAATTCTTTCTGCCAATACTACTTCATCAAAACGCTGCTTGAGTTCCTCCATACGTTTGGGCTGAATACTACCAACAACCACTGCTTTCAAGTTTGGAATAGCTAACACTGCTTGAATAGACTCCATATCTGCACGAGCAGTACTTACGATACCTTGCAGATAGACACACTTATCTTCTCCCAACCATTTCACGAAATCATTATACACCTCATCATACTCAGTATCAATTTCATTAAACTGCGGATAGTTTCTCAACACAAACTGTTTTTCAGGATGTCTTACCATTCCTATTGTTTCAAGATACTTCAAACGAGGTTCGTTAGCATGCACCATAACGTTACATTTGCATTCAAGATACTTGAACAACATCTTCATGACAGGATTTCTCATAAATACCAATGGCAATTCATGAAGGTCCCAAGCGATAGGCTTACCGTGAAGCATCAATACGAAGATAAAAGTCTCAGGGTCAGCACACCATACTGCATCAAATACCTTCAAGTCATTTTTTATCGTCTTGTAAAAATCCCATGCTTTCAGCAATGTATGGGTACCCGAAGCATACTGGTCACGTGATTTCAAATAAGGGACACGATAGGCTACACCATAAGAAGTTGTTCCCTCTTCCTCTCGATTATTAGGTTCTACCGCAAATATCTTGAAATCGACATTAGAGTAAAGGCTCTTGATTGACAATATCTCCTTACGAATACGGTCATCGTAGTCAAGGCCATGTGTGTAAAGTACAAGAGCTATATTATAGTGTTTGTTCTTATCCATTTTTTATCATTTTTCGAGTTCGTTCTTTATCCAAGGCGAAAAATACTTACCTACTTCTCCGTAGCCAGTAAATGTCTCAACCTTATCGTCATGAGTTATATTATTGTCAACAAAATCTTTAATAAGGTATTTGATGTCATCTTCGTAAGTGTGTTCCTCTTTGGAATAAAAGAGGTGAACACGAAAAGGTAATCCTTTATACTTAACAATAAGCTGCGGCATCTCCGCATCAAGGATGGCCTGTTCTTTCTCAGCAGCTTGAGCTCCCATCATTGCCTTGAACACAAGTACTCTGTCCGCTGCATTAAGATAAGTACCAATACGATACTGACGAGCTCCGGAGTAAATGTCCGTAGCTCCAAACATTAGACCGTAATAGATAGCACACGTACCTCCTTTGCTACTTCCTAAGGTGATCAGCCACTTATATTTTTCTTATTCAACATATTATACATCAAACATTTAACCAGCATCACAAGTTTATTATTGCCATTCTCATACCAGTAATAACCACCTTTATGACCGAAGTCATCGAGAATGAATATCTTGTCAGCTTTAATATTCCGGAGTGTACGTACATAGTACATAGGTTTATCTACAAATCTAGAAAAAACAACCATCAATGTATTAAAATAATTCTTCTGAAACAAATACTTCCATCGGTTTTCGTATGTATACTCCAAAAGTTTGATATAGCCTCTTAGTCAAGAGGCCTTCCAATTTTCGTATCATATTATTGCCTTTCTATTACCGTTACACAATCCGCATGCTCGTCAAATTCAAATTCCACAACGAGTGTCTTTGACTCTACCAGTACACCAAAGGATGGAGACAAAGTGTCGTCCTCAATACACAAATGAACAGCTGAAGCGGAATTAATATCCAGCTTGTACTTCTTTTCGCCACACGAAAGCATAACTATCTGACCTTCTTCTATTGTGGTTTCCACACTTTCAGCAAAGTGGAATGACATATATGCTTTGTGTCTTGCGCCAGCTTTAGTCAAGTGATCTGTAATCTTGAGACAATCCGAAGCAAGGTCAAACTCGCGGCGATGAGTCATTTGGCCTTCAATAGTAGTGTACTCTCCTTCGCAATGCTCCACATCTCCCAATAAAAGAACCATAGGTTTCGCATTGGAGTTGTACTTCATCAGGAAAGCTGAATTACCTAACTTATTTGGCTCCTCACCATCAACAATGATGGTATTATGTTTCTTGGCAGTCCGAAAACTCTTCCAGGTATCAATATCAGAAGTGTAACAGTACGCCCCGGCATCGACAATAACAGGAATATCACCATCTGCAAACACAAACGAAAGTAGGTCATTGTGTAGATGCGTACCAATGTAAGAGTTTTTAAATGTATCATAACGCCAGCGATGGAAACAGCTTGTGAAAATATACATGCTATCTTTCTTAAGTATAGCAAGATTAGCATCGACATGAACATCACTCTGAATACTCTCGTATGCAGGAACAAGCCACTCACAACCTACCGAAATCAATCGGCTGTCAAGACTATCAACATTCACAAGATAAGCATGCTGCATAAAAGGTATTGGCACCAATGGGAGTAAGCGACCGTCATCGTTGTCAGACACCATAGGCGAACAACCATTTCCCATTGTGTATTGGTTGATGTATCCAAGCATATGAGAGAGACGGTCTGCAATTATCTTTGGTAATGTATGACCTGTACGAATGAGCATATAGTATGGATAGATTACTAATTCTGTCATTAGGCGATGATACGATATACTCCTCTCATAATTAACCCCCGAAGGGAATACCTGTATCTCCACCTCCTTACAATACTCTTTGATGGCTCGCCTAAGTGTACGTTTTCCGTACCTTGTTGTCGCAAACAACTGGCCAAGAAATAGCTGCCCAACAATGTCCGAAAAGTAATGGTTGTTACTATATGGTACACACTTCTCTAAATTGCGGTTGATAAAAAATAGATGCTGATAGAGTGAATGAAAAACTTCCTTTGCAAACTCATCTGTAAACGTCTTAGACGTACCTATCATAATGAGCGTATACATCCAGTTGACCGCACGTATGGAAACATCCATGGCACAAGTCCAGTTAACAGAATACATCAGTGGATTATGTTCTATCCAATGACGTATCTGTTCTACTACTTCCTCTGCATACGATTCGTCACCTGTCAAGCAATAAGCCTCTGCCATCCATAACAAATGATGACAACGAGAAATCTCCCAAGGAATTTTAATATCGACCCCCTTAGGAGTAAGTACTCGTATCTTGAGGTAATACACACCTACAGGCCACTCGAAACCCGTTTTTATCTCTCGACTCCAATTGATGGGCTCCATCTTAACCGGTCCAGAACCAAGCACATTGAAGATATGCTGTTTAGTTTCTTCTGCACTACGAAGTATAGAACTGTAATCTTCCTCGCCAACACTACGGACTATATCAGGAAGATCGGCGCCTAACATCGCTTCCAATCGTTCCAAAAAGTCAACTTTTCCCGTAATAGAATCGATACCCATGAGAGATATTTTATCTACTGGAAGATGCTCATTAAGTTTGGCCACATAAATTGGAATGCGATTCTTAATCTTAGGTATAAAATATTTAATCTTATCGTTCATTATAGCTTTACGCTTGTATAGAACTTACACATTGCCTCTTTGAATCTCTCACGTACTACATGGATATCATGCTCAGCTGCTAAAGCAAGAGAGTTCTCTACCAAATGGTTATATACGTTCTTGTCTTGCAGTTTAGACACAGCCTCTCGCAGAACATCCTCCCTTTCCATAGTACACATGATTGTACAATCTTTGTCGCTCAGATACTTGGCGAGTGCAATCTCTTTTGGGCAATATAGAATAGTAGGCTTACCAGAGGCGAGATACTCAGTCAACTTGGTAGGCATGGAAAGGCGAACGTAGGTACGCGACTGCTTAGAGAATCCGAGTGGGAGGAAGAGCGATGAGTAGCTCTTCATCACGTTTGGGATATCTTCGTGGGCAATGGGAGGAAATGCATGAATATCCTTCTTACCCTCAAAAAGATATGCTTTACTATTATAATCCGGAGAATAGATATCAAAGATGAATGAACCTCCTTTAGCATTTAATTCCTCCACCACCTTACTCATATCCAACAGGCATGGAATGGTATCATTATTGATCTTTCCTACATAGAGAATAGACATTTGGTCTTCTGCATACTTTGGTTGTACGCTTAAAGCCTGCCATTCGGCAAAATCCACAGGATTATGGAAAGGGTAGTAAGTCTTTCCGTACATGCGCTTATATTCATCAGTCATATACTGGCAAATGGAAAGCAGTCCGCTTGCACGGTCCATAATATGACGGAAATCTTTGTCATACTTACGTCTCCAAAGGGATGCGAAGTAACGGGTATTAATCTTGGTATTCACCCAATCATCAACTATATAAAGCACCAACTTAGCATTGGGCAACTTATTCATCAGATTCTCGCAACGCTTCATAGCTGCATCATTGCCCAAAGCACAGAATACTATTTCAGGATTGAAATCCTTTGCCAGAGCAAATTCATCCTCTGATATAGAAACATTGGCTCGCAACTCCGGAAATCCTGTTTTATGATACTGCTCACGAAGGATCTCGCGGCACTTGTCTTTAAACGTCAGTTTCTTTTTTACCGCAACTTTGGTAAAGGGTGTTTTCACACGGCCAATATATTTTGCACAAGGGCGAATAGAATCACAAAGCTCAGGCTCTACACCATCAACCCACGCTGCTACCTTCTCCTTTGGCCAGTCTGCAAACAAATTGGTAAGGGTAATACCCATACCTGTATAATTATTGAAAGAGTGTCCAAATAGTAGGACACTTGGATATTTGTCCATTTTTAATTCAATCTGAATATTGAGACAATTTTAGTGTATAACCCAGACAAAACATATTTACAAACACAAATGCAGGATTCATTATCATACAATTCATCATAGATAATAGCAAGAAATTACACATTGCGAACAATAGGAAGACGTTCTTTCTATTATCTTTAAATGATCGTATACCACGAACTAACAATTTGCATAAGAATAAAAGATATATAACCAAAGACATTACTCCATAATCATACAAAATCTCAAGCAAATCATTATGAGTCGGCCTTCCGTATAAATCCTTTTCAATTGCTTTATACCCATGACCAAAAAGCTGTTCAAACAATGATGATGACAAAAAAACATCATACGTTCCTTGATACATATCTGTCCTTTCTCTATTACTTGCATTATCTTCAGGATCTTCAAAACGCTCTATAATTAAATCTACTTGAGATGCGAATTCAGAAAACTTCGTATATGAATAGTAGCCAACACTAAGGAGAATAACAACTATTCCTACAACTTTTAAGAAACTTTTCTTAGTAATACTAAATATGTCCGACAAAACCAAAAACAAGAATGCAATACCAATACAAAGAAAAGCAGTTCGCTTTGCAGATATAACACTCCAATAAGATACAAGTATAAGCAATAGAATCTTTAGATATTTACCTTTTGTTGTCATTATTAATGGAAGAAAGATAGAAACCGCCAAAATTGCATCTCGTCCAAAATCAGCAGCAATTAATAGCATAGGCATTGATTGCATCATCGCTGCAACAGAAAACATAGGTAGTAGGAGCAATAAATCACACCAAAGCATATTACCATTATTTACTACCTTTGCACTAATTATCAAGCCATTCACAAATGCAAGTGGAACAAAAAGAACAGAACATAAGGCATAAACTATATATTCAAAATCAGATTCTAAATTGAATAGCAACGCAGGAAATGCAAATAAAACAAACGCAATTAATAATTTATTTTCAACATTTCTACATATATTTATATTACTGAAAGAAACACACAAAGATGCTATTAGAAGAATTATCAAAGTAACCAATTTTCCTCCAACCGGATGGAGACCGAGTTTACTTGCTACGATGTTATATATTTGAATTGATAGAGGTAATACCAGTAATAATACCTCAAATAATATACGTTTCTTTGATTCTACATATTCCATATGCCGAATGCCCTATTATTTAATATCTTTTTTATCTGAATTCGACAAAATAATGCTTGAGTAGAATAAACAAATGTTAAAACAGACAAAATTCCATATACTCCATATTGTAATGACAAATAGTTCATCACAGGAATAGACAACAATGAGAATATAACATATAATACCAATTGAAGAGTGATTTTCCCCAATCCATTAATTATATATGTATGCATACCAGACAATATTTGAGAAAAAATATACAAAGATACCATTAAGTTAAGCTGAAATGGTATATTCACTTTATCTCCCACCCAAATTTTGAAAAATATTGGAGCAACTAATAACATAAACATGAGTATAGGAACTGCTACCACCATAAATCGTGTTAGAGTTTTAAAAGACTTATTCATCCACTCGTAATCGTTTCTTGTATAGGCATCACTGAATGCAGACCAATATGGTGTAAGTATAATTATACTAACCATATACAAAATCTGAAAGTACTTATAAGACAAGTTGTACTGGGTGACAGCTATCTGACCACAATTTCTTGAAATAATAATATTTACACATTGAAATATTATCAATAATGACAATTGAATAATGAAAAATTTACCACCTAACGAAAGTAATGATTTTGAAAGGATTAATCTAACATTATGAATTCGTGGTCGAATATCGTGAAAAACAGATTTACTTGGAACAAATAAAAAAAATGAGAACAAAATAGTTACAACACAAGGAGCTCCTGAATACACAAAAACGAGATACTGTAAATCTGGTTTAACAGTCTTTGTTAGAATAAAGATTACAACTAAGGAACACAATTGATCAAGGACAACAAGCAGTGAAGTCATCGAAGTACGTTGATCACCTAATAGTAACGATTTTAACACTCCAAGAACCATATTTAGACAGAAGAACCCAAGCAATATAGACATAATTTCTTGAAGAACTCCATTATCTATTTGATAGACCCCAAGGAAAGAATTCCAATTAATGAAGTAATTTACTATTGAAAAGACAACAAAAACACAAGTAAAAATGAGAGCAATAAGAACGTAAGCGGTACTGACGAGTTCTGAGATTAATTGCCTATTGCCTCTTGCCTTTGCTTCTGTATATTTGTTTCGAAGCCCATGACCAAGTCCTAAGTCAAAATAACCTACCCATCCAACAATAGAACTGATTGTTAACCAAATTCCATACTGTTCTGCATTAACAAAACCAATTGTTAATGGTACAATCAACAAAGAAAGAACTATTGAAAGCCCTTTATAAATAAAGGACTGAAAGACATTTATCTTTATGGTCTTTGTCCTATCATCCCCCTAGTAAAATACGACTTAATCTTATCCAACATTATATTATAAAAATAATTCGAAGTGCGTGATGGTATTGAACCATGAGCAACAACCCCACCTGCGCACGCACTTATCCATTTAGATATGATATACACCCTCAAGAGGACAGATGTTAAAACAGTCGAGAATAACCTTTCCCTCAAGTTTGTCCCAGTTTTGCTTGATATGGTCGTGCTTAACCATGACAACTACCATATCCACGTCAGCAAGGAATTCATCGAAGGAGTCATATTGATTCTCGGCAATCTTGTTACCCTCGAGGAATGGATCATAGCACTTGAGAGGGCGTGCAAGGTGACGTTCCTGAAGTTCAAGCATCTGGAGGTTGGTGACTCACGAAAATCATCAACGTTCTCCTTGTAAGTGAGACCATAAAGACCTACTTTACGATTATTTTCGATGCCATTCTCCTTCATGATTTCGTGGATACGGTTAAGAACGAACTCAGGCTGTGAGTCGTTAGTCTTCATTGACTCGTCAATTACTTTAGCAAGACGTGGGTAATCGCCAACGAGGAACCATGGGTCAACAGAGATACAGTGACCACCTACCCCAGGACCAGGTTGGAGGATGTTTACACGTGGATGCATATTGCAGATACGGATAATCTCATACACATCCATATTGTCATGCCGACAGATACGTGCAAGCTCGTTGGCAAAGGCGATATTGACAGCACGGAAGGTATTCTCAACTACTTTGGTCATCTCAGCTGAACGAATGTCGGTAACAACGATTTCGCCCTGGCAAAATGATGCATAGTACTCCTTAACCTTTTCACCTATCTCCTTAGAGTCAGCCCCTACGGTACGGTTGTTGTGAAGAAGTTCGTAAACCATATTACCTGGAATAATACGTTCAGGTGCGTGTACAAGGTGGATGTCCTCACCAATCTTAAAACCATTCTCCTCTACCACAGGACGTACAAAGTTATCCATAGTACCGGGGCTGACGGTTGACTCAATAACAACGACAGCACCTCTAGGGCATACCCTCATCACCTTCTTAATGGCTGCTACTACATAACAAGCATCTACTTTTTTAGAGAATTTGTCGTAAGGGGTAGGTACAGAAACTATATACATATCCGTCTTCTGATACTCAGTAGTGAACTTGATACCTGCCTTTACAGCATCGTTAAAAAGGTCTTCAAGGCCTTCTTCCTTAAAGGTAGTACGACCTGCATTAAGGGTGTCAACAAGCTTCTTGTTGTAGTCAGTCCCAACTACCTCAACTCCATGAGAGGCCATCATAAGGGCTGTAGGAAGTCCAATATAGCCCAATCCAATTACGTTTACCATAATGTTAACTGTTATTTCATTCGTATATGATATTTTACTTAATTACTGAACGTCGTAGCGATCAGTATCCTTGTCTGCGAGTACGTCTGCAATACGACGACATGCTTGACCGTCACCATAAGGATTAACTGCCTTTGACATCTTCTCGTATGCTACTACATCTTCAAGAAGAGTGCTGACTTCATTCATGATTTTGTCATAATCTGCACCTACAAGATGAACAGTACCAGAGGCGAGGGCTTCAGGACGTTCGGTGGTATCTCGCATCACGAGTACTGGTTTACCAAGGCCTGGAGCTTCCTCCTGAATACCGCCTGAGTCAGTGAGAACGATAGTAGCTTTACTCATAAGGTGTATGAACTCGAGGTACTGAAGAGGTTCGATGAAGAAGAAGTTTGGACGGGTGAAATCCTCGCCAAACACCTCATGAATTGGCTTACGTACGTTAGGATTGAGGTGCATTGGATAAATAAAGTCCACCTCAGGATACTTCTCCGAGAGATTCTTCATGGCTGTCACCATACGGATGAAACCATCGCCAAAGTTCTCACGACGGTGACCAGTGATGAGGACAAGTTTCTTTCCTCCATTGAGACGTGTTATGTCGTAACCAGCCTGTGCGAGTACGTTGTCTTGCTCCTGCGCGAGAGTGGCATCGGTCTTGAACTTATCAACCACCATATGAAGAGCATCAATGACAGTATTGCCAGTGACATAAATATTACCATGTGCTTTCTCTTCGAGAAGGTTCTTCTCTGAAAGTGGAGTTGGAGAAAAGTTGTAAGTAGCAATACGCCCGGTGATCTGACGGTTCATCTCCTCTGGCCATGGACTGTAAATGTTATGAGTACGGAGACCTGCCTCTATGTGACCTACAGGAATCTGTGCATAGAATGCAGCAAGCTCCTGCGGTAGAGGTGGTAGTGTCTCCATGTACAAGCACTACATCAGGACGGCACTCCTTGAAGACCTCACGTAGGCCAGTGAGCACACGTATGGTCACATCAGTAAGATCTTGACCTTGTTTCATGATATTGAGGTCGTAATCAGGCTTCACATCAAAGATCTGGAGTACTTGGTCGAGCATTTCACGATGCTGACCAGTGACGCATATAATGGTTTCAAACTCGTCTGAACGCTTCTTGAACTCCTTCGCCAGCGGACACATCTTAATGGCCTCTGGACGCGTACCGAAGACAAGCATTACTTTTTTTGTCATATCAATATTTTCAAGTTATATTATAATTGTTTTTAATTATTTTATTTGAGTAGTATATCTTCGACTATATTCATGAAAAATACTTAGTTACTTTGGGAATTTTGATTATTTGTGTAACCGTAGCCCTTAACTAAAGTTACATTTCCTTTCTCCATACCATTTTATTTACAACACCGACATAAGACTGGATGATCTTAACAACTTTGTTGGAAACATCGTCTATGTAGTTTGGTACAGGAATACCATGATTACCGTCCTTAGTCATTTGTACTGCAAGATCAACTGACTGAAGAAGTCCTTTGGTATCGATACCACTCAAGATAAAGCAAGCTTTATCAAGTGCTTCTGGACGTTCCGTACTGGTACGGATACAAACAGCAGAGATTGGTTTGCCGATAGATGCATAGAAGCTTGACTCCTCTGGAAGTGTTCCAGAATCAGAGACTACACAAAAAGCATTCATCTGGAGACAGTTGTAATCATGAAAACCAAGAGGCTGCTGTACCTGGACACGAGAATCAAGCTGAAAACCTGATGCTACAAGACGGTTACGTGAGCGTGGGTGACAACTGTATAGAATAGGCATATCGTACTTCTCAGCCATCTTATTAATAGCAGTAAAGAGGGATGTGAAGTTCTTTTCAGTATCAATATTCTCTTCACGATGGCTGAGAGAAGGATGTACCTGCCCTTCTCAAGGCCAAGACGCTGATGAATGTCTGAAGCCTTAATTTCAGCGAGGTTCTGATGGAGTACCTCTGCCATTGGAGAACCTGTAACGTATGTACGCTCACGAGGAAGGCCACACTCTGCAAGATATCGACGAGCGTGCTCCGAGTAGGCCATATTAACATCGGAGATAATATCTACGATACGACGATTGGTTTCCTCAGGAAGACATTCGTCCTTACAACGGTTACCGGCTTCCATGTGGAAGATAGGTATATGAAGACGCTTGGCTCCAATAACGCTGAGACAGCTGTTGGTGTCGCCAAGAACGAGTACTCCATCTGGCTTTGTCTGGACAAAGAGCTTATATGAGCAGTTGATGATATTACCACAAGTTGCACCAAGATCATCACCTACAGCATCCATATAGACTTCAGGCTCCTTTAATTTGAGATTCTTGAAGAATACACCATTCAGATTGTAGTCGTAGTTCTGACCGGTATGAACAAGGATGACATCAAAATACTGTCGACACTTGTTGATGACAGCTGCAAGACGAATAATCTCTGGACGAGTACCGACGATGATACAGAGTTTGAGTTTACCATTTTCCTGCCACTTCACGTTGCTATAATCGAATTTGGGAGTTTTATTTTCCATTTTTTATTTCTTTTCAACTGGGTCAAAGTATGTGTCTGTACGATTAGGATTGAACACCTCATTACAATACATTACAGTTACCAAGTCTTCGGTTTCACTTAAGTTAATAATGTTGTGAGTATAACCAGGGAGCATATGAACGGCTTTGATCTTTTCACCACATACTTCATAATTCCATACTTCATCCGTCCCCTCTTTGCGAAGCTGGATGAGACCATGACCGGCTACTACGATGAAGGTTTCCCATTTGCTGTGATGCCAGTGTTCGCCCTTGGTAATTCCTGGCTTGGAGATGTTGATACTTACCTGGCCATTGTTAAGGGTATGGATAAGCTCCGTAAATGATCCACGCTGATCAACATTCATCTTGAGATCTACGACTGCCTTTTCCTTGGGGAGATAAGAAAGGTAGGTTGTCATGAGTTTGTATTCAAGACTACCTTGTGGTACAGCCATGGCGGTCTGTACCTTACCTGTCTCAGGATTCACAGACTTGGCACACTCGTTAATAATGTCAACAATCTCACCAAGGGTGGTTTTGTGGGTAACTGGACAGTAGCAATAGTGGCCATCTTTCTGTGGAAGAACATCAAGACCTTCGAACTCACAACGATGCTCCTTACCTACAAGGGCAGCGATCATCTCATCAACGAGGTCATCAATGTAGAGAAGTTCCATCTCTACACTTCGGTCATTAACCTGAATGGGAAAGTCATTGGCAATGTTGTTACAGAAGGTAGCAACAGCACTATTGTAATTGGGGCGACACCATTTGCCGAAGAGATTTGGGAATCGGTAAATAAATATCTTGGCTCCTACTTCTTCACCATACTGAAAGAAGAGGGTTTCGCCTGCTTTCTTACTGCGACCATACTCAGAGTTACCAAAACGACCGGTAAGAGAAGCCTGAGCTGATGATGAGAGCATTACCGGGCAGGTGTTCTTATGTGCCTTCAGTGTATCAAGAAGGAAACTGGCGAACCCCCAATTACCTTGCATGAACTCATCCTGATTTTGTGGACGGTTGACACCTGCAAGGTTGAAGACGAAATCGGCTTCGGTACAGAAGTGTACTAGTTCTTCCCGAGTGTTACCAAGGTCGTACTCGAATACTTCATCTATCTGTACCCCTTTGTACCAACGAGCTTTACCATCCTTTATATTATTGAGTTGGGAGCAAAGGTTTTTTCCCACGAAACCTTTTGCTCCTGTAACCAAAATCTTCATACTTTATTACTTAGTAAGATTAACAATACTATTCAACTCGTTCTGAATATACTCAAGGCTCACAATCTTAGCCTTGGTTTCTTCAAGGTTCAAGCGATGTGTGTTGTCTGAGTTGAACTCAGACAACACACATCGCTTAGCATCACCTTTTGTGAAAAACTGATCATAGTTGAGTGAACGGTTATCAGCAGGTACTCGATAGAAGTCGCCCATATCCTCGGCCTTGGCGCATTCTTCGTTTGTGAGGAGAGTCTCATACATCTTCTCACCGTGACGGATACCGATGACCTTGATATTTTCCTTCTTGCTACCAAAGAGCTCACATACAGCCTCTGCCTGAGTCTGAATGGTACAGGCAGGAGCTTTTTGTACGAGGATATCACCATTTTGACCATGCTCAAAAGCGAAGAGTACAAGGTCAACAGCCTCTTCAAGAGACATGATAAAACGAGTCATCTTAGGCTCGGTAAGAGTGATAGGATTACCATTACGAATCTGGTCAATCCAAAGAGGAATTACAGAACCACGAGAGCACATTACATTACCATAACGCGTACAACAAATCTTGGTATCGCCAGAGTAGCGAGATTTAGCAACTGCAATTTTCTCCTCAATGGCTTTGGTGATACCCATCGCATTGATTGGGTATGCAGCCTTATCAGTGGAAAGACAGATTACAGACTTTACACCAGCCTCAATAGCTGCGGTGAGGACATTGTCTGTGCCAATAACATTGGTCTTAACAGCTTCCATAGGAAAGAACTCACATGAAGGAACCTGCTTTAGAGCAGCAGCATGGAAGATATAGTCAACACCAGGCATTGCATTACGACAACTCTGGAGGTTGCGAACGTCACCAATAAAGAACTTGATTTTACTCGCAACTTCAGGCATCTTAGCCTGATATTCGTGACGCATATCGTCTTGTTTCTTCTCATCACGACTGAATATACGAATCTCAGCGATATCTGTCTTCAGAAAACGATTAAGTACTGCATTACCGAATGAACCTGTGCCACCGGTAATCATGAGGGTTTTAGCTGCAAAAATGCTCATAATTATTACTAATAAAATAGTTACTTTAGACCCGTAACAGCCCTAAAGCATTTGTTTTTATAATTGTTTTATAAATTATTTAGGAGTATTATTATCCATTTCAAATGGATAATCTCATTATCTTTGACTGCAAGTTAACAGGTAAAGGTTATAACGAGTTCCTACTTTTATATTTCAAACTCGAACAGAGAACTCCGACAAGAACTTCTTTCACAGAATCAAGAAGTAAGATGCCACCATTATCCGTCGTCGTCACAAGAAACTACTATCAGACCGTTCTTTTCATTCAGACTCGATTCAAGGACATCCGGTAAAAAGGACATACGCCCCGTATTCTGGGACTTTTTTCAACTGTATGACGAACCTGCCTCCCTACATTCAAATTCGAAACGAGTATTTCCTAAACATATTCCTCTGAATTTAACATGTCATAAATGTGATTATTTATAAATTATTCTGACATCAATCCAATAACTCAAACCTCAAATACAAACCGTTACTTATACGGAAATCAACTCAAATGCGAGCAGAATTAATGGTAACAATTGATGCCTTATTAGATTTTATACTTCCTTATCTTCATTAGTAGAAACACCATCTACTCTAACTTATACAACTTTTTACAAACCTCATATTATTTTTAAAAGATGTTATAAAGTATTTTGTGTTTCACACAGAACAACTGGAAAAATTCCCCATGAGCCAAAACCCAGTTTAATACCGAAATATCTTTTATTATGGAACTCTCATTTGATACTTACAGTTGTTTTATCAAATATGTCATAAATGTCCAGTTCTTACGAACGTTTCAAAAAACAAGAGAAAAGATTCTTCAAACTTTTGCACTTTCCATGTTTGTGATCATGATTTTCGTCCCCATAACCGTAACCATAACCGTAGCCATAACCATAGCCATAACCGTAGCCATAACCGTAGCCCTTATGATCTGAAGGAACTCCATTCAATATCACCGACATATTACGAAGCTGCTCCTGGCGGTACATGTTCTCCAATTCCGGTAACTGACGACGATCCATCACACCTGAACGAACTACGAAAATGGTAAGATCGGCTACACGATTGACAATAGAAGCATCGGCCACCATACCCGCAGGAACATTATCCACAATGATATAATCATAACGTTTACGAAGTTCCGTTATCAGACGATCAAAGCGTTCACTCAACAACAATTCGGCAGGATTGGGAGGTACGGGACCGGAGAAAATAACATCCAGTTTTTCATACTCTTCACTCGTGCCCACAATATCGTCTACCTTATCCGTACTACCGGAAAGATAATGCGTCAACCCCATACGGTTGGAAGAGTTGGAGAAAATACCACTTAATGTTCCCTTACGGATATCAACGTCAATCAGGACCACTCGTTTATTGGTCTGGGCGATACTCATGGCCAGATTACTCGAGACAAACGTTTTACCCGCACCCGGATTGGCAGAAGTAAACATAACAACCTGCAACTTATCAGACTTTACACGCATAAAATCCATATTCGTACGGATGATACGGAAAGCCTCAGATACAGAATCACGACTGTTTTCACGGACAACAATGCCATCAGAATCTCCTCCCTTTTTATTGCCATGCCGAGGAATATTACCCAAGAAAGGAATGGTAAGTACTCCATCCAACTCCTTACGGGTACGGACTTTAGTATCCA
>BAJA01000056.1 GCA_000613465.1 Bacteroides nordii WAL 11050 = JCM 12987
AGATAGATACAATGCCAGGTGTCGACTTCCATCCTTCCTTTGCGGTGAACACTTACAGTCGTTTCAAACAATAAACATTTTAATTATGCCAGTTACAGGTACTTTAACAAATTGACTATTTCTACCGGATTACTTTAAACTCTATCATTTTATGACTTTATAACTCTACCATCACCTGTCACACACACCTCATACAGTGAGTACTCAGCGATCCTGATCTTCATTATTTACCATGCCTTTGTGTTTTTCCGGCAAAGCACTTTCTACGGCAGCGTAGGCTTCTGCCATTGTCTCTTTTATGTTTTCTATCCCTTTGCCTTTAGGCGGGATAGGATCATGGATTGTCAGGATCATGCGGTGAGGGTGAATCCATTTTCCCGTACGGGGAAGGATTTCAAATGAACCATCTATGGTAACCGGAACCACTGCCAGTTGCAAATCGTCTGCCAACTGAAAAGCTCCTTTCTTGAAGTACCCCATATGCCCCGTGAATGAACGTGCCCCTTCGGGGAATACTACCAGTGACACACCGTCTTTCAATGAGTTTTTTGCTTGCCGGATGGTTTCAAGTACCTTTTTCGGTCCCGAACGGTCTACGAAGATATGTCCTGCACTTTCGCACGCTTTACCCACGAAAGGAATCTTTCGCAGACTCTTTTTCATCATCCACTTGAAGTTACGTCCCAGAAAACCATAGATGAGGAATATATCAAAAGACCCTTGATGGTTAGGCACAAATATATAAGACGTACGTTTATGTATCTTTTCACGCCCGTGTACTTTTACCGGAATCAGCAGGAACAGACAGATGAGTTGTGACCATATTTTGCCAGGGTAATATCCCCAGAAGTGTGCTCCACCCAGCAGAGAACCTACAGTTGTGACTATGGCTGTGAGAATAGTCAGCACTAATAATATAGGTAATGCAATGCAAATCTGATAAATATAATACAGTATTTTCATAAGCGTTGGATTTTCGGAGGACAAAGATACAGAATCTCTTTCTATTGTTACGTCTCAAAGTGAATAAAAAATCAGCCAATATCCGTAATGCTGGCAGTTATATGTACCATGGTTGGATTTTACATTTTGATTGTATACTAATAGTTAACTTTGAGAGGGACGGTAGAAGCATTCGTGTTTTTCTTGCTATTTTAAATAAAGTTACTGCAGAAGTTTATTATTTTTATGTATGTTTGCAAACATAATTATAAAAAAACGATGCAAACAAAGCACCTCTTTTGGGTTATTTGATGAAAAAACTACTGAAATATCTATTATTTGTTTTTTGTAACTTACTTTGGGTGAGTAGCACGGATGCTGCTGTCGATATGAAGGAGAATGCTATTTTACAGAAACAAATCATAGAGTCTTTTCGCAATAGTCTTGGTTTTAGTGTGTTGGAGGAAGGAGACAGTACAGTTATTTATAGTGATAGTCTGCTCTCTGTTCTTGAAAACAGTAAACAATATGATGCCTATTTTGAATTGTCCCGCATCATTATAAAATCTCAGGTACTTAAGGGGGAAACCCGGATGGCCATCGCACATAGTGATGTGATGTACTCAAAAGCCAAAGTACAAAATCATTTTTTAGGATTGGCTCTTTCTCTCAGCGCTATTGGTGAGGTGTATGCTGCTGTTGGAAGAAACAAAGAGGCAGGTGATGTTTATGAGCGTTCTTTAGAAATCTTCGAACGACACAAACTGGATGAGGGAATGAAGAAAACGTTGCTTGTGGAGCTGATCGAATATAATATTCGTATGGAGAATACAGGTGCTACTGCAAAATACCTTGGGCTACTGAGCCAGTATTCTACAGGTAAACAATCAGAGTTGGAACTGGATATCCTGCGCATCTTTAATGCTTATTATAAAACTCAAATCTGGAATTTGGAAGAAGCCGGGCAGTACCTGACCGAAGTACGGGAGCATCAGCAGAAACTAATACCCGCCCTTCAGCAGTATTTTATAGTTGCAGAGGCATTTTATCTGAAGAGAATGGGGAAATTAGAAGAAGCATTGAAGGCATACGACCGTTTTTTCAATCTGGAACATGCCAGTGATAATTACGCATTTTATGTCAGTACGATGAAAGGAAAAGCAGAGTTACTGGAAAAGATGGGACAAAAAGAAGAGGCTGCCAGCTTGTACAACACGATCTATTCTTATATAAACTCTGTGTTCAAGGCAAACTACCCTAAAGAAATAGATCAGCTTTGTGCCCGTTTTCAGGCAGACCAGCTGGCTTATCATATTGAGCGTGCCCGTACTCAATCTCTCCGTTATTATGTAATGGCTGTTGTGGGATGTGTATTGATACTGGCACTATTTATTTTTCTTAGCTGGAAGAAGATATTTCATTTGAGGCAATCAAAGAAGAAACTGGAAGATATGAAACTAAAAGCAGAAAATGCCATTCGTAAAAAGAATCTGTTTCTTTCTAACATGAGCCATGAAGTACGTACTCCTCTGAATGCAATTGTTGGCTTCTCTACACTGATGGCATCCGAGGAAATGGAAGTGGATGAGGTTTCCAGAAAGGAATTTTGTGAGATAATCAAGGTTAATTCTTATCAGTTGTTGAAGTTAATCAATGATATTATTGATTTCTCTGATTTTGATGGTGACAATATCAGTATGAATATCAGGGAATATGACGCCGTGAAGATTTGCCATGAAGTAATAGATACAGTTGCCGCTTCTTATCGGTTACAAGTTGAGCTACGCTTTGATACTCCGCTGAAATCTCTGATGATAGATACCGATGACTCCCGGCTGCGGCAGGTGCTCATCAATCTGATAGTGAATGCAACGAAGTTCACTTCCGAAGGCTCTATTGTCTTGCGGCTGGAACGATGGGACGATGACCGTAATATGGCTCTGTTTTCCGTGACGGATACAGGATGTGGTATTCCGATAGAGAAGCAGAAACTTATTTTCGAACGGTTTGAGAAACTGAATGATTTTGTACAAGGTACTGGATTGGGACTTTCTATCTGTCTGTTGATTATGAAGAGGTTCAAAGGCCGGATATGGATTGATGAAAGTTATACGAAGGGAGCGCGTTTCTGTTTTGTACATCCACTGAAAAGCGGAGCCGACTTATATACCGCAGGTTTATGAAAAGGTTGATATTTGTCTTATATATTACTCTTCTGCCATTGACCTTGTTTGCCGAAAATGATGCAAAGATAGTTTACCGTGACAGTATCTTGGCTGTGGCAGAACGTATACTTTCGGATACCGGCAGGATCTCTTATCTTCAGAAGACGGCTTATTGTCATCAATATCTTCCTTATAATAAGTATTTTGCAGCAGCCCTTTATGAGGAAGCAAAACTTCGAAAGAATCTCTTTTATGAAAATGAAGGAGCTTATTATATGGCCGGCTATTATGATAAAAAACACGATCCGGATAGTCTGGAGTACTGGGTAGGGCAACTGAAAGAACTTGCTTCCCAGGCAGGAGAATATGACTATTATCTGGAACGGAAAGCAGCCCTCAGTCGTGCACTGGCTTCTAAAAGGTTGATAGAAAAGGCGGTATATGTAGCCAAAGAAGTGTTGGACGAAGCTATTGAACGTAAGAGCAATAATGGGAAAATTGCCGCATACAATAGTCTGGGATGTGCTTATTCCGTATCTAGTCGTCATGAGCAGGGACTGGAGGTGCTTTTGAAAGCATATCGGGAGTTTACTCCTGATACAAAGCCCTTTCTGAAAGTAGATGTGCTTTCGCGTATCGCTCAGGTGTATGGGAGTAGAGGAGATGATAAATCAAGAATGGTTTATTTACGTAAAATGAAAAGTCTTCTGCAGGAAGTGATGACAAACGAACCGGAAGCACGGGATAATTGGACCGATCTGGCAATAGATTGTGAAGTGAAGCATGTGTTGCATTATATGGATCAAAAAGATTTTGAACAGGCTCAATTATATATTGAACGTGCACAAGCTTTGCTCAGTCCACATGTCGATTCGGTGTTCTGGCTGAATATACAGCTCATACGTCTCCAATATTTTTCGCGTACAAAAGAGTATGATAAGAGCATTGCTTTAGTGGATGAAGTTACTCCGATTGTATTGAAAAGTTATGTCTCTACATTTGGCAATCTGATCAGCCATAAAGCAGGCACCCAGCAGCGTAAGGGGGATATAGACGGAGCACTTGAAACGTGGCGTTATCTGATATGGGCACAAGACTCGCTGAATAATGCTTTTACTGCCAATGAGTTGCAGCAGGTAAAAGAGATTTATCATATAGATGAACTTCTTTTAGAGAAGCAGAAGATACGGAATACGAATTACATATGGGTGTTCGGTACATTGCTTGTACTCTCAATATTGGCTCTTTTGTTTTATATCTACACGCACTTCCTTTCCGGCAAGATAGCTTTGGCTGAACGGGCGGCAGCCGAAGCGGCAGCCCATTCCGAAGCGGATAACATGGCAAAAGAACGCTTGAAGATGGAAATTAGCCACGATGTTCGTACTCCATTAAATGCGGTAGTGGGGTTTGCAGAACTGTTGTCTGAATCCGAAGAACTTGACAAAGAAAGTAAACTGAGTTATGGGAAGATTATTCAGGAGAATGCAGAACAGTTATTAGGATACGTGAATAATATATTGGAGCTTTCACGGCTCGAATCCGGAAAGATACAGTATGAACAGGAACAGGTAGAGGCCATTTTGTTGTGTCGGAATATCATTCGGCTTGCCAATAGCCAGGAGCCCGGGGAGGATAGGATTGTTCTGAAAACAACTCTTGAAAGCCAGATGATTTGTACGGATAAGAAATGGCTGGTGTCATTGTTGCGCGGAGCATTGGCTCGTGGGGATAGTAATATGGCTTGTGAGACAATCGTTTGCATTGAGTGGGACAGAGAAGCAGACGTACTGGTTTTCCGTATAGCAGGCACCTTGTTGGCACAGGAAAATTTGAAAGACAAAAAGATATTGATCCGTAATGAGATTAATTCCCATTTTATTCGTTACTTTGGCGGTACTTATACAGTAAGTGCAGAAGCGGATGAAGGCCCGACAGTCATTTTTACTTGTCCGTTGTCTGCACCGGGTAATTGATTTATAATGTAGATATTTTGAATGATACGTATATTGCATACAGCCGACTGGCATCTGGGACAGACCTTTTTCGGTTATGACAGGGTGGAGGAGCATACGCACTTTCTCCAATGGTTGGTCCGTGAGTTAAAAGAAAACAAGATTGATGTATTATTGGTTGCGGGAGATGTCTTTGATGTTTCCAATCCTTCCGCGGCATCCCAACGTATGTTTTATCATTTTATACGGCAGGTGACGGAAGAGAATCCGAAGTTGCAGTTGGTAGTTGTGGCAGGCAATCATGATTCTGCTGCACGTCTTGAAGCACCCGTACCTTTGTTGCAGGAGATGCGTACGGAGATCAGAGGTATTGTCCGGAAACATGAAGGAGAGATTGACTATGATCATTTGATTGTAGAGTTAAAGAATAGTGAAGGAGAAGTAGAAGCCCTCTGTCTGGCGGTTCCTTTTTTGCGGCAGGGGGATTATCCGGTTGTTGCAACAGATGGTAATCCGTATGCCGAAGGTGTGAAAGAACTTTATGTCCGGTTACAGGAACGGGCGCTTCAACGGCGTAAGGACGGACAGGCTCTTGTGGCAGTGGGACATTTGCAAGCCACAGGTTCAGAAATTGCCGAACGTGATTTCAGTGAACGAACCATTATCGGAGGGTTAGAGTGCGTCTCTCCGGATACTTTTACAGAGCAGATTGCTTATACGGCCTTAGGACATATACACAAGTCTCAACGAGTGTCGGGCAGGGAGAATGTACGCTATGCCGGTAGCCCTTTGCCGATGTCTTTTGCAGAGAGGGAGTACCATCATGGAGTAGTGATAGTGACTCTTGCAGAAGGGTGGGCGGTAGAGATTGAGAAGCGGGAATACATTCCGCTGGTAGGTCTTTTGAGTGTACCGCGAGGAAAGGCTGCTACTCCCGAAGAGGTTTTGGAGGAGCTTGCACATTTGCCGTTGGCTTCGGAAGAGGCAGAGGGAGAACAAACAGAGAGAAGTTTACATTTTCCTTATTTAGAAATAAAAGTCCTTTTGACAGAGCCGGAACCAATGCTTCGTCAACAAATAGAAGAGGCTATTGCCGATAAGGCTGTTCGCCTGGCACGCATCGTATCTGTTTATCGGCAGGCAGAAGAGAACACCCTTGAAGAAGAGGTGTTAGCTGCCGGACTTCAGGAAATGAATCCGTTACAGATCGTGAAAGCGACTTTTGAAAATACATATCAATCTGAGATGCCGGAAGAACTGGAACGTTTGTTTCAGCAGGCGATGAGGGAGGCGGAATGAAAATACTAACAATACGACTTAAGAATCTGGCTTCTATCGAAGGGACTTTCGAGGTGGACTTCACTGTTGAACCTCTTCGGTCAGCTGGTATATTTGCAATTTCCGGTCCTACGGGAGCCGGGAAATCTACGATATTAGATGCTTTGTGTTTAGCTCTTTATGATAAGACACCCCGTTTCGCTGCTTCGGGAGAGAGCCTTTTTCTTTCGGATGTAGGAGAGAATCAGGTGAATCAGTCTGATGTAAAAAACATTCTTCGCCGTGGGACGGGAGAAGGATTTGCGGAGGTTGATTTTCTGGGGGCGACAGGACGGCGTTACCGTTCCCGTTGGTCTGTCCGGCGGGCACGCAGTAAGGCCACGGGTTCTTTACAACCTCAGTCGCTTCAGGTTACCGATCTGGATAAGGAAGAGGATTTGCAGGGTACAAAGACTGAGCTTCTGGCGCAACTGGTTTCTCTGGTCGGGCTTACCTACGAGCAGTTTACCCGTACGGTGTTGCTTGCCCAAAATGATTTTGCCACTTTTCTGAAATCCCGTGAATCCGCCAAAGCCGAATTGTTGGAGAAACTCACGGGTACTGAGATTTATTCCCGCATATCACGAGAGATATACACTCGTAGTAAAGCGGCTGATGAAGCAATGAATCTTCTCAAAAACAGTATCAGCCTTATTGAGCTTCTCCCGGAAGATGAATTACAAAATCTGCAAAAGGAGAAAGAACGATTGATTCAACTTCGCACAACAGGAACGAAGCGGCTTGCTGAGTTGAATGCACAATTCAATATTGTCCGTTCTCTTGTGGTGAAACAAGAGCAGCTCACTAAAAAGCAGCAGGAAGAATCTGTGGAAACAGAAAAACTAAAGAAACTCCACGAAGATCTGCTTGCACAGACTGGATATCTTGCCCATTTTCGGGAACAGTGGGAAGCCCTGCAACCCGAATTACTGAAAGCACGTGAACTGGATGTTCGTCTGCAAAGTTTGCACAATGATTACAAGCAATCTCAACAAACTTTGCAACTCACACAGAAACAGGTTGCTGATCTTGAGAAAAGGCATCACGTCAGTAGAGAGGCATTGAGCGCTTCTTGTAGTGCCATCAATCGCCTTTTGAAGAGTGAGGATGCATTCAATCCGTCTCTGTCCACAGATCTGGATCGGATAGAGCATATTCTCGTCCGCGAAGAGCAACAATTAGCCCTTCTTCAAAAGGAAAATGACGACCGTGTTTCCCGGCTTAATGCTTTTGGTATCCAGTCTGTAGGTGAGGAACAGAATAAACTTTTGCAAGAACAATCCCGCTTGCAACATGCTTTACAAGCCAGTATATTGCTGAATCAGTTGCGTGAAAAACAGAAAGTAATATCTTCAGAGCTTGATACTTTAACTCAGCAATTGGTTGCTAAACAGGAGCAAACTGCCTCTTTGCAACGACTTTATGAGAATGCCCGTATGGCTATGGGGAAAGATGTAGTGGCTTTGCGTCATGATCTGCGAGAGGGTGAAGCTTGTCCTGTTTGCGGCAGCCTTTCACACCCTTACGGGCAAGACAGAGAAATGGCAGATACGCTTTACCACTCCATAGAAAAAGAATACCGTATAGCTGTCGATGCCCATAAACTGCTCAATGACCGTTGTATAGCCCTTCAGCGCGATGTTCGTAATATTATTGCCCAAGAGAAAACTCAGGAGGAGGTACTTGCTGCTTATTCTGAAACAGAACGTACTCCGGAACATTTTGATACTTGTCTGAAAACATTGCGACAACGCTTACAGGAACTGGAGGATAGAATAAATCAGTATCAGCAACTATATGCAGAATGGCAGCAAAAGGATGAAGGATTGAAGAAGTTGCGCCACCATTGTGAATCGCTCCGTGAGGGAATCACCCGGTCCCGGTTATTGATGCAGCAAGCTGCTGCTATAGCCGAACAATTGGCTATGGTACAACAAACGGAAACGACACAACGCACCCATTTTAAAACAGTCAGTGAGCAGTTGCAGCAGTTACAGCAACAGCGTGCCACCCTTCTGAAAGGAAAACCGGCGGATGAAGCAGAGGCCGTGGTACGCCGTAAAGAGAAGGAGCTGAATGATGCGTTGGAATCGGCCCGTAAATCGGTGGAGCAGGTGCAAACCAATCTCTCAGGTATACAGGGAGAGCTAAAACAACTGTCCCGGAATATTCTTGAATTGAGTGAGCAGCAAAAACAGATTGAGAATCCTGAAACATTGTCCGAAGCAATTGCTGCGTGCCAGTCTGCCAATCAGGAAACAGAGCGTCGGCTATCGACAGTAGAAGCCTGTTTGTTACAGCAAGAGCAAAACAAGAAAAAACTGAAAGAGATAGAAGCAGAATGGAAAGAAAAACAGGCCGTTGCCGAGCAATGGGGGAAACTGAATAAACTGATTGGTAGTGCTGACGGAACAAAGTTTAAAGTAATTGCCCAGAGCTATACTCTCAACCTCTTGTTGCTTCATGCCAACAAACACTTATCTTATTTATCAAAGAGATATAAGCTCCAGCAAGTATCCGGAACACTGGCTTTACAAGTTATCGACTGCGATATGTGTGATGAAGTACGTACTGTTTATTCTCTTTCCGGAGGCGAATCCTTTCTCATTTCTCTGGCATTGGCACTGGGGCTTTCATCCCTGTCGAGCAACAATCTGAAAGTGGAATCTCTTTTTATTGACGAAGGTTTCGGATCACTGGATGCCGATAGTTTACGCACTGCTATGGAAGCATTGGAACAGTTGCAGATGCAGGGGCGAAAGATTGGAGTCATTTCGCATGTGCAGGAGATGAGCGAACGCATCTCCGTGCAGATACAACTACATAAATCGGTGAACGGGAAGAGTGAAATAGTGATTAGTTCAGTGTAATAACCGTTATTTCGGGCCATGCGCCGAAACGGAAAGGTAATCCGACAAATCCCAACCCTACGTTTACGTACAGGTTTCGCCCTTCTTCAGAATACATTCCGCTCCATTCCGGATAGACAAAAGAGGAAGGGGAGTGGTGTCCCAATGCCATTTGCATGGCATGTGTATGTCCTGCCAGCATCAGGTCTATTGGGGATTGAGGCAATACTTCCCGCCGCCAGTGTGTAGGGTTATGACTCAACAATAGCTGAAACATACCTTCGGTTCCCTGCATTGCCTTAGTCAGATCACCATGTTGTGAGAAGGGCGGTTCGCCTTCGTTTTCTACTCCAATCAGGGCGATACTGTCATTGCCCTGATGCAGGATAACATGTTCATTGTTCAACAATTTCCAACCCATTTCCGCCTCACGTTTTTTCAGATCGGCAAGATTCTCAACTTGCGCGCGTTGACTTTCCCATTTGTAGTACGGACCATAGTCGTGGTTTCCCAAGACAGAGTAGACACCATCTTTTGCATGTAGTCCGGATAGGATTTGCTGAAATCCGTCTAACTCTTTCGCCTGATTATTCACCAGGTCTCCGGTGAAAACAATCAAGTCCGGATGCTGGGCATTGACGAGATCAACCATACGTTGCAGTGCCCGTGCATTTCCTTCCCAGCTACCTATATGTATATCTGATAGTTGAACGATACGATATCCTTTGAAAGCTGGCGGCAGTTTAGAGGAGTAATAGGCAACCTCTTTCACTTCAAACTGAGTTTTACCAATCAGAGAACCGTACAGAATAACTCCTGCATTGATTACGGCGAGCACTAATCCGGCATATACAAACGGGGTTTTAGGCCAGTGCAACAGGTAATTGAATGGAAGCCCGATAACAGAACACAACATAAAGGTCAATTTGGGTAATGCGAACAGGAACAATACAACGGCAAACCAGCCGATCCCCCGCATGTGCTGACTTACGAAGTCTTCGGGAGTAAAGAATGTGAGACAGATAAGTCCTGCTAACAGGAAGAAGGAGGGAGCCCAATAAAGCACTTTTAAGACCGGATGAACCATCTGTCGCGCGATAAACATCTGGTAGATATAGATGTCTGGTAAAATAACTATTAGTGTTAGAAAAATAAAAATTCGTTGTAACATATGTATGATTATTGTTTTTGATACGAAAGTCTCCTCCGTTTTAATAAACAGAGAAGACTTTACTTTGTTAGAGAAAATAGAGAGTATGGTTTAAGTTAATTATTATCTTTCAATTCTTTTAACTCTCCGAGATTTTTCTTTATCTCGCGGAGTCGGTTCAGATTCTTACGATATATCCAAAGTGGGATGATGATACACACGGTCCATATAATGAAAAAGAAGATGATCATTCCGGTACCATGTTGCCACACCTCCCGATAAAAGAAAAAGAATACGGCCATAAATAAAATGAAACCTATTCCTATCATCCGTTCACGGATCACCCATCGGTGAATGCGGTTGAAGCGGGATATAACGGTCACAAGTGGTAATTCGTCAATCGAGGTGTTACTCAGATAGCGGGAACTAAACAAGTCCCATCCCAAAGCTGGCACCAATGCTATCAGGATAATCTGATAATAGATATCCGGGAATACCCCATCGTATATAAATGTAAACAGGAGTAATGCGATAATTGTCAGCGAAATAATACGTAGCCTTTTGTTTAGTCGACTCATTTCGTTGATGTTTTTCGTAGCATGATTAATGAGCTGGGATATTTCTTCATCTTTGACTAGTTTCTTATCTTTCAGATGTTCATCCAGTGCGTTCCATGATTTTTTAAGTTCATCCAGTTCCATATCTTATTCCTCCTTCTTCATTTTCTTAAGTTTGTCTTTAATTCGGCTTAGTTTGGTTGCAACATTTGTTACGGTGAGCCCAGTGATTTCAGCCATTTCTTCATAGCTTTTTTCTTCGAGATAAAGCAGTATGATAGACTTGTCGAGTTGCCCCAGTTGGTTTATCATCCGGTACAATTGCCTTAGCATTTCCTGGAGTGGGTCATTATCTTCGGTCATCCAGTCGGCTTCACGGCTCAGCGTTACAAACTCCGGTACATTTTTTTCTTTGCGGATAAAGCTGATACAAGTATTTAGTGCAATGCGGTATATCCAAGTTGATATTTTGCATTCCCTCCGAAATTTTGGATAAGCTCTCCAAAGATTGAGCACCACATCCTGGTAGAGGTCATTGAGTGTAGCATTGGGGGTAGTATAAAGGTAACATACCTTATATATGACCCGCTCATACTCCCGGATGACCGATAGGAATTCCTGTTCTACACTTTCGTTGACTTGCGTGGCTTTTGAATCCATTGGCTTTTTTCTCGATTGCTTTTTAGATTGTTAGTCGTTGGGGGATAAGAAAAATCACAGTGAGATATGCAAAGATAGGAAGTATTTTTATGAATGTTAGAATATATGCCTTTTATATTTTGATGACAAACTTAGTATTTTAACAGTGACTTAAAATGCATATTAACAGTGCGTTAAATACGTACTTTTGTGGTGTAAAAGTACGTACTTTCTTATGGCTTGATTATCAGCCTTATTCAACTAATCCTGTAAATTTGCTGCCAGGAACTTTCGCATTTCTTCTACTGATTTTCCCCGGCGGGTTGCGTAATTCAGTAACTGGTCTTCTCCGATTTTGCCAACAGAGAAGTATTCGGAAGCAGGATGTGCAAACATCAAACCACAGACAGAGGCATGCGGATACATGGCCCCGTTTTCTGTAAGTGATATACCGATTTGCCTCATATCTAAAAGCTCGTTGAGCAGAAAGTTTATTGACTGATCGGGGAGGGAAGGGTAACCTACAGCCGGGCGAATGCCTTGATACTTTTCTACGAGCAATTCGGGGATGGTCAGATTCTCTTCTTTGGCATATCCCCAGACTTCTTTGCGCACATATTCGTGCATCTTTTCTGTTGCAGCTTCTGCAAGGCGGTCGGAGAGGGTTTGTACAAGGAGGTGTTTATATGGATCTTTTTCATAAAGCCCTTCCATATCTGCATCGATTGTGGAGGCAAAAGCACCCACAGTGTCGGTTATGCCAGATGACAAGGGGCGGACAAAGTCACTCAGGCAAAGGAATGGACCTCCTTCGCGTTTTTTAGCTTGCTGGCGAAGCAGGGGAAAAGTAATGCCGTCCAGTATCAGGTTGTCATCCTGTGAATTTGCCTGGCAGAGCTTAAAGATTGTTTTTACTTCAAAATCTTCGTCCAGTAAGTTCAGCATCCGATTGGCTTCTTTGAAGAGTTGCATAGCTTCCGATGCCTTCGGGCGTTCTTCTTCCGGAAATGATGTTAGCAGGAAGCACGGCAAACGTCGCACCCATGTATATCGGCTATCGCAGCAAAACGGGGTTGAAAGCCCCATGCATGAAAGAAGTAGATCCAATTGATATAGGGACTGACTTCGTGAATTTTATATGATACTATTGTTGACAAGTTTTTAATAATAAATGGTCGGTGAATAGTGATTAGTGAGTAGTGATAAGTGATTAGTACCATGCGGATCACAGCACAGCTACTGATCACTAATCACTAACCGTTTATCACTAATTTCTAAATCTTAATTCCTGTCCACGATAATTTTCGTCTACCGCTCCATCGGAATATAACAAATGTCCGTTGGCAAAAGTTTTTTCAACCTTCCAGCGGAAAGTATGTCCCTCTAACGGACTCCATTGGCATTTGCTAAGAATACACTCTTTATTTACAGTCCATTCGCTATTGGGGCGAACGAGTACCAAGTCGGCCTGATTGCCTGTCCGTATGTAGCCACGATTATGTATCTCGTATATTTCGGCAGGGGCATGGCACATTTTTTCTACTACCTTTTCAAGGGTAAATATGCCTTCATCTACCAGTTCTAACATACTTACAAGGGAGAATTGTATCATAGGCATGCCGGATGCTGCTTTTAAGGCACCTCCTTCTTTATCGGAGATCAGATGAGGAGCGTGGTCAGTGGCAATTGAATCAATAAGTCCGGAGTTTACAGCATCGCGCAGCGCATTTCGCTCTTTCTTTTTGATAGCAGGATTACACTTGATACGTGTGCCCAGTTCCTGATAGTCACTGGAAGCAAATAGCAGATGGGCAACGCATGCTTCGGCCGTTATTCGTTTCTCTGATAATGGAATGTTCTCGAACAGTTGCAACTCTTTAGAAGTAGAGATGTGCAGTATATGCAGACGGGCATCGGCTATACGCGCCAGTCGAACAGCAAGCTCGGAAGACTGATAACAGGCTTCCGACGAACGGATATTGGGATGATACTTTAGCGGTACATCGCCATCTGCTCCGTATTTTTCCAGATATTTGACTGTATTGTCTTTGATGATAGATTGATCTTCACAGTGGGTGGCAATCAGCAGATCGGTTCCGTTGAATATATTCAGCAGGCTGGCCATCTTGTCCACCAGCATATTGCCGGTACTCGAACCCATGAATAACTTGACACCGCATACACGGTGCTTGTCCAGTTGTTCGAGCAGAGGATAGTTGTTGTTGGTAGCGCCAAAATAACAGGAGTAGTTTACAGAACACTTTTCAGCCAGATGGTCGAGTTTGGCGTTCAGGGCGTCCAATGTTGTTGTTTGCGGACTGGTATTAGGCATATCCATGATAGATGTTACTCCGCCGGCTGCTGCTGCCCGGCTTTCGGTGATGATATCTGCTTTGTGAGTTAATCCCGGATCACGGAAATGAACATGACCGTCGATAACTCCGGGCAGTAGATAGCATCCTGTTGCATCGATTGTTTCGTCACAAGGAATGGAAGGCTCTTGATTTTCAACCAATATTTCCGCTATCTTTTCTCCTTCTATAATCACCGAAGCGGGTACTTGAAGCCCTTCGTTTACAATGATTGCATTCTTTATAAGTGTTCTTTTCATCTGAAATCTACAATTTTAAATTACCCATAAGACTTTGTCGTTCACGGTTTGTTGTTTCCCACTTTTTGGGGATACTTATGAAACCAACTGTTTAGTTTCAGCTTGATTACTCCAAATACAGCTTCGCCAAAAATACTACCGTTCATTTTGGAGGTACCTAACTCCCGGTTGATAAAGATGACGGGTACTTCGATTATTTTGAATCCGCATTTATAAGCCGTGAACTTCATTTCTATCTGAAAGGCATATCCTTTAAAGCGGATATTGTCCAAGTCTATGGTTTGGAGTACACAGCGTCGGTAACATTTGAACCCGGCAGTGGTATCGTGTACCGGTATTCCGGTTATGAACCGGACATATTTGGATGCGAAGTATGACATAAGGACACGTCCCATAGGCCAGTTTACTACATTTACTCCACTGACATAACGCGAACCGATTGCCACATCGCCTCCTTCTTCTGCACAGGCTTTATACAAGCGGGGCAGATCTTGCGGATTGTGACTAAAGTCGGCATCCATCTCGAAGATATATTCATAATGGTGGGCAAGCGCCCATTTGAAACCTGCAATATAAGCAGTCCCCAATCCGAGTTTACCTTTGCGCTCCAACATGAACAGACGTTCGGGGAACTCCTCTTGCAGTTTTTTCACGATGGCGGCTGTTCCATCCGGTGAACCGTCTTCGATGACGAGAATATGGAACTCCTTTTCCAGCCCGAAAACAGCACGGATAATATTCTCTATATTTTCCCGCTCGTTGTAGGTTGGTATGATAACAATGCTGTCCGATGGTGTGTGCATAATCGTATCTGTATTTGCAGACAAATGTAACGCTTTTCCGTTACTTACCGAAAATAGTGTATCAAAACTAAGGATAATTTAGTACTTTTGCGAGGATTTTCACCACAGAGAGCACAATTATCTTACAAGGGTTCTATTTTTTCTTAAAACTCAGTGGGACTCTTTGGCTCCTTTGGCGAGTTAAAAACAGGAACAATGACTATCACCGAACTGCAACAACAATACGCCTTTCATCCCAACGTGACTGTTATGTGTCAATTGCTGAAAGACGTTTCTGTAAATCACATTTTTTGTGGAGGATTGTGCGCTTCTTCTGCTTCGCTTTTTTCGTCAGCGTTGGTACAGAAAAGTCCGTCTCCTTTTGTGTTTATTTTGGGCGATCTGGAGGAAGCCGGTTATTTTTATCATGACCTGACACAGGTGTTGGGAGGAGAGCAGGTGCTTTTTTTCCCTTCTTCTTTTCGCCGTGCCATCAAGTATGGTCAGAAGGATGCAGCCAATGAGATATTACGTACCGAGGTGCTCAGCCGTTTGCAGAAAGGAGAAAAGGGTTTGTGCATTGTTACCTATCCCGATGCATTGGCGGAGAAAGTCGTTTCGCAGGAAGAACTGGACGATAAGACTCTTAAGCTGAACGTAGGTGAACATGTTGATTCCGGTTTTATTACGGAGGTATTGCATAGCTACGGTTTCGAATACGTAGATTATGTTTATGAACCGGGACAATATGCTGTACGCGGTAGTATCATTGATGTTTTTTCTTTTGCATCGGAGTATCCTTATCGTATCGATTTCTTTGGAGACGAAGTAGAGAGTATCCGCACATTTGAGGTCGATACACAGCTGTCGCGTGAGAAGAAAAATAGCATTGTTATCGTTCCGGATCTGGCGCTGGCAGGGGCGATGTCTTCTTCATTCCTTGATTTTATCCCGAAAGATACGATATTGGCCATGCGTGATTTCCTTTGGTTGCGTGAACGTATTCAGACCGTTCATGATGAGGCATTGACTCCGCAGGCACTTGCAGTACAGGAAGCCGAAGATAATGGGGGGATTAAGCTTGAAGGGGCATTAATTGATGGTGCCAAATTTACCGTTCGCGCTCTTGATTTCCGAAGGATGGAGTTTGGCAACAAGCCTACCGGAACACCGGATGCTACGATTGAGTTTGAGACAACGGCACAACCTATTTTTCATAAGAATTTCGATCTGGTAGCTGCTTCTTTCAGAGAATATCGTGAGAAGGGCTATTCACTTTATATCTGTAGTGACAGCAGGAAACAGACTGAACGTATACGGGCTATTTTTGAAGACAGAGGTGACGAGATACCTTTTATTGCAGTAGAGCGTACTCTGCATGAAGGTTTTGCCGATGATGCCTTGCGTCTGTGTATCTTTACAGATCATCAGTTGTTCGACCGTTTTCATAAATACAACCTTAAAAGTGATAAAGCCCGTTCGGGAAAGTAGCTCTTTCGCTCAAAGAGCTTAACCAGTTTACCCCTGGTGACTATGTGGTGCATACCGATCACGGCGTGGGGCGTTTTTCAGGATTGGTACGTATCCCTAACGGTGATACCACCCAGGAAGTCATGAAATTGGTGTATCAGAACGAGGATGTGGTTTTTGTGTCTATCCATTCGTTGCACAAAGTATCGAAGTACAAAGGTAAAGAGGGGGAAGCTCCCCGCCTGAATAAATTAGGTACGGGTGCCTGGGAGAAGCTAAAGGAACGTACTAAAACTAAGATTAAAGATATTGCGCGCGATTTGATTCTGCTTTATTCAAAGCGCCGTGAAGAAAAGGGATTTGCCTATAGTCCCGATAGCTTTCTGCAACGTGAGTTGGAGGCTTCTTTTATTTATGAAGATACACCCGACCAGAGTAAGGCTACTGCGAGGTGAAGGCAGATATGGAACGTGACCGCCCGATGGATCGCCTTGTTTGTGGGGATGTGGGGTTTGGAAAGACAGAAGTGGCTATCCGTGCTGCCTTTAAGGCAGTGGCCGATAATAAACAGGTGGCAGTACTGGTACCTACTACCGTGTTGGCTTATCAGCACTTTCAAACCTTTCGCGAACGACTGAAAGGACTCCCCTGTAAAGTGGAGTACCTGAGCCGTGCCCGTACTGCCGCACAAACGAAAGCGGTACTTAAAGGACTTAAAGAAGGAGAAGTGGGTATCCTTATCGGTACGCACCGTATCCTGGGTAAGGATGTGCATTTCAAAGATTTGGGCCTGTTGGTCATTGACGAAGAGCAGAAATTTGGTGTATCGGTAAAGGAGAAACTACGCCAACTGAAAGTGAACGTAGATACGCTGACTATGACGGCAACGCCTATCCCGCGCACGCTCCAGTTTTCGCTGATGGGAGCACGTGATCTGAGTGTGATATCTACCCCGCCGCCCAACCGTTATCCCATACAAACGGAACTGCATACTTTTAATGAAGAGATTATAACCGATGCTATTAACTTCGAAATGAGCCGCAACGGACAGGTGTTTTTTGTAAACAACCGTATAGCGAATCTGCCGGAACTGAAAGCCATGATACAACGGCATATTCCGGATTGCCGCATCGCTATCGGACACGGGCAAATGGAGCCTGCCGATCTGGAACAGATTATCCTCGACTTTGTAAATTATGATTATGATGTGTTGCTTGCCACTACGATTATCGAGAGTGGAATTGACATCCCTAATGCTAATACCATCATCATAAACCAGGCGCAGAATTTTGGTTTGAGTGATCTTCACCAGATGCGCGGGCGTGTGGGACGTAGTAACAAGAAGGCATTCTGTTATCTGCTTGCTCCTCCGCTTTCGTCACTTACTCCTGAGGGGAGGAGACGATTGCAGGCTATCGAAAATTTCTCCGATCTGGGGAGTGGCATCCACATTGCCATGCAGGATCTTGATATCCGTGGTGCAGGAAATATGCTGGGGGCGGAACAAAGTGGTTTCATTGCCGACTTAGGATATGAGACGTATCAGAAAATCCTTTCAGAGGCCGTGTATGAGTTGAAGACAGACGAGTTTGCCGAGTTGTATGCCAACGAGATAAAAGGTGAAGGAGCTGTCAGTGGCGAGCAGTTTGTAGATGAGTGCCAGGTAGAGAGTGACCTGGAGTTGTTGTTGCCTGCCAACTATGTCACAGGAAGTAGTGAACGCATGTTGCTGTATCGCGAGTTGGACGGATTGACTCTGGACAAAGATGTGGAGGCTTTTCGTTCGCGGCTTGAAGACCGCTTTGGCCCTGTGCCTTCCGAAACGGAAGAACTGCTCCGTATCGTTCCGCTTCGTCGCCTTGCAGCCCGTCTGGGAGCAGAAAAGGTATTCCTTAAAGCAGGGCGTATGACGTTGTTTTTCGTATCCAATCCGGACAGCCCATTCTATCAGAGCCAGGCTTTTGGTAAGGTGATAGATTATATGATGAAGTACACCCGTCGTTGCGATTTGCGCGAACAGAACGGACGCCGTTCGATGGTAATAAAAGATATCCCGAATGTAGAGACTGCCGTGAGTATATTGCAGGAAATGGTGGCTTTACCGGTGAAACAGGAAGAATAAACCTACCCGTGTCTGTGTGCCTTGTAGAGCCTGTTTGGAGAGTACGCCTTGCCTGCAAACAGGCAAGGCGTATTCTCCATGCAGGCAAGGCGTGTACTGCAAGCAGCATAGTATGATACTGTATTTTATCTCTTTCCGTACAATTTATCTATCAGGTCCTGGCGTCCGATGCGCCGCAATTCGTTGATGATATTCCGGCGCTCTTCCGGTTTGTACCAGAAGAAGAACTGGCGCTGTGCCAGTTTCTCTCGTTGTGTTTTGGCACTGAATATCGGTTCCAGTGTATAGGGGTGGAATCCGGTGTACCATGCTTCTGTTGCAACGGTCATCGGGGTAGGGGTGAAGTCCTGTACCTGCTCCAGATGAAAGTCCAGTCGTTTGGTGATGATGGCCAACTCAGCCATGTCTTCTTCCTCGCAGCCCGGATGGCTGGAGATGAAGTAAGGGATGAGTTGCTGTCGCAGGTTTTTCTCGGTGTTGATGCGGTCGAATATCTTTTTAAACTCTCCGAACTGGCTGAACGAGGGCTTGCGCATAATATTGAGAACGCGGTCGCTGGTATGTTCCGGTGCAACTTTCAGTCGTCCGCTAACATGCTTCTCGATCAGTTCGCGGGTATATTCATTGGTACTGCGATTTACTGCAGGGTCTTTACTTTGATGCAGTAGCAGGTCATAGCGTACCCCGCTGCCGATAAATGATTTCTTAATGCCCGGCAGTGCATCTACTGCATGATAGATATCAAGCAGGGGACGGTGGTCTGTATTCAGATTCGGACATATTTTGGGATGGATACATGACGGGCGTTTACACTTCCGGCAGACTGTTTCGTCTTTTCCTCCCATCTTATACATATTGGCCGAAGGACCTCCCAGATCACTGAGATAGCCTTTGAAGTCCGGCAACTGCATCACCTCTTTTACTTCTTTGAGAATGGAATCCTTGCTGCGGCTTACGATGAATTTGCCCTGGTGTGCCGAAATGGTACAAAAGGCACAACCTCCGAAGCATCCCCGGTGGATGTTTACCGAGAACTTAATCATATCATAGGCGGGGATACGCTTTCCTTTATACTTGGGATGCGGCAGGCGGGTATAGGGTAGGTTGAACGAGTGGTCCAGTTCCTCCTGCGTCATGGGCGGATAAGGCGGATTGACTACTACGACCTGCTTTCCTACAACTTGCAGGATGCGCGCAGCGGCATATTTATTCGACTCCTCTTCGATGTGGCGGAAGTTAGCGGCCTGCTTTTTCTTGTCTTTCAGGCATTCTTCGTGTGAGTAAAGTTCGATGTCATCTTCCGCACGGGTTACGTCTTCCGTATTGTTTCGTAAATAAGCTGTTTGCAGTAGGTCGGCCGGCATCTCATGGGTGGTTTGCAGTCGTTTGCAAAGGTCGGCGATAGGCTTCTCTCCCATGCCATAGATGAGCAGGTCGGCACCACTGTCACACAGGATACTTTTTTGTATTTTATCCTGCCAATAGTCATAATGACTCAACCGGCGTAAGCTTGCTTCGATGCCACCCAGTACAACGGGAACATCCGGGTATAGCTTTTTCAGTATCTGGCTGTATACAATCGAAGGGTATTCGGGACGCATATCCGGGCGTCCGTCCGGGGTATAGGCATCTTCACTGCGAAGGCGTTTATTGGCAGTATATTTGTTTACCATAGAATCCATACATCCTGCCGAAATGCCAAAAAACAGACGGGGGCGTCCCAGCTTCTTAAAGTCGCGTAGATCATCGCGCCAGTTAGGTTGGGGGATAATGGCTACCCGCAATCCCTGTGCTTCGAGAATGCGGCCAATCACAGCCGGCCCGAAGGAGGGGTGGTCTACATAGGCATCTCCACTGAATAGGATGACATCGAGTTCATTCCATCCGCGCAGTTCTACTTCTTTCTTGGTGGTGGGCAGCCAGTCGGTAAGTCGGTATTCTTTCATGCTGCAAAGATACGGATAATTTATAACTGCACATTTATTTTATATGAAAGGATTCCATAAATCGGGTGGCGGCAGGGTAGTTCGTTCTTACTCCACGTTGCAGTGCGACCATCAGAATATATATCTTACGATTTTTTAGAAACATGTGATAAAGAAGGGTCTCGGTTGTATTACCACTTTGTACCGTGATGGCTATTCCTTGTAGATTGTCTCTTTGGATTTCTTCTTTCTTTATTAACTTCCCGTTAGAAGTACTTACCATCGAGTGAACGAAATGCTGCAATAATAAATTCATAGTTTCGGCTGACATCGTTTCCGGAATGGTTTCTGAAAGAAGTGCCTCTGATAGTTTATAATAACTCACTGAGTCTTCATATTGATACATCTTGATGGTTTTTTCCTCTTCTCCAATCCAGATAGTTACCTCTTCTTCTTTTTGGGGAGTTGGGGCATATGCTTCTATTGCATATATCATTTCGGGTTCCGGATTATCTATTTTATATACTTCGGGTGGATAAGGAAAAAGGATGCTACAACTTAAACTATCAAGACTGATTTTCTGTATCTCTTTGATATAGTTGTCGATGTAAAAACTCTGAATAAACTTTAGGCGTTCGTAGTTGAATCCCTGGTCTTTTTTACAGTGTATCTCTGACGTATATACTTTGTTCTTGCTATATCCAATAAGGAAAAGAATATATTCTCCATTGATGTTTTTCAAAGTATATTGTGTAATAGGAACTCCTCCTTTGGGAAAGATATTTTTGTCCATGAGTTCCAGATTGCTTCCATGCAGCTTTTGGGTGATAAGTTGCATCTCCTTCTTTTCTGCATATCCAGAATCAGATGGGTTTGTTGTTTCCCAGATACTGATGAGGTAAGATTTATTGGGATGTTCTTCTTCCTCTACTATATTTTCAAAACGATAGTTCTTTTCCTCACCGTTTAATTTAGTAGTGGCTGTGGGTTGTTGGTAAAAAGAGGCGCTAATCCCTAATTTCTCTATCTGAATAGTATGCCACTCTCTATCATCCTGCGCTTTTATGGTAACGGATGTAATGAAGGAGAACAAAGTTAATAGACAAGTCAGTGATTTCGTGTGTTTCATAGATAGTTAAGATTGAATTAATGCACTGATAAAGCAGAAGATGAACCAACCGCATACGGCAACTTTCAGTACAGTGCCCATTAAGAATCCCACAAAAGCTCCGAATCCGGCTTTGAGGGCGTGATGTGTCTCTTTTCCTCCTAATAACTCTCCTATAAATGCTCCGGCAAACGGACCGATGATAACACCCCAGGGAGGAAACAGGAAAAGTCCTGCGAAAGTACCGATAATACAACCCCAGTTACCCCAGCTGGTACCACCAAACCGTTTCACCCCGAACATCGGGATAAAATAATCGAGCACCTGAATAGCTATAACGAGGAGTAGCCACAAGAAAAGTTGAGTTATTGTGAATTGTACTTTGTCGGTGAAGTGAAGCAATACCAGAGCCAGATAGGCGATGGGCGGACCCGGAAGCATTGGGACGATGCACCCTATCAGTCCTGCCAACAGGCAGATGCTTCCTATGATAATGAGGAGAATATCCATCCGGTTAACCGATTCGTTTGATAATAGAGATGAACTCTTCGTTTGTCATGCCGAAGCTTTGTTCGCGGTAGTTTACGAAATCTTCCAGATAGTCACTGGCTATGGCATCCATAATGTCTTTTCCGTCAAGGCCAAGTTCGTCGAGCATGAAACGTATGAGGCCCTGATAGGCACGAATGGTTTTCATTCGTTGGTCAGCAGCCGGCACAGCCATCATCTGGCACTGGTGCTCATTGCGGGCAATAAGATAAACGGTAGCGTAGAACTTGTCTATACTACCATATATACTGTTGATTTTCCGGGTGGCTGATCCCGGTAATTCCTTTAATTTCTGTTGTACTTCACTCATGTTTAATGCGGTTTGGGATATGTTTCACCACAGAGGACACAGAGGGCACAGAGACTATATTACTTTAAATATATTTTAAAACTCTGTGCTCTCTGTGTCCTCTGTGGTGAAAGCTTATGTTTGTACGATAAACTGCAAAGTCATTTGTTCGCTACCATAGATTTCGCGAAAACCGATGCCTTGTTCCGATAAGTACTCTTTCAAGTCCTGAAATGCGTCGGCATTATCCATAATAATCTTCACTGTTTCGCCGGGTTGGGCGCTACATATGGCTTTTATAGCCGGGATTAACGGACTGTAAGCAGTCGTTCCACGAGTGTCGGCGGTAATCATGACTCTTCCTCTTCTGCTTCCTGGGAGTTAAACCAGGTAAGGTATAGTTTAATAAGCTGTTGCAGGCCGAATGCCTTCATGTTATTGTGATAAATCACGTCTATGCAGAGATCGAGCAGGTCCTTGCTGTCTTCTTCCTGGCTGGCGATAAGCGAACGGACGTTCAGTTTAAGTTTATCAAGAACAGCTTCGTCTACAATACCATTACTGTCAATCAGGTGACGGAAGAGGGCATATTTTTCAATGGTTTTCAGGTTTTCTTCGGAAACTTCCATGCTGCGTGTGCCGCTGGGATTTGCTTGTATGGTATACATAATGTTTTTATTTTAGAGGTTAATGATAGGGACAAAGATAGAACTTTTCGCGAGAGATTGAACAAATAGGGGGGAAATTAATTAAAAAAGTGATTAGTGAATAGTGATAAGTGAATCAGTAGTTGGCTATTGAGTTCAAAACTGAATAGAAACGAGCTAAATGGCTTTGTATTTTCTATGGCACACGGATGAGGCGGATAAAACGGATGACAACGGATCTTTTTATTTTATTCACTGATAATCAAGGAAAAAGAAAATCTGATCCGTTGTCATCGTTTTATCCGCCTCATCCGTGT
>BAJA01000055.1 GCA_000613465.1 Bacteroides nordii WAL 11050 = JCM 12987
TCTTTTGTTCTTATGTCTAAAAAACTCTGTGGAACTCTGTGTTACTCTGTGGTGAGTCTGCTCATGTCTATTCAGATTCAAATCAAATTGCGTTCTGTTTCTATGCACACGGATGAGACTGATCGGGCGGATGACAACGGATCTCTTTTATTTTATTTATTGGTAATCAGGGAAAAAGAAAATCTGATCCGTTGTCATCGTTTTATCCGCCTCATCCGTGTGCCAATAAAAAACACAAAGCCATTTAGCTCGTGTCTGTACGGGTTTGAATACTTATCGGTATAACATATCCAAATTACCACATTATCCACCCTCCCAAGCAAGAAATACCCCGTTCCTTTTGTAAATATCCTTTTCATACCGAAGTAATCCCTCTGAAATATTTTCATCTGATTACAGCCATGCTTCATCTTTTTTTCGTACTTTTACAGCTTCTTGGGGGAAAATGTCATTCTCTCCCATCCTGAGATACGAAAAAGAAAAAACAATATATAAAATGAATCACAAATGGAATTATCAACCCATCACATCAGAACAGGCAGAGATAAGCCAGACATTGGTTCAGGAATTAGGCATTAGCCCTATTCTGGGACGGCTCCTGGTGCAGCGGGGAATCACACGGTACATGATGCCCGGAAATTCTTCCGTCCGCAACTGCCCGACCTGCATGATCCATTCCTGATGAAGGACATGGACATAGCAGTGGAACGTCTGAACAAGGCGATGGGAAAGAAAGAGCGCATTCTGATTTATGGAGATTATGATGTAGACGGTACCACAGCCGTGGCACTGGTCTATAAGTTCATCCAGCAGTTTTATTCAAACCTGGACTATTACATTCCTGACCGTTATAACGAAGGTTACGGTATTTCACGAAAAGGAGTAGACTATGCTGCCGAAACCGGTGTAGCCTGATTATTGTGCTCGACTGCGGCATAAAAGCCGTAGATGAAATAGCCTATGCCCGCGAACGGGGAATTGACTTTATCATCTGCGACCACCATGTACCGGACGATATACTGCCACCCGCCGTAGCTATTCTAAATGCCAAACGTCCGGATAACACCTACCCTTATGAACACCTCTCAGGCTGCGGTGTCGGCTTCAAGTTTATGCAAGCATTTGCAATCAACAACGGCATTGAATTTCACCACCTCATTCCTCTGCTCGACCTTGTGGCCGTCAGCATAGCTTCGGACATTGTGCCCATTATGGGGGAGAACCGCATCTTAGCACATCATGGGCTGAAACAACTGAACAGTAATCCCAGCATAGGAATGAAAGCCATCATCGATGTGTGCGGATTGGCAGAGAAGGATATCACCGTGAGCGATATCGTGTTCAAAATAGGCCCCCGTATCAATGCCTCCGGACGTATTCAGAATGGAAAAGAAGCTGTGGATCTGTTGACAGAGAAAGATTTCTCCGTAGCTCTTGAAAAGGCCAATCAGATAAATCAGTACAACGAGACCCGCAAAGATCTGGATAAGAGCATGACCGAAGAGGCCAACCAGATTGTAGCCAATCTTGAAGGACTGGCAGACCGCCGTTCTATCGTCATCTACAATGAAGAATGGCACAAAGGTGTGATCGGAATTGTGGCTTCCCGGCTGACGGAAATATATTACCGGCCGGCCGTAGTATTGACACGTACAAATGATATGGCAACGGGATCTGCCCGCTCGGTTTCGGGTTTTGACGTATATAAAGCCATAGAACATTGCCGTGACTTGCTTGAGAACTTCGGCGGACACACGTATGCTGCAGGATTGTCAATGAAAGTGGAAAATGTACCGGCGTTTACCGAGCGTTTTGAAACATTCGTATCACAACACATCCTGCCGGAACAAACCAGTGCCGTAATAGATATCGATGCTGAAATAGACTTCAGAGACATCACTCCGAAATTCTTTAGTGATCTGAAGAAATTCAATCCCTTCGGCCCGGACAACCAAAAACCCATATTCTGCACGCACCATGTCTACGACTATGGTACAAGTAAAGTGGTGGGACGCGACCAGGAGCATATCAAACTCGAGTTGGTAGATAACAAATCGAACAACGTAATGAACGGCATCGCCTTTGGTCAAAGTTCACACGTACGCTATATCAAGACAAAGCGTTCATTCGACATCTGCTACACAATCGAAGAAAACACGCACAAGCGTGGCGAAGTACAGTTGCAGATTGAGGATATTAAACCCATTGAATGATTTACGATTAGACGATTGACAATTTACGATTGAAATTACTCTTAATTCTCTAAGATTACTCAATCGTAAATCGTCTAATCGTAAATCGTCTAATCGTAAATCGTCTAATCGTAAATCAAAATGGTGTTTTACCGCGATATACTCAAACAATACTGGGGTTATGACTCCTTCCGTGGTGTACAGGAGGAGATTATCAATAGTATTGGCGAAGGGCGTGATACACTGGGATTAATGCCTACCGGTGGTGGGAAATCCATTACATTCCAGGTCCCGGCACTCGCCAAAGAGGGTTTGTGCATCGTTATCACTCCACTCATCGCCCTGATGAAGGACCAGGTGCAGAATCTCCGTCAAAGGGGGATCAAAGCTGTAGCCATCTACTCGGGCATGACGCGGCAGGAAATTCTTATTGCGCTGGAAAACTGTATCTTCGGCGATTATAAATTCCTCTATATCTCACCGGAACGACTGGACACGGACATCTTCAAACAGAAACTCCGTGCCATGAAGATCAGCATGATTACGGTAGACGAAAGCCATTGTATCTCCCAATGGGGATATGACTTCCGGCCTGCCTATCTGAAGATAGCCGATATACGCGAACTATTGCCCGGAGTAGCCGTACTGGCACTCACTGCCACAGCCACACCGGAAGTAGTAAAAGACATCCAAAGCCGGTTGAAGTTTAAGGAAGAAAACGTTTTCCGGATGAGCTTCGAGCGAAAGAATCTTGCCTATATCGTACGCAAGGTAGATAACAAAACGGCCGAACTACTACATATTCTTCAACGGATGCAGGGAAGCGCTATCGTCTACGTTCGTAGTCGTCGCCGTACCAAAGAAATCACTGAATTGCTTATCAACGAAGGTATCACCGCCGACTTCTATCATGCCGGACTAGACAATGCCGTCAAAGATATCCGCCAGAAACGCTGGCAAAGCGGCGAATGCCGTGTGATGGTAGCAACCAATGCTTTCGGAATGGGCATTGACAAACCCGATGTACGTCTGGTAATCCATCTCGATCTGCCCGACTCTCCCGAAGCCTATTTTCAAGAAGCAGGACGTGCCGGACGCGACGGAGAAAAGGCATACGCCGTTATTCTCCACACCTCATTGGACAAAACGGCCCTCCACAAACGGGTCCCGGACACCTTCCCTGATAAGGATTATATCATAAAGGTATATGAACATCTGCAATATTATTATCAGATGGCAATGGGAGACGGACTCGACTGTACAAAGGAATTCAACCTGGAGGAATTCTGCCGCAAGTTCAAGCATTTTCCGGTTCCGGCAGACAGTGCTTTGAAAATACTGACCCAGGCAGGGTACATAGAATATACCGATGAACAGGACAACGCCTCACGTATCCTCTTTACCATCCGTCGCGATGAACTGTATAAGCTTCGCGAAATGGGTAAAGAGGCAGAAGCACTGATGCAAACCGTCCTTCGTTCGTATACCGGGATCTTCACGGATTACGCTTACATCAGCGAAACAGCATTGAGCCTGCGTACCGGGTTGACACGTTCGCAGATATACAATCTGCTAATGATGCTGTCCAAACGTCGCATTATTGACTATATTCCTCGTAAGAAAACACCTTATATAATATACACGCGCGAACGGGTAGAACCTGACCGCCTGCATATCCCGCCATCCGTATACGAAGAACGTAAGAAACGATACGTAGCCCGTATCGAGGCAATGGTAGAATACGTCACCTCCGAAACTGCCTGCCGTAGCCGTATGCTTCTCCGTTACTTCGGTGAGAAAAATGAACATAACTGTGGGCAGTGTGACGTATGCCTCAGCGGGAAAGCCAGTAAAGACTTGTCAGACAATACCTTCGAAGAAGTAAAGGAAAAACTGCTGGATTTACTGAAAGAGCGCCCTCTGACTCCCGCAGAAGTCAGCAAACGAATGGAAGAAGATAAAAACATACTGGCACAAGTCATTCAATATTTATTGGAAGAGGAAATAATAAAAACAGAGGATGGAATGTTGAGTAAGGTTATAGGGTTATAATGTTATAGAGTTGTAAAAATTACAGGACTATAAAGCGATAGAGTTATAAAAGTTATAAATTTGCAAATTATAGTGTTGCGGATTGTAGCTACTATAACTTTATAACATTATAACATCATAAATCATGCCGAACTTCTTTAAATCTTTCTTTTCGGGAAAGTCCGAAAGCCCGGAAAGCGAAAAGCAGAAAGCTGCACAAAAGAACTTTGAGATATTCAAATATGACGGATTGCGTGCTCAACGTATGGGCAGACCGGACTATGCCATAAAATGCTTCACCGAAGCCCTTGCTATCGAGGAAGACTTCGAAACATTGGGATACCTCAGCCAGCTCTACATACAATCTGCCGAACTGGACAAAGCCCGTGAAATACTGAATCGCATGGTGGAACTTGAACCCGAACTGACCAGTACATATCTTACTATAGCCAACGTATGCTATATGCAAGAAGACTATCAGGCAATGCAGGCTGCGGCAAGCAAAGCTATTCAGATAGAGGAAGGTAATGCAGTTGCCCATTTCCTGCTGGGAAAAGCTATGATGGGTATGAATGATGACCTCATGACCATTGCCCACCTGACAAAAGCCATTGTGTTAAAAGACGATTTCACCGAAGCACGCCTGTTACGCGCCGAAGCTTTGCTAAAGATGAATCAGCTCAAAGAATCTGCTGAAGATATAGCCGCAATTCTGACTCAGAGCCCGGATGAAGAGGCAGCTATCCTGCTGCATGGTAAACTAAAAGAAGCAGAAGGAGCTCCCGAAGAGGCAGAAACCGATTACTTGAAAGTCACCGAGATGAATCCCTTTAATGAACAGGCATACCTCTATCTAGGTCAACTCTTTATCACTCAGAAAAAACTAACCGAAGCTATCAGTCTTTTCGACGAAGCCATAGAACTGAATCCGAATTTCGGAGCAGCCTATCACGAACGCGGCCGTGCCAAATTGCTGAATGGCGATAAAGATGGTTCCATAGAAGATATGAAGAAAGCGCTTGAGATCAATCCCAAAGAGGGAGAAAATCTGAACGGACAATTTAATAACCAGTCAGCCTCATCAACCAATGTATTAGGATTATAGTGTGCTTTCCTTATCCGGAAACGAGCTAAATGGCTTTGTATTTTCTATGGCACACGGATGAAACGGATAAAACGGATGATAACGGATCTTTTTATTTTATTTATTGGTAATCAGGGAAAAAGAAAATCTGATCCGTTGTCATCCGTTCGATCTGTCTCATCTTGTGTGCCATAGAAACATAGTGCAGTTTGATTTATATCCGGATTAACAGTAACCAAAACACAGCGAATCATAACAAACTCTTAATATTAGCCTTTACAATGCAAAAAAAAGTCTCTTTTTGCTTGCATTTAAAAGAAAAGTATTACATTTTGTCCCCGAATTAGAACAAAAGCACTGTTAGTATGAACGTATTTAATTTTACATATTACTTCTTTTTTTACTTTTACTTTGGCCAGAAAGTAGAGCGGGAGTTTGTATGTATCAAGTGACAGTGATGCTTAAGGACTGAAAGGAAAGAATCAATCATATGAATCCCGCTCCATTATGGACGCGGGATTTTTTTATATAATACACATTAAGAAGGAATGAAAAAGATAGCAATTCAAGGAACACTCGGCTCGTATCACGATATCGCCGCTCACAAGTACTTCGAAGGAGAAGAAATAGAATTAATCTGCTGCACTACTTTTGAAGACGTGTTTAAGGCCATCCGCAAAGACAGCCAGGTAATCGGCATGTTAGCTATTGAAAATACCATAGCAGGAAGCCTGCTGCACAACAACGAATTACTGCGTCAAAGTGGTACACAGATTATCGGCGAACATAAACTGCGTATTTCACATTGCTTCGTCTGCCTGCCCGAGGAAGATTGGAGTGACATCACAGAAGTCAACTCCCACCCCATCGCGCTTATGCAGTGCCGCGAATTCCTGCAACAACATCCCAATATCAAAGTGGTAGAAGGCGAAGACACCGCCCGCAGTGCCGAAATGATAAAAGAAGGGGATCTGAAAGGACATGCCGCCATCTGTTCCAAAGTAGCCGCCGAGCGTTATGGAATGAAAATTCTACAAGAAAGTATTGAGACAAACAAACACAACTTCACCCGTTTCCTGATAGTAGCCGATCCCTGGCAAGTAGACGAACTCAGCCGCCACCACTCAGTAGTAATCAATAAGGCAAGCATGGTATTCACTTTGCCACACACAGAAGGCAGTCTGTCACAAGTGCTCTCTATCCTGTCATTCTACAACATCAACCTGACTAAAATACAATCACTCCCCATCATCGGAAGGGAATGGGAATATCAGTTTTATGTAGATGTGTCATTCAACGACTATCTGAGATATAAACAATCAATCACCGCGATCACACCACTAACCAAAGAACTTAAAATATTAGGCGAATATGCAGAAGGTAAATCAAACATATAACATTGCTCCCGCCGATCGGCTGGCCAGCGTAAGCGAATACTACTTCTCTAAAAAGCTGAAAGAAGTAGCGCAAATGAATGCAGAAGGTAAAGATGTGATCAGCTTAGGAATCGGAAGTCCTGATATGCCTCCCTCCGAAGAGACGATCCAAACACTGTGCAACGAAGCACAAAACCCGAACGGACACGGTTACCAACCTTACGTAGGTATCCCGGAATTGCGCAAAGGTTTTGCCGGCTGGTATAAGAAATGGTACAACGTTGAACTGGATCCCGCTACGGAAATACAGCCACTGATAGGTTCAAAAGAGGGTATCTTGCACGTAACCCTGGCTTTCGTTAATCCGGGTGAACAGGTGTTAGTACCGAATCCGGGCTATCCTACCTATACTTCACTCAGCAAAATCCTGGGTGCAGAAGTCGTAAATTACAATCTGAAAGAAGATGCCGGCTGGATGCCCGACTTCGATGAACTGGAAAAGATGGATCTGAGTCGCGTAAAACTGATGTGGACCAACTATCCCAACATGCCGACAGGAGCCAATGCCACCATGGAGATGTATGAACGTCTGGTAGATTTCGCCCGTCGTAAAGGTATTGTTATAGTGAACGACAACCCTTACAGCTTCATCCTGAATGATCGTCCTTTGAGTATTCTCAGCGTACCGGGAGCTAAAGATTGTTGCATCGAATTCAACTCCATGAGTAAGAGCCACAATATGCCGGGCTGGCGTATCGGTATGCTCGCATCCAATGCACAATTTGTACAGTGGATACTGAAAGTGAAGAGTAATATAGACAGCGGAATGTTCCGCGCCATGCAACTGGCTGCTGCCAAAGCGCTGGAAGCCGATACCGAATGGTACGAAGGGAACAACCACAACTATCGTAACCGCCGCCACCTGGCAGGGGAAATCATGAAAACGCTGGGATGTACTTATGACGACCAACAAGTGGGCATGTTCCTTTGGGGAAAAATACCCGATACATATGCCGATGTAGAAGAACTGACAGAAAAAATACTTCACGAGGCGCGTGTATTTATCACTCCGGGATTCATCTTCGGAAGTAACGGAGCAAGATACATCCGTATCTCTCTTTGCTGCAAAGATGTAAAACTGGCGGAAGCGCTGGAACGAATTAAAATGATATGCCAATAAGGCAATTATAATAGAGAATAATAGAAAAATAAATAATAACCCAATTAAAGCGCCAGCCAATTGGCACATCAGTACATTGGCATATTGGCACATTATTCAATTATGGAACTCGAATCAATTTTACTGCCGGGCATCGAAGCAAAAAGACCCGTTGTCATAGCCGGCCCATGTAGTGCAGAAACAGAAGAACAAGTGATGACTACCGCCAAAGAGTTGGCAGCCAAAGGAATGAAAATATTTCGTGCCGGAATCTGGAAACCCCGTACCAAACCGGGTGGTTTCGAAGGTGTAGGTGTTGACGGACTGGCATGGTTGAAAGAAGTAAAAAAAGAAACAGGCATGTATGTATCTACCGAGGTAGCTACAGCCAAACATGTATACGAGTGCCTGAAAGCAGGCATTGACATGCTATGGGTAGGTGCCCGTACGACTGCCAACCCATTTGCCGTACAGGAAATAGCCGATGCACTGAAAGGTGTAGACATCCCTGTATTGATAAAGAATCCGGTAAACCCCGATCTTGAACTTTGGATTGGTGCTTTGGAACGTATCAATAATGCGGGCCTGAAACGCTTGGGGGCTATTCATCGTGGCTTCAGTAGCTATGACAAAAAACTCTACCGCAACTTGCCGCAATGGCATATCCCCATTGAGCTGCGCCGTCGTCTACCGGAATTGCCCATCTTCTGCGACCCAAGTCACATTGGAGGTAAACGCGAACTGATAGCTCCGCTCTGCCAACAAGCAATGGACCTCAATTTCGACGGACTAATTGTAGAAAGTCACTGCAATCCGGATTGTGCCTGGAGTGATGCTTCACAACAAGTTACACCAGACGTATTGGATTATATCCTGAACTTACTCGTTATCCGTAAAGAGACTCAGACTACCGAAAACCTGAGCCAACTCCGCAAACAGATTGACGAATGTGATGATAACATCATTCAGGAACTGGCAAAACGTATGCGCGTAGCCCGCGAAATCGGCACGTACAAAAAAGAGCACGATATCACGGTGCTTCAAAGAGGACGTTACAATGAAATTCTTGAGAAACGCGGTGCACAAGGTGAACAATGCGGTATGGACGGAGAATTCATGAAAAGAATATTCGAAGCGATACACGAAGAATCGGTTCGTCAGCAAATGGAAATTATTAATAAATGATTAGTGAGTGATTAGCGGGATAGTGATTAATGATTAGCAGCTAATGATTAATCACTACCCCCCTCACTAATCACTAATCACTAATCGCTAATCACTAATCACATGCGAATTTTAATTCTCGGAGCCGGCAAGATGGGCTCTTTTTTCACTGATATACTGAGTTTTCAGCACGAGACGGCCGTGTTTGACGTCAACCCACACCAGTTGCGCTTTGTTTATAACACCTATCGCTTCACTACGCTGGAAGAGATTAAAGACTTCGAACCGGAACTGGTTATCAACGCAGCAACAGTGAAGTATACGCTGGATGCTTTTCGTAAAATCCTGCCTGCACTACCTAAAGACTGTATACTTAGTGATATCGCTTCCGTAAAAACCGGACTGAAAAAATTCTATGAAGAGAGCGGTTTCCGCTATGTATCTACCCACCCGATGTTTGGTCCTACCTTCGCCAGCCTCAGCAATCTGAGTAGCGAAAGTGCTATTATCATCAGCGAAAGTGACCATTTAGGAAAAGTATTCTTCAAGGATCTGTACAACAGTCTCCGATTGAATATCTTTGAATATACATTCGACGAACACGATGAGACAGTGGCTTATTCACTTTCCATACCATTTGTTTCAACATTTGTGTTCGCTGCTGTCATGAAGCATCAGGAAGCCCCGGGAACCACTTTCAAGAAACATATGGCCATTGCCAAAGGTCTTTTGAGTGAAGACGATTATCTGTTGCAAGAGATTCTTTTCAATCCCCGCACTCCGGCACAAGTGGCCAATATACGGACAGAACTAAAAAATCTTTTAGAGATAATAGAGAATAAAGACGCCGAAGGCATGAAAAAGTATCTGACTAAGATACGGGAAAAGATCAAATAACCTGTAAAAGAGATCTTAGAGAAAAATTAATCAGCCCTTATCAAATAAGTTTTTGATAAGGGCTAATTTTATAGTAACTTTGTATCCGCTAAAAAACAAAGGAGAATCCATGATAGATCAGGCAACCATAGACCGTATACTCGATGCTGCACAAATCGTTGATGTGGTATCCGAATTCGTCACGCTACGAAAACGCGGTGTGAACTATGTAGGCTTGTGCCCGTTCCATAATGAAAAAACCCCCTCTTTTAGTGTTTCCCCCTCAAAAGGGCTATGCAAATGCTTTAGCTGTGGCAAAGGTGGTAATTCAGTGCATTTCGTCATGGAACACGAACAAATGTCATACTACGAAGCACTAAAATACCTGGCTAAGAAGTATAACATCGAAATAAAAGAACGGGAACTGACCAATGAAGAGAAGCAGGCGCAAAGTACACGCGAAAGTATGTTTATCGTTAATAACTTCGCCCGCGACTATTTCCAGAATATATTGAAAAACCATGTAGATGGGAGAAGCATCGGTATGGCTTACTTCCGCCAGCGTGGATTCCGGGATGATATCATTGAAAAATTTCAGCTTGGTTTCAGTACCGAGAGTCATGACGCATTGGTACAAGAGGCTATACGCAAAGGATTCAAAAAGGAATACCTTGTCAAGACCGGGCTTTGTTACGAAACAGATGATGGGCGTCTGCGCGACCGCTTTTGGGGGCGTGTAATGTTTCCCGTACATACACTTTCGGGAAAAGTCGTAGCTTTTGGAGGGCGCGTACTCAGTACAGAGAACAAAAAGCTCGCCAAGTATGTCAACTCTCCGGAGTCCGAAATCTATCATAAAAGTAATGAACTCTACGGTATCTATTTTGCAAAGCAGGCCATTGTAAAACAAGACCGTTGTTTTCTTGTAGAAGGATACACGGACGTTATCTCCATGCATCAGTCGGGAGTGGAAAATGTTGTTGCTTCATCAGGAACCTCATTAACTCCCGGGCAAATCCGTTTGATCCATCGCTTTACCAACAACATTACCGTACTTTATGATGGCGACATGGCTGGTATCAAGGCTTCCATCCGTGGTATTGATATGTTGCTGGAAGAAGGAATGAATATTAAGGTCTGCCTTCTACCCGATGGTGACGACCCTGACTCCTTTGCCCGGAAACACAATGCTACAGAATTCCAGGCGTTCATCAAGGAACATGAAACCGACTTTATTCGTTTCAAGACCAACCTACTGCTGGAAGATGCCGGTAAAGACCCGATCAAACGGGCAGAACTCATTAATAACATCGTACAAAGCATCTCAGTGATCCCGGAAGCAATTGTGCGCGATGTGTATATCAAAGAGTGCGGACAATTGTTGCGGGTAGAAGATAAACTACTTGTTTCGGAAGTTGCCAAACGAAGAGAAATACAAGCCGAAAAAGAGAATAAACCGATACTCAACGCTAACAATTCATCCGGCGCTCCGGCAGAAATGCAAAATGGAGATTTCCCTCCTCCTTTCCCACCTGACGAATTGGAAGATTCTTATCAGTCTTACATCCCCCAGGAAGGAAAAGAAGGCCAGGAGTTTTATCGGTACGAACGGCTGATTCTTCAGGCAATAGTGCGCTATGGGGAAAAGATAATGTGCAACATGGAGGATGAAGAGGGACAGGAAACTCCGGTCAGTGTGATTGAATACATCGTTCATGACTTAAAAGAAGATGAACTCGCATTTCACAATCCCTTGCACCGACGTATCCTTACAGAAGCAGCATCCCATATCCATAATCCCGGATTTATAGCCGAACGCTATTTTATAGCCCACTCCGATCCGGAAATCAGTTCCATTGCTACCGAACTGGCAAGTGACCGGTATCAACTGAGTAAATTTCACTCCAAAACACAGAAAATAGTTACAGACGAGGAACGCCTCTTTGAACTGGTTCCTACATTGATGATAAACTTTAAGAATGCAATTGTAGCAGCAGAGCTGAAGCACATCATGTATGCCCTGCAAGATCCTGCCAACGAAGACGATGATGAGAAATGCGCTGCCCTTATGCAACGCTACAAAGAGATGAAAGAAATCCAAAGTCTGATGGCAAAAAGACTTGGAGATAGAGTGGTGCTAAGATAGGGATTAGTGCAGTAGTGATTAATGATGAGTGATTAGTGGCTGCGCTATTATACCGCATGGTACTAATCACTACCCCGCTAATCACTGCTTACCTGTTTATCAGATTCATAAATTCCTCCCGGGTTTTAGCCTGATTGAAAGCTCCGGTAAAATCAGATGTAGTTGTTATTGAGTTTTGTTTCTCCACACCACGCATTTGCATACACATATGCTGGGCTTCTACCACAACCATTACTCCCAATGGGTTGAGAGTTTCCTGAATACATTCTTTAATTTGCAATGTCATACGCTCCTGCACCTGCAGACGATGAGAGAAGATATCGACTACACGGGCAATCTTACTCAACCCCGTGATGTAGCCATTGGGAATATAAGCCACATGTGCCTTTCCATAAAACGGAAGCATATGGTGTTCACAGAGAGAGAAGAAATCAATGTCTTTCACTATCACCATCTGGCTATATTCCTCCTTGAACTTAGCAGAACGAAGCACTTCGTGAGGATCCAGATGATATCCTTTTGTTAAACTGAGCATGGCTTTGGCTACACGCTCGGGAGTTTTCAAAAGCCCTTCCCTTTCGGCATCTTCGCCCAATAAAGTAATAATACTGCGATAGTGACTTTTCAAATCCTCCAAAGCCGGAGAGACAATTTCTTCTTTTCCTAACATAATGAAATTATAAAGGGATATTTATTTGATCTTTAACAATAGAAACTTCCTTGAATACGCCGGTTGCTTTCAATTTGCGCATCATGGCGTCTGCTTCTTCAATACTACGGAAATCTCCGACACGACATAGCCAGCGGGGAGGATTAAAAGGGGTATAAACAGGCAATTCCGGGAAGAACTCTTTTATCTTCGCTGCCACATTATGGGCCTCAGTCTTTGCCTGACGGGTGTTATTACCGGCATACGTCTGCACACGAAAACCAGAAGCTTTAAGTACTTTCTGCTCTCCGGTAGCAGTATGTTCCGTTCCCAACAATGCCTCAATACGAGGATCCTGGTGGATAGTCACCTTGCCCTGTCCGGGAACATTTCGTTCCAGACTCTTCACTATATTCTGGGCTTGCATTGCACCGACAAAAGCAAACAACAACAAAAGTAAACCAAGTTTTCTCATAAGGCAATATAAAGTTATAGGGTGATAAAGTTATAAAGTTATAAAGTTATAACCCTATAACTTTATAACCTTATAACCCTATCTCATGTTCTTATTTGAATGCGTCAATGATACCCTTGAAGTCAGCAACTTTCAAAGCAGCACCACCGATCAATCCACCGTCAACATCCGGGTTAGAGAACAATTCTTTAGCATTAGAAGGCTTACAACTACCACCGTATAAAATAGAAGTATTGTCAGCAATCTCTTTACCATATTTTTCAGCAACAGCCGAACGGATAAATGCATGAATTTCCTGTGCCTGAGCAGGAGTAGCAGTTTTACCTGTACCGATAGCCCAAACCGCTCATACGCCAAAACGATCTTAGCAAAATCTTCAGCAGACAGATCGAATACAGAAGCCAACTGAGCAGCAACTACTTCATTCTGTTTGTTCGCCTCACGTTCTTCCAACACTTCACCAATACAGAAGATCGGAGTCAGACCGTTAGCCAAAGCTAATTTCACTTTCTCTTTCAAGATTTCAACAGTCTCACCATAGTAAGCACGGCGTTCTGAGTGACCTAAGATTACATACTTTGCACCAGTAGAAGCAACCATAGCAGCTGAAACTTCACCTGTATAAGCTCCTTCAACTTTGTCTGCACAGTTTTCTGCACCTACACCGATAATAGCAGCATCTACAATAGGAGTAACAGAAGCAAGGTGAATAAACGGAGTGCAAATTACTACATCACAATTAGGTTTATCAGCTGTTAATGCTTCATTCAATTCTTTTGCAAGAGCAATACCCTCCTGGAGGGTTTTGTTCATTTTCCAGTTTCCTGCAACAATGTTCTTTCTCATTTTGTTTTTTATTAAAAGGGTTAATATATTTACGATTAAACAATTTACAATTAGACGATTGAAGTTAGCCAGAGTGACCCGGTTTATCTGAGTGACCCGGTTTATCAGTCTTATCAACCAGATCCTGGTTTATCAAATTATTCTCCTCAGCATGATTAGCACCATCATCGCCTGCCGAACCTCCCCGTGCGGGAAGCACCTTTAACAATTCGGCATTTCTTTTTCTCAGCGCTTCTCCTTTCTTTTCTCTACGTTTTACGACCAGAATATCCAGTCCTAACACAAGTAGCAACGGTATAGCAAACCACAGAAATACATATCCGATAGTATGCACATCACTTACCTTCTTCAGCTTACCCACTTCCAGTTTTTCCAACTTATCGGTCAACGCATATTCATCCGGTAAATCGGCATCATTCCACTTATTCAGAATTGTACCATTCTTTATCAGTACCAACCCCGGATTGGAACGAATGATTGTTTTCAGGGTGATATCATCCACCAGACAGAACGGATACTCTGCCCCGGTCTTATCACGCCAAAGTTCTATCTCTTCCTCCGGTGAAGAAGTTAGGCAATAAAAGCCGTAACCATTTTCAACCGAATAATCATATATCTCATTAATAAGGTCTATATTACTATCATCCGCCTCTTCTATCCGGTGCGCCACCAACAAAAAAGTATAACCGATATCAGTCAGCACCTTATCAGTGATATCCTCACCTGTACTCTGTTCCAATAATGAGAAATCGTGAATAGAGGGTTCATATCCCTTCTCTTTCAGAACCGTACGTGTATCTACAAACGTCCAGGTACTATCCGGGTAATTATCAAGTGTAAACTCCTTCTTCTCACCATTCTTTTCCAGAACAAAAGTAGTTTCATAAACATTTGGCTTTGCTCCGTCCGGTATTTCCATCCCTGCAAGAATATTATTTCCTATCCTATAGGGACGAAAGTCCAGAATAGGCAAATGTGCGAGACAATAAAATGAAAGAGCAAACACAAATAATACAGTATACAATGACACCAACCACTCTGTCTTTGCCGAAATGAAACGTATAATCTGTTTCTTCCACCGGAACGTAGAATAAGCTGCAATCAACAACACAATATTCTTGCCGAAAGTTTCCCAGTTAGTCAATACCCATGCATCGCCAAAACAGCCACAGTCTGAAACCGGATTCTTCAATGCCAAATAAAGAGTCAACGGAGTCATGAACAGCATGATGAGCAAAGCAAGAATTGTGGTCGTAGTTTTCCGTATACCAAAAAACATGCAAACCCCTACCGAAAACTCTATAGCTGACAGAATAACTGCTGCCAACAAAGGGAAAAAAGAAGGAAACCACGATATCATACCAAAAGCTTCCAGATAGTCTTGTATCTTGTACTGTGACCCCAGCGGATCAACAGCTTTCACAAATCCGGAAAATATAAATGCTGCTGCCAGTAGGAAACGGCAGGCATTCGTCCACGTCTTTTGAATGATATGTAAATTCTTAGTCTTCAAATTCTATTTTAATTAAACCAAAAACGGAATAATTAATCATGTCCATATAGTTTGCATCAATTCCCTCAGACACCAATGTATTACCTGACAAGCTCTCAATCTGCTTGGTACGGTAAATCTTCATTAGAATCAAATCGGTATAGGAGCTGACACGCATACTTCGCCACGCCTCATCGTAATCATGATTTTTAGCAAGCATTAGTTCCAAAGCTTCCTTTGCATATTTATCATAAAGAACCATTGCTTCCTCATTACTGATATCAGCAGAATCGGCATAACCAAGTTCTAACTGTATCAATCCGATAATACCATAATTGACAATCGCAATGAACTCTGAACGAATGCCTTCGTCAATTAATGACACACCTTTTGTTTCAATGCTACGAATCCGGTTGGCCTTTATAAAAATCTGGTCAGTAACAGAAGCCGGACGCAAAATGCGCCACGCAGGACCGTAATCGTGCAGCTTCTTGGAAAATAGGTCACGGCACAAAGCGGTGACATGCTCAAATTGTTGCTTGGTATCTTTCATTTCCTTACAAATAGAGCGCAAAGGTAACAATAATCGAAGAAAAAAGAAAAAAATAGCCGGGCAATCATACATTGTCCGGCTACTTGCACTATAAATAAATATATTTCTCTTATGAACAGCGTAAAACTTGTCCGGGACGCAGAATCGTCTTAGTAGTAATACGATTTAACTTACAAAGTGTACTAATAGAAACACCACGCAATTTTGCAATACGAGACAAGGTATCTCCACTCTTCACCTTATGATATCTGATGGCTCCGTCACTTGCCAGCTGAGCATCATGAGCACCAGTCTTACTGCTTGCACCACCCTTAGATCTTCTGAATGTATATGTATCTGCTACGATATCCTGTTTCGGGAAGTCAAACATATAAACCGGATTAATAGCAATACCCAGGAAACGGGTTTCAAAATGAAGATGTGAACCTGTAGAACGTCCGGTATTACCACCCAGACCAATCACTTCACCGGCTTTTACCAATTGATTCTCTTCAACCAATTGCTTAGACAAATGTCCGTACACAGTCTCTAACCCATTATCATGACGAATGACTACATATTTACCATACCCACGACGTTCGTATTTAACAATACGTACCTTTCCATCAAAAGCAGCTACGATTGTATCACCAATATTCACTTTAAGGTCAAGACCGTTATGCATTCTTCTCCAACGAGGACCGAAAGGCGAAGTAATGCGTGTGCTTGGAGTAGGCATATGGAAACCGGTCAGGTCAATAGTGTAAGTTTCGGGAATGATAACATCCTTTCCGTAAGCATGCACATACTGATTACTCCAGTTCGGATAAAGACTTAATGCGGGATATTCAGCTTGTTCGGCACGAATCTGCTTTTGCAATGCCAAAGAGTCTACAGTTTTTAATTTCTTGTCAATCGGGGCCTGCCGGGCGATCAAGTCCTGAGAAAAAGAGTTCAGGCTGACCATAGCCACTGCGGCAATCATTACGGTTTTAATACAATTGAAATTCATTCGTTTTCGTCAATTCAATTAATATTCGTCATTTGCATACAGATAATCAAATATCACCTGTTTGTAATCGAATATCTCTTCTGGTTTAAAGAATCTGGTTAATTCGGCTGCCGCGGTCTCAGGTGAATCAGAAGCATGAACTATATTCTCTTGAAAGCTCATACTGTAATCCCCACGAATAGTTCCCGGTGCTGCCAGACGCCCGTTAGTAGGACCAGCCAACGTACGGACAGTTTGAATTGCATCCACCCCCTCGAAGCAACAAATGACAACAGGAGCTGTCATCATAGAATCTTTCACACGCTGAAAGAAAGGCTTTGCACTCAGGTGGGCATAATGTTCACTTAATACTTCGTCTGTCAACTTCATCATCTTCATACCAGCCAAACGTAAACCTTTACGTTCAAAACGATGAAGTATTTCACCGATTAACGCCCGCTGAACGGTACATGGCTTCAAGATGACTAACGTTTTTTCAATCATAAGATGACTTCTTTCAAAGTGTTAAATGGCACATTTATTATAAAATTCTTCCAAAGATAGCATTTCCCGACGAAAAACAAGGTACTTCCTTAACTTTTTTTCGTAATCCGAAAAGCAAATAGTAAGGGAAAGAGGTTCTAAAGTCCTATAAATAGGAGAAATAATAAGAAATATGTTTTGCAGCATGTTTTGCAAATAAGCTGTATGTTTAACCGTTTTTTTCAACTTATAGAAGCCCAGTTAACGTTCGTCTTACGAAGTGCTTTAAGCTGCTGCCACAATATCTGATTCTCCGGATTACGAGCTTCCGGATCGATATCAACAATTTCTTGTGCAACATTACGGACATATTGCAACAACTGACCATCCCGGGCAATATCAGCTATCTTCAAATCAAAAGCAATGCCACTTTGCTGGGTACCCTCCAAATCTCCCGGACCACGCAATTTCAAATCAGCCTCCGCTATTTCAAAACCGTCATTAGTACGTACCATGATTTCAAGTCGTTTGCGGGTTTCCTCAGTAAGTTTATAATTTGTCACCAGAATACAATAAGACTGTTCGGCACCACGCCCCACACGACCACGAAGCTGATGGAGCTGTGATAATCCGAAACGCTCAGCATTCTCAATAATCATAACAGAAGCATTGGGTACATTTACTCCTACTTCAATAACGGTAGTGGCCACCATTATTTGTGCCTCTCCCGATACAAAAAGTTGCATTTGTTCGTCCTTCTCGACAGGTTTCATTTTCCCGTGAACTTTACAGACTTTACATTCAGGAAACTCTTCACAAATCTGCAAATAACCTTCTTCCAGATTCTTCAAATCAATCTTTTCGCTCTCTTTTATAAGCGGATAAACAATATAAATCTGGCGTCCTTCGGCAATCTGTTTATGGACAGACCGATAAAGGCTTTCCCTCCTGTTATCAAACTGATGAACAGTAGAGATAGGCTTCCTGCCAGGAGGCAGTTCATCAATGATGGAAACATCAAGATCTCCATACAAGGTCATCGCCAACGTACGGGGAATCGGGGTGGCCGTCATCACGAGTACATGAGGAGGCTGTACATTTTTACTCCACAAACGGGCACGTTGTGCTACACCAAAACGATGTTGCTCATCTATAACCACAAAACCAAGAGATGAGAAATTGACAGTATCCTCAATAACGGCATGGGTACCGATCAGTATATTAACGTCTCCGGTGAGCAAACCGGAAAGAATAGCCTCCCGCTTTTTACCTTTCACCGAGCCAGTAAGTAATTCTACGCGAATATCCATACCGAAAAGAAACTCCTTTATCGTTTCATAATGCTGGTTGGCTAGTATTTCCGTAGGAGCCATCATACATGCCTGATAACCGTTATCAAGCGCCATCAACATGCTCATCAACGCTACCAGCGTCTTTCCACTTCCCACATCACCCTGCAACAAACGATTCATTTGCCGCCCGGACCCGACATCCTGACGAATTTCTTTCAATACACGTTTCTGCGCACCGGTAAGTTCAAAAGGAAGGTTACGGGAATAAAACGTATTGAATACGTCACCGACAACTTCAAAAACATATCCCCGGTATCTCCGCTGACGGTCTTTGGCATAGCGTAGAATATTGAGTTGCACATAAAAAAGCTCTTCAAATTTCAAACGATACTGTGCCTTACGCAGAAGTTCCGGATTGACAGGAAAATGAATATTACGCAAAGCCTCTGTCAATGGCATCAAATGATGACCAGCAAGGATCTTAGGAGATAAAGTTTCAGGAAGCGGTTCTTGCATTTGCTGAAGCACAGCCGCCATCATCTTGGCTATTGCATGAGAATTGAGGAAGCTACGCTTCATCTTCTCCGTTGTATTATAATAAGGCTGCAAGCCGGTAGCAGTAAGCTTTAGTTCGGATATCTTATCCATATCGGGATGTGCCACATTGATACGTCCGCCAAAGACAGTCGGCTTGCCAAATACAATGTATTCTTCGTGAACTTTATATTTACCTATGATAAATTTGATTCCCTGAAACCACACTAAATCTACCACTCCTGTTCCGTCAGAGAAATGTGCCACTAATCTACGCTGACGACCTTCACCAAAAGTTTCAAAACCCAGTATCTGCCCTTTTAATTGAATATAGGGCATATTTCCATCTATCTCATGGATATAGTAAATACGACTACGGTCAACATATTTATAAGGAAAATAGTAAATAAGATCGTGCACGGAATATATCTCCAACTCTTTGTTGAGTACACCCGCCTTCTGTGGCCCTACGCCGGATATATATTTTATGTCACGTGTAGTTAAATCAAACATTCACCAGAGCACTACTTATTTTCAAATCAAAAGGAGTGGTAATCTTTATATTTTCCCGGTTCCCTTCTGCCAGACAAACAGAAACTCCCATTGCTTCCACAACGGAAGCATCATCAGTAAAAAAGGAGTATACTCCTGTGCATAAGCTTGTTTCAAAAGTTCTGCATCAAATACCTGCGGAGTCTGAACTAATTTATAATCATTACGACTTACCGTCTCACTACCTGTTTCTGTTATATGACGTACTGTTTCTACCACATCAATTACCGGTATTACTGCTTTTTTTATAGCAGCCAGTTCATAGCAACGTTTTATAACTTCCGGAGAAACAAACGGACGTACTCCATCATGTACTCCCACCAACCCGGAGTTAACACAAGCCAAGCCATTCTTCACAGAATGAAAACGTGTTTCACCTCCGTCAACAACAGTATGTTCAATAACAAATGAATGCTTTGCACAGAGTTCCTGCCAGTAAGTTTGCTGCTCTTGGGGCAATACAAGAATGATTTTCATCGTCCTGTCAAAATGATGAAAAGCTTCAATGGTATGCATTAACACAGGTTTTCCACCAATAGGAAGAAATTGTTTGGGAAGATCACTCCCCATACGCAATCCCTTACCACCGGCAACAATCAAGACAGTATGAGTCATAGCATCAGCGTCTTACACACATTGCCTCTACCAATTCTTCTACTTTCTCTTTACCTTCGAGTTTTTCTACAATAGCCAATGCAAAGTCCATAGCAGCACCCGGTCCCATACCTGTAATAATATTACCATCTACTACAACCGGTTCATTAACACATTCAGCTCCGTCAAGATATTGCTCAAAACTTGGATAGCAAGTCGCCTTGCGCCCTTTCAACAGGCCGAGTTTACCAAGTACCATAGGTGCTGCACAAATGGCTGCAATCGGTTTGTTCTTCTCTGCAAAACTCAGAATCAGTTTGCGCAACCCCTCGTGCTTGTCAAGAGTAGCCGCACCGGGCATACCACCAGGCAACAATAACAGATCAGCATCAAAAAAGTCACAGTTCACGAAATTAACATCGCAAAGTACCGAAATATCATGTGCACCAACAACAATCTCATCTGGAGTCACAGATACAATTTCTACATTCAATCCGGCACGTCTCAGCGTGTCAATAGCGGTGAAGGCTTCAATCTCTTCAAATCCGTCTGCGAAAAAAGCATATACAGTTCCCATACTCTAAATAATATGCCAACACCAATCAGTTATCCACCAATTGGCTGGCGCGTTAATTGGTTAATTATTTATCTCAAATTAAAGTAATACGTTATAGTACCTGTCTGGTTATTCACACCCTCCACAGCATTAAAGCGAGCTCTTTTGGCAGCATCTTCCGCTGCTTTGCGCAATGCAGTGTTTACCGTGTTCGTCTGCCGATTAATACTTGTGGCAATCACATGCCCGGCCGGATTCACAGTAATAGAAACTACTACACGGCCTTCTTCCTGAACATTGTACACAGGACGAGGTAAACCTCCTTCTCCTATAGAACGTCCACCAAGATCAAATGTTCCATAGCCCCCCGCACCTGTTTTAGCTCCGGACGACGAATTACCATCTTTGCTGCCTTCTACACCTGTACCACTATTGGCTGTTCCTTTACTTCCGTCCATCTGAGCACCTTTACCAAAAGCTCCCGAAACTCGTTTTGCTGCGGCTTCTGCAGCAGCTTTCCGTTCTCGTTCTGCTTTTTCTTCAGCAAGTTTTTTTGCCTCTGCAGCCTTCTCAGCAGCAGTTTTCTCGGGCTTCTTCACCACTTCAGGCTTTTCCTTTCTAGGCTCAACCTTAGGCTTTATGACAACCGTTTCCTCTTCTGTCTGCGTTATCATCTCCTGCTCCACGGTTTCCTGTGATTCTACCACTTCCGGCACATCCTCCGGAGGGAGAACATCTACATCTACCATTGTAGAAGGATCATAATTTCCTAACGAAGCATCTACATCCCCCATCATTACGGGCACACCACCTTCATCCTGATTATTGGGGAGAGTGAAACTCACCAGAATCAAAAGAGCAATAATAGCTACATGCACCAACAATGCACCCAACATTCCTATGTATTCACCCTTTTTCTTTCCGTCCATCATTTATTTGTTTCAGGTGGGCGTGTAGCCAGCACCATTTTAAAATGATTCTCATTCGCTATATTCAGAACTTTCACTATCTCACGGTAAGGCACTGTTTCGTCTGCGTAAAGTGCGACAAACATTTCCGGTTCTCTCTCTGCACAACTTTGCAGAAAAGGTGTCAATTCGTCCAACGTTAAAGAATGTTCCTTCTCACTACCGAAAGCCGCATAAAAATTCAGATCCTTATCGATAATCACCCGTGTCAGAGGCTTCGCTGAAGTCTGCTGTTTTCCTTGCGGAAGTAACACTTTAATAGCGTTCGGAGATACCACAGTAGAAGTAATCATAAAAAAAATCAGCAACAGAAATATAACATCCGTCATGGATGCCATACTAAAGTTAGGAGATATTTTAGCTCTTCGTTTTAATGCCATATTAATAGTTATTTCTGAGCAGGCTCATTGAGTAAATCCATAAAAGCCATTGTCTTTGATTCCATTTTGTTTACCACACGATCTACTAACATTACGAGATAGTTATAAGCAAACATAGCAATAATACCAACAATCAAACCACCCACTGTAGTAATCATTGCTTCATAAATTCCTCCCGATAGCAACGTTATATCAATATTTCCGCTACCTGCATTGGCCATATTATAGAAAGCACGTACCATACCGGTTACCGTACCCAAAAAACCCAACATCGGAGCACCACCTGCAATCGTAGCCATTACAGGCAATCCTTTTTCCAGTTTAGCCACTTCGATATTTCCTACATTTTCGATAGCTGCCTGTACATCGTTTACCGGACGACCAAGACGGCTTATTCCTTTCTCAATCATACGAGCGGAAGGAGTATTTACAGTACGGCAATAGTTTATGGCAGACTTAATTTCTCCGCTATGAATATAATCTTTTATTTTATCCATAAACATCGGATCTTCCTTGTTCGCTTTCCGAATAGCGTACATACGTTCAAACAGGATATAGAAACATCCTACTGAAAGTACAGCCAGTACAATCATAATCCAGCCACCTTTCACAGCCATATCAAGCATATTCATCTCTGCCGGAGCATCTACAGGTGTAAGTACCGGATTGGCTGTTGCCAGAGAATCAGCCATACTTGCGGCCCCTTGGGCCAATAACAGAAGTGTATTCATTAGCGAAGACAATTTTTATATTCCTGGATAGTACGTTCGAGTCCCAGATAAAGCGCATCACTTATCAATGCATGTCCAATAGAAACTTCGTCCAGCCAGGGAATGTTTTTATAAAAGAAATTCAAATTCACCAAACTAAGATCATGTCCGGCATTCAGCCCAATCCCCAGTTTACGTGCCACCTTAGCAGCTTCAACAAAAGGAGCAACAGCAGCCTCCGGATCTTTAGAAAAAGCAGTAGCATAAGGTTCTGTATAAAGTTCTACTCTATCAGCACCAGCCTTAGCTGCATATTCAATCATCTCCGCATCAGCGGATACAAATACAGAAGTACGAATCCCGGCAGTATTAAACGCATCAAGTACCTCTGTCAGAAAATCAAAGTTAACCTTTGTATCCCAACCGGAATTGGAGGTAATTTGAGAAGGAGAGTCAGGAACTAAAGTTACCTGGTGAGGCTTTACCTTCAACACAAGATCAATAAACTCGGGAGAAGGATACCCTTCAATATTAAATTCTGTTCGTAATAGCGGACGTAAATCATATACATCAGCCATACGGATATGTCGTTCATCAGGTCGGGGATGAACAGTTATTCCGTCCGCTCCAAAAGCCTCACAGTCCAGTGCCACCTTTACCACATTAGGAACATCTCCACCGCGGGCATTCCTCAAGGTAGCCACCTTATTTATATTCACACTTAATCTAGTCATCATTACATGAATTGTTTGCTGCAAAAATACAAATATTAGTAACACCATAACAGCAATCCCGAAAAAAAATGCCAAATTTGCATCCTAACTAATGATGTTACATATGAAATTTGCTATCTTCGGAAATACGTATCAAGCCAAAAAATCATCACACGCAGAAACATTATTCCGCATTCTGGAAGAACACGATGCTGAAATATTCCTGTGCAGAGAATTTTATCACTTTCTGGTATCGGATATGAAATTGAACATCCATCCTGCCGGATTGTTTGATGGCAATAACTTTTCGGCCGATATGGTTATCAGCATTGGTGGAGACGGAACTTTTCTGAAAGCAGCCAGCAGAGTTGGCGACAAGAACATTCCGATTCTAGGAATCAATACCGGACGTTTGGGATTTCTTGCTGATATATCTCCGGCAGAGATGGAGAAGACCTTTAATGAAATACATACAGGACAATATAGCGTGGAAGAACGTAGTGTACTTCAACTGATATGTGATGACAAACACTTACAATGCTCTCCATATGCACTTAATGAAATTGCAATATTAAAACGCGATAGCTCATCAATGATCAGCATACGAACAGCGATAAATGGAGCTTTCCTCACTACGTATCAGGCAGATGGATTAATAATTTCAACACCTACAGGTTCTACGGCCTACTCACTCAGCGTAGGGGGACCTATCATTGTACCGCATTCCAAAACAATAGCCATTACTCCTGTAGCTCCACACAGTCTTAACGTACGTCCAATTGTTATTTGTGATGATTGGGAGTTAACCCTTGATGTGGAAAGTCGTAGCCACAATTTCCTCGTAGCCATAGACGGACGAAGCGAAACATGTAAAGAAACAACACGACTAACAATCCGAAAAGCTCCTTACGCTATCAAAGTAGTAAAACGCTACGACCATATCTTCTTCGACACCTTACGATCTAAACTGATGTGGGGAGCCGATAACAGAATATAGTGCTTCCCGCACGGGGAAGTTCGCCAAGCGGTGTTTACGCTGGTTCACCACAGAGTTTCACCACCACC
>BAJA01000054.1 GCA_000613465.1 Bacteroides nordii WAL 11050 = JCM 12987
TCCAGGCATTTCCTTGGTTTACATTTGTAGCTCTAACAGATATTCCTATAACATTAATTTCGCCATTAATGATTTTACTATAGCTAAAATAAAATGTCTCATTCTCGTCATTAAAAGTCAGTCTGTCTGTGAACTCTGCATCTGTAAGATGATCCCAGGATGCGAAATTGAATGAATTAGAATAATATTGTAGCATGTTTACAAGAGGCGAAAATAGAGAATTCCAGAACCGTTCTATTTCCACCGGATCGCTTGTACTCCAATAGTCCATTCCGTACGGGTCGATTCTGCTTATGGGATTTCCTCCACAATATACATATGGACTAAGGTTGTAATAATTCTCAGCATGTGGATCCACTGACGTGAAGCTCATAATCGCCGGATACATGCCCCGAGCCACATAATCGTATGTATCATAACCATGCATTTCAATGAACTCTTTACCGTTGTATTTACGGTTTTGAACGTCTCTTCCTGTTCCTTCTGTCCAAGGCAGACCGCTTGGTAGTACTGAATACGTTGTACAGTGGTAGCCGGGACTATCGTCCCTCTATAGTCTTTGTATGCGGCACGCCATACTTCCCGGTTATTACCTAAATGATCTTTACGATAATAATGGTAATCGGGCAGAAGAGAAGTTGAGTTAATCCTTGTAGCATATCCTTCAGGATTGAACACTTTTCCCAGCATATATACTCCCGGGTCACAGCCATTAAAGTCGTATTCTATATTATCAACGTAAAATGTGCCGGTTTCGTCTATTACATCCAGATCATATTCCCATTTACGGGTTTCTCCGATAGGTACAACTACCGGAGTAGTAAGCGTGAAGTTCCGGGTGCTTAATCTCCTGCCGGAAGCATCATACGAACTGATTATCTGATTACCATTTTTAAATTGGACCGTGTCAGGCAAGTTTAGTATATTATAGCGAACGGTAACGATATTACGATCCAGGTCTTTCACCATGTTTCCATTGGCATCATAAGCGAATTCTTCAGTTTCGTTTGCCTTATCCTGATACTCTTTTTGATTGTACAGGTTACCGGAACCCCAGCCATCTGTGACTTTCTTTAGTTGATTACCATGATAGGATAATGTCAGCAGGTCGATAACATCGTCTTCGCCAAATCTCGTTACCTCTTTTATATTTCCATGTTTATCGTATTTGAATGACTCAGATAATTGTCCGGCATCCATAAATAGTCCATCCAGATAACAATAGTTTGATGTTAGTCGGTTCAGTGCATCATAAAAATAGATATAACCATTTTTCTTTCCGTTGTAAGTCCATGTGTTGCTGGATATATTTCCGTTATAACAAGGCTTTGCCAGTTCCGAACTATAAACAGGTTGATTGTAATAAATATTCTCCTCAAATGAGCCGCTTCTTATTTGGGTTATCCAGTTCCGTATATTGTATTTGTAACAAACCGTGTCTGTCCGATTATGTCTGTATGTTGTTTGTAGTCGTCCTAATTCGTCGTATTCATTTTCGGACAAAGTGATGGCAGGATTACCATTTAGCCGGTAGCTTGTAGTGAGACGTCTTTCTGCCCGGTCATATGTATATGAATAAAGTTCGGACACATTGCCGTATCTGTTGCCGGAAATGGAACTCTCTTTAAGCACATTTATAGGTTTCCCTCTAAAATCTACTCTGTGGTATGCCGTTGTATACCCGCCCAAATGATTGCTTTGGCGAGTCTGTATGATGTTGTCTTTTTCATCATAATAGAATGCTTGAATAGTATATTTTCCACTTCCATCCAATAGATAAGTGCGTGTGCCTGTAAGAAGGCCTTTGGCGTTCAGTTTTGAACCGGAAGAAGAACCGTTTGATGTGAATGCTGTTCCGTAACCTTCTTTCTGTTTGTAAGATAATGAATCTCTTTGTGCAGGCGGTAGCAGTTCCAGAAAACGATAGTCATCATAGTAATTCACGGTTAGCATCTTGTCGGATTGCAGGTTGAAAGGAGTATTTGAATATCCCATCGCATTAGTTGTGATAAATGAATCGGTAACCGGTGAGTTTCCAAATTCCATAATAGCTTCTTCCAAGCTCATTTCGGCTTCATATTGTCCCATATAAATCAGCCTGCCGAAAATGTCATAATTGCTTGCTGTCCATAAATGCTTTTTCCGTTGGTTACCATCCTGGCTGAAAACCAATTGCCCGGCTTTATCGTATACCGTGTATATCGGTTCGCATCCGGGTAAGCGTTTGTATATGCAATTCCCTAAGTCGTCATATTTATAAATGAATGCGTATTGTTTTAACAATACATGGTCATCACTGACTTCACCTGCACTCAGTACATCCGAAATCATAGGAGGAAGTATGTAGCACGGCTGTCCCAATGAATTATAAACGTGATAGGTATTCACATCCCCTCCGGATGTCTGCAGGATGATGCGTCCGTTTTTATCTTTGAATATTTGGGATTCTTTTCCATCTTCATCTGTTGTGAGAAAACATTCGAGTGTTTTGGGAGGATAGTATCCGGCATTTTCAAGACGGTTTTGTGCATTCACTATATATTTTCTGACTTGGTTCGCGGTGTTGGCTGTATGTTTCAGTTTGCTGTGGTGCTTGTCCATATCGTCACCGGGTACCTGTATCCCTTCCAGATAATCATATCTGTAACGGGAGGAATAAAGGTTTTCCTTATAGGGCCGTCTATCCTGATAATAGGCTTTTGACAGTGTGGCAAAGTTTCCGGGTTTGATATATTCCTGGCTGTTTTCAACAGGAGTCGGCAGCCATTCTTTTGATACCCGTCCGCAATAATCATAGTCGATGTTGGTAACTAAATCTTTACCGGATGGCGTATGATTTTTCTGAACTTGTTGCACAGGGCGTCCCATGCCGTCGAAATATTGAATAGACACCTGTTCTGTTGTGCCCTCTGCATTCATTTTTGTATGTATGGAGATGTAGTTTTGATTACCACCGGATTGTGCATGTACGATAAATAGTGGTAATAAAAAAACTCCTGATAATAAGATGCTTGTTTTCATAAATATTCGCCGATATAATGAACTTGAATGGTCTGAAGCAGTCGATTATTAAGATCCCGTATGTTCTTGAGATTTCCGAAAGAGTCATATTCGTAAGATGTTTTGATACCTCTGGGGTCTGTGATGGAGGTTACTCCTACCAATAATTTGAAGGTCATTGTGGTTACCTGGCTATTTATAAGTACGTTTCTTAGATTATTTACCACATTCATATTAGGGGTATACGAATTGTATAATTGATTCACCATATAATCGCCACCTAAACTTTGCACTACGTTGGCAAATGTGGCATTTCTGATTTCTGCTACGGGATGTGTACCGTTGTAGGCCCAGAGGTAGACGGTGGATATACCTGAGGTCTCATCTGTAACCTGAACCAGCCTGTCACGATCATATTGGTAACTTTCCGTAAGGACGTTGGTCAATTGGTATAATGCCGGATTCTGGTTTTCGGTTATAAATTGCCAATTACCTAACTTATAGGAGGAGGCAAGAGGAAGATTGCCCGGATTTAATTTTGCTATGTATTTGGCTGTAAGTTGGCTTTTATCGTTATATTCGTTTCGGTATGCATCCGTAATCCTCCCTTGTTTTATAGAAATACAGGTATGTATTTTGTTTTTTCGGGTATATGTATAATATTGGGTAACTGTGTCTCCTTGTGAATCTATTGTAGAATATGATAAAGGAGCGTTTGCCATTATATTAGTACTGTATAATTTGTCTGCATAAGTATATTTTTGATAATTACTAGTAATATCTCCTGTTGCTTTTATTTCATTAATATGTTTATTGTAAGGAATAACTCTGTATTTGACAATTCCATAATCTTTATACATGTGAATTTTTCCGTATTCAGGACATTTAGAACTTACAAATTTCTGTTCGGTATAGTCTCCGACTATAAATAATGAACCCGTAATTACAGAAGTCTTTTCTTTCTCTTGTATATCATATGAATATTCTGTTACTTTTTTTTCATCTGTGTGTTCCGTTTTTCTTTTTAGATATCCTCTTTTATATCTTTTGGAAGTAAGTTTGAGCATGTCGCTCTGACATAAGGCCCATATTGTGTCTCATCAATATCTGCACAGTCTAAATGATCTGCAGATGTTACATATTCATATATAATTTCATGTCTGTCGGCTCTTGCCGGATCTAAGGCATTTAGGTGTCCGTTCCGAATGATATTTTCTGTAACTTTAGAATATTCGATGTGGCTTCCTCCGTTTAGTGTGGTGGGGATACCATGTGAACTTAAACTTATTATGGAAGTTTCAGCTTCACACCATAGGCGGCAGAGTGAATTACCATTAAAGTCTAATGGTTGTTCTGGCTGATAAGCTTTGCTAATAATAGAACCATATCTGGGCATATATGTCAGTACTCCGCTACTGGGGGATGTCGGATCTCTACCATCTTCCGAATAATTATATAGTCGGACGATTGTATCATTGCCTGATATATTTTTAATTATTTTTATTCTACATCCTCCTGTTGGATATGTATCTGCTGCAATAGGAGTACGGAGAGTGAAATACTTAATATCTATTTTCCCACAATCAGTACAGTCGGGACCATCGAAAATATCATAAAAAATACCACATAAATCAGGTCTGTGCCCAGACCATTCTGTTCCTGGATTTTTTAGCTTAAATGTATATCTGCCACTTTGGGAAACAAATATTGGAATAGTACGGTTAAAGTTGTTTTTATTTATGCGGATGATTTGTCTGTTGTTATCCGGAAAGGTTATCTCCAGATATGGTAAATGGGTTGAATTATATATTGTATCATTAGACAACCATCCTTCAATACAGGTGTTATAACTTGCTGGATCTTCGTCTCCTAGTATGTTTGCTGGATAATATTGTGTGAAATCTATATATATAGATTGAGGAGTACCTATGTTGCAAGATGTTTCCAATATATAGTTGCTCTTTTTTCCTCTTAGCGTAAGATGGTGTGCAATAGTGTCACGATAGTTTTCTAATGTTTCAAAGAAAGAGTTATCTGATGCATCTGTTTGCTGGGCGGCTAATCCCAATTTAGAGAAAGTATTGGGCTCCCACAAAAGCTCTGTTTTTCCTCCTGTTGGATAAGTTATGCTTTGTAACATACCGATTGTCGCACCATCGGGAAATGAATGTCTACTTGATTCACCATAATAATAGCGTTTACTAAAGTAATTTACATGAGAAGGATATAAGCCACCATTGGGTACCCAATATCCCCAATGATCTCTTTCCCGAATGTTTTTATTGAATAGTTCATCTGTTGTATATGCTAATTTATAAGTTTGGATGATAGAAGTGTCTTCTCCTATAATTTGTAAACTGTCTAATTTTGTACGGTAACTGCCGTCATCAGTATTGAAACAGGAACGATAAAAGTTAATTGTTTTATAAATACTATTTTCGTCTAATTTATTGGGTATATAGATAATCTTTTTTAGTTGCGAGTGGCAACTATCCCCTTCGTATTCAAAACGAATCAAGCTGTTTTTGGTAACAATGGAACTTAGTAATACTTTGTCGGAAATTTTAGTAGGAAATGGAATTGTGGAAACTTTTCTGATCCACTCATAGACTTCATTACAATCTTCGTTAAAATGCATTTTTTGGAATTCAGAATCTATTATTGGATAATCTGTAATAGTACATTCAATGTTCTCCAAAGTACGATAATAGAATTCTATAACATTTTTTGCCGGAGTCGTGATGGAAGTTAGCCACCAGGCAGAAGGACAACGAAATGATTCTCTCCGATTAGTGCTTGGCTGAATAGAAGTATATTGAAAAGTTGATATCTCTCTCTTTGTAAATCTATAAACATATCCGTTAGCATCCGAAATACTAAAATCACCATTTGATGAACGCTCAATCGAAATATTATAATCACTTTGAATGATATAATCTTTATTTTCATCAATGACGAATACTCCCGATATTCCCATGAAATTGAAACTATATGTATCTTGTGCTGTATCAAAATGACCTTGGTCATACTGTTCGCCATAAATACTACTCATGTAACCGATTTTACAATAACTTCCATCTGAACGATATTGATCGGCAGGGTTATAATTAAATTCTCTTTCCTTAATCAGTTCTACAAAACTTTTTCTATCATCAGTGCCCGGGATATATGGAAAAAGGGGAGTGTTGAGTTTGTCATAACCTACTATTTTGTTAGTCTGGTCATACATTTCATCCGGCAATCCACAAATATTTCTGGAAATGGCTCCACCAACGCTAAGATTCCATCCTAAACCTATTGGTCCGTCTTCTTCCATTACTTTGATTCCGCCTCCGAAATAGTTTATTTTTATAGGGATGGTAATATCATATTCTGAAATATCCAATAATGGTATGTCAATATTTACTCTTCCTGTATAAAGGTCGGTTGGTATTTCTCCAAACTTTTCCAATGTTTGCGCTTCGGCTGACGGTCTGGTGATAACCGGAATAGGCTCACTTTGTGCTGACAAGAAGAGAGAAATACAAGATAAAATTCCTACCAACACAATCTTCTGTTTTAATAAAGCCACTATCTTTTTCATAGTATTATCCTTTTATTATTTTTTCACTGAATACTTTTTCATTCATACAGATTTGCAGGATATACTCTCCTTTGGGATATTTATCCATATCGATGTAATGTTGATATACTCCTCCGGGGTAATTTTTTACGGTATAATGAGTAAGCTGTTGGCCTGCTATGTTGTACAATCTATAAGAAATAGCTGCATAGTCAGAGAGATAGAATTCAAAAGTTAATTCTGTTTGCACAGGGGTGGGATAGACATTGTATGAAAAGTCTAAAGGTAAGTCGTTTGAGTTGTCTTGACTTTTATGATCGTCTTTCTCATTCTTATGGACGGTATCTGCCAGTATTTTTTTCTGTAAATCCAGATTGGCGGTATCACTTTGCAGATACATGTGTTTGCCCGGTGGTAGAAGAATGCCGTAGAAAAATATGCTGTTTTTAAACTATCAGACAGATGGCCGGTACGTATTGTTTCGAAGATGGGATAGCGATATCCTGAAGCGTACCATTGATAGGTTTCTACAATAATGGTACGTTCGTTCTGTCTTATAATATTGTCGATGGAATCTTCCGGCAGAATCCGGTAAGTCGGGGTATTCATGTTTTCGGATAGAACCTTTAGGGGAGAAATCGTTTCACTGATTAATTTGGTCATTTTTATCCGTAACACGTGCTTTAGAGTATCTTTTCCGGGTAAGATAATCATTCCATATGCATCGGCTTCGGTCGTATTTCGTCCCACCGTAGAGATGTGTAACCGTCCGCAATATTTCCCTTCTCCCTGATAATAGCCTTGAACTTTGTCTCCATAATGCATGGGAAGCTGCAAAAGAAGTTCAGGTTTAGAGTTTTCGATTTGAGTAGTTGAATTTTCAAATCCCCATAACCATACCGAATCCTTTTGCCAATCATAATAATAGCGGGTATGGTGTTCTCGCCCTACAATCATAGAATCAACCCCTTTTCGGGCGGAATAAATGAGCGTATACTTCTTGTTTATCGGAGATAATTTTCCGAAATCCCAAAGTACATCTTTGCCTGACCGGCCAGGAGCCTTATATTCTATTTGCTGTTTGACAATGGTGTCATTGACTCTGAATTTATTAAGTTCAGAAGTGAGACTGCATTGAGAATATAAATCGATCATTCTCCAAAGGCATAAAAAGAACAGTAAACTGTGTTTCATAGGATATTGTTATAAAGGTTATTTGTGTGCTGTTACGATGGGGGAGGAAGGGACCGAAAGTCTTTGTCTTAAAGATATTTCTTCAACTTCCTACTCCATATCTGATACCCTTCTTCCGTCAGATGTAATCCGTCTGTCGTCAGTTCCTTTCGTAGAATATTTGTTCCCTTTTCTGCAAAGAGAGGGAATAAGTTGATAAATGGTATTTTCCGGGAAGTAGCGAGCGTTTCCAGTTTTCGGTTAATTTCCGGTACGATGTCTGTTTTATCGATCATTGTTTTGTATTTACATACGGATTCATTGATAGGGAGCAGGCTTTGCAGATATAGTTTGGTATCGGGTGATTCTCTCTGTATTCTGTCTATCAGGAGAGTAATAAGAGTCACGACACTGTCTGCTGTGAGGTCATGTGATACATCATTGATGCCTATCAATAAAAAGAGCTTTGCCGGATGCCCGGGGAGAATCTGGTGCAGACGGTCGTATACACATTGCTTCGTCTCCGATGATGCCCCGGTTACGTACATGTTTCTTTTTTAGTCGTACTCCCCAGTCTTTGCCGCCTTCGGTGAGGCTATTGCCCAGCATGACGATATCTTTGGGGCTGATGGCCGGCTCATCTTCAAATTCGAGAAAGCGTTTGTAGTAATGTTCAGTATATGTCCGCTCGGTAGGGTAGATAGAAGCAGCAACGGCGTTGGCTACCAGTGAACGAAGCCGGGTTGCTTTACCTTTGTCATCCGGATGTACGCTGTTGGTCAGCAGAATAACGGCAGTGTCATTGTCGGGATCAATGGTGATGGAAGTACCTGTATATCCTGTATGTCCGTAGGTGTTTGGTCCAAACAGATCACCGTTATTAGATGCATACGGAGAAAAGAGATCCCATCCTAATGCGCGTCCCAGACCGGGGATATGCCGGGGAATACTTCTCATTGTTTTTACTCCTAATGGACTGAGGATACGATGTCCGTTATATTCTCCGTTGTTGAGTAACATTGCAGCGAGTATAGCCAGGTCATTGGCATCGGAGAAAACACCTGCATTACCCGAGACACCTGCGTTCATGATACGTGCCAACGGATCGTGAACAATTCCTTTGAGAATACTGCCGTCCTTTTGCTTTTCGGTAGGAGCACACCGTTCCAATGTTTCTCCGGTAGGACAATAATCGGTATGTTGCATACCCAACGGATCAAAAATATGCGTTTTTGCAAAATCACGCAGGCTTTGTCCACTGACTGTTTCAATGACATGTTGCAGGGCAATATAGTTGAGGCAGCTGTATTGGAAGTCTGTTCCCGGCTTGAAATTAGTTTTGCAACCGGAAATGTATTCTATGAGCCCTTTAGGATTCGGAGCACCATATTTAGCCGTTAATTCCTTAACCGGAGCATAAGGTGGGAGTCCGGAAGTGTGTGTCATGAGGTCGGTGATACGGATATCTTCGGAGAATCCCGGAATATAGAGACTGACACGGTCTGTAAGCCGGAGTTGACCGCGTTCAATGAGAATCATAGCACTGATGGCGGTTGACATGGCTTTGCTCACGGAAGCCATGTCAAATACGGTATTGACATCCATCTGCTCTGTATCAGGGAGCAGTTGCTTATTTCCATAGGCTTTCAGATAAGCCAATTTGCCATGGCGTACGACGGCAAGTACAGCACCGGGAATTTCTTTGTTGTTTATAGCTGTTTCAATAGCTTTATCAGCATATGTAAGTTGACGGGAGTTCATGCCTGTTTGTTCGGGAGCTACGCGTTGTAACGGTTGTCCCAAGGCCTGGAAAGAGAGAAAGAATAGGCTCAATATTAGGAAGGATGTTTTCATATGAATACGTAGTTTAGATAAAGTTGGATAAGATAAGTATGGTATTATTGAAACGCGGATTTATCCGGATTTTCGCAAAAAGAAACAGATGTAAAAGAAAGAATTATTGTCTTTAATTCTGCGTTAATGCGCATAAATCCGCGTTTTATCAAATAAAAGTAATACTCTATGAAACTTGGTGGCCTTTGTGGTAAGCTGAGTTTTATTTATTGTCCCGCTTTGTAAGCGTCTACGGCTTTTTTTACCGAACCATGCATCAGCAACAGGGCTTTTGCCTGGTCATAGTCCAATCCAAGCTCTTCAACGATCATACGCGTGCCACGGTCCACTAATTTCTGATTGCTGAGTTGCATGTTAACCATTTTGTTACCTTTCACACGTCCCAGCTGGATCATTACAGAGGTAGTGATCATGTTCAGGATCATTTTTTGTCCTGTGCCCGATTTCATACGTGAACTTCCTGTCACGTATTCCGGCCCTACAATCATCTCAATAGGAACATCGGCTTCTGCTGCCATGGGTGAATCGGGGTTACTGGTGATGCATCCGGTTAGAATCCCGTGTTCGCGCGCAGCATGCATGGCTCCGATGACGTAAGGAGTGGTACCCGACGCAGCAATACCGATAACCGTGTCTTTATCATTGATGTTATGTTCCATCAATTCTTCCCAGCCACGGGTTGTATTATCTTCGGCATTCTCTACAGGGTTACGAAGGGCTATGTCCCCACCGGCAATCAACCCGATGACCAATGTGGGAGGCATACCGAAAGTTGGAGGTATTTCCGAAGCGTCAAGTACTCCCAGGCGTCCGCTTGTTCCGGCACCCATATAGAATATACGTCCTCCCTGCTTCATGCGAGGCACGATCTGGCTTACCAGTTTCTCTATTTGCGGAATGGCCTTTTGTGTGGCAAGGGCTACTTTCTGGTCTTCCGTATTGATGTCTTCCAGTATTTCCCGGACAGACTTTTTCTCTAAATCGTTGTAGAGCGAAGGTTGCTCTGATATTTTGATAAACATTGGGTAAATTATGATTTATGAATTATGAAATGTCATCAGACCTTGCATGGGGCTTTTGACGATAACTCCTATTTGTACTCCCAGTTCTTGGGCGGCTTCGTGTAATACCTCCTGATAATGGTAGGCAACGGAGCCGATAAAATGTGCCGGATAATTCTGATAATCATACTGCATCACGTTACGTTTCAGGAAAGCTTTGAAACTGCCAAGAACGAGTGCATGCACAGATGGCTCGTGAATGTTCTCTGCCAGAAACGGAGAAAGGCTTGCCAGGAAACGGTTTGGGAACGGCTGACGATATACGCGGTCGATAATTTCGGGAGGTGTCAGGCCGTTTTTTTTCATAAACTTTTCTTTCAATTCCGGGGTCATCTGGTTTTTCAGAATGTCGCCTACCAGAAGTTTTCCTAATACAGCACCACTGCCTTCGTCTCCCAAAATGAATCCTAACGGGGAAACATTGTTCACAATCTTTTCGCCGTCATAGAAACAGGAGTTCGAACCGGTTCCTAAAATACAGGCGATGCCCGGTTTGTGTCCACACAAACTACGGGTGACAGCAGCATATCCGTATTGACTTCAATGCCATTCTTGACGTTCAGATGGAGAGAGAGTGCATTGTGCATCATTGGCACCTTGTCCGGTACACATCCTGCTCCATAAAAATAAACAGCGTCGAGCGCATTGGTTTCCAGATGGGGGAGTAGTGCAGTAGCTATCTCATTCCCTATTTCTTCCTCTGATTGAAAGAAAGGATTCATACCTTTCGTAACTATCTGTCGGACGAGTTGTCCTTGTCCTACAACGCACCAATCGGTCTTTGTAGAACCACTATCTGCTATTAATATCATATCTTTATATATATTTTTTTCTTATACAATAGGTAACCGATGCTCCAGTTGAGTATCACAAATAGAAGGGCGAATGCTAATGAACCGGGGTAATCGCCCAATAGAGGCTGAAGAATACCGCTATAAATGTAACCATGCAGGCTGGTTGTTGCTCCGTCCAGTGTAACTCGTATGTTCCCCAATAAAATAGAAAGTACAGCTGCCAGTACATAGATAAAGAGTGGATTTACGCCAAACGATTCAAAGAACCGGCTCCACGATTTATAGCCTTTTACATCGATAATCCAAATAAGTAGTGCCAGGAAACTGGAGCCTAGTCCACAAGTGACAATGGCGAAGGTAGGCGACCATATTTTCTTATTGATCGGACAGCCGTAGCTGAGCAGGAACCCTAAAAAAGTAAGAATTGTTCCGATAAGGAACAAGCGTTCGAGTTTTTCGTTGATGTCCTTTACTTCCATTAGCAATTTGCCAACACAGAAACCTATCAGCACGTGTGCAATGGCCGGGATAGTACTTAACAGTCCTTCGGGATCGATACCGTTATCCTTGTACATATGTGCTTCACCAAGTACAGCACGGTCAACGACGGAAAGTATGTTCGTGTCGTTATATTCGAACCCATTACCAGTGATAAGCAGGATAAAATAACCTGCCAATAAAGTTACAATCAGATAGGGGATATATTTGTGCTTCATTGTTAAAGCGATGATAGCAGTTGCGCCATAGCACAGTGCTAAGCGTTGCATCACTCCTAAAATACGGATATGATCGAAAGTCCAGACTGATTGCCCAAGCCGTGATAAAAAAGAGATTTCTTCACCGGAAAGAGAATTCCAGGTACGGCAAAACATAGAAAACCAGGCGATGCCCAGACCAATGGCAAAGATGACAATGGTACGTTTAAGAATCTTCAGGGCGGCTGAGTGACTGAATTCAAAGTTATACTTCCGCAGGGAAATGTAAGTAGATATTCCCATGATAAACATGAAAAAAGGGAATACAAGATCGGTTGGTGTTAAACCATTCCATTTAGCGTGTCCTAACGGGGCGTAGACGTATGACCACGAACCGGGATTGTTCACCATAATCATTCCTGCTATGGTGATACCTCTTAATATGTCGAGGGCTAAGAGACGTTTGCTGGTTGTTTTATTCATTTCTAATGGCTTTATGTGTTAAGTTTATATTTGGGGTTAACGGGCTTTAGTACATTCGTCTACCAGATAGGCGATAGACACATAGGCAATACCTGTGTTGGTAGTAAGGCCAATTTCGCAGGTACGACTATTGGAATATCCGGTTTGTATTCCTGCTTTTTCCAATTGCGGACGCAACTTGCGTAAAGCATAACTGTTGACTTCCGGATGAGTAAAACCTTTGTCTCCGGCAAAACCGCAACAACCTACCTCTTCGGGTATGATGACCTGTGTGGAACAGAGCCGCGCCAGGGAAAGCAGGGTGTTTGCCAATCCCATTCTACGCATAGAACAGGTGATGTGAATTGCTACCGGACGATTGATGGGGGTGAATTCCAGTTTATCACGTAAAAAGACATAGATGAATTCTGCTGGTTCATATAGCTTCATTTTCTTTATGGTTTCACGCATACGATGAAGGCAAGGGCTTTGGTCGCACAATACCGGATATTTTCCATTTTCGGAAGCCTCCCATAAAGAAGCTTCCAGCTCTGCAGATTTGCGGTCGGCAATATCCGGCATGCCTTTGCTTTCCCAAATCGTACCGCAACACAGTTTCTCCATATCTTTTGGGAAGATAACTTCGTAACCCGCTTTTTGCAGGAGAGACAACATCTTATCCACGAGAGGTTGGCTTTCACGTGATTTACCGGGTAACCCCATTGTCTGGTTGATACAACTGGGAAAATAAACAACCTTATTTAATTGAAAGTTGAAAGTTGAAAATTGAAAATTGGCTGTGCTGTTACCCTGCATGTTTTTTTCCTTCTCCATTCTCCCCTCTCCCTTCTCCCTTCTCTTATAACTTTTGGGCATAGCCGGAGTCCATTGTGGGATACCCAAGACATTGTGCATTCCTTTGGTGAGGGTGGTCATAGCAGAAGTTCCTAATACGGAATGGGCTGCATTTGCGAGGGTTAACATCGGACGCAGGCAACTTTTTATACCGGCAAAATGATTGGCGGCAAAGTTTCCTACAGAATAGCCAAAACTATTTTGCGGAAGTTCTTCCTGACGGATGTCGTGCGTCAGGTCGCCTGTGTTGATACCCATGGGACAGGACATTGAACAAAGGCCGTCTCCGGCGCAAGTCTGGTTTCCGGGGTAACGGTATTGTTTTTGTAGAGTGGCGAGGCGTTCGGATCATTACCGTTTTGTTTCAGCCTGGATATCTCACGGCGTAATACAATGCGTTGACGTGAAGAAAGGGTAAAACCACAAGTCAGGCAATTGACTTCACAAAAACCACACTCGATGCATTTGTCTACATGTGGATTCGTGAGTGGTAGCGGCTTGAAGTTTTTGATATGGCACAGCGGGTCATCATTAAAGATAACACCGGGGTTTAACAGATTTTGCGGATCGAAAAGCGCTTTTACCGCTTTCATAATCTCATAGGCTTTCTCACCCCATTCGTATTTTACGAACGGTGCCATATTACGTCCCGTACCGTGTTCGGCCTTTAGTGAACCGTCGTATTTATCCACCACTAATGTTTTGACATCATTCATTAGCTCTTCGTAGCGTTTTACTTCGGCATCGGTACTGAAAGACTGATTAATAATGAAATGATAGTTACCTTCGAGGGCATGTCCGTAAATACAGGCGTCATCATATCCATGGCGTGCAATGAGTTGCTGTAACTCAGCTGTTGCCTCGGGTAAGTCTTCTATGTGGAAGGCTACGTCCTCGATGAGGCAGGTTGTTCCCGGTTGACGGGTTCCTCCCACAGAGGGGAAGATCCCCGAACGAATGGCCCAGTATTTGGAGTATTCTTCCGGTTTGTCTGTAAAACGAACCGGTATATAAGTATTGAAGGATGCTAAAGTCTCTTCTATGGCAGTTATGTTTTGAGCAAGTTCTTCTTTGCTATGTGCTTTAGTTTCTGTAAGTACAGCTGTTAGTCCCTCACCAGTCGAATCGTTGACGGATGCCAGAGATTTCCAATCAAGCAGTTCGGCACCTTTCACAATCCATTCATCTTTTTCGTTGGTGAGTTTCTTCATTGCCACCACCGCCCGGCATGCTTCTTTGATGTCGCTGAAATAGAGCATTGCACTGGCTTTGTGAGGATAATCATACTCCGTTTTCATAGTTACCTCGGAGAGGAAAGCCAATGTACCTTCCGAACCCACCATTAAATGTGTGATAATATCAAACGGGTCATCGAAGGCGATGAACGGTAGTAGATTTAATCCGGTGACGTTTTTAATAGAGTATTTGTAACGAATGCGTGCGCTCAACTCTTCATCTGTACGAATCAGGTCGCGTAGTGTCTGAATTTGTGTAATGAATCCGGCATGTCTCAACAGGAACTCTTGTTTACTGATATCACTGCCGGTATCCAGTATCGTTCCGTCCACAAATACAATACGTGCCGACAATAACATTTTGTCACTATTGGCATGTGTACCACAATTCATACCCGAAGCATTGTTCATTACGATACCGCCTACCATGCACTTTTTACAGAGGCCGGGTCGGGGGCAAATTTACGTCCGAAGGGCTGTAACAGTTCATTAACACGTTGTCCGATAATACCGGGCTGGAGGGTTATTTGTTCGTAGTCGGAGGAAATACTGTATTTCTCCCAGTGTTTTCCTGCCACTATAAGGATAGAGTCACTGATGGCTTGCCTGATAAACTGGTCCCCGCTGCACGGAAAGTTACCGGCAACAGATGACGGGTTGCCGCACATAATAAATCCGAAACCTCCTGCTCATTGGCGGAGCGGATTACAATTTGGGGAATGAGGCGATAAAAACCTGCATCCGTTCCCCATGCCAACCGGCGAAGTTCGTCAGTATAAATTCTTTCTTGCGGGATGAATTGTGAAATCTCCTGCAAAAATGCCAAGTGCTTACTTCCTTTATTCATTTCTATTTGTATAAATAATATTTCTTTGACAGTTGGCGGAAACTATCCACGTCTTTATACCAATAGTCGCGGATATCTTCCCAGCGATTACGTTTACTGAACCGTTCGCGTATTTCGTTTGAACCACTTACTTTATCAAACATGTCAAAACGTCCTTTATCTGCATGGTCAAATATAGCATGTTCCGGATAGAGAGTGGCTACTTCCTGCATGACAAGGAATTGTATCTCACTCAACGCAGCTTTCCGATAGTCCATGATATGAACTTGTACACCTTGCAGATGTTCGCCTTTACCTACAGAATAGAACGGTTTAAGATGTATCGGGCGGAAGATGACTCCGGGCAACTGTAACTTATTCAGATTATCTGCCAGTTCTTCAGCTTTCACCCAGGGAGCAGCAAACATCTGAAACGGAATAGTATAGCCCACTCCGATAGACATATAACCGAGTTCTCCAAGTATTCCCGATACAGGATAGAAGAAGGCAGAGTGCGGATGCGGGATGTGCGGAGAGGAAGGAATCCATTGTAAACCTGTTTGAACATAATCCATTTTACGTTTCCAGCCTTTCATTTTCACCACGTGCAGGTTGCACTGTTTGCCTAACATCTTTTCACCGTTCAGCATCAGGGCCAACTCACCACAAGTGAGTCCGTAAAGGTACGGAATCTTAAATTGACTAACAAAAGAAATGTATCCCTCTTCTGCCAGGTTACCTTCAATTTTTTCCCCTCCTACCGGATTGGGGCGGTCAAGTACGATAAATTCCTTTCCATTTTCGGCAGCAGCTTCCATAGCTACCCCCATAGTGCTGATATAGGTGAAAGAGCGGCAGCCGATATCCTGTATGTCGTATACAAGTACGTCGATGTCTTTCAGCATTTCCGGAGTGGGTTTGCGTGTTTTCCCATAAAGAGAATAGACAGGCAATCCGGTAGAGGAATCGGCTGAATTATCGACTTTATCTCCGGCATGGACATCGCCCCGTACACCATGTTCGGGGCCATATAATGCTACCAGATTCACGTTGGGGGCTTCGTGAAGAATGTCAATCGTAGATTTCAGCCGGTTGTCTACACCGGTAGGATTGGTGATCAGTCCCACACGTTTACCTTCGAGCATTTGAAGTTCTGTTCTTTCAGAACTTCAATGCCCGTCTTGATTTTGATTTTCTGTGCCTGTGTGGTGAGGGCCAGCAGGCAACAAGTGCTAAGAATAATAAATCGAAATTTGTTCATAAGTTTTTCTGTTTCGAATCGTTATTGTTTTTCGGGGGTTTCTGTTTCTGCAACTTCTTCTTTTTTACCGTAATTAGGGTCAATCTTAATAAATGCGCAAACAGCAATGGTTGCTGCACAACAGATCATTACCCAGATAAAGAATTTCTCGTAACCGATATGTTCCTGTAACCAACCGGCCATCATGCCCGGTAACATCATACCCAGTGCCATGAAAGCAGTACAAATGGCATAATGTGCCGTCTTGTGTTCGCCATCCGAATAATAAATCAGGTAAAGCATATAGGCTGTAAATCCAAATCCATAACCAAACTGCTCTATAAATACACAAATGTTAATGGTAAGAAGGTCTTGTGGTTGGAAATATCCGAGATAGACAAATGTAATACAAGTCAGGGAGATGCTCCATGCCATGGGCCATAGCCATTTCTGTAATCCTCCTTTGGCTGCACAGATTCCTCCGATGATTCCTCCGAGGGTAAGTCCGATAATACCGATAGTACCATATACCCAACCCACTTCGGCCGTGCTCAATCCTAAGCCTCCTTTTTCAATAGGGTCCAGCAAAAAGGGATTGATGAGTTTTACTAATTGGGCTTCAGGCAAACGGTAGAATAACATAAAGAGAATGGCAACACCTGCTTGTGGTTTTTTAAAGAAAGAAGTAAAAGTAGCAAAGAACTCTTTGAATATATTACTTGCCGTGACATTGCCTACTGCCGGTTTATCAGCGGAAGGATGTGGAAGGATATAGCTGTGATACAAATAAAATGCAATAAATAATCCCGCAAGAATATAAAATGTGATACTCCATGCCATGGCTATAGTGGAAGTCCGTTTTTCCAGTTCTCCTGCCAGTACAACCAGAAGTCCTTGCCCCGCTATAGTGGCAATGCGATAAAAAGTGCTTCGTATTCCGACATACATGGCCTGGTCTCGTACACTTAAAGCCAGCATATAAAATCCGTCAGCGGCTATGTCGTGTGTTGCCGAGCTGAAAGCCACTAACCAGAATATAGCGAGAGTTATCTGAAAGAAATTAGGCATGGGAATAGTAAAGGCTATTCCGGCGAGTCCGGCTCCTACGAGAAGCTGCATGGTCACTACCCACCAACGTTTTGTTTTTAATAAGTCAATAAAGGGACTCCAGAAAGGTTTGATTACCCAGGGAAGGTATAGCCAACTGGTATATAGAGCAATATCTGTATTAGAGATACCTAACTTTTTGTACATAATAACTGAGATAGTCATTACGGCTACATAAGGCAGTCCTTGTGCAAAATAAAGTGTCGGTATCCATGCCCACGGTGATAGTTTCTTATTTTTCATAATGATTGTTTTAGTATCGTTTTTCAATAGCAGCTCCAATATAATAATGTAGCAGAATTGTGTCATAAGTATATCCCTGTTCACCCATTACTGCGGCACCAATCTGACAAAGGCCTACACCATGCCCCCAGCCCGCACCGGTGAGAATGAATTTGCCCGGGATAGTATCTTTTATATCTGTTTTATCAATGACAAATGCCGAACTGTACAGATGAGAAGGTGACAATGTCCTTCTGATTTCAAGTTCCTTACCAATGGTCATTGTTTTCTTTGTACCAATGATTTTAAGTTTTACGATCCGGGCAGACGTTCCGCGTTCTACAGGAATTAAGTCGATTATCTGTCCATAATCAATACCGGAACGTTTGAAGATAAGTGCCGCTAATTCCTCTTGCGTGTATTCTACTTTCCAGCGATAAAAATCAGTAGTTTCCTGATCGTAATTGTTTAGCACCTGGCTGAGTATTTTATTTTCTGTCGTATTACAGAAAGCTTCCGGAGAGCTTCGTATCCACTTTTCTGCTTCTGTTTCCATACGAAGATCGGGTAGGAAAGCCGTTGTTTTACTATCCCGTTGTTTGACGAGATAAGGATGTTTCACATCTTCCCAGCAATATTGGAACTCTTCGAATGCTCCTCCGCAGCATTTAGAGAAGCGGGCATCGCAAATTTGTCCGTTATAAGTCAGCACTTGTCCGCGGGTAGTATGAATGGCTTCCTTCACGATTTCGGTAGATGCACGGGTGATTCCTTGATAACGCTGGCAATGATCGTCGGCACACACATCAAAGTGAGTATGGTCTTCCTGATCGTACCACTTAATTAGTTGACAGTTGACAGTTGACAATTGACAGTTGGCTGCGCTATCATGCTGCATAGTAACTGTCAATTGTCCATTGTCCCCTGTCAATTGTCTACTGTCCATTGTCAATTGTCCCCTGTCAATTGTCAATTTATTAAGTAGCCAGCTGCGTGAAATCACTGCATGTGCTTTCAGTAATTCCAGAGAAGCGTTGGCGCTCATTTCCGAGGAGATGACACTGACTAAATAATCCTCTACGTTTACGCGGTTGATGCCGGTGAGGGTATTGTTTTCTATGATAATTTTCAGGGCTCCCTGGAAACGTTGGTTTTCTTTTCGTTCCCAGTGAAAATTGATACCGATGGTGACATCCTGCAATTCGAAAGAGTCTGTAGCCTCGTACAGAGGTTCAAACAGTAGTTCTTCATAATGATGGTTTCTCCAAAGGATTTTTCCATCATCGAAAAGAGCGGTTTGTTTCCCACTTACTTCTGCACCGTTCATGCGATAGGTATTCAACAGAGTGAATTCTATCTTTTGTCCGGACAGGATACCTACATGTACTTTAGGCTCTTTCATAACTGTTCTTTTATGCGTTGTCTTAATTTGTAAAATTCGTCTGTACTGAGGCAGACTTCTCCGAGGATTGCCGCAATATCCGTTGCCGTTAGTTTCTCAAAATCTTTTTCCAGTGGGGTGATGAATACTCCTCCCATATCTACGGATGCCGGACTGATAAGAATATTGGCATCTCCTTCGGCTGTGTAGCAGGAAGGACGGTGTTTGGAACGCGGGAAAATACAGACTACCCATTGTCCGCCTTCAACCCAGGTAAGCAGATTCATCATTGGCTCTTCCTCACCCGGTTTCTGTTCCATGGCGTTGTATACTACATTGAATAGGATGATGGCATCTTCCCGGTTGGTTGCTTCCAGGACCAATGTATTACGGGGGGCATCGTTCAGATAAGATAGTGTAGCCGTTTGGTAAGTCACAATTTTGCCGGCCTTCTTGTTTTTCCACTCTTGTTCAAGAGGGAGAAAACCTTTGTTTCCTGCCTGGAAGTGTACATGGTCGGGGGCGGATGCTCCGCATTTGGGACCGTTGTAGAAAACTACATAGTCCTGAGCATAAGTTGCTAAGTCCAGCATGTCGCCAAAGCGATTTTTAATACGTTGGTCTACATGCTCTAAAGCCGGTACAGTCAGATGTTTCGGAAAGATAGGAAACGGATTGACCAGTATTTGGTAATTCTCTTTGAACGGAAGCCCTCTTTGCACAGCCGGCAGATTGGCGGGACAAAGGAAGCATTTTCGTTCCTGTATAGACTTTGTATCCACTTTAGCTGCCGAAGAAACGATACGTGCAGGATTAAACTGTACTTTATAGTGCGTACCGTTCACATCCAGTTCTTTTACTTTGACCCGGCTTAGAGCTGTATAATTGTTTTTTGCCAGCTCCCATGAAGAGAGCTGGTCACTGAACAATTTTTCTATTTTTAATTTTGTATCCATCCCTATTATTACATTTGACGACGATTCATTGCTATACGGGCTTGTAATTCCCAGGTACGAATACGGTCTTTATACAAATTGTGCCCGTTCATTTTCACTACATCCAGTGCTGCATCCGAGTTGTCATCCCAACGGCGACACAGATAGACTACATCGTACACACGTCCTATCTGGTATTGGCGGGAGAAGTTCAATCCTAAGGCATAATCTTCCCCATAACTGGTGTTAGGAACTTTGATTTCGCGTAATACCGGGGTATAGAATGCGCGTGGAGCACCTAAACCGTTGATGCGTAAAGCATTGTTACGTCCGTTCTCGGGAGTCCATTCTTTATGGTCGATAATGCCCGGGGCGATCATATTCATATTGAAGTCCGTCATCATGTATGTACCTACCACCATTGCACAATTCTGTTCATAGAATGCCTGCACCATTGTTGTCAGGGTATTTTCATCTTTATACACATCGTCGCTGTCCAGTTGTACGGCAAACTTGCCACATTTCTCATGATGTACACCCAAATTCCAGCAACCGCCTATACCCAAATCATTCCGTTCGGGGACGATGTGGATGAGGTGCTCGTCGGAGGTAAATTCACGAATAGCATCTGTCGTTCCGTCGGTAGAGTGATTGTCGATGATGATGAGGTTGAATTTGAAATCTGTTTTTTGATTTAATACCGATCGTATGGCATCTTTAATCGTACGGATACGGTTGCGTACCGGGATAATGACAGAAGCTTCATATTCAAAATTACCGGCACTGAATTCGATTTTTTTGAATTCGGGAGCCAGATAGCCACCTATCTCTTTCAGATGTTCTGTGCAGGCTTGTTCCATCTCTATTTGTAGTCCCCGGTTTTTAGGGTCTACATAGTCGAATATTTTTTCACCACTTTTGCGGGTATCGTTTTCCACTTCGGAGTACAGGTATTCGTTAATGTGAACCAGTGCTTCTTTTTGTGACAATTTCAAGCGTAGATCATACAGTCCGGCAAACTGATAATCAGCTTTCATACGACTCACTGCTTCTTTCAATGCACTGGCTTTGTATAGTAACACCGAACCGAAGTTGAAATCATCACGGAGGCTTCCCGGCTGATAATCTATTACCGGTGCATTCTTTTGAACACCTTCCGCCACCTGATAATGATCGGCATACACCATACCTGCGTTGCTGTCTTCGGCAATATGGATCATACGTTCGAAGGCGAACATACCTGGTGACAGTGTTGTATATTTGGTATAAAGCAGGGTATAGTCCGCATCGGAGTGTGCAGCAACAGCGCGCATTGCTGCACTGGAGTTAAGTGCAGATACGGTTAATATGTCACAACCCGGAAGGGGAGTGGCTGTCGTTTCTGTTGTGAGCAGATAGATTTTCTTTATCAGATCGGAGCTTTGTAAGCTCAGAACTGTTTTTTCAGCTTGCGCTGCATTTGCAAAAGGGATAAAGCAATTGATTGTAGTTTTCATATCTTAGTTCTTTATTATTGTTTTTATTCTTTCCATTCCAATAATCCGGTTTCGCCTCCGGTTGCGGTGAATAACACCTGGTGGCGGTTGATAGGAACAACCGTACTGATAAGTGAGTTGCCTGTTTTATGCTTCCATAATATCTTGCCTGTCAGTGGTTCCAATGCAAAGATAAGTCCTCCTTTGGTGCTGCCAAACATCACTCCGTCTTTTTCTACTTGCATGGAAGGGGCATGCTCATAGCCAAAACCGACGTTGGAACTCCACAGTTGATCCGGTTTATCGCCTTTCGTTGAAAAACAGACAATGCTGTCATTCATTGTTTTACTGTATATCCGTTCTTTATCGGCAGATAGACCGATTGTTTCGCGTACGGTGGACTGGAAAGTACGCCATACGGTTTCTCCGGTTTCCAGATCAATGGCGGTCATGGCACGTTGAGGATCGGTAATGAAAACTTTGCCATTTGCTGCTACCGGCCATACTGCCGCAGGAGAGAAGTGCATGCGGGTCAGTCCGCCCGTCCATTTCCATAACTCTTTACCTTCTTTTTTACTCAAAGCATAGAGCGTATTGTCCCATGCACCAAAGATCACTTTGTCACCTTCAACGAGCGGACGGGTTTCTATATAGCCTTTTACGCCTGTATATGCCCATATGAGTTTCCCGGTCCTGATGTCAATGGCACGGAAGGTATGATCACTGGCACCTATGTAGGCTATTCCGTTGTCTATCGTTACAGCTCCCAACACCGGTTCTCCGGCTTCTATTTTCCAGAGTAATGTTCCGTCTTCGGCATTCAAACCATAAATATGTTTATCTGCAGAGCCAAATACAACGATACCATCGGCTGCGGCAGGAGTACCAACAATACGGTTGCCGGAGCGGAAACTCCAGAGCTTTTTCCCTTTTTTCAGGCTGTAGGCGGTTAAGATGCCCATGTCGTCACCAACGAAAACCTGTTCTTTCTCTATGGCCGGTGAGCAATAGATACCCACCCCCGTTTGTACGAGCCATTTTTCTTTTACCTGTGGATATTCTTTGTTGACAGAGAAATCGGGATATTTGTCTGTTGCTCCTTTCGCATTGTAGTATGGTTTTGTTAAGGAGAGTGCGCACCACTTTTTAGGTTGTTCACCAATTTTCTGTTCATAAACGAATACAGAATCGGGAGTTATCTCATAGACACTGTATCCGCCTACCGGATCTTTCCCCCGCAGATTGGAACGGTTGATAATTCCCGGAATACCGTCATAAGAGAAAAACTGATTTTTGTGATAATGCCCACCCATGAACGCACGGATGTTAAAGGGGCGCACTGCATCAGTTACGTCATACCAATTGTCCACATCTCCTTTTAACAGCGGATAGTGGGTAACCAGAAATACAGGCTTTTCTTTTCCTGCCTTTTTCAGTTCGTCTTTCAACCATGTAATGTCCTGAGGCACTACATGGCCGTCTGCCATGCGCATTAACGGGCCGGAGTTGAATCCTAAAAAGAGAAAGCCTTTGTGCTCAAATTTAAAACGCTCTCCGCCAAAGATATGTCCGAAGTCGGTCACACCGCTTTCACTCCATTTTGTTTCATGGTTTCCGGGAATGATGTAATATTTCACCTTTAGTTGCCCGAGAGCTGTTTTTACTTTTTTCATAGAGGCACGATCTCCTTCTTCGGTTATATCTCCGGTTACCAGTACAAAATCAATTCCTTGTGTCTTGTTCACCTGATTGATGGAGTTCTGGAGATCTTCAAAGGCTGTTCCCTTATTCGTGACATGAATATCTGTGAGAAGAGCGAAACGAAAATGCTCTCCTGCCTGCGCCTGAATTGTAGTGTACACTACAAATAGGAATGCGATACAGGTATATACTTTTCTGTTCATCTGAGTGTGTTTTTTGTTTTGGATTAAAATAATTTGTTATTTGCTCTTTTTTATGAGCAGGCAGAGTCCGATAAAAGTAAATAGTGCATTGAATATTAGCAATTCATAGCTGAACTGATACCCGTTGAACCATCTTTCTGAGTTTTTCTGTAATATGAAGCATAGGATGGGGGAGGCAATGGCTACCCAGGGAATATACTTGTCGCGAACCTGCTTTTTGGTGAAAATGCCAAAGGCGAAAAGTCCCAGGATGGGGCCGTAAGTATAGCTGGCAAGAATATAAACGGCATCAATCACGCTTGTGTTATTCAACAGATTGAATACAAAGATAACAACCCCCATCGTTATTGCCATACCGATGTGCACACGTTTACGTATCTTTACCAGTTCATTTTCCGCTTTATTTTTAGCGCCTAATATATCTACTGTAAATGAGGTAGTCAGGGCGGTCAGTGCCGAACCGGCTGCAGAATAGGCTGCTGAAATCAGACCGATGATAAACAGAACTCCTACGATGGCAGGAAAATAGTCACCGGTAGCTATCATCGGGAATAACTCATCACTCTTCTCCGGATTTTCAATGCCTTGCCGGGCTGTGAATATATAGAGCAATACTCCCAACATAAGGAATAGTAAGATGACGAAGAATTGAGAGATACCACTGGTGATCATGTTTTTTTGTGAATCTTTGAAATTCTTGCAGCTTAGGTTTCGCTGCATCATGTCCTGATCCAGTCCTGTCATGGCAATCATGGTGAATACTCCTGCCAAAAATTGCTTGAAGAAATAACGTTTGTCGTTCACGTCATCAAAGAAAAACATGCGTGAGAAGTCATTTTCGGATATAGTAGCAATCATACTTCCGAAACCCAGGTTAAGATCGGAAGCAATGTAATATATACATAGTACTACAGATACCACCAGACAAAATGTTTTTAATGAATCTGTCCATATTAATGACTTTACTCCTCCACGGAAAGTATAGAGCCAAACAAGAGCTACGGTGATAATCACGTTCAGTATGAACGGGAGGTGGAAAGGCTCAAAAACAAGTAGCTGTAGTGTGAGGCAAACAAGGAATAATCTTACGGCTGCTCCCAGCATTTTTGAAATAAAAAAGAACCATGCACCTGTCTTATAAGAAGAAATTCCAAATCGGTTTTCAAGATACTCATAGATGGATACTAAATTCATCCGGTAGAAAAGCGGTATCAAAACAAAGGCTATAATAATTTGTCCTGCAACAAAACCAAGTACCATCTGTAAATAAGAGAATCCGCTTGCAGCAACCATACCCGGTACCGACACAAATGTAACTCCTGATATACTCGAACCAATCATGGCAAATGCTACTACATACCAGGTTGATTTACGATTCCCTACAAAGAAACCTTCATTATCGGCTTTTCTGCCTGCAATGTATGAGATTGTGAACAGGATAACGAAATAGGCTGCAATAGTAATTAAGATGGCAATTGGACTCATGGGGCAATTTACATTTTTATAGTTTAACAATTTAAGATAAAAAACAGAGAGAAACGGCTATTCTTCATATAAAAGGTAAGGTCTGCGTTGTACTTTAAACTTTTCTACGTCCTCTTTCCACATTGCTTTAATCTCATCGGCATCTTTTCCTTGTTCGATCATTTTGCGGACATAATCCGTACCTATCAGTCGTTCAAAGAATGGGCGGAAAAAGTAATCATCCATATTCAGGTTTCGGTAAGCGTCAATAAGGTAGCTCAAATCTACTCCTTTTTTTCTTATTTCTTCCTCACTTAACTCACTTAAATTCACACCGTGGCAAAGCCTGCCAAGTTGGGGAGGGTTTTTGGCTCCTGATGTGCTTTGTGGCGTAAAGCTATAACTGTATCCTGTCATATTGGGGTGACCGTATACCTGAAAAGGCAATTGTGTGCCTCTTCCTAAGCTGACGGGAGTTGCTTCAAAATAGCAAATAGACGGGTAGAGGTATACTGCTTTCATATTGGGTAGGTTAGGAGAGGGAGGGATAGGCAGCTGATACATTCTCTGGTGGGTATAGTTTTTGCATTTTATTACTGTAATGTCACAGATACGGGAAGCCGGCAACCAGCGTTCACCATTAACCATGAGTGCTAATTCTCCCAAAGTCATCCCATGTACTACCGGATAGGAAGCCAGCCAACTCCCGATTTATATTTCATATCTAAAATAGGGCCGTCTACATAATGCCCGTTTGGATTGGGACGGTCCAGAATCAGCATTTTACGGTTATACTCCGCGCAGGCATCCATCAGGCGTACCATAGAGGCATAATACGTATAAAATCGTAAACCTACGTCTTGTATATCGACTATCAGCAAATCGAATTTGCGCATGGAATCCTCACTGGGTTTACCCAATTGGCCATCATATAACGATAGAATAGGTACCCCTGTTTTTTGATCTACCGAACTTGAAACATGCTCTCCTGCATCTGCATTACCACGGAAGCCGTGCTCCGGAGAGAAAATTGCAACTACATTAATCTTATTCTCTAATAATACATCCAGCAGGTGCTTATTTCCCACCATACCGGTGTGATTTGAAAAAACAGCAATTCTCTTATTCTTTAATATAGGTAAATAGTCATTCGTTTGTTCTGCACCTACAATCACCCGGCTTTGTTTTGCCTGGCAGTGGAGAGTGATGAACGCTAAAATGACTATAAATAGAATCTTTTTCATAATATATTATATAAGGGAGAGTTCTTTATCTGCAAAGATAATATATGTTTTAATATTAGAAACATATATTTTTATATTTTTGTAATTATAATCAATAATTTGCAAATTGACAATCTTGCGTTTTAAAGCATATTTTAGTAGAATGTAAATATATTTATTGGATGGGGTAATGGAATGAGAAGGTTGTATTTTATCTCTGTACTTTGTTGAATATAGGACGATTACAAGAATGTACACTTTTGTATGATAAGAGTGTGCATTATTATATTGCGAAAGTGTACATTCTTGCGTGTATAAAGTGTACACTTTTGTTTTAGAGGAATCAGTTTAAAATAAATGCTTGTTATAGTAGATGATAATTTGTTACAATGAAATGAATCCTCTTCTTGGGTGTTTATGGAAAAATGTAATGTCTTATAAATTTTCGGACTGTTTGTCGTAGAGAAAACGTTCGAAACTCTACGAGGAATTGAGTGTTTCTCGTAGAGTTTTGAGTCGTTCC
>BAJA01000053.1 GCA_000613465.1 Bacteroides nordii WAL 11050 = JCM 12987
AAAGAAGAACAAAAAAGAAAGGGAGGGGCCGGCATCTATTATCACATTTCTTATTTTGGAAAACCCCATGATTATTTGTGGTTATACAGTACGCAACCGGCATTAATATATAAAGAAATGCGACAAGCCTGGGATTATGGAGTACGTAAGTTGTGGATATTAAATGTCGGTGATATAAAACCAGCCGAATATGGTATCGAATTTTTTCTTGATATGGCATGGAATATTAATAGTATCTGTCCAAATACAATTTCGGAACATATGACTCAATGGTTGAATCGTGAGTTCGGAAAGTCACTGGCCGGGCCATTGACAAAAGTCTTTGAAGAGTATTTTCATTTGGCAGGTATTCGTAAACCGGAATTTATGGGCTGGAGCAAAGTACAGGAGTATCAAAAAGCTAAACGTAAAGGGGGAATGACCGAAGTGCAGGATAGCGAATTTAATCCTTTTATGTTTGGAGACGAGCTTCAAAGTAGAGTGGACTGTTATGAAACTATGGTGCAATCCGTACTTGCATGTGCCGAACAGGTCCCTTTATCCCGTAAAGATGCTTACTTTGAACTGGTACAATATCCGGTTCTTGCTGCATCGGCAATGAATCGTAAACATTTGTATGCTCAAAAAGCCCGTTTATTTGCAACATATTACTATCCGGCGGCCAATGAATATACCCGTAAAAGCCGTGAAGCATACAATGAAATAGCAGCTTTGACAAGGACATATAATAAAGATATTCAGAATGGGAAATGGGATGGAATGATGGACATGGCTCCTCGTAAACTACCTGTTTTTGAAGCGCCGCTCTTACCGGATGAAGTAAAGAGGAATCATTTGCTTCCGGCAGAAATCTGGATGGATGGGTACATAGGACCTTTGGTGCCGGATAGGGTAACAGAACTTCCTCTATGGAGTTTGGGACGGGATACAGAGTTACTTTTTTCCTTATTCAGCCGGGGAAACCGGAAGATTGACTGGAAAGTCATTGAACAACCGGTATGGCTGGATATTATAGAGAAAGAGCGGGATTTACTATATGAAAAGACTCTGGCATTGAAGGTGAAAGAGGAGAAAGTACAACTATTGAAAAACACAAAGCAGAAATTCCGTTTACAGGTGGACGGGCAAACTTATGATTTTAACATATCGTTTGCTCGGTTACCTGACGGAGTAAAAGCTGAGACACGGGGAATGATTGCATGGAATGCGTCGGATTACAACGGAGAACCGGATGCTCAAATAATAAAAGGACTTGGACACAGCCAGTCGGCCGTACTGCTTCCAAAAGGTAGAACATTGACTTACGAAGTGTATACTGCATCTTCTGGTAACGCAGTATTGCGTACTGCTTTATTGCCCGGACATGCTGTAAATGGAGGTCATCTCCGATATTCGGTTTCTGTGGATGAACTACCTTCCCGGATTGTAACCTATGATGCTGTAATAGGGACCGAAGAGTGGAAAACAAATGTTCTGAGAGAGCAAACCTTGAAAGAAACCTTCTTTCAGCTTGATACTCCCGGAAGACACATCATTCGTATCAAGGCATTGGATAATGATGTAGTTATTGATCAATTAATGTTAGATTTTGATGTGGAACGAAAATTTTATCAGTTTCCTGTCAGATAGAGTGCTAAATACAAATTTAAAATAATGAACGATGAAAAGAAGAACTTACCGTACTCATCTGATTGGTTGTATTTTGATGGGATGTGTGCTTTTGTTGGGGATTATTTCTTGTGGGAATGATGATAATACTTTGGACGAAACAGGCCTGGAGGACTCTGTATTGCCCGAAGTTGATTGGGAACACGATTCTTTTAAAATACTTAAAGGAGTAAATATTAGTGGTTGGTTGTCACAAACTTCTACGCGGAAAGTGGGAGTAGATGCTTTCTTTACTAAAAAAGATGCGCAGAAGTTGGCAGGCTGGGGATTCGACCATATCCGTTTACCGGTAGACGAGGTTGAGATCTTCACGGAAAAGGGGGAATGGAAAGAAAAAGAACGTAGACTGATTCATAAAGCTATTGAGTGGTGTAAAGATTTGAATATGCGTGTTATTCTTGACCTTCATATTCTTCGTTCTCATTATTTTAATGATACGGAAAATATGACTTTGTGGAGTAGTAAAGCTGAGCAGGATAAACTATCCGATATGTGGAAAAAACTGTCTGCTGAGTTTAATCAATACCCCAACAGCCTTTTGGCATATGAACTTCTGAATGAATCGGTTCCGGATACTCCCGGACAATGGAATAAACTGTCTTCCCGGTTGATTAATGAATTGCGCGTATTGGAACCGGATCGGATGATTGTGCTTGATGCAAGTAGCCATAGTTCGATAGGGGCATTGAGTACACTTGAAATTCCCCGGAGTGATCCGAATATTATACTTTCAGTACATTTTTATACTCCTCATTTATTAACGCACTATCAGGCAGGATGGTGGCCGGCATTAAAACGATTGACTATCAAATTACATTATCCGGGACAATTGGTATCCCGTCAAGATGTGGATACCATCCGGGACTCTGAAAATCTTCGGGTCGTAAATTATTATAATGAATATTATGACAAGGCTGTTTTGACGGAAAAGATACAAATCGCATTGGATAAATCGAAAGAAACCGGATTACAGATACATATTGGCGAAGTGGGCTGTATAGAGAATACAGATCCTACGGTAAGACTGAACTGGATGAGTGATGTGGCAGCATCTGTAAAGAACATAATGTTGCATTTTCCGTATGGGGATATAAAGCCGGATTTGGTATAATGAATGATAACGGTACGGCTAAAGACCAACGTGTGATAGATGTATTAACCCAATAAATAAGGAAGAGTAAACGAAGATAGTAGATTTATATACTTTCTCACTACAATTGAATAATACTCTGCCGATATTCGTCTCTAGGTATTAGCCAGACAACACCCGGATGTTTTATATAACAACACCCGGATGTTGTTGTGCAAAACATCCGGATGTTGTGAGGGTAAAGAAGTATACTTTTGTATAGTAAGATTATGTATAATCGATTACTACATATATAGGATTATAATTGATTAAAGTATATACTTGTTAGATTCGAACTATTAAGCTATTTTTTCGAATATCTGAAAAATAACTGTTAGATAGTGATTACATTTATATCCTTTGTTTGTAATATAGATATAAAAGGCCTGTCTACTATTAGAACACGCACCTTCTTAAAATAACGATATAGTGTTGCAACCTCTATTATATTTAAAAATTGTTCTTTTATTTAATCATTAAATTTATTATGAAAAAAGAAATTACACTTTTGGCTATTTCAATGTTTGTAGCGACGGGGATTAACGCACAGCAGGAATTAACAGTAACTCATACCACGCAGGGGCCATGGAAGCTGAAATAAATGCGGCTTTAGGAACTACCGGAGCAGAAGAGATTCAGACTTTGATCATTAATGGAGATGCCAATGTAACTTATGAAGATTGTTCGGCAATTGCAGCAAAGTTTCCTACTATTTCTCTTAAAAAGTTGGATTTAAGTACTGCTAAATTTGAAAATGACAGTACTCCTGGTAATAAAGAAGGAGCAAGTGTAGGAGCATTTGATATAAAAGGTAACGGAATGCAGGTAGAAGAAGTGGTATTACCGGCTGGTTTAAAGGTTATTGGTCCACGTACTTTCCGGAAATTTAGTAAGATGAAGAAAATTAATTTGCCTAATACTTTGGTTAAATTGGGAGAGGGATGTTTTACAGGTTGTGGTAGTCTCGATCTGGAAAAATTACCTGAAGGTCTGAAGACGATTGAAGGATATACTTTTTATCAGGCTTATGCTATGAAATCATTGGAGGAGCTACCGGCAGGATTGGAGGGAGTGCTTGGAGCTCTGTCTTTTGCTCAGACCTCTGTGGCAATCTCTTATATTCCGGAGGTATTACAGAGATTGGAAGTTCTGCTTTTAATGCTAATACCCGGCCTGTTTCATTAACTTCATTAACGATGTATGAGAAGTTAGCAAAAATAGGTTCCAATGCATTTAAGAATCAGAAAATGCTGAATGATATTGAGTTAAATCGCATGACTCCTCCGGAGACAACAGCAGATGCCTTTACTGGTATAGAATTGGGAAAAGTGATTTTATATATCCCTAAAGGTTCCAGAGCTGCTTATGAAGCTGTGGCACCGTGGAATCAAATGGATATTTATGATGTTTTGGAACCACCTACGGGAATTGAAAATACAGAAATTACTGCTATTGGTATATATCCGAATCCTGTGGTGAACACAATTTCTATTTCTATTCAGGATGCTGCTATGATAAAAAGTATAAAAATAATAGACTTGGCAGGAACTGTGGTGAAAAACTTGCATCCTGAGGGAACACTTACTTTTGATGTTTCCGATTTGGTAAATGGTATGTATTTTCTGCAATTAAACGATGATACTACAGTTAAGTTTATAAAGAAATAAATTAGTTTTTTGGGGGTAAACAGATTCATACTAACGGCTTCATAATAAAAGTGAAGCCGTTAGCTACTATCTTTTTGCTTTTAATTTTATCTCTTTTTATTATACAAAGTATGAAAATAAAAAAAATAATCTCTCTGTTTTTTATCTTCTCTGTTTCGGCCACTTTACTTGCACAAAACTATCCGGTTACGCTTAGGGTAGTTGATAAGACATTCGGAGTACGAACAAGTAATGATATCAGTCTGGATGAGAAGAATATAGTTGCCGGTTTGAGTGAGGAACTGAAGTTTCAGGGACAAGGAGGAGGAAAATGGTATTATCCTCTGTTTAAAATGCCGGGAACTACAGGAGAAGTGGTGAAGAATGATACTGCCTGGATTTGGCAGGCTACGATTCAGGCTCCTGTAGGTGAACATTCCTGGCGGCCATGTATGAAGTCGGCAGGTTATAATAGTTTGAACAAAGTGGTTGCTTACTACGGAGAGAAAGATGAGCTGACTTTTAATGTAGATGCTTCGGGGAAAGTGACCGGGACAACTGAAATAACGATTCGGGATGAAAAATATCCTGTAGTATTGAAAGTTATTGATAAGAGCAAAGGGAAAAGGACGAATGCTGGTGCTTTCAGTGAAGAGAATATTTATTTAGTAGGAGGAAAGCCTAATGAGCCGGCTAATGCACGTACAAACCTGCAAAATGAATTTGTGCTTCATAACGCAATACCCAATTTTTCGGATGATAAATTTGATTTTAGTTCCGGAGTGAATATCGGAGTGTGGCTCTCGCAGACGAGTAACCGGGGAGGAAGTGCAATTAATTACTTTAAGAAAACAGATCTAAAAAAATTGGCAGATATGGGATATGATCATATACGATTGCCTGTTGATGAAAAAGAAGTTTTTGATACAGATTTGAACTTTAATCCGGAAACCCAGCAGCTTATTCACGATGCTATAGCATGGTGCAAGGAATATAATATGCGTATTATATTAGATATGCATATTACCCGCTCGCACTATTTCAATGATGATAAGAACTCTATTATATTATGGAAAGAACAGGCGGAACAGGATAAACTGGTTAATATTTGGGATAAACTGTCACAGGAATTCGGACATTATCCGATTGGTTTGTTAGCGTACGAACTTCTGAATGAAGCCAACGCACCGAATGCTGATGTGTGGAATAATTTGTCGGCGCGAATTATTGCCAAGATACGTGAACGCGAACCGGATCGTTATTTAATAGTAGGAGGCATCAGTCACAATTCGGCCAGTGCATTGTCTACATTAACTCTTCCTGAAAACGATAAGAAGTTAATCCTTGCTTTTCATTTTTATTCACCGCACCTGCTTACTCATTATCAGGCCAGTTGGATGGATGGTTTGAAAGATTTGGTTATTCCTTTACATTATCCGGGGCAACTTGTTATTAAAAAGGATGTGGATGCTATTAAAAATGAGAAACATAAGAGTGTGGTGAATTATTATAATGGTTTTTATAATAAATCTATTTTGAAGCAACAGATGCAAGTTGCCATAAATCGTGCAACTGAATTAGGGTTGAAGCTGTATTGTTCTGAATATGGTTGTATCAGCAATACGAATAAAGAAGTTAAACAAAGGTGGATACATGATGTGGCAGAAATTTTTCGGGAGAATGACATTGCATTTTCTATTTGGGGGTGGAAAGCTAATTTTGGTATATTGGATAATAGTGGGAATATCCGGGATCAACGGGTGATTGATGAAACGACCCGTGGACGAGGTACTAAATTCAATTTATTTCCTTCTACAGGGCATGTCATCGAAAAAAATGATACAGCGTGGATTTGGTCCGCAGAAATAGAAGCACGCACCGGATGTTATTCATGGACTCCTTGTGCTTATTCTACCGGGAAGTCAATTAATGAAAGTATTTATCAATATGATACGGGTGAAGCTAATGGAGCATTACAGTTTGCCGTAGGTTTGGATGGTGCAGTGTCAGGTAACACGACTTTGATTATTCCGGATGGTGGTAGTGAGACTTCACTTTCTAATGTAAAATATCCGGAGGAGATTAGAGTATCCCCCGTTATATTTTCCGAGTTTGTTTCGATAAAAGGGGTTCAGAATAATGTTAAGATGTATACTTTATCTGGTATAAAAATTCTGGAAAAAGAAACTTGTTCCGATATTGATATCAACACCTCTCATTTTGCCAAAGGATTTTATATTCTGATTGTTGACGGAAAATACAGTTATAAGTTAAGTAAACTGGACTGATATATGAGAAAAGAAATTTTGGCACTGTTGTTCATTGCGATTTTGATGGGTTGCACTGGGAAAGATGAAATGGATGCAGTTATTGAGAAAGGGCTGTCTGTTTCTGTAGAACAATCTAAATTAATGGCAAAATCCATATGGGAACAAAAGACTTTATTGCCGAGAACACTTGATAAAGAAGGAAAACTCATCACATCGGACTCGAAGTGGTGGACCAGTGGCTTTTTTCCGGGAGTACTTTGGTATCTGTATGAGGCAACGGGTGATACTCTTTTGAAAGAGTATGCTTGTGATTATACTTCCCGGGTGGAAAAGGAGAAGTATAATAAGGGAAATCATGATGTAGGGTTTATGCTGTATTGTAGTTTTGGTAATGGATATCGTCTGACTGGTAATGAAAAATACAAACAGGTGTTATTAAAAGGTGCGGAATCTTTGTCTACCCGTTATAAGGATCATATCGGAGTCATTCGTTCGTGGGATTTTAATAGGGCGGTATGGCAGTATCCGGTTATTATCGATAATATGATGAATCTGGAATTGCTTGAGTGGGCTTCAAAAAAATCAGATAATTCGCGTTTTGCCGCAATAGCCCGTTCTCATGCGGATGTGACTTTGAAAAATCATTTTCGGCCGGATTATAGTTGCTGGCATGTGGTATCTTATGATACTATCACCGGACAACCGGAAAAGAAGCATACCCGGCAAGGTTATTCTCACGAATCTTCCTGGTCGAGGGGAGAAGCCTGGGCTTTATATGGTTATGTTATGATGTATAGAGAAACGCAACAAAAGCATTATTTGGCGCATGCGAAGAAAGTTGCAAATTACATTTTAACTCATCCGCGTATGCCCGAAGATGGTATTCCATATTGGGATTATGATGCTCCTGATATACCGGATACTTATCGTGATGCTTCTGCCGGAGCTATAATGGCTTCTGCTTTCATTGAGTTAAGCACGATGATTCAGGGTGAACTGTCCCGGAAATGTCTTATGATGGCTGAGACACAATTGAAAACACTTACTTCTCCCGAATACCTGGCAGAGCCGGGTACGAACGGCAACTTTATCTTAAAACACTCGGTCGGGAGTTTGATGGAACACTCTGAAGTCGATGTTCCTCTCACTTATGCTGATTATTATTATGTTGAGGCCTTATTGCGCTACCGGAAAGTAAAGTCCGAATAGATTTATAAAACCGAGATAAATGAATTTACGTATGAAATATATATTTTATTCTTTTTTATTTGCTTGTTTTTTCGGAGTTAAGTGTGTATTTGCCCAACAGCCTTCGCCTATGATAGGTTTTGACCTCTCAGAACTTACAGAGACGAGGGATGGTATAAAAAAAGGAGAAAGTTCACTTATTAAGTCCTACAATGATTTGATAAAAGAAGCGGATGCCTGTCTTACATTGAAACCGGAGACAGTGACGGATGGTATGCTTCCCCCTTCGGGAGATAAACACGATTTTTATGCGATTGGAAAATATGCATGGCCTAATCCGAAAAGTGTCGACGGTATGCCTTATATTCGAAAGGACTGTAGTATTAATCCGGAAGCGAACGGTCCGAAATTTGATCTTGCCAGGTATAATAATACGGTTGATAGAATTAAGTTACTGAGTCTTGCCTGGTTTTACTCTCAGGATGAAAGGTATGCGAAGAAAGCAACTCAGTTGCTGCGGGTGTGGTTTATTAATGAAGATACCCGGATGAATCCACATTTTGAGTGTGCATCTGCTCTTCCCGGAGTTTATAAAGGAATGGCAATCGGTATTATTTTTGGAGTGACATTGGTTGAAATGACAGATTGTGTGAAGTTACTTTCATTGTCTGAAAGCTGGACTGGTAAAGATGATACAGCTTTGAAACAATGGTTCTCTGACTATGTACAGTGGTTGCGTACCAGTAAATTCGGGATACAGGAAAAGAAAGCGCAAAATAACCATGGCACTTGGTACTCTGCACAAATAGCCGCTTATTCTCTGTATACGGGCGAGCTGGAGTATGTAAGAGAAATGGTTGAATTTGGAAAGCAGCAGATACGGGAACAGATTGCGCTTAATGGTAGTCTGCCACATGAAATGAAACGTGATTGGGCTTTTTCTTATTCGGTATACGGCTTGAGAGCTTTTACTGTATTGGCAGAATGCGGAGAACGTATTGGGGAAGATCTTTGGAATTATAAAACGCCTGATGGACACAATTTGCAATCTGCTTATTTGTTTTTGGCTCCTTATCTTTCCGGGCAGAAAGAGTGGGAGTGGGGAAGTGTGCGTGAAAATGAGCAAACGGAACAGATCGCTTTGCCAATGATGAAAAGGGCGGCAAAAAAATATGACTCAACTGTTCTGATGCAAGCCGTCAGGCATTTACAGACTTTGTATGGAAAAAGTTTGAAGTATGATTGGATCTAAAAAATATCTTGAAACGGGTATCCGTATTAAAAGGTTTATGTTTGTATGCATATCTCTTTTGTGGGGGATGATAATGACAGCCCATTGCCAATCTGTTTTGGTAGAGGCCGAACTTTTTAAGAATAAAGGGGGCTGGTCGGTAGATACTCAGTTTATCGATCAGATGGGCTCACCTTATTTGTTGGCCCATGGTTTGGGGGAGGCGGTAGAGGATGCTGTAACCGAGGTGTTTTTTCAACAAACAGGCATTTACTATGTTTGGGTACGGACAAAAGATTGGGCACCCTATCCGAAAGGACCTGGTAAATTCAGGATAACAATTGATGGAGAAGAGTTGGAACAAACACTTGGAGCGTCAGGAGACGCTGAATGGAAATGGTATCACTGTGGAACTGTGTGTATAAATAAACAACTAACGGAAGTTCGTTTGAAAGATTTGACAGGTTTTGACGGAAGGTGTGATGCTCTGTTTTTCTCAAAATCCAAAGATATTGAATTGCCCGATGATCCGGAAAGATTGCGACTATTCAGACAGGAAATGCTTCGGTTACCGACTCCGTATGATGAGGGTGAATATGATTTTATTGTCGTTGGAGGGGGAGTTGCCGGGATATGTGCTGCTGTACAGGCTGCGAGATTAGGATTAAAAGTAGCATTGATTAATAACCGTCCCGTATTAGGTGGCAACAGCAGCTCGGAGATAAGAGTTCCTACAGATGGAGATCTCTTTAAAAACCGATATTCAAAGATTGGTGCTATTATGAGAGAGATAGATAATGCTTTGCCGGGGTAGGTAATAAAGATGCTTCTACATATAGAGATGACTGGAGGTGGAAGATTGTTAAAAATGAAAAGAATATTTCCTTATTTGAAAATATGCATGTATATGCGGCCGATATGGATGGGGCTGTAATAAGCGGAGTAAAGGCTATAAATACAAATACATTGGAGATACACCATTTTAGAGGTCAATTGTTTGCAGATTGTACAGGAGATGCTTCTTTAGGTTTATTAGCCGGTGCTGATCATCTTTACGGCCGTGAAAGTAGAGCGCAGACAGGTGAACCGGAGGCTCCGGAACAGCCGGATGGACTGACTATGGGAACCTCCAATCAGTGGTATGCTACGTTAACAGATGAGGCTTCTGAATTTCCGATAGAAGAATGGATGTTGAAATTTACTTCAGATTATCATTTTGAACTGACAAAGTCGGTCTGGAACTGGGAAACCGGATTCGGGAATTTTCATACGGTAGAAGATGCCGAACGGATTCGGGATCATAATTTCAGAGCTATTTATGGCAATTGGGCATACCTCAAAACTTATATGAAGGATAAATATGGGAAGTACAAACTAGCGTATTTATCTTATAATGCAGGTAAACGCGAATCATACCGTTTAATTGGGGATGTTTTATTGACAGGTATAGATGTTAAGAATAAAGTGGATTATCCGGATGCGATTGTTACTGCTACCTGGGGAATTGATTTACATTATCCGGACAAACGAAATTCGAAGTATTTTCCCGGAGAAGAATTTATAGCATATGCAGTCCATCCGGATAAGCGGAAGGATGTGTATACTTTCCCTTATCGTTGTTTGTATTCACGTAATATAGAAAACTTGTTTATGGCGGGACGTAACATTAGTGTCACTCATATTGCATTGGGTACAGTACGTGTACAACGTACTACCGGAATGATGGGGGAAGTAATAGGATTGGCAGCCTTTTTGTGCTCAAAGAATCATTGTTCTCCCCGTCAGTTATATATAAATCATCTGAAAGAATTGCTTGATAGTGTATTATGATTGAGCCTTACAGATAAGATGTTTAATTTTAAAAGGTGTTAGAATGAAAAATAAAATTATACTACTGAACTTATATTTATTATTTTCTGCTGTCAGCTTTTCACTTTTTGCCCAACAGTCGGTGAAAGTTCTTGCTATCGGAAATAGTTTTTCAGCGGATGCTGTTGAGGAATTCCTGGATGGTTTGAGTACGGAAGGAGGTACTGAAATAACAGTTGCAAATGCTTTTATCGGTGGCTGTTCTTTAGAAAAACATTGGGAAAATATAGAAAAAGATCTGCCGGTGTATTCTTATCGAAAAATAGCAGGAAGTAAAAAGACTATTTCTAAGAGAACATTATTACAATGTATTCAGGATGAAAAGTGGGATTATATTACGTTCCAACAGGTAAGCACTCTATCGGGAGTGTTATCCAGCTATTTTCCATATCTGACATATCTTGTAGATTACGTTAAACAACATGCTACTAATCCGCAGGTCCGATTTGCCATGCATCAAACCTGGGCATATTCTCAAAGTTCCTCAAAACCGGCTTTTGATACCTATAATAGAAAACAGATAGATATGTATGGGGCTATTGTCAAATCTGTATGGTCAGCTGCGGATTCTGTTGGGATTGACATGATAATTCCTTCGGGAACGGCTATTCAGAATGCACGTACAAGTGTTTTGGGAGATACTTTTAATAGGGATGGTTCTCATTTGAATAAGATTGGAAAATATACAGCGGCTTGTACTTGGTATGAAGCTCTTACTGGTGCCTCTCCGGTTGGAAATCGTTTTATACCGGGTTATTTTAATACCTGTCAGATAACTATTGCTCAAAATGCAGCACATCTGGCATTACAAAATCCTAAACAAATATCTCCCATGTTAGCTTTTAAATGTCCGGATGCACCTAATCAACATTTAAAGCGAAGTGAACTTCTGTTATTTCAGTCCGGTTTTGAAGATAATGTAACCATAATACCTGCCGGACAATATAACCATCATATCGTAGGGAAGGAAAATATGTTGATAAAAAGCGATTGGGAAATAGATATCGAATCAATTATGGATCGGGTTTCTGTCACTTATACGAAAGGTGATTCCACTCAACGTCTGGCGAGTATAGTATCTGACCCGGTTAACTCACATAACAGGGTTTTACAATTTCTTATAAAAGAACCCTGGATGACCGATACGACGGAGAAAGCAAGAATACAATGTGATTTTTATGGAATTAAAAAAGGATTGAGGGAGTTTACGCAATCAATGAGAGTTTATTTGCATGAGGATCTAAGAGAGCTTTGCAATTATCCGGATGTTATCAATTGGTTTACAATTGTTGAATTATGGAATAATGTTGCCTGGCGGCCAACGGTTCCTTTTGGCGGGCGTGTTACTTTGGGAATAACTAAACCTGTTGTGGGTAAAGGGGAACTTTATTTTAAAGTGGATGCACAGGATATTGATCGTAGATTACCTGCTGATAAGCGATTTAAAACCCTTTGGTTAGAGAAGAATACTGAAGTAAAAGTACCTATTGGCGAATGGTTTACTTTGGAGTATTATTGTAAAGAAGGAGATAGAGAGAATGGACGTTTTTACATGACTATTGAGACAAAAGGGGGAGATAAACAAACTGTTTTTGATATAACCAATTATACACATAATAGTCAGGATCCATCACCTGACGGAATTACGGATTTTAATCCATTAAAACTTTATACTTCAAAAGAGATCGCCAATTATATGAAGTCGAAGAATAAATCTTTACTAATATATTGGGATGACTTGAAACTATGGGGAAGATAATTGTTCAGATACTATTGGAAGGAGATGAACATCGCCTTAGACTTGATTAAAAGAATGTGCCAATTAGTCAACGAATTTATAGTATGGCTAATTGGCATACCTCTTTTAATGTACAGTTTTAATGAAACACCAGTTTGATTGTTTTTGAATACTTCGAACTTTGTACCTGCATAAAATAAACTCCTTTTGTATTTAATTCTATATGGAATTTATTATTAATGGGGTGATTGATTACTGATAGGATATTTCCTGATATAGAATATATGTGTACTTTCTCTACAGGATCAGGAGAGGTGATTTCTATTTCTCCACTATTTCTATCATAAATATAGTTGAATGCCGGATGTGTTTCTTGTTGGAGTGAGGTCATTTGTAAGATATCATAAAGTCCGGCAATGGCATCAAGTTTTCCCATACCATACTTTGCATTAATAGTATTGCCTGTATTTGAATCATGATATGCAGTTTTTTCGATAATCTTTTTTACTTCTTTTAAAGTCAGTTCCGGACATGCTTCCAGCCATAGAGCGAGTGTACCTGTAACTACGGGAGTAGCCATAGAAGTTCCGTTTGCTATCCCCCATGAGTATTTTCTATTAGAAAAAGAATCTGTTACTTCTAAAGTTTTATCGGAAGGCCCTACGCTGTAAGATGCAGCGTATGAGTTGAAGGAGGATATCACAGTTGCACCGGGAGCTACGATATCCGGTTTGATGCGTTCGTCATAAGTCGGACCTTTTCCTGAAAGAGGATAGAGGATTTCTTTTTCCCAATCCGATTGGTGAAGTGTACCTGAGATGTCTTTATAAGTCTTTTTAGAAACATATGCTCCTACAGATATAGCTTCATGTCCTGTAGCTGTACATGCTATTGTATAATCTGTGGAACCATTGGCATAGTCATTTCTACCGGCAGATGTAAAACTTCCGTAATCACTGCTAATCATATATTTACCTCCGTCTGATGAGAATGATATTTCCCAAACTTCACTTTCCGGTTTGGTGTATATAAGGTTGATGTTAAAGTAAGGATTTTGATTAATGGGATTTAAAGAAGCAGAAATATTTAATTTGGAATTGTCGGACTTATTTAAGCCAAAATTTTGAAAACTTTTACTCCATTGTTCGCCAGATGTGAAAGTTTCAGAAAATCGGTATGTATTTGTTAGTGTATCTTTTAAAGATATGGTTAGATGGTAAATGTGATCTGCCGTACCTTGTATGAAAAGGTTGTCTCTGCCATAAGAGGGAGGGATAAGTAGGCTTTTTACATTGTGCATTGTCGAATTGAATTTACCTGTAAGGGTAGATTTGCGATGTCCTTCATTTCCGGCAGCAATAGCTAATATTTTCCCTTTTCTATCTTTCATAAGGTGATCTGCCAATATAGAGAAGTTATCAGTGCCGTCTTTAAATCCCAAGATTGTTCCCATGCTTAAATTGATGGCAAGGGGGCGATTGGCTTTGTCGGAATACTGTAATAGAAAATCAATTCCATCCAATATTCCTTGTTCCGTTTTGTTAACAGAGACAAGAACTATTTCTGCTTTTGGTGCTACACCTCTGTATATATTGTTATAACTTCCGGCTGCTATTCCTGCTACATGTGTACCATGTGTATCGCCGGACATATCGTGTTTTACAGTTGCAATCTGTTCTGGAGTAGAATAAATAACTCCATAGCCATACGGAGAGTTAGAGATGGTAAACAGATTGTTTTGATCCCATACACAAGTAATGCGATTTTTTCCGTCAGCATCTTTAAAATTAGGATGTGTGAAATCAAATCCGCTATCTATTATTCCTATAATAGTTCCTTCCCCTTGATAAGAGTGGGAAAGTCCGTTTCCGACAAATGCCGGGTCTATATTTGTATATATTCTCACAGAATCCATCATCATTCTGACTTCTGTGCTCGCATCGATATTCATTACTGTACTGTCCCGAGCGAAAGTTCTGAGCTGTTCCATTGGGATAATAGCCGTATAGATTCCACCAGCTCCGGTATTAAGTCGCACTCCGTATTTTTCATTTAGGACATTCGTATCTGTTTGGGGGATAAGGCGGACATACGCAAATAGAAATTCATTCTTGTTAACTCCACGTGTCGTTATCGATTCGTATTGTTGAAGTTGACTTACTGTTATAGCTGATAGTTTAGGTGAATAGTCAGTACATATTGTTTGGGAAAAGCAATGTACTGAAAATAAAAAAGAGAAAATAATTCCGGTGATTATAAATTTCATGAAGACAGAAGATTTTAATAGAATACAGGATGAGGCTGAAATCAAAAAAATATTTTGAGACAGCCTCATCCTCATTCTGTAAAGTTAATTATTTAATAACCACTTTGGATGTATATTGTTGACTGTTAATATTAACGGTTACAATATAAATACCACTGTCAGTTATATTGAGAGAGTTATTTTTTAGAAATGTTTGACTATTGATTATTTCCCCGTTTAAATTGATTACATTCATTTGACAAGGTACGTTTTCGGAACATTCCACAACGATAGATTTGTCTACTACATATATATTACAATCAGTTTTTTCACTTGCATTCTGAATTCCAGTAACCGGACTTGATTGCCATACAAGAATGGGAAATCCTCCGTTTATATTTCTTGTGTCGGCAGTCCATGCTATTGGATTTTGTCCTCCATTAAGTAAGGTAATAAAAGAAGCTGCTTTCATCTCTTCAACACTTTTTTCAGATATACCGTTCGTTATCTCTTCTCCAATATTTGTCAGTTCTTTTGAATAATAGCAATTTTTGATAACGAAAGGATCCATGTCTGTTGCTCCGACAATGGCATTGACGAAAAGTGGTCCGTCAGATATCATTCCAATGTTGTAGCTATTTGTTATTGTTCCGGCATACATAAGTCCGACAAGACCTCCCACGAAAAGACCTGAAGCATTGATCATACCGCAGTTATAGCAGTTGTCTATAGTAAAGTTCTTATCAACATATCCTACGATACCTCCAACGTCACTTACTCCTTTCACCATCCCGGTATTATAACAATTAGTTATTTTACCATATTCTCCGACTCCGATTAGTCCACCGGTACCAAAACTACCTCCGATTCCTGTCACTAATCCTTCATTGTAACAATTTTCAATGATACCTCCTTTCATATTTCCTACCAGTGATCCAGTGCCATCACCTCCTTCGATAATAGAGTTTTCTCCGATTCCTAAATTTTTTATTATAGTTCCTGCAGAGATACAGGCAAACAATCCGGTACCACCAACTGATTGTTCATCAATGAAAAAGACATGAATATTATCTATCTTTTTATTGTTACCGTCAAATACTCCTAAAAAGTATTTCGAATCATCGACGATTCCCAGTTCTGGCTTTGACGAGTCGGTATATTCATCAAATACGCCAATAGGAGTGAATTTATGATCAGCAGTTGCTCCCATATCCAAATCGTTGTTTAACTTGAAGAACTTATTTTTGTAAGTTTCTCCATTGCGTACTTGTTCGGACAGGTAAGCTAAATGTTGTCCGTTCTCGATTAAATAAGGATTTGTACTTGTTCCATCACCTTTGGTCCATGTCATTGCAGTTCCATCCCATACGGATTGTGCATTGATGGTAAATCCCAACATTGTAAATAATAATAATACGTAACACTTTTTCATAAGTTGTAATTGTTTTTGTTAAACATTAATCTATAGTTCTCTGATAATTGTCTGTTTAACGGGCAGGAATAGTAAATTTTTCTTCAAAAGCAGCCCCTGATAATATTCCCCATTGCCCATCTTGTTCAACAAGGAACGTTAATTGCATTATGACGGTGTTGGTGGTTTTGTCCAAAAATCCTGTTCCTACCACATATACTATTCCATAGGCTTCAAGTCGAAAAGCCTTTTGTTGCTCGATGGTAACATTTCCGTCATTATCCATATCCACACGAATATCTCCGTTTGCTACATAGCAATCTTTTATGATATAGAAAGGGGCTTCTTCGGCTTTTAGTATTGTAACCTCTTTCTCTGTATTTAAAAATCCTGAAGTGTAGATACCTTTTTCTTCAAATTGTTTCCAGGTAGGTTTACGGTTTAAAGACAGGGTCAATGCTGTTTTACCGAAAGTAGAAAAGGGGGCTGTTTCAGTAGCTCTCAGTTTTATCTGGGCTTTAGCTTTAGTCAGATAGTCTAATTGCGAAAGATTTATATTTAGTATTATATTACTAACATTTTCTCCATCTTTAAATTCTATTATGTTGTTCTCTAAAGATATAAACTCTCTTCCGGGGACCTCTGTACCATCTGGATTTTGTTGAAACAACAATTCGGCAATAACTGTCATTTTTCCTTGCTTATTTTCGCGATAAACAGGGATAATCAGATTGTTTTCATCTTTTTCTATTTCTTTGTTTAGTTTTTCAGTACGAAAAGATACATAACAATTTGTGTCCGATTCATAAATTAATTTTTCATTATCAGAGTTACAGCCTGTTAGTAAAAAACAACTTAATAATGTGCTGGTTATATATGTTTTGAAATTCATCTTAATCTTTTTTTGAGGTTGGTAGTCAAACAATGGTTTATAATGGATTTTGATCTGCTATAGGATCCATGTTGATATTGCCGTCGAACTCCGTTTGGGGGATGGTTAATATAAAACCTTTATAGTCTGGCAAACGAGTATCGTCGTTAAGCTTAACTACGTGATTAGAGCCTTCATACCCACGATAATATCCGGTTTTTAAACGGAGTATATCGAACAGACGACCTGTTTCTCCCCATAACTCGATACGCCGTTGTAATAATATCTCATCCAAAAGAGTTTTGATTTCCGGAGTTGTACCGGTACCGTATACATCCAGCGTCAATGAATTGTCATCAATAACTTTATCGAGCCGATTGCGTACATAACTCTTTTCACGTATTGTACCGAATGTTTCCATAATACTCCTTGCTTCTTTATATTTTTTTAAATGACATAGAGCTTCTGCTTCTGTAAGAAGTAGCTCTTCTGCACGCATGTAAATATTATCTCCTAAATAGGAAGAATAATCACTAAAACGGAATTTCATTGTACAATAGCTTTTTTGTGCCCCTTGCGTACTCTCTAATGCAGGAGCGATACTTCCTTTCCACCAATTTACCCGGCGAAGATCCTGTAATCCCATTTGTTTGTATAACCATGCACTTATGCATTTGCGATCATATGATCCGTGCATGCCGGCCATAGCATCCATATGGCAAAAAAATGAAGCGTATGCACCGATCTGGTCACTTTTCTGAATTTCGGCTCCCCAAAGTACCGATGACATGTTGATATCGTTGAATCCTCCCACTAATTCGGAAGCATTGGCTGTTTTTAAATCAGGTTTTTTTAGTGCGAGTACGGCAGCATCTACTGCATCCTGCCATCGTTCTTGCACGAGTGCTATTCTTGATTTGATTCCGTTGGCTATATAATAGTCAATGTGTGATTTATGCTTTTGTGTTATACCTCCGTCTTCTGCTTGTTTTAATAATTCTATTCCGTATTCTATGTCATTATTGATTTGCATGTATACATTTTCTACGGTACCTCTTGGTTTTCCCGGAGTAGAAGATGTAGTAGGGGTCGTGTATATTGGAACTCCCAAAGCTTGTTCGTGCCCTTTATAGGTTTGTTGATACAGTTGGATTAAATGAAAATAACACATAGCACGCAAAGCATATGCCTGCCCAAATAAATTTGCTTTGTCTGCAGGAAGTCCATATAAATCATTCTCATGTGCAATTATATAATTTAAATTTGAGATCAAAGTATAGTAAAAGTTCCATTCAGAATAGGGGCGGTATAAAGTACTTGAATAGAAATTTCTTTCTTGCAGATTGTAATCCATCGAAAACCAACCTTTTACCGATGAAGATACAATCATATCATCACCCATAACCCCGGATACCAACATGGTTGACATATATCCGAAAGCATGTGTAGAGTTGTCTCCAGCCCAGCCGGATGAGTACATCATGCGGTACACGCCGTTCATCGCTACCATTCCTCCTTCTACGTCTTTGAAGATGACGTTACCCGATATCTGGTCGGTGGGATTGGTATTTAAGTTATCACTACATGAGCAAAAGGTAGATAAGAAGATAATAGTTAACAGTGTATAATATTTTATTTTCATATCGTCTCTGATTTATTAGAATTTTATATCAATACCTATAGAATATGTCCGTGAAGGGGTATAAGTGTATCCCACAGTGCCAGTAAAGTTATATTGGGGATCCATTCCTTTGAGGTGACTGAATAATGCTAAATTATTTGCTGTGGCATATACTCTGATATTGTCCATTTTGATTTTTGTTAGCCAGTCTTTTGGAAATGTATAGCCCAAAGTAATATTTTTGATAGCAAAGTAAGAGGCATTTATCAGATCTTTATCTGTTACACGTAATTGTTGATCCCACATAATTTTAGGGATATCGGTTATGTCGCCCGGTTGCTGCCATCTGCGGAGAGCATTTTTATGCCATACGTATCCTTTGTAACCTACATTCATCATACTTCCGTATACTCCATCTAACATTTCTCCACCTATAGAATAGGTAGTCAGTATTGAAAAATCGATTCCTTTGTAACTAAAGTCATTCGTTATGCTTCCATATAAATCGGGGATGCGGTTACCAACAATTTCTCTACTATTGGCTGTTAAGGTTACATCGTCTGTCTTGTATTTAGCTACTATATTGTTATTTTTGTCGTGATCGACCCAATAGAGTTGATTCCCGGTTAGTGATCTACTCCTGCTGAAATTGGTAAATAAAATGAGTTGACAGTTTCACCTTCTTTGAAGATATTTGATCCTGAAATAATCTCCGGTTTGTCGGCTAATTTTAGAATTTTATTACGAATATGGCTTCCCATGGCTATTAATGTCCATTTCAAATCAGAATTTTTAAGAATATCAATAGTTGCAGTGATGTCAAGACCCATATTTCTCATGCTTCCTATATTGGCCGGATATGCATCGAAACCGCTGGAGGTAGCTTTAGGCATATTTAGAAGTAGGTCTTTTGTGTGTTTATTGAAAAACTCGGCTGTCAAAGATAATCTATTAAACAAACGAGCTTCAATTCCGATATTCAAATTCTCATTTTTCTCCCATTTGAGATCCTTATTTTCTAATGAATTAATTCCTGCACCGTTTAAACTGCCATTGGATAGTCCCATATTATATAAACTTTGGTAAGCATAATAACTACCGATATTGTCATTCCCTTGTGAACCAAAACTGGCTTTCAAGGTTAAATTGTTTACCCAGTCATATTTTTTCATGAAACTTTCTTCTGATATTCTCCATGAAGTTCCTAATGACCAGAATTTTCCCCATCGGCTGTCTTTATGAAATCGAGAGGAACCGTCGGTTCGAAAACTGGCTGAGAAGTAATATTTTTGGGCAAAATTATAGTTTACGCGGCTTAGGAACGATTCGATAGCATATTTATCAGTTTGTGAACTTGCTCCACTAAGAGTTGCAGCAGCAGACAGTTCATACAATCCACCAAACGGGAATCCTGTTTTTTGTGCTCCCAGAAACTGCTGTTTTAATTCATAATATTCATGTCCTATCATAACATCTAATGAATGGGAACGGATGTTGCGTTGATAAGTCAATAATTGATTAAATGTATAACTTAGTTGGCGTTGTACAGCCTTTGTTAAACTACCTGCAGTTGTTGCTGCATTACCAGTATAAGGATTGCTGTAACTCATTTCATGAGTATTGAAATAATCTAATCCCAGGTTGGCCATTAGTGAGAAACCTTTAAATATTCCATATTCATCATCGTTTGTAGATAATTGGATATAGGTTCTGGCACTCAAATTATCCCGGGTATTATTTTCTTTATCTTCATGTAATAAAGCTATTGCATTTGAATTGGCAAGGGCTATTCGGTTCTTTCCGTAATCGTATATTTTATTTCCGTTAGCATCTGTTTTAAGCGAACCATCTGTGTTATGTTCATACACGGGGTAGATTGGAGCCATAATCTGACTGGTATACCATAGATTGGATATGACAGAGCCAGAAGCACTATTGTAATTGGTACTGGTTTGAGCAAATGAGGCATTAAAACCTGTTTTGAACCAATTTTTTGCTTGGGTATCAATGTTAACGCGCCCTGTATAACGTTCAAATTCAGTTGTCTGTAAGAGTCCTACTTCATCAAGATATCCCATTGATATCATATATTGGGTTTTCTTGTTCCCTCCGGTCACTGATAATTGATACTCTTGACGGAGTGGGTTATGATTACTCAACTCATCTTTCCAATCTTCATGATATTTTAGTTGGGCTGTCGGATTAATTTTACCAGTAATAGGGTTAATCAACTCTTGTAATGGCATGTTGAAAGGATTATATTCTTCATTATACCCTAACACTCCTTTGGCCATTCCTTTCATTACTTCGATGGCTTGTGTTCCCGCTAATAACGGATCAATTCCTTCTGTATAAATCAGTTCATTTTTGTATGCTTCGAAAGCAAGTTCCAAGTATTCCGCTTCGTTTACTGTTTCATATTTGGGTATAGCTCTTGAAGAAATACCCCAATTAGCTTTTAGATTGATAGATATCTGATTATCATCTCTTTCTCCGCGTTTTGTTGTAATCATTACAACGCCATTTGCACCTCTCGAACCATATAATGCTCCAGCAGATGCATCTTTTAGAACAGTTACTGATTCTATATCATTCGGATTAATTGTGTTCAATGCTCCGTCAAACGGTACTCCGTCTACTACATATAGTGGAGTGTTGGAAGCTGAGATAGAGCCAAAACCACGAATAACCATAGAAGCGCCTGAACCCGGCTGTCCGCTTCCTGAAGTACTTTGTACACCGGCTACTGTACCTTCTAATGCTTTAGAAACATCGGCTACAACCCTTTTTTCGATACGATCTTGTTTGACTACTTCTGCTGAACCTGTGAATGAACTTTTTTTAGCTGTTCCATAGGCTACTACTACTATTTCCTCTAATTGTTTAGTGTTCTCCTTCATCACAATTTGCAGGTTTTTCTTTTTGTTTACAGGAATCTCTTCCGTATCATAACCTATATAGGAGATTATCAGTATTCCATTTTCCGGTACATTGCTTAATGAAAATTGTCCGTTATAATCGGTAATTGTACCTATTCCGGTGTTTTTTACTTGAATACTTGCTCCGATGACTGGGTCTCCATTATTATCCTTAATGGTACCTGTTATTTTTTCTTTTGGGGATTGAATCGGTTGCTTACTGTTTGTTTCCCAGTTGACTGAAATTGTGTTGTTGATTCGTTGAAAATTTAATCCGGTTTGAACGGAAAGCATGTTTAGTACTTTCTGTAGAGGCATGTCTTTCACGTTCAGTGTAACGGATGATGCTTTACTGAGAATAGCTGGATCATAGAAAAAATTGAGGTTTGTTTCTTTATTGATTCTTTTTAAAACTTTTTCTACTGATTCATTTTTTACATTAATGGTTACGTTGTTTTTCTTCACTTCCTGGGCTATACTTACAATTGATGTTCCCCATAGAAATAAAATCAGTAACATGGTACAAATAACAAATTTGTGTTTTTCTCTTGTCATAAATTAATATTTAGTTAGATTGATTGGAGTGTTATCTTAATGTATTTATTGCTTTCGTTATTGATATAACAGTATATAATCTTTTTCTTTTTTATATTTCACACCTGTCGCATGCTCTATTGATTTTAATACTGCTTGTAGGTTAATGTTATCGTGTTCGCCACTTAAATGATAATTAAACTGTTGATTGGGGGCAAACTTTATCCGACAATTATAGATGCGTTCCAAATCCTTAATTACATCATATAAAGGGGTCTTGTTATAGTGTAATGTGTTTTGAAGCCATGCCATTGCATGTTGGTAACTCTCTTTTCTTTTTGTGTATTCATTAGATTGCCGATTTATCTGCAATTGTTCATTGGCTACCAATTTCATCATTGCTTCTGGTAATTCCACCTGTACCTTTCCACTTTTTACGCTGACTAATGATGTTTCGTTATTTTCATATGATTTGACATCAAAACATGTACCTAAAACCTTTACATCAAATCCTGCTGTTTTTATGATAAAAGGTTTTTTTTCATCTCTGTTGACCTGAAAAAAGGCTTCACCGGTTAATTCGATTTTTCGTTCTTTTTCAGTGAATCGCTCAGGATATCTGAGGGTTGTACATGCATTTAGATTTACTTTGGAACCATCGGGCAGTGTCCATTCCTTCTTTTCACCAAATGAAGTTGAAATTTCTGTATACAACGGTTTCTCTATCTGGGTAAATCGGTAACTATTTACTCCTAACCCAATCATTATGATTAGAGTGATGCAGGCGGCTGCCCACATCATTTTTTTGTAAGAGGAACGTTTGTTTATTTTTTTTAGAAGAGTTGCAGCCTCACGCCGGTATTGTTCATGTTCTATATCACTGTGAAAAGGCGGCTGCTCCATGTTCTCTTCCCATAGCTCATCTGCAACTTCTTCGATAATATTTTGCATTTCAGGATTTTGCATGTTTTTTAATAGTTCAGTAACTTCTGATTTGCAATATATACCATCTAAATAATGACGCACTTTTTGCTTTATAGCTTTTTCTTTTTTCATAAAGTTATGAATATAATATTTCTGCTTGTATATAGTTAATACACAAGAGAAGAAATAATCTAGGGTGTCTTTAACGTTTATTAATACGAAAAGCTAATAGGAAGTATTAATAAGAGTAATAAAAGATCGGCATACGGACCATTGTTTTTAGTGAAATAAGTTCGTATGATTTTAAGAGAAGTTGAAATATGCTCTTGCACAGTATTTACAGATATTCCCAATGTCTCGGCAATTTCTTTATGAGACATTTCCCTGTTTCTACTCATGTTGAATATTTCCCGTTGCCGGGGAGTCAACTTTTGCATTGCCTGATTTATCAATTCCATGAAGTCTTTAGAATGAATAGTTTCTTCAGTACTGTCATTGGCGTCTATTGCCTGGGCAAAGATATTATTTTTTAGTTGCTGTTCGTTTTCCAGATCACGTAACGTGTTCAGAATACGGTTTCGCATGATAGTATAGAGATAGGTAGAAAAAGATGCATCGGGATTTATAAATTTGCGACTTTGCCAGACTACTGTAAACGTATCTTGAAATATGTCTTCTGCGAATACCTGCGATTTGAGAAACTTCATAGCAAAGTAGATAAGCCTGTTTCTATAAACTGAATATAGCTCACAGAATGCACTTTCATCATCATTAATAAGTCGTAATACGAGTTCGTGTTCTTGCACGGATGGGGTATTGAGATACATATAATAAAGTTTACTACTTTGCAGATTTTGTTCAATCTGTAATGCAAACCTATGTCTTTTTTTTTGTAATACACAAATTGTCGATTATTAAAAAAGGTAAAATAATAGTTTCGAAAATAGTTGTTTTAAGCAATAAAAATACACCTTTTCTGATAAAATATTCTCGATAAGATAGCAGAATAAACGAATATTGGTAATATTGTAATTTTTTTGTAATGAATGAGGATCTGGTATTGATTGAATCTAATATTATTTGTAAATGATGATTGATTGAGGTTGATCTTTATGAAGTAATGAATGACCATATGGTTACTTTTAAAAAGAATAGAAGTCATTCATATGACAGATGGTTTAATTTTGTGAAAATGGAAATGATTGTAACTATTTGGTGTAATTTCAAGATGTTTTCAGAATTTGCTTCTTATCTTTGTCCTTTAAATTTTTCATAATGTACGAAGGAGTATTGAAAAAAATATAGTTTGTTTTTATTGTTATTGTGCTACATGCCTCCCATTTTGTATGCACAGTCTGATGATTTTACAACATGGATTACAATGAAGGTTAGTCATAAATTTACTTCCCACTTTACAATGACGGGAAAAGTGGAACTGCGTACAAAAGATTCGATGAAAACGATGGATCGTTGGGGAACTTCATTATCAGGATCTTATCAACTGTTCCCGTTTTTGAAAGCAGAAGGTGGTTATGAATTGCATCATCGTGATAGGGGAGTAGAAGGGTGGAAATACCGACATCGTTATAATCTGGGAGTCATGGGAAGTGTGAAGTGGCAACGGATGAAGTTTTCACTCCGGGAGCGTTTTCAACAGACCTTTTCGGGTGGAAATGCAGAAAACCGGTTGCGTTCCCGGTTGAAAGTAGGTTATGAGCCGAAGAAGGGGATTTTTTTGCCTTATTTCTCTGCTGAATTGTATCAGGCAATTGGGGAGGGGCTTTTTTTGATGTGGCACGTATGCGATACAGACCTGGTGTGGAAATTGAAATTTCGACAAGTGGTCATTGGATGTTTTTTATTGCTATCAATATGAACCAGATAAGAGTAAGCATATTGTAGGGATAGAATGTAGCTTTGCATTCTGAGAAGCTTCACCACAGAGTAACACTGAGTTTCACAGAGTACTATTTATGAGTTTTAGATATTAAGAACAAAAGAACATATTATTTGCATAATCCGTCTTTAAGCTCTTATCTCAGTTTTTTGTTCTTATGTCTAAAAAACTCTGTGAAACTCAGTGTTACTCTGTGGTGAGATGACTTTTCAATTGAGCTATAAAATATAAATCAGACTGATCCCGAGCTTTGTGGGACCGAAATAGTTTTTATGTCCGCTATTTAATTTAGAGCCACAGTCGCGGCAATTATAGCATCATAGCTGACACGTGCATATCTTACATCGGTAGTGGCCTTTATACTCCATCTTTCCCAGGCATTGTTTGGCACATCATAGTCTACGGCAACAGCTGATATTTCATTACGACGTTTCGTTATGTCCATTGGCGGGACAGTCAGAATAGGTTTGGCAATACGAGTATTCCCAAACGGCATCGTTACCTTTGCCCGGTATTGTACTTTGTCTTTCTCAGAAAGGAACGTTCTTTTCCCCGGTGCACAGTCTTGTTTTACATGTACATGTAAAGCTGCATGAGATGCACATGTCGTGCTGTCCCACATGCACATGTCGTACTGCTTTACATGTACATCTAAAACAATGTTACACACCGAGGCTTCATACGTTACTCTACGAGATAGAGCTTTATCGATACCGAAGAAAGAGATAGATAGTAATGGTAGACAACTATTTAGCGTAAAACGATATAGATATGAACAAAACTAATTCTTAACTGATTTCAACTACTGATTCGCATTATTATTTGAATCATTAATGAATCTTGTTTGGGTGTACTCTTCTATTGGGGGAAACACTTTTAATCCCTATAATAGTATTTTTTCGGGATTATCATTTATATTTGTAACGCTTCATCGTTGGTACGATGAGGGTCTAGTCAAAATAATACCACATGAAAAATCAAGTATCCTTATATCGGAGGGGTTTATTCTTTCTCTTTTCAGGAATGGCTGTACTGTCGGCTTTGGCACAAACGCAGCAGGAAGTTCCACTTATTAAATCTACCCGTACTGCTACATATAAAGCCGTTCTTAAAGATACGGCATGGACTGCCGGTCCCATTGTTGCTCAGATTCATTTTGTGAGGTATGATAATCAGGGACGGAAAGTGGTAGAAAACCTGTTGAATCCGGATGGAAGTGCTAAAAATAAACTTCTTTATGTATATGATAATGACGGGAAGATAAAAGAGGAGATAACTGCTTCCGTAAAGCAGGGTGGGGTAACGAGAATGTATCAGTATGATTATGATGGGAAGGGCCGCTTAAACCGGAAAGTAACATTGGATGCCGACCGGAATGTAGTTGGTGAGACTGTTATTTTTCGTAATGAAAATGACAAAATAGTGAAGCGGATCTCCGAAGGTATATCAACAAGAATGAATGATGGAAAGAAAACGAAAAACCGTTGTGTGACGGAAATTGTTTATGATGAAGATGGACGAATAAAAGAAGTAATGGAAGATGATTCTGCTTTTCCAAAGGTGGGTAAGAAAAGCCGTCCATTTGATAAAAGAGATACGATTGCTTTGAAACTTTTCTCTGAAGGAAGTTCGATGCAACCCAAAGTTCCGAAGAATAAAAAGGTAGATTTTGATTATGATGCATATGGTAACTGGGTAAAACGTACGGAATATGACGGAGTAAATCCGGAATTTATTATTGTGCGTACGATTGACTATGCCGGACAAGATACGGATTGGGAGAAGATGTTGCTGAATGGTCAGGTGAAATCAGTATCTCAGAGCTCGTATGTGGCTATACCCAAAGGACCTGGTAGTATTGATAAAGGTAAAAAACAGGGTACTTTTTTCCGTTGTGAATTTAATAATGAGGGTAGAAAAATATTAGAGCAGTCTTACTCAGACATAGGTGTGGCAGGTGAAATTACAGAATACAATTATGATGAAGAAGGCAATATTCTTGAAGAAATAAGAAAATCAGCAACAGGGAAATTATTGAATACAGTTCGGTGGGCATATGATTCGAAGGGACGTTTGAAGAACAAATCATTGCAGGATATCAATGGTGAGGTATTGCGTAAAGGTGTATTCCGTTATGATATAGAAGGAAATTGTATTAGTGAAATGTGGTTCAGCAAAGAGGGGACTAAGTTTAGTGAGTTGCGTTATAAATATGATTCTGCCGGTCAGCTGATTGCCAAAGATGTCCTTTTTCATCAGGAAGCGGGGGAAGAGTATGAGCCGTTGAAGTATGAGTGGAACAGCCGTGGACGTATTGCAGAAGAATGGAGAGGATTACCTCAGAATGTTCAACACTATACTTATAAATATAGTGTCCGCGGCGAAGTGATTTCAGGAACTGAACCTGTCCAAGGACAGGCAGATGCAGAATATGTCTATAAGTTTTATAATGATGAGCATGGTAACTGGAAAAAGCGGGTGAAATTTTTCAATGATGTTCCGGTACTTTATGAAGAACGTGAGTATGTATACTATAAATAATAAGGATAAATAATATGAAGAAGATTATCAACCCATGGAAGGGACTGGAAGTATAATTGTTTTGGCTGTGCTCCAAATAATGAGGCAGGTGTCAAAATGGAGTTTTATGAAGATGGTGATGAAGTAGTGAGTATTTGGAAGCCACGTCCGGAATACCAGGGCTGGATTGATACACTGCATGGAGGAATTCAATCCGTATTACTGGATGAAATATGTGCCTGGGTCATTCTTCGGAAGTTACAAACGACGGGAGTAACTTCGAAGATGGAGACACGTTATCGCAAGTCAATCAGTACAAAAGATTCACATGTGGTACTGCGAGCGTCTATTCGTGAAGTAAAGCGCAATATTGTATTGGTAGACGCAAAACTCTATAATGAGGCGGGCGAACTGTGTACGGAAGCACTTTGTACATATTTCACTTTCTCACAGGAGAAGTCGAGAGATGAAATGCATTTTCTGGCGTGTGAAGTAGAACCTGAAGAGATCCTTCCTTTAATTTGAAATTAAAATCGAACTTTTTGTGATAATTGTTTGGAGGTTTGAATGGAATGCTTTACTTTTGTCGCTGTAAAGAACAAAAATATGAAATATACTACACATCATCATCATCATTTTCCTAACGAATAACTCGGTGGGCGTGTATGATATTGTGTATATATAATATAAAAACGAGGCTTGCCGATGAGGTGAGCCTTTTTTATTTACGATTTATCTATTTACGATTAGACGATTGGTAAATGCAGGTAAACGTAATAAGTAAAAGTAATTTCAACCGTCAATCGTCAATAGAATTATGGGTTTATTAAGAATTGCAGTACAAGCTAAGGGTCGTTTGTTTGAAGAGACAATGGCTCTTTTAGAAGAATCAGACATTAAATTGAGCGCAACAAAACGTACATTGTTGGTGCAGTCATCTAATTTTCCAGTAGAGGTGTTGTTCCTCCGGGATGACGATATTCCTCAGTCGGTAGCTACGGGGGTGGCAGATTTGGGTATCGTAGGAGAGAATGAGTTTGCTGAAAAGGGAGAGGAAGCAGAAATTATTAAACGCCTCGGTTTCAGTAAATGCCGTTTGTCACTGGCTATGCCAAAGGATATAGATTATCCGGGTGTGGAGTGGTTTAATGGCAAGAAGATTGCCACTTCTTATCCGGTGATTCTGGAGAAGTATATGAAGGAGAAAGGGGTAAGTGCAGAAGTACATGTCATTACCGGTTCGGTGGAGGTAGCTCCGGGCATTGGGTTAGCAGATGCTATTTTTGATATTGTTAGCTCAGGTTCTACACTGGTGAGCAATCGCTTGAAAGAAGTGGAAGTAGTAATGAAATCAGAAGCACTGTTGATTGGTAACAAGAACATGTGTGATGAGAAGAAGGAGATTTTGAATGAGTTACTGTTTCGTATGAATGCTGTGAAAACAGCAGAGGATAAGAAATATGTGCTGATGAATGCTCCGAAGGATAAGTTGGAGGAGATTGTAGCTGTACTACCTGGTATGAAGAGTCCGACGGTGATGCCACTGGCGCAAGAGGGTTGGTGCTCCGTGCATACGGTGCTTGATGAAAAACGCTTCTGGGAGATTATCGGAAAACTGAAAGCACTGGGAGCTGAGGGGATATTGGTGTTGCCGATAGAGAAGATGATACTATGATAGGGTGTACTTTTCTTTCGCCTTGATGCGAAAGAAAAGATACCAAAAGAAAGAATCAAGGCTGCATTTTTTCTCCTACTCACTTCCTTCGTTCCGCTAAAGGGGCTCGAACTCGCTTCGCTC
>BAJA01000052.1 GCA_000613465.1 Bacteroides nordii WAL 11050 = JCM 12987
TATTCAAACAGGCCATTTTTTTATCTTGACCCAGACATTTTTTAAAGCACGTACGGCAAAAACGGTAATTAAGTAATCTTCATCCATGATAAACTTGTTTTGTCAGGTGTGATAGCATTGATTATAATAAAAAAATTCTTTTCGTTAGGATATTTATAGTATGAGCAGTTTCAATGTATACATAAAAAAGCAAAAGAGAGAAAATCACTTTTAAATACATTATAGATAATAGCTCAAGAGAAGATATTCAGACAGGGCATTTTTTTATCTTGACCCAAATATTCAGAGCGTGTGCAGTTAATAGATTTATTAAGTAATCCTCATTCATGATAAACTTGTTTTGTCAGGTGTAAAACTTATACTTGTATTTTTTTTATTTGATGCTACAAAGTTAAATATAATTCCGTAAAAACTCCTACTTTATTGTTAAAATTTCCCATTTCCATCCAAATGAAAGAGAAATGCCGTGTTTTTATAACAATTCAGTATTACTACATTTCAAAAAGAAACCTTTATTTTCCTCCATAAAAAAGTCCGGCTACCTCAACGGGTAACCGGACTTTTGCTATTCTCCGCAAAATATATTTTGCTTTTTTTTAATTAGCCATTTCCGAGATAAACTTAATACGCACCAGACGCACTTCCTCCTCTGTAAACTCATCTCCCAATTCATCCAGGGCATCATCTATTTTGTCTGTTGTTGACTCTTTGAAATAATCATAAATATCAAGCATATGGTCTTCATCCATTATTTCGTCAAGAAAATAATCAATATTCAGTTTTGTGCCCGAATAAACAATCGCTTCTACTTCATCCAACAGTTCACCGAATTCAATCCCTTTGGACAAAGCAATATCATCCAATGCAACCTTACGGTCAATAGCCTGAATGATAGCAACCTTTAACTTCGATTTATTGGCGACAGTACGCACACGTAAATCCTCAGGGCGCTCTATCTCATTCTCTTCACAATGACGCTTAATCAGTTTGCAGAACTCCTCACCATAACGTTTCGCTTTTCCAGCTCCAACTCCCGGAATATTCTGGAGTTCATCAAGCGTCACCGGATAAATGGTTGCCATCGCTTCCAAAGAAGGATCCTGGAAAATAACATAAGGGGGAACTTCCAGTTTTTTAGAAAGTTTCTTCCGCAAGTCTTTAAGCATAGAGTAAAGTGCCGGATCCACAGCACAAGAACCACCACCTCTGGCCGGAGTTTCTTCTTCTACCTCTTCAAAATCATTATCTTCTGTAATTTTAAACGATTTAGGTTTCTTCAGAAACTTATGTCCTTCCTCTGTCACTTTCAACAGGCCATAATTCTCAACGTCTTTACTTAGATAACCGGCAATCAATGCCTGACGAATAACAGCGTTCCAGGTTTTATCTTCTTCGCCCATACCCGATCCGAATACTTCCAGATCTTCATGTAAATGTGCTTGTATTTCAGAAGTTTCTCTTCCTTGTAAAATATCTATTATATAGTCTGCCTTAAAGTTTTCTTTTACCGCTATGACCGCTTCAATCACAGCACACAATAATTCTTGAGCCTCCACTTGTTTTTTAGGGTTTAAACAGTTGTCACAATTTCCACAATTATCTTCCGTATACTCTTCGCCAAAGTAATGTAATAAAGTCTTACGGCGACAAACGGAAGATTCGGCATACGCAGCAGTTTCCAGCAGAAGCTGCTTGCCTATTTCCTGTTCTGCCACAGGTTTGCCTTGCATAAACTTCTCCAGTTTCTGCAGGTCTTTATTTGTATAAAAGGTAATGCACTTGCCCTCACCGCCATCTCTGCCGGCACGCCCTGTCTCCTGATAGTAACCTTCCAGACTCTTTGGTATATCATAATGCATCACATACCTGACATCCGGTTTATCGATCCCCATACCAAAAGCAATGGTTGCCACAATCACATCAATTTTTTCCATCAGGAAGTCATCCTGATTTTGAGTCCTTGTAGCCGAATCCATACCTGCATGATAAGCTCGTGCGTTAATACCATTCGCCTGAAGAATTTCAGCAAGTTCTTCCACTTTCTTCCGGCTCAGACAGTAGATAATACCTGACTTTTCCGGATTATTTCGGATAAACTTAATGATATCTCTATCTATATTTGTAGTTTTCGGACGTACCTCATAATATAAGTTCGGCCGATTAAACGACGATTTAAAGACTTGTGCGTCTACCATTCCCAGATTCTTCTGAATGTCGTGTTGCACTTTGGGTGTTGCAGTTGCTGTAAGCGCAATAAGTGGCGCTTTGCCTATCTCATTAATAATAGGACGTATTCTTCGATATTCCGGACGGAAATCATGTCCCCATTCCGAAATACAGTGAGCCTCATCTACTGCGTAAAACGAGATTTTTACCGACCGCAAAAACTCCACGTTCTCTTCCTTCGTCAATGACTCAGGAGCCACATACAGCAACTTTGTCTTTCCGGCAAGAATATCAGACTTCACCTGGTCTATCGCACCTTTATTTAATGAAGAATTAATAAAATGGGCTATGCCATCTTCTTCACTGAAGTTACGCATTGCATCCACTTGATTCTTCATCAATGCAATCAATGGAGAAATAACAATTCCCGTACCCTCCATCAAAAGAGAAGGCAACTGATAGCATAAAGATTTGCCGCCACCGGTAGCATCAACACAAAAGTATCGCCACCATTAAGCAAGTTCTGAATGATCGCTTCCTGATTTCCTTTGAATTTATCAAATCCGAAATACTGTTTCAGTTGGTCTGTCAAATTAATCTTCCCTGCCATCTTAAATAGGTTGTTTTATTCAGTTCATGGTTTAACTTTAAAAACTCTTTCTGTAAAAGAGCTCTAACAAAGTTATAAACAACTTCTTAAATATCAAGCATAATTCGACTAATATTTTTCAATAAAAAACAGAAACGAACCATCCGATACTTCTTACCTTTTGATTTTAAGCAGTTTGCAATCTTGCTATATTTGCTTTTTCCAGCTGCAGTTTCGCATAATCCAATGTTACTTCGTACTCTTTTTTATTTTCCGAAGGGATTTCAAACATGACATCCATCATGATTGTCTCTACAATGGAACGCAATCCGCGTGCTCCGAGCTTATATTCAACTGCTTTATCTACGATGTACTCAAACACCTCATCCTGGAACGTCAGTTTGACTCCATCCATCTCAAATAACTTCACATATTGACGGATAATGGAGTTTTTCGGTTCTGTCAGTATCGCACGAAGTGCATCACGATCCAACGGATTCAGATAAGTAAGCACCGGCAAACGACCGATAATTTCGGGTATCAATCCGAATGATTTCAGGTCTTGCGGCGCAATATACTGCATCATATTGCTTTTATCAATCGTAGCTGTCTTACGTGAAGCGCTATAGCCCACCACATGGGTGTTCAGGCGCTGTGCTATCTTCTTTTCGATACCATCGAAAGCGCCACCACAAATAAACAGAATATTTTTGGTGTTCACGGGAATCATTTTCTGATCCGGATGTTTACGGCCACCCTGAGGCGGCACATTTACAACAGATCCTTCCAATAGTTTGAGTAACCCCTGCTGTACACCTTCACCACTGACATCACGGGTAATAGAAGGGTTATCACCTTTGCGGGCAATCTTATCTATTTCGTCTATAAATACAATTCCCTGTTCTGCCTCGGGTACATTATAATCGGCCACCTGGAGCAGGCGGGTGAGAATACTCTCGATGTCTTCTCCTACATAACCAGCCTCAGTAAGCACTGTAGCATCTACAATAGTAAACGGCACATGTAACAGCTTCGCAATTGTACGTGCCAATAGAGTTTTTCCAGTTCCGGTACTTCCCACCATAATGATGTTCGACTTTTCAATCTCCACATCATCTCCCGTGTCTTTCTGTAAAAGACGCTTGTAGTGATTGTACACCGACACGGACAGAAATCGTTTCGCATCGTCCTGCCCGATAATATACTGATCTAGAAACTTTTTGATTTCTACCGGTTTAGGCAGTTCTTTCAGATTCAGTTTTGTAGTTTCTGCGCCCTTTTTGTCAACTCCCAGCGCTTCCTGAGTTATCTCATAAGCCTGGGTGGCACAACTATCGCAGATATAACCGTTCATTCCTGTTATCAGGAAGCCGACTTCATTCTCTGTACGGCCGCAAAAACTACATCTCTTTTTATTATTTTTTGATTCAGCCATTTTTATTTTTTAATCAACACTTCATCTACCATACCATATTCCTTGGCTTCTTCTGCTGTCATCCAATAATCACGGTCAGAATCCGCCCACACCTTTTCAAAGTCTGTATGAGAATGGTCTGCAATAATAGTATAGAGTTCTTTCTTTAACTTCATTATTTCGCGGGCAGTGATTTCGATATCCGAAGCCTGTCCTTGCGCCCCTCCCATCGGCTGGTGAATCATTACGCGGGAATGCTTTAAAGCAGAACGCTTACCTTCTGTACCCGCTACCAACAGAACAGCAGCCATAGAAGCAGCCATACCTGTACAAATAGTAGCCACATCACTGGAAATGAATTGCATTGTATCATAGATGCCCAATCCGGCATACACTGACCCTCCCGGAGAATTAATATAGATAGAGATATCTTTACCCGGATCCACTGAATCCAGATACAACAACTGAGCCTGCAAAGTATTGGCTGTATAATCGTCTATCTGAGTACCAAGAAAGATAATGCGGTCCATCATCAGACGTGAGAACACATCAAGTTGTGTTACATTGAGCTGTCTTTCTTCAAGAATATAGGGATTCAAATACCCAGCCTGTGATTTAATCACATCATCCAGTGCCAAGCTGTTCATTCCTAAATGCTTGGTTGCGTATTTTCTAAAATCGTCCATTTTTATGTTCCTTTCTTATTTTTTAATATGTAACTGCAAAGAAACAAAAAAGAACACAGAGACACAAAAAAACACAGAGTTATAATTTTATAAAAACTCTGTGTTTCTGTGACTTTATGTTCTTTCCTGTAAAAGGATATTATTCGAACATCTTGTTAAATTCTTCCATCGGAACAGTCTTGTTGTTCAGCGTTACCTTAGCTTTCAGCGCTGTAGCCAATTTAGCTTCAACCACGCGCCCTACAAGACCATCAACATTTTCTTTTTTCTTCAACATTTCCTGAGCGTAGTTTTCAAGAATATCCTCGGGCACAGTCATCATACCATACTGAGCAAACTGTCCTTTGGTAGCCTCTTTAGCCATCTTGATTACATCTTCCTGCTCAACTTTGATTTCGTTGTCTTTCACCAACTGTTCTTTAATCAGGTGCCAAGTCAGTTCTTCAATACTCTTGTCATAGTTTTCAGCTACGAATTCTTCACCTTTTTCTCTGTTGTTCAACAACATCACACGTTTCAGCAATGCATCCGGGAATTCAAGTTTACCAACCTTCTCCATCAACATCTTACGAGCGTCAATCAGGAATTTATAATCACTGTCGGCAACAAGCTGTTCAGCAATGCTTTCCTTAATTTTAGCACGGAATTCTTCTTCAGTCTTCACAACGCCTTCGCCAAATACCTGATCAAAGATTTCCTGATTTAATTCACCAGACACAAAACGAGTAATTTCTTCCACCTGGAAACTGAAATCAGATTTCACTTCAGCAGCAGCCTCTTTTTCAATCTTCAGTAACGATGCGATTTCAGCAGCATGTCCGTCATATGCAGTATTCGGATTGAACACCAATACATCGTTTACTTTTGCATTGGCAAAAATAGCTTTCTGCTCATCGTTCTTCATATAAGAAGGCATCAATACGGCACCTTCTACCTGAATACCACCTTCTTTAGTATTACCGTTTTCATCGAGTTCGGCAATCAGGCCTTTCAGCATATCGTTATCTTCGTAAGCAGCAACCTGTTCGTATTTGCCATTACGCTGTGTATAAGCTTTCACCTGGTTGTCTACCATTGCATCAGTTACTTCGATTGTATAGTAGTCTACCTTATCACTGCTACTTACTTCCGCCTTAAATTCAGGTGCCAAAGCAATATCAAATACAAATTCAAAATCTTCCATTGTATCGAAATCAATCACCTGCTGCTTTTCTTCGTTAGGCATTGGTTCGCCCAGCATATTTATATTATTACTCTTAATATAATCATATACTTTTTCTGAAAGAAGTTTATTTACTTCCTCAGCAACCACTGATTTACCATACATTTTCTTCACCAGGCTCATCGGTACCATCCCTTTACGGAATCCCGGGATCTGAGCTTTTTGACGGAATGTCTTCAAAGATTTATCTACTTTTTCCTGATAATCAGCCTTTTCCAGCTTTACTGTAAGCAATGCGCTTACTTTGTCAATGTTTTGAAATGAAACGTTCATTCTGACAATTATTTATTTGATTTATACTTTATTCTATATTCAAATGAGGGTGCAAAATTAGTGCTAATCTTTCAATTATCAAAAAAACGCGGAAGAATTATTTATAGAACTAACGCATTGAAGATTTTTTAATATGAATCAATAAATGAGTTAAACTCACCACAGAGTCACACAAAGTTCTACTGAGTATTATCATTCAATAAAACACAGATTAAAAAACTGTTTTTCTTTATCTTACACATCATTTTATTCTCGAAAGCCTGAGTTAACATACATTTCAACCAAACATCGTTTGTCATACTTCCCATAAATATTTCTACCAAAATTGATAAAAAACACCCAAAGTATTACCATTTTTAAGCACAAGAACAACAGCCACTTCCGAACTTAATTTTGTAACTATTTATAAAACTAATACACAAAGAAAAGAAGAAAAAGAAAGATAGTATCATTAAGAAAATACAAGACATACCCAACTCTTGTTAAAATACTAAATATCAACACATTAAATATACACATTTTTTTCTCTACGAGAAACGCTTCGAAACTCTACGAAGATCGGACCGTTTCTCTACGACAAACGAGGCGTTTCTCGTAGAGAAGCCGACAGGTTATTTCTAAAAGATTACAAAGGACATAAACTTCAAAATAAAGGTCTTGCATTATTTGTAATAAAAAGAGACCAAAATAAATAATAAAATTATCTTCTTATTACTTTAATAGGACAAGGTTGTACACATTAGTACCACAAAAGTGTACAATCCTGTCATACAAAAATGTACACTTTCACACTACAAGAATGTACATCCTTACATCAATTGATAATCAACAACTTACAAACAATCACAAATAAAAACAATGTCAGCAAAAGAGAAACAGAACAACTACAAACGGAATATTCTAAAAAAACAATCACTATTATTAGATTTTATAGGATATATCGACAAAATAACTACTTTTGCAAGAAAATAGTTACTTAACGGCATGGACGAACGTGAGCTGATATCGAAACTTCAGAATAGTAATCATAAAGCATACGAGATTATTTTCAAACAACATTATGCATTTTTGTGTGCCGTTGCTTATGAATATGTCCATGATGAATACATATGCCAAAGTATCGTAGAAGACGTGATGTTCGCATTATGGGAAAAACGAAAGCAAATAGCTGTAACAAAGTCCATCAGGGGATATTTAATGAGAGCTGTTCGGAATCAGGCTATCGACTTTATACGAGCTGACCATTCTTTTCATTCAGTAGACATCACAGACAAAAAATATCAAAACTGCTTTGCACCGGACGAGGATGTTTTTGAGCAATTGGTATCTCAGGAATTAGAAGAACAAATACAGCAAATTATCAACGGATTATCCGAAGAATGCCGGAAAGTATTCATCCTCAGCCGCTATGAAGGCAAAAGCCATCAGGAAATTGCCGCAGAATTAGGCATTTCTGTAAATACAGTCAAATATCACATAAAAAACGCGTTAAATGCTCTTCGTGAAGATCTCACCGATTATATTTTATGCATCCTGGCATTGCAACTCTTTCTTTTTACTTAACTTTCAGTAAAAAATTAAAAGCACTAACTTCTTTTTTCTATTAAAATAAATCATTTTAGTAGAAAAATATTTCATTTTCTCACTACCCCTTTTATTCTCTATTACGTCTTTATACAATCAACAAACAATTAATAGAGAATTTATGGATAATATTTTCAAATTAATTAAAAAGCAATTTAATGGAGCCCTCACTCCTAATGAAGAGCAGGAACTACAAGCGTGGTATAATAACAATGCAAACAACCAGCGTACTTATACCTGTTATTATGCCACACTAAAACTTTTCCGGATCAAGCAAAAAGAAAAGCATTTCACAGCCCGGGTAATCCCGGCTTACAACCGCATATATAAAATCACCAGACAAAAAGAATATACCATAAGCCGAAAACACTCTATCGCCTGGATAGGCTATGTAGCGATTGTATTACTGACATTCGGAGTGGGATATTTATTAAAATCAACCGGCGAAAATTCATGGGATAACTCTATGCAAAGTATAGAAATAGCCTATGGTTCAAAATCATTGGTCACCCTGCCGGATGGTACACAGGTATGGCTCAATTCGGGAAGTAAACTTGAATATCCCGGAAGTTTCGGGCGAAGTAACAGAAATGTGACTTTAAAAGGAGAAGCCTACTTTGAGGTCAGCAAAAACAAGGAACTCCCTTTCAGAGTAAGTTCTGGAAAAATTGCCATTCATGTATTAGGAACCAAATTTAACATGAAAGCCTATCCAGAAGATGAGAAAGCCAAAATTACACTGGTAGAAGGAAGTCTGGCTGTTGAAAACAACAAAAATTCAAAAGCCAATATTTTATTGAAACCTAACCAACAGGCAGTCATCAATCAAAAAAGCGAACGGACACAAGTACGCAATGTTATTGCATCTAACTATGTAATGTGGACCACCTCCCACTCCAAAAGTGCAGCATTATCCCCCACCGACAATGCAAAGGCTCCTGCAGCAACCTGCCTCCCCAAAGCAGCAGCCCGGAATATACTGTTTTTTGATGAAGAACCACTCAGTCAGATTGTAAAAGACCTGGAAAGAGCTTTCAATGTACATATTGTGATAGAAGACAAAACTCTAAGGGAGAAACACTTCTACGGTGACTTCTGCAATGAAGAAACAATCACTGACATATTGAAAATCATAGCGGAGAAAAACAGCCTCTATTACACCATAAAAGGAGATACTATTCAGATAATGAAAAAAAATGAAATAAGAAATCGTGTAAATTAGTCCATAAACATTTTAAACGGATGATATGAGAAAACTATTATTAATCATGCTTTTATGTTGTAGCATCGGAGCCTTTGCACAGGAACAAAGGGTCTCAATGAGTATGCACAATGTTACGGTAAAAGAAGCCCTTAAAAAGCTGAAGACACTTACATCTTACTCCCTGTGGTGCAGCTCTTCTGAAATGGAGTTAGAAAAGAAAATCAGCGTGGAGGCGCAGGATAAAACGATCAATGAGATGCTGGACATTATTCTTACCGGCCAGCAACTACAGTATGAAGTTAAAAATAAAGTAATACAGATCTACAAGATGGCCCCGGTACAGGCTCCTGCACAGGAAAGTAATATTATAACCGGAATCGTTCTATTCGAAGAAGACAACGAACCTGTTGTAGGGGCATCTATCAAAGTAAAAGGTACCACAATGGGGACAATTGCCGACATAGACGGACGTTTTACGTTGAAAGATATCCCTCAAAACGCACAAACACTGATCGTTTCTTATGTCGGAATGAAAGATAAAGAAGTAGCCGTCAAAAGAGGCATCCCATTAAAAGTGACATTGGCTTCAGATGTACAGACACTGAATGAAGTAGTCGTAACGGGTGTACAGAAAATGGACAAACGGCTATTCACAGGAGCTACCGACCAGCTCAGTGCCTCGAATGTTAAACTGGATGGTGTACCAGATATAAGTCGTTCATTGGAAGGACGTTCCGCAGGTGTATCTGTGCAAAATGTATCGGGTACCTTTGGTACGGCGCCTAAAATTCGTGTTCGTGGTGCTACTTCTATTTATGGTAGTTCCAAGCCTTTATGGGTAGTAGACGGGGTCATCATGGAGGATGTAGTAGAAGTAGATGCCGACCAGCTATCCTCAGGAGATGCCACCACGTTGATCAGTTCGGCTATATCAGGCCTGAATGCTGATGACATCGAAAGCTTTCAGATATTAAAGGACGGTTCTGCCACCTCTATTTATGGGGCACGAGCCATGTCGGGAGTAATTGTGATCACTACCAAGAAAGGGAAAGCAGGCAGTAGCCGGGTTAGTTATACAGGTGAATACACGATGAGATTAAAACCGGACTACTCACAGTTCAACATAATGAATTCACAAGATCAGATGTCTGTCTATCAGGAGATGCAGAAGAAAGGGTGGTTGAACTTCTCCGAATTATCTAATGCCAGTGAAAGTGGAGTCTATGGAAAGATGTACGAACTACTACATACGTACGACCCCGTTACCCAACAATTCGGTTTATTAAACACACCGCTGTCCCGTGCCAATTACCTGCGCGATGCAGAAATGAGAAATACCAACTGGTTCGATTTGTTATTCAATACCAATGTGATGCACAATCATTCCGTCAGTATCTCCTCCGGTAACGACAAGACCTCTTATTATGCATCATTGAGTGCGCTGGTAGATCCGGGATGGACTAAAGACAGCAAGGTAAACCGCTATACAGCCAACCTGAATGCCACTTACAACATTCTGACAAACCTGAGCCTGAATCTTATTTCAAGTGGTTCGTACCGAAAGCAAAAAGCACCAGGCACATTGTCACAAAGTACCGATCCCGTTTCGGGAGAAGTAAAACGTGATTTTGATATCAACCCTTACAGTTATGCCCTGAACAGTTCGCGGGCCATCAGTGCCACAGAGTACTATACCCGTAATTATGCTCCTTTCAATATTTTCCATGAACTGGAGAATAATTACATGGATATCAACGCATCCGACCTGAAAGTACAGGGGGAATTGAAATGGAAAATACTGCCCAACCTGGAAGTCACCGCATTAGGTGCCATGAAATATTCATCAACATCACAGGAACATATCATTACTGACTTTTCCAATCAGGCAATGGCCTACCGGGCCATGCCCACTTCCAGCATCAGAGACCAAAACCCTCATTTATACCGTGATCCGGACAATCCATATGCACTGCCTATCAGCATACTCCCGGAAGGTGGCATTTACGAGTGTTCGGACTTCCGCATGTTAGGATATGATTTTCGCGGTACAATCTCTTATAATAATGTATTCAAAGAGAAACATATCGTGAACTTGTTTGGCGGTATGGAATCAAACTATATTGACCGGCAAAGAAAGTGGATACGCGGATGGGGGCTTCAGTACTCAATGGGTGAAGTACCGTTCTATGCTTATCAGGTATTTAAGAAAGGGGCCGAAGAAGGCACTGATTACTATTCTATCGCAAAGGGAAGGGTACGCAACATTGCCTTCTTCGCCAATGCAACCTATTCTTATAAAGGAATATATACCCTCAATGGTACGATTCGCTACGAAGGTTCCAATACATTAGGAAAAACACATTCGTCCCGTTGGTTACCAACGTGGAATATATCGGGTGCATGGAATATCCATGAGGAAGAGTTTTTCAAAGATTGGGAACCGGCTCTATCTCATTTATCGCTTAAAGCATCTTATAGTTTGACGGCAGACCGTGGTCCCGAAAGTGTAACAAACTCTACAGCCATCTTATCCGCTTATAAGCCCTGGAGACCAACAGCTTCTACAGGTGAAATGGGATTGCAGGTAGTGGATCTTGGAAACTCTGATCTGACTTATGAAAAAAAACATGAGCTGAACATAGGAGTTGATGTAGGATTGCTAGACAATCGTATCAGTGTTGCAGTAGACTGGTATCAGCGTAACAACTATGACCTCATAGGACCGGTAAGTACCCAGGGAGCCGGAGGTGAGATTTTGAAAATGGGTAATATCGCCGAGATGAAATCCAATGGTGTAGAGTTCACTCTGTCAACAAGAAACATCCAGACTAAAGATTTTAGCTGGACTACCGACTTCATCTATTCGCATACCCATAACGAGATTACCAAACTAAAATCAAACAAGACACTGATGGGGCTGGTATCCGGTTATGGTTTTGCCAGAGAAGGCTATCCGGTACGTTCTATCTTCTCTATTCCATTTCAGGGATTAAACAAAGATGGTATACCTACCTTCCTCAATCAGGACGGACAGATTACAACAACAGATATCAACTTTCAGGAAAGTAAAAAACTTGATTTCCTGAAATATTCGGGAGCTGCCGACCCAACAGATCTGGGTAGTTTCGGGAATACATTCGGCTATAAAGGGTTTAAACTAAACTTATTCATCACCTATTCATTCGGCAACGTGGTGCGCCTGGACAATGTTTTCAGTTCCAGTTATTCGGACCTCACCGCCACTCCAAAAGAATTCAAAAACCGCTGGGTGGTGCCGGGAGACGAAAAGTTTACTAATATACCCGTAATAGCCAGTACGCGCCAAAACAGACTGGATCCTTATTTAAGCCGGGCCTACAATGCTACAACTATTCTGACATGCGCATTGCTGACGGCGGATTTATCCGAATGAAAGAAATAGGCTTGTCTTATGATTTCCCCAAAGCATTGATAGCCAACTGGAAACTGAACAGCCTGTCATTGAAACTACAATGTACGAACCTCTTTTTGATATATGCCGATAAGAAACTGAACGGGCAAGATCCGGAATTCTTCAATTCAGGTGGTGTAGCAACCCCAGTGCCACGGCAGTTCACTTTGACATTAAGACTTGGAATGTAACAATAACCACTAAATAAAATCAATATGACACATATATATAAATATATTCCGGTTATCATCTTACTGTCAGGAAGCATCTTAGCTTCGTGCGATGACTTCTTGAGTGAGGTTCCGGACAACCGTACAGAGGTCAACACAGAAGCAAATGTAAAAGCGCTGATAACTTCAGCCTATCCCGAAGCCTCAGCCATGTTCTTAGGGGAGTACTCTTCCGACAACGTAGACGACTATGGCCCCAGTAATCCCTATACCTATTTATTCATTGAGCAAATGGCATACTGGAAAGATGTTACAGAAACGAACGGACAAGAAGATCCGTATGCCTTGTGGAGCCGGTCATATAAATCAATCTCCGCAGCCAATCAGGCGCTGGAAGCCATAGAAGAGCTGGGAACTCCTGCCAGTCTGAAACCATTCAAGGCAGAAGCCCTGTTATGTAGGGCATATGCACACTTCATACTGGTCAATATTTTCTGCCAGCACTACACTGAAAAGTATGCAACCAAAGACATGGGTATACCTTATGTGAAGGTACCGGAAACCCAGCTGATAGTAGAATATGACCGTATCACAGTGGATAGTGTCTATAAAGAAATCAACAAGGATATAGAAGAAGCACTCCCCATGATCAAAGACGCGTACAGTGTACCCAAATATCACTTCAACACCAAGGCTGCCTATGCATTTGCCACACGTTTCAACTTATATGCCGGACGATGGGACAAAGTGATAGAATATGCAGATAAAGTACTAACCTCCAACCCCGCAGTTATGATGAGGAATATGGAGCACGCGCCAAAATGACAAGAGACGAAGATGTATATACCAAAGACTATATCAAACCGGAATATAACTGTAATCTGATGTTAATGACTTCACTATCACAGGCAGGAAGATACTTTGGCCCTTACTTTAACATGTCGCGTATTACGCACGGAGCCTCATCGCCGAATATGAAACATTAAAGGCCGACGGACCATGGGGAAGATATACCAACTATCATGTCCTCCCATTCATATACCAAGGAACCAATCTTGATAAGACTCTGACAATGAAGTTACCATTCTTGTTTGAATACCTCGATCCCGTTGCAATGATAGGCTATCCACACACCGTATACACAGCCTTCAGTGCAGAAGAGACTTTACTGGCAAGAACGGAAGCATATATCATGAAAGAGAAATATCAGGAAGCTGTCAGAGACTTCAATATCTGGATCAAAGCCAATACAAAAAGTGCTTATGTACTAAAAGAAGAGGATGTAGAGAAATTTATCAATCCTATTCCTTATTATGAACCGAATGCACCAACACTAAAGAAAAAATTGAATCCCGGATTCACTGTCAAAAGTGGGAAGCAGGAAAGTTTCATCCAATTCTTACTGTTCGTCCGCCGGATACAAACAATTCATGAAGGATTGCGCTGGTTCGACATCAAACGATATGGCATAGAGGTAGACCGCCGTGTAGTCAGTGCCAACGGGAAAGATGTCACCATAGCAGACCAATTGCTTCCCCGTGACCCACGCTGTGCCATACAGCTTCCACAGGAAGTCATCAATGCCGGGCTTCCGGCCAACCCGAGATAAACACATTCGTTACAACAAAAATAAAAACCTGAGAATATGAAAAGTAAATGGATATTCCTGATTCCTGTCATAGTAGGCTTCATAGCCTGCACTGATGACGAACCGGACAAGAACCATAGTATTATTACCGTAGAAACCGGTGAACAAAACGAATTTGACGGATGGTTGTTAAACAACTATATATATCCTTACAACATCGAGTTCAAATACCGGATGGAAGATATTGAATCGGATATGGACTATACATTGGTTCCCGCAGAAATGAAAAAGTCAGTACAATTGGCCAAGCTCATCAAACATCTTTGTATTGAAGCCTATGATGAACTGGCTGGTCCGGATTACATCCGAAACTATTTTCCCAAAGTAATTCATATCATAGGCAGTTTTGCTTTTCGCAACAACGGAACATTCGAACTGGGTACTGCCGAAGGAGGGATGAAAATCACTTTATACGGAGCTAACTACATTGATCCGACCAATATCAACCTACTTAACGAATGGTATTTTAAAACCATTCACCATGAATTTACGCATATCTTTACTCAGACCAAAGAGTACACGAGCGACTTTCAGTTAATATCCGGTACGTCGTATGTGGGCGATGCCTGGAATGATTATTGGAGTAGTGATGCAGATGCACAAAAAGCCGGTTTTGTCAGCCAATATGCCAGTAAAGAGGCCAACGAGGATTTTGCCGAAAATGTATGTATCTATCTGACTCAATCTTCCAAACAATGGGACGCCATGTTGACTGGAGCCGGAACAGCCGGAGCTGAAATTATAAAACAGAAATTTGAAGTTGTATACAACTATATGAAAGACAGCTGGAACATCGACCTAAACCAGCTTAGAGACATCGTACAACGCCGCTCTTCTGAGATAGACAAACTCGATCTGGAAAACTTTTAAACAGAACAAAAATGAAAAAAATAGTAATCATATTATTATTGCCGCTTCTATTAGGCTCCTGCTTTAAAGATAATGAAGATATCTTCGACAGCCCGGCCGCCGAAAGAATCGCACAGGCATTAAGGGAATATCAGGAAGCATTGGTGAGTTCCGAATACGGATGGTCTATGGAATACTACCCGCAAGGATCACAGGCTTACGGAGGATATATGTACACGCTCCAGTTCACCAGTTCAGAAGTAAAAGTCAGAATGGATTTATCTCCCGGAAAAGAAGAGAGCAGTCTGTGGCGTTTAATATCAGATAACGGTCCTGTACTTACTTTTGATACTTATAATTCATTGTTACACTATTTCTCTACTCCATATTCTGATCTCTATCAGGGGTTGGAAGGAGATTACGAATTTATATTAATGAGTAAAACCGATACCCAAATCATATTACAAGGCAAAAAGACCGGAAACAAAATCGTAATGAACAAACTGACTGTACCTGCCAAAGAGTACATGGATAAAGTAGAATACACAAAAAAGAATGCGATAGCTCCTATTTATAAAATGAATGTCAATGGAGAGGAAGTTTCCATAGAAAAAGGTGCCAACCGCACTTTCACTCTAAATTATGAAGATGGGGGAAAAACTATTTCTACAGAAGTACCCTATATCTACACAGACACAGGCATCCGCTTCTATCAACCGGTCACTATCTCAGGAAACTCTATTGAAAGTATGCAATATTCGGTTGAACAAGATATATTAAGCACAGACAATGGAAATGCCCAAATTAGTTTTGAACTAATGAAAGTGAATAAATTCTTTGCCCAATCAAAGGCTTCCTGGTATTTTTCTCCGGACGAAATGAGTGATTTCGTTCTGACTTATTGGAAATATACAGATCGCCAGCTTGCTACCAACTTCGCAGAAGCTACTACCGGATTATCTTTCATATATCTGGGATACTACAAAGATGAAAGCACTTATGCCGTAGTAACCGGCGCCACCCGGGTAGACAACTCTTCTATCGCCTGGTGGAGCTATTATTCATTCGATTTCCTTACGGTAAAGAATACGGAAAATGAAATAGAACTTGACTTTACAAATAAAGGCTATATCAACGGAGGTGCATTTTGGACAGGTGGATATCAGGAGTTTGTCAGTATTATTACAAACTATAGTCCTTATATCATGGAAGCTGATAATCCCAAATATCCGACAAAAATTAAATTCACAAGTATTGATAAACCAGAAGAGGTGTGGTTCACCGTCTCAGCTAAATAAAGAGTTATGAAAAAATATTTTTATCTATGCTTATTTATGCTTTGCATACTAAACATAGGATGCAATGACAATGAAGAGGAGAATTCCTCCCCTACTTTTAAAGTGATCAGTGCCAGTACCAGCCTACCTGCTATCGGAGGAACGGGTGAGATTGAATTATCGGTGGTAGGAGACTATGTGGTGACTTCTACAGAAGAGTGGTGTGCCCCTGTTCTATCGGGAAATAAAGTACTCCTGACAATCTCTGCCAATGAAGATATTACCGGAAGAAATGCTTTGATAGAAATCTGTATGGGAACAGAAAGTACAGTTGTCCCCGTCACACAGTTAGGAGCTATTTTCTCCACCAACTTTCCAGCTTTCTATAATTTCTCTACAACAGGAGAGCGAAAAGCATATTATCTGAAAAGCAACTTACCATACGAAATAAAATACGATTCTAAATGGTTATCGCATAAAGTCGAAGGCGATTCCGTTATTTTCACTTCCATTCCGTACGAAGAAGGAACATTGACCGAAAAAATCATCCCGGTCACTATCAGATGTGGAAAAACACAACAAACTTATTCTTTCTGCCAAACCATCTATAAAGATTTTCAGGGAAAATATGACATCAGCTATATAGATAAAACCAATAAAACGGTATCGCATACAGCTCAATTATTAAAATATCAACCTGATAAGTATGTGATGATTGATGGTCCGATGTCTGGTGCGCAGTTCGTTGTAGACTATGATAACGGAAAACTAATTATCGCTGCCGGGCAGTATTTGGGTACTTCAACACCTTTGTTTGTATATAATTGTGTATTGGCCGATAATGACAATATCACATGGGATAAAAGCAGCCAGTACATGGCTATCCCGGAAATACGTGATGGAAAGGTAAGACTGTCATTCAAAGACAATGGCACATTCCCCGGCAACAAGGTCATAGGATTATATTTCGCGGGATTCTCTACCAAAGAGCCTTCGAGTGGCAGTTACGCCGGAGGATTGGATCGGGCTATAGACATAGTTATGATAAAGCAATAACGTGTATTTCAATTTATATATAGTATTCATTAAAAAATTTGTATTATGGGAAAGTATTACTTTTTTGCGATTCTGCTATGCAGTCTGACTTTTTCGTTAAAGTCTCAGGCAGCAGGATTCAGCGGTGGTAAAGGGACGGAAACCGAACCTTATCTGATCAAGACTGCTCAGGATCTGGAAGATATGGCAGATGCCATCACTAAGGACAACCAGTTTGCAGATACTTACTTCCAACTTGCTAACGATATCGAGCTGGAAGGTACTCAATTTTCAATTGGGAGTAAATCAATTCCATTCAAGGGGAGTTTCGACGGAAATAATAAGACGATTAGTAATCTGATTGTTTTCCCAAGTGGGCAAAACGGTGCAGGACTTTTCGGAGGTACAGATCTTAGTGCTGTCATTAAAAATCTGACATTAGCTTCTGCACGTATTGTATCTGTAGGAAGTGAAGAGGCTTATTATGTGGCAGGAATTTGCGGATACAATAAAGGAAAAATAAGTAATTGTATCGTTAAAAGCTCAACGATTCAGGGAAGTAAATACGTTGGAGGCATTGCAGGCAACAATATAGGCGGGAATATTGAAAATTGTAATTTCTCCGGAAAAGCGTCCGGTGGTTGGTGGATCGGAGGTATCGTCGGAGGCATGGACAAGGAGTATTCCCTGAATACATGCGGAAACATCACGAACTGTTACAATACCGGAGAGATATTTGGCGTGAAACACGTGGGAGGAATTACAGGAGCCTTTAATAATGCAGGTTCTCTCAGTCAATGTTACAATATGGGGAGTATATCAATTTCCGGTGGTAGCGAAATGGGGTACGACTACGAGACAGAAGCTGGTGTAGGCGGTATTGCAGGATTTATTGCCAGTAATGCCGTTATAGAGAAAAGTGTCAACTTCGGAAAAGTAGAGAGCATACAGAGTGCCACTTCTTCTTATGTGGGTGGTGTTGTAGGACGTTGCTATTCGGCGATAGTGCAGAAATGCTATAATACAATGCCCTGCAAAGGAAACAACTATGCATATGTAGGAGGAATAGTAGGAAGCTATGCAGGAAGCAGCAAGTTAGAATCATGCTACACCATAGCTGGCGGACAAAGTGACTATAAGGCAGGTATGATTACCCCTGATCCGGGAAGCGGTCTGGTTGCTAGTATCAAATCTTGCTTTTATGACAAACAAATGCATCGTTCTGCCGGAGGGCCGGGTGAAGGAACATTAACAAAAGATATGATCGGGGAAACCTTGAAAGAAGCACTTGGAGCAGAAGACTGGATTTATGAAGAAGGTATGTATCCACGCCTGAAAGGAATGGAGACAATCCCTAATGCGATACTCACAGCTTCACCGGTTATTTGTTACTCTAATGCTGATGGCAGTGAATTTGATAGATTAGACTATTTGGCACACTCTATCAGCATACCTACAGGAAATTCATTAAGCTGGAAAGTAGATAATACCGAATATCTGAAAATAGAGAATAATCAGGTAACTCTTTTAAAACGTCCGACAGACGAGTTGGTATCTGGTACACTAACAGCTTCTTTGGGGGACATGAATTATAGTTATCCTTTGAGTATTACAGCCGATTTAGGAGGTGACGGTTCAGAAGGTAATCCGTATCAAATTAAAACAGCTAAACAATTCAGCTACTTTGCAACAATGGTTGCAGGAGGTGAAACTTATGAAGGCAAGTACTTCAAACTGATCAACGATTTGGATATGCAGGGAAATAAATCTACCCCTTCAATACCTGTAGGCGCTAAAGACAATCCATTCCAGGGAACATTCGACGGAAATAAAAAAGTAATCGACAATTTTTATTATTCTACTGAAACAACAAGTGCCGCCGGATTATTCAGCTATGTAGGTATAAACGGGACTATAAAAGATCTGACGCTCGGGGCAGGTTCCTATATCAACGGCTCAATGTCAATCGGAGGGATTGTTGGCCAGCTTGGAGGAGTTGTTTATAATTGCAGTAACTACGCCGCAATTTTTGGTATAACAGGTGTTGGTGGCATTGCAGGAGGTTCCGAATACGGAGCTAATGATGGTAAAATATACAACTGCTATAATGCAGGTAAGATCAATTCAACCCGCGGAAACGTAGGTGGTATCATGGGGAATAACTCAGCTTTGAGTATCAATAAGTGTTATAACTTCGGTTACGTGCTTGTTGATGGAACAGGAACTAACCCAACACAGGCCGGAGGTATCCTGGGGTATACCTCAAAACCGGTTTCCGATTGTATCAATTATGGGGTAGTAGCCCACTTATTTGTAGACGCTGCTACAGGAAATACTAAATCGGTAGCCGGAGGTATCATAGGCAGAACCGGAGGAAGTAAAGCAGCACCTGCCATCTTAAAAGACTGTATCAATGTAGGTAGTGTTATTGTCACAGCACGGGGTGTAGCCGGAGCTATCGCAGGTACAATGGCTGCAAGTGATGTTCTGGAAAATTGTTATTATGACTCTCAAATGTGTACAAACGGTTTAGTTGCTGAAGGAGCAACCGCAGTATCAACTCTTGACCTTACTAACGGGACAGCGCTTAAAGATATGAGTGCCGATACATGGAGATTTGCCAATGAACAATATCCTACCTTGAAAGATTTTGCTGAGACCGATGCTGCCAAACTTGCTGCAACCCCGGTTTATCTGGCCACAGGCAATAATTTCAGTACAATAAGCAAAAGCTTTAAAGTAGGCGGAAGCAATGAAACAGTCTGGACTTCAGACAATACCACAGTAGCTGCAATCAACGGCAAAGAGGTTACAATCACACTTCCGGATGAAACAACCCAATGCAACCTGACGGCAACCTACAAAAACAATAGTAAAACCGTATGCCTTTTTGTACTCGATAAGGAAACAGGTACAGGTATTGAAAAGATGGCAGTACAAACAGCATTCACTGTTTATGCCAACGAAGAAATATTGACTGTAGAAAATGCCGCTAACACTTATATTCGTATCTTTGATGCCAGTGGAAAAGTCTGTTTACAGAAAGAAATTATAAATAACATAGATAATATACAGGTACCTTCTGCCGGATTATACATTGTAAAAATCACAAAAGACCAGGTATCCTATACAACAAAAGTTGTAATCGAATAATATTCTCTCTCTCTTTATCTAACAAAAAAGAGAAACCACCTAAAGACATCTGTATAAAAACAGGTCTTTAGGTGGTTTTATAAACTATCCGGAACTAATTTTCAATAAATCCTTGTTATTGAAAAAAAGGCCTCTAAAATACACCAATTTATACTACAAGACGAATAAAAGCACAGTATATCATCACATTAACAACAAAAACACAAGAAAAATAATTGTATTTTCATTTTTTATGTTTTTCTTTGTTACGGAATGATGATATATTAGTTTCTCGATTTCTATTACAAGGTTTTACTTCGTTTGAAAAACGCATTTGTAAACTCTCTGTCGTTTTAATCTTTTTATTATCAATCATCTTCCCGAGAGTTTTATTTCATTATTTATTTTTTATCACTTTCACTATGAACATTTATGTTGGAAACCTTAACTACCGCGTTAAGGAGGCAGATTTGCAACAAGTCATGGAAGACTACGGAACAGTATCTTCAGTAAAAGTTATTATGGATCGCGAAACCGGCAGATCAAAAGGTTTTGCTTTTATTGAAATGGAAGACGATGCTGCTGCTTCAAAAGCTATCGCCGAACTGAATGGCGCAGAATACCACGGTCGTACAATGGTGGTTAAAGAGGCAAGACCCAAATTCTAACAAAAGGAAAAAATGAAATGGCCTTCCGATATACTAAGTGTTGTCGGAAGGTTCTTTCTTTAACAGATTTATCTATATGAAATATCCACAAGACATCGTGATAGAAGAAATCACTGAGAACAAAGAAGCTTTCATCGAATTACTGCTGATAGCAGATCCTTCAGTGGACATGATAACGAAATATCTCAGCAAGGGACATTTATTTACTATGCAGGTAAAAAAAGAGGTTGTATGCGCAGTTGTAGTTGTATCGGATGGGGTCACAGCAGAAATAAAAAATCTGGTTACCCATCCCGATCATTTAAGGAAAGGATATGCCAGCCATATGATCTCCTTTATTATCAATTATTTCCAGGGAACTCCTGAAATCATTGTTGGTACGGGAAGCACCGGTATACCCGAACGGGAATTCTACCAATTGGCATTTTACCGGAAATGCGGCTTTGTTAATTCACACATTATCAGGAACTTCTTCGTTGACAACTATCCCGAACCTATATTCGAAGACAACGGCGAACAATGTATAGATATGGTTTATTTGAAGTACCTCCCGGATAAAAAAGACTAATCTTTCTCTAACTGGAAGTCTTTACGACGAAGCACAAAGCTGTTACTCAGGTATTTTTCACGAACAATCTTATTCGCTGCAAGTTCCTCTGGAGTTCCCTGAAAAAGAATCTTTCCTTCAAACAGAAGATAGGCACGATCTGTTATACTCAACGTCTCCTGCACATTATGGTCAGTAATAAGAATACCGATATTCTTGTCTTTTAGTTTCCAGACAATTTGCTGAATATCTTCTACTGCAATAGGATCTACTCCGGCAAAAGGTTCATCAAGCATAATAAACTTAGGGTCAATAGCCAAACAACGGGCTATTTCCGTACGACGGCGCTCTCCTCCCGAAAGTTGATTTCCTTTATTCTTACGCACTTTCTGCAGACGAAACTCGGCAATCAGGCTCTCCAGCTTTTCTTTCTGATATTCTTTCGGTTTGTTTGTCATTTCAAGCACAGAAGCAATGTTATCTTCCACACTCATCTGACGAAATACGGAAGCCTCCTGTGCCAAATAACCAATACCGGTTTGCGCACGCTTATACACCGGATATTTTGTTATTTCAAGATCATCGAGAAAGATACGGCCCTCATTAGGAGTAATCAGGCCTACGGTCATATAGAATGAGGTAGTCTTACCAGCACCGTTCGGTCCCAGCAAACCTACGATTTCACCTTGCTTCACATTAATGGAAACATGGCTAACCACAGTTCTCTTACCGTACTTTTTTACCAGGTCCTCCGTACGAAGTACCATCTTGCTTTCTTCCATATCTTTGTTATTTTGCGGCAAATGTAGCAAAAATAAGCCGAAAAAACGTACATTTGCAGACAAATATACGAAGTTATGATCAAAGCATTAAGAACGGTTGGGAGATATATGGTGCTGATGGGACGCACTTTCTCGCGGCCTGAACGTATGAGAATGTTCTTCCGTCAATATCTCAATGAGATAGAACAACTAGGGGTGAACTCTATTGGAATCGTACTGCTGATTTCATTTTTCATAGGAGCGGTTATCACCATACAAATCAAGCTGAATATCGAAAGCCCCTGGATGCCTCGTTGGACAGTGGGTTACGTGACCCGCGAAATCATGTTACTGGAATTCTCCTCCTCTATCATGTGTTTGATACTGGCCGGTAAAGTGGGTTCTAATATTGCCTCTGAATTAGGGACAATGCGTGTAACACAGCAAATAGATGCCCTCGAAATAATGGGAGTAAACTCTGCTAACTACCTGATACTTCCCAAAATAGCAGCAATGGTGACAACCATTCCGATTCTGGTAACGTTTAGTATTTTTGCCGGTATCATCGGTGCCTTTGCCACCTGTTGGTTTGGAGGCATTATGACTGCTACCAATTTAGAGTATGGTTTGCAATATATGTTTGTGGAATGGTTTGTGTGGTGCGGTATTATAAAATCGTTATTCTTTGCATTTATCATTGCCAGCGTATCTTCTTTCTTCGGCTATACGGTAGAGGGTGGTTCGATAGCTGTAGGAAAAGCATCTACGGACTCTGTAGTTTCCAGTAGCGTACTAATCTTATTTGCCGACTTGATATTAACTAAACTTTTAATGGGATGATTGAAGTAAAAAGGCTCTATAAGTCATTCGAGGACAAAGCGGTATTGAAAGATATCAATGCCACCTTCGAAAATGGAAAGACTAATCTGATTATTGGTCAGAGTGGTTCGGGAAAGACTGTATTGATGAAATGTATCGTTGGTTTGCTTGTCCCGGAAAAAGGAGAGTTATTATACGACCATCGTAACTTTCTGACCATGGGAAAGAAAGAAAAAAAGATGCTCCGCCGTGAAATGGGCATGATATTCCAGAGTGCTGCTTTATTCGATTCCATGTCTGTATTGGACAATGTAATGTTCCCGCTGAATATGTTTAGCAATGATACGGTACGGGACCGTACCAAACGTGCAATGTTTTGCTTGGACCGTGTAAATCTGACAGAAGCTAAAGATAAATATCCGGGAGAAATCAGTGGAGGTATGCAAAAACGTGTAGCCATTGCAAGGGCTATTGCACTAAATCCTCAGTATCTGTTTTGCGATGAGCCCAACTCTGGTCTTGACCCCAAAACCTCATTGGTAATTGACGATCTCATACATGACATTACCCGCGAATATAATATGACCACCATCATCAATACACATGACATGAACTCCGTTATGGGTATTGGAGAGAAGATTATTTATATTTATGAAGGTACAAAAGAGTGGGAAGGTACAAAAGACGACATTTTTACATCGACCAATAAACGTTTGAACGATTTTATCTTCGCTTCCGACTTACTCCGTAAAGTGAAAGATGTAGAAATACAAAACATAGAAGGTTAAACACAGTACACAGTATAAGAAAGGGCGCACTCACTTCAGAATGCGCCCTTCTTAATTGTAAAAACCAGTTAATAGAATTGACATATATCATCACGACATATTGACTGTCCCTTTTCTTTATAAAACTCTAAAAGAGAGTATTTCAATTACCGCTTCAAAGATAGTCGAAAATTCATACAGAAACATCACTGAAAACCGTGACAAAAGAAAAAATCAATTTACACAATATGAATCCATCCTTGAGCCATAGCCTTTACTACCATATCGATAGCATTCTTTGCATTAAATTTCTGAATCAACCTTCTACGGAATGTTTCAACAGTATTCTCCGTGATCTTCAATCGTCCAGCAATCTCATGCGTACAAAGTCCCTCAGCCACTGCCTGGAGTACTTCTATTTCACGCTTAGTAGGTACGTCTTTAGGGTGTATCTGTGAAGATGTATGTCCCAATTTCTTACGTATCCTCTCAAACCGTGGACAAGTATAGGCTTCACCCCGTAACACACTCTTCACTGCATTTTCTACTTCAATTGAATCGGAGGCCTTTAAAATTACAGAATTCACTCCTTGCCGAACAAGCCTGTTAATATACCATATTTCTTCATGCATCGTATTTACAATAATACGTGCATCTTCATTGAGCTCACGAATCATATCTATCAATTCAAATCCAGATACATCGGGAAGGCCAACATCCAAAATATAAATATCATAATCACGTTCAGCTATTAATCCAACAGCTTCCTCACCAGTTGTTACAGCATTTGCTACCACAACTTCAGGAAGCCGTTTAAGAATATGACATATTCCCTCCAAGATTAATGCATGATCATCAACCAGCAAAATCTCCGCTTTCTCTACCATACTATTTTATTGTCTGTTGCTATTTTTGACAAATATAAATATTATCATTAGAAAAATGAAGATATTGCATTATTTATTTCACATTATTTCTGACGAATATAAATATTTACAGGAGTTCCGGTCAGATTCCACTTCTCACGCATTTTGTTCTCAAGGAATCGCTTATATGGTTCTTTAATATACTGCGGCAGATTAGCAAAAAACACAAAAGAGGGCACCTGCGTATTAGGCAATTGAGTAATATACTTAATCTTTATGTATTTCCCTTTTATTGCAGGAGGTGGATAAGCTTCTATCAATGGAAGCAATTCTTCATTCAGACGCGCAGTAGGTATCTTTATAGTCCTGTTTTCATAAACTGCACGTGCTTCTTCAAGTACTTTTAAAATACGCTGTTTGGTCAATGCAGAAGCAAATATAATAGGAAAATCCACAAAAGGAGCAAAACGAGTACGGATAGCTTCTTCAAACGTTTTCATTACTTTTGCTGTTTTATCCTCTACCAAATCCCACTTATTCACAACAACGACAAGTCCTTTCTGATTCTTCTGGATTAAAGAAAATATATTCAGATCCTGACTCTCTATACCACGGGTTGCATCAACCATAAGAATACATACATCCGCATTTTCTATGGAACGGATAGAACGTACAACCGAGTAATATTCCAAATCTTCATTGACCTTATTTTTCTTACGAATACCTGCTGTATCGACAAGATAAAAGTCAAAACCAAACTTATTATAACGAGTATAGATTGAATCACGAGTCGTACCGGCTATTTCAGTAACAATATTACGCTCTTCACCAATAAAAGCGTTAACAATAGACGACTTTCCTGCATTCGGACGGCCTACTACAGCAAAACGAGGAATATCGTCATCCAGAATCTCAGCTGACTCCTTCTTAAATTTACTAACAATAAGATCCATCAGGTCTCCTGTACCACTACCGGTCATAGCTGAAATACAGTAAGGATCACCCAGTCCCAAACGATAAAATTCAGGAGCATTATACTGTAAGTCATGATTGTCTGTTTTATTGGCCACCATAATTACCGGACTTTTCGCACGACGCAAAATCGCTGCTACTTGCATATCCAGATCAGTAATACCATTCATCACATCCACCACAAACAGTATTACATCAGCTTCGTCAACTGCCATCAATACCTGTTTACGAATTTCTTCTTCAAATATATCATCTGAGTTGACAACCCAACCGCCGGTATCAACTACTGAGAATTCACGACCCAGCCATTCCGACTTGCCATATTGTCTGTCACGGGTTGTACCCGCTTCATCATTTACGATTGCCTGACGAGTCTTTGTCAAGCGATTAAATAAAGTTGACTTTCCCACATTGGGGCGTCCAACAATTGCAACTAAATTTCCCATAGTTCACGTGTTGTTTTTGCGACTATCACAGTCGTATGAATATTTTCTTAATCCAACTGATAACCAAAGTTGCGCAATTCCTTATCCGAACTACGCCAGTCTTTATCCACCTTTACGTATGTCTCCAGGAAAACAGTCTTCCCAAAGAAACGTTCCAGATCCCGACGAGCTTCAGTAGCCACTTTCTTTAAAGCTTTTCCCTGCTTTCCGATAATAATCCCTTTTTGAGAATCTCGCTCCACATAGATTATCGCACGGATATGTATCATCTTCGCCTCTTCCTTAAACTCTTCCACAACAACCTCTACCGCATAAGGTATCTCCTTGTCATAATACAGAAGAATCTTCTCACGAATAATCTCGTTTACAAAAAAACGAGCCGGCTTATCAGTCCATTGATCTTTTTCAAAATAAGGCGGAGAATCCGGCAATAATTCCTTTATTCGCTTCATCACATAATCCACATTGAATTTTGACGTTGCCGAGATAGGAATAATCTCAGCTTGCGGAAGTAAAGTTTTCCAGTCTTCTACAAGTTCAACGAGCTTCTCCTGATCTGTTAAGTCTATTTTATTAATAAGTAGCAACACCGGAACTGTCATCTGACGCACTTTCTCAACAAACTCATTATTTTTATCAGGAGTCTCTATCACATCCGTCACATAAAGCAATATATCCGCATCGGTCAATGCCGAAGTAGAAAAATTCAGCATAGACTCCTGCAACTTATAGTTTGGTTTCAGAACTCCCGGAGTATCGGAAAAAACAATTTGCATATCATCCGTATTATAGATACCCATAATACGATGACGAGTCGTTTGTGCCTTAAAGGTAGCAATAGAAACACGCTCCCCCACTAACACATTCATCAATGTCGACTTTCCGACATTCGGATTACCTACTATATTAACAAAACCTGCTTTATGCATCGCCTTTCATTTATTGATTTAGACAAAAAAACGCATCGAATCGAAATAAGATGCGTTTTATGTGTTATATTTTAGTAACATTTGTTACTATTCCTTCTTTCCATCATAACCCCACTTCACGTAAACAGCTCCCCAGGTAAAACCTGCACCGAATGCGGTAAAGATTAAGTTATCGCCTTTCTTTAGTTTATCTTCATAATCCCAGATACAAAGAGGCAGAGTACCAGCACTGGTATTACCATATCTGTCTATATTGATTAAAACCTTTTCAATCGGAAGCTCCAAACGATGAGCCACTGCGTCAATAATACGCATATTAGCCTGATGAGGAATTACCCAATTAATATTATCTTTATTCAGACCATTCCGCTCAGCAATAGCAGCACAACTATCAGACATATTTGAAACAGCATATTTAAATACGGTTCTACCTTCCTGATAGATATAATGCATATGGTTGTCTACAGTAAAATAAGAAGGGGGACAAACAGAACCACCCGCTTTCATATGGAGAAACGGCAAACCTTTACCGTCTGTTCTCAACAGAGAATCCATAACACCAAGCTCTTCAGTAGTTGGTTCCATCATAAAAGCAGCTGCACCGTCTCCAAAGATAGGACATGTAGCACGTTCCGTGTAATCTACCATCGATGACATTTTATCTGCTCCTACGAGAATCACCTTCTTATACCTTCCTGAACGGATATAATTGGCTGCAGTTTCTATTGCAAACAAGAAACCACTACAAGCAGCTTGTAAGTCAAAAGCAAATGCATTTTTTAATCCGAGTTTATCACAAAGAATAGAAGCTGTGGAAGGAAAGTGATAGTCAGCTGTAGTAGTAGCAACAATAACCAAATCAATGTCATCAGGATTAGCACCGGTCTTCTGCATTAACTGTCTGCAGGCCTTACGAGCCATATAAGAGGTACCTAATCCTTCTTCATTCAGAATTCGTCTTTCTCTTACCCCGATACGAGTCATAATCCACTCGTCGTTTGTATCTACCATCTTTGATATCTCGTCATTAGTCAAGACATAATCAGGTACATATCCACCGACTCCTGTAATTACTGCGTTTATTTTTTCCATCAATTCAAATTTAATTTAGCAATACTTATAATACTTAAAGCAGCCCGAGAGCAAGCTCCCTGGCTGTTTATTTAAGTATAAGTCTATTCAGACTGTACTATAATTTATACAGCTGCTTCTTTTTCGATAGCGAGTTTACCTCTGTAATAGCCGCAAGCGCCACATACAGTGTGATAAACGTGCCATTCTCCACAATTCGGGCAAATAGCTAATGTAGGAACCACTGCCTTATCGTGAGTTCTTCTCTTTGCAGTTCTTGTTTTTGATTGTCTTCTCTTAGGATGTGCCATTTTTCTTTAAACTTTAATTATTATCTAATATTTTTTTTAATTCATTCCATCGAGGATCTATTTGTTCCTCTGTCTCTTCTTCCACAACGACATCTTCTCCTCCGGCAGATTCATACGAATCTTCGCTGTCGTCATCGGCATTAGTTCTTAAATGTTTACTTAGCTTACTTGTCACCGCTTTATTACATTTTCCGGGAGCATGTACATGCTTCATCGGAATAGATAAAGCTATAAATTCATACATGAACCATGCCACATTGATCTCTCCTTCTTCTTCCGGAATCACAATGAGGTTATCACCTTCTTCTGCATATTCATGACCAAATTTCACCATCAACTTATCAGAAGAACTAACAGGCTGTTCCATTTCATCCAGACAACGGTCACACGGCACCCATACCATACCATCGGTCTGGAAACTCAGTTCAAAAGCACGAGATGTTCTCTTTACAGTTAATTCCACATTAACCTTACCTTTCTGAACCTCAGGGCCATCAATGTGAGTGAAATAAAGATTATCCAGTACAAACTCATACTTAACAGAGTCTGACTGCATTCCTTTCAAATCAATTTTGTATTTATCAAACTTTCCCAAAGCTTTACTTTTTTAATCGTTGCAAAGGTACAAAAAAAGCCTAAATATTCTGTTCTTCACCAGTTATTTTCCGATTTAGGACAATTAGATGGACAGAATTCGGGCGACAAAGATACAAATAATAATCCTCATAACACACAAATCATCAGTAAATATTCACTTTTTAAGTTCTATTCTAAATACTGTACCTTTATTTAGTTCGGATTGTTTCACAAAAATACGCCCGGAGTGATACTCTTCAACGATTCTACGAGCCAATGACAAGCCAAGACCCCATCCTCTTTTTTTAGTTGTATAGCCCGGCGTAAAGACTGTTTGATGTTTACTTTTTATAATTCCTTTTCCCGTATCCTCTACATCAATGTACCAGCGATTGGAAGAGTCCGTGACTGAGATGGTAATTCTTCCTACACCATCCATAGCATCTATCGCATTTTTACACAAATTTTCTATTACCCAACCAAATAAAGAAGCATTCAAAGGAAGAGTTACTGACGTCTCCGGCAAGTGAGTAACAATTTTCACTTTATCTGAGGTACGATGTGCTATATATTCAGTCACCTCTTTTAATAGTATCCGCAAATCAACTTCCTCCATTTCTGGCGCGGAACCAATTTTAGAGAAACGATTAGCAATCATCTGCAAACGGGCTACATCTTCAGCCATGCAAGGAATAAGACCATCCGAAGGGTATTCACTCTTTAATAATTCCGTCCAGGCCATAAGAGAAGAAATAGGGGTTCCTAACTGGTGAGCCGTCTCCTTAGAAAGCCCAACCCAAACTTTATTCTGTTCAGCCTTTTTAGAACTAAGTAAAGCAAAAATAGCTACCAATACAAATATCAGAACAACTCCTAACTGCACATAAGGATAAACAGAAAGCCGGGTCAGCATCAGAGAATCTTCATAGTAAACATCTATATAATCACTCCCTGGAGACAAATTAATACGGATCACACTTCCATATTGCTTCAAATGCTCCAACCGTTTATATAAAAAGGAAACAGAGTCATTGGAAGCAACGTCTATATTACGATAGGTTTGGATATCTCCTGCTTCCCCTACTACGATTACAGGAATCGTATTATTAGCATTCAGTACCTTCAACACCAGATTAAGGTCAGTCTTTTCATCAGCTGTATTAAAAGCACGCATGCTTCCGCCCAAACCTCCATCCTAAGCCTTTCTTCCATTGAAAGATCTCTAACCAACTGATGAGAAATGTACAAAGAAGCCACGGCTATAACTATAGCAGAAAGAACTAGCACAACCTTTATTCGTCGAATATCAATAAATTGCATATAAATATAGATTTACTAATATATAACGTCCTATCGCTCTTTATATTGTACTTCCCACACTGGGAAG
>BAJA01000051.1 GCA_000613465.1 Bacteroides nordii WAL 11050 = JCM 12987
TGATTTGTGTGATTTACGCTTTATTTCTGATTTTTTGTTATATATTTATTCTTAAAACTGCCTGTTTCTTATAGAATGATATTTTTTTGAATAAAAAAGTAACGTTTTATTTGGTGGGAAAGAAATAATCTCTACCTTTGCATCGTTAAATAACAAAAGAGATAACTAAGATGAATCAATCATTTATACATATTCTACTGTGTGGTATTATTATTCTGCTGGCAAAGGTCGGGGGAAGTGAGTGTCGCGCGTAAATGTGTATGATGAAAATATACGAAAGCCTTTCTCACTTCCTGGTGCGAAAGGCTTTTTTAATAGTGGATAATCAGATTAAAAACAATAAAAGATGAGTGACAGATTATTTATTTTCGACACCACCCTCCGTGATGGTGAACAGGTTCCGGGATGCCAGTTGAATACAGTGGAAAAGATTCAGGTTGCGAAAGCGTTGGAGACACTGGGAGTAGATGTAATTGAAGCTGGATTTCCTATTTCCAGTCCGGGGGATTTTAATTCGGTAATTGAGATTTCTAAAGCCGTGACATGGCCTACGATTTGTGCGTTGACACGTGCGGTTCAGAAAGATATTGATGTAGCAGTAGACGCATTGAAATTTGCTAAGCGTAAACGTATTCATACGGGAATTGGTACATCTGATTCACATATTAAATATAAATTCAATTCTAACCGTGAAGAAATAATCGAACGTGCAGTAGCTGCTGTTAAATATGCACGGCGTTTTGTAGACGATGTAGAGTTTTATGCAGAAGATGCAGGACGCACGGAGAATGAATATCTGGCACGGGTGGTAGAAGCGGTTATTAAAGCTGGTGCTACTGTAGTGAATATTCCTGATACAACAGGTTATTGTCTTCCTTCGGAATATGGAGCGAAAATTAAATATCTGGTAGATCATGTTTCTGGTATTGAAAATGCAATAATTTCGACTCACTGTCATAACGACTTAGGTATGGCTACTGCTAATACAATGGCTGGGGTACTGAATGGTGCACGTCAGGTGGAGGTGACTATTAATGGTATTGGTGAACGTGCAGGTAATACGGCGCTTGAAGAAATAGCAATGATTATCAAGAGTCATCATGAAATCGAGATAGAAACGAACATTAGTACACAGAAAATATATCCCACCAGTCGCATGGTATCGAGTTTGATGAATATGCCGGTACAACCTAATAAGGCTATCGTGGGGCGTAATGCTTTTGCCCATTCGTCGGGAATACATCAGGATGGCGTACTGAAGAATGTACAAACCTATGAAATTATTGATCCTAAGGATGTGGGTATTGATGATAACTCCATCGTATTGACTGCACGCAGTGGCCGTGCTGCTTTGAAAAATCGTCTTTCTATGTTGGGTGTAACGCTTGACCAGGAAAAATTGGACAAGGTATATGAGGAATTCCTGAAGCTTGCAGACCGGAAAAAAGATATTCATGATGATGATATTCTTGTATTGGCAGGAGCTGATCGTAGTGGGAATCATCGTATTAAACTGGAATATCTTCAGGTGACAAGTGGGGTAGGCGTACGGTCAGTTGCCAGTCTGGGACTGAACATCTCCGGAGAGAAGTTTGAAGCAGCCGCCAGTGGTAATGGTCCTGTTGATGCAGCTATCAAAGCATTGAAACGAATAATAGATCGTCATATGACATTGAAAGAATTTACTATCCAAGCCATTAGTAAAGGAAGTGATGATGTGGGTAAAGTGCATATGCAGGTAGAATATGACAACCAGATGTATTACGGATTTGGCGCAAATACGGATATTATTGCCGCTTCCGTAGAAGCTTATATCGACTGTATTAATAAGTTCACCAAGTAACTTTAATCGTAAATTGTAAATCGCTAAATTGTAAATAAACAGATGAATACATTATTTGATAAAATTTGGGATGCACATGTGGTTACCACAGTAGAAGATGGTCCCACTCAGCTCTATATCGACAGACTGTACTGTCATGAAGTAACGAGTCCGCAGGCTTTTGCCGGACTGCGTGAACGTGGAATAAAATGTTTCCGTCCGGAAAAGATATATTGTATGCCCGATCATAATACGCCGACACATGATCAGGATAAACCCATTGAAGATCCGATATCAAAAACACAGGTAGATACTTTGACGAAGAATGCGAAAGATTTTGGGTTGACTCACTTCGGCATGATGGACAAAAGAAACGGTATTATCCACGTAGTCGGTCCCGAACGTGGATTGACTTTGCCTGGAATGACTATTGTTTGCGGTGATTCACACACTTCTACCATGGTGCGATGGGAGCGATTGCTTTTGGTATCGGAACAAGTGAGGTAGAGATGGTACTTGCCTCGCAATGTGTATTGCAGTCTCGTCCCAAGACAATGCGCATTACCGTGGATGGAAAATTAGGCAAGGGAGTGACAGCGAAAGATATTGCACTCTATATGATGTCTAAAATGACAACCAGTGGTGCTACCGGATATTTTGTGGAATATGCAGGTGAAGCCGTTCGCAGTTTGAGTATGGAAGGTCGCCTGACGTTGTGTAATCTTTCTATAGAGATGGGAGCACGTGGTGGTATGGTGGCTCCGGATGAGGTGACTTTTGAATATATCAAAGGACGTGAAAGCGCTCCGAAAGGAGAAGAGTGGGACAAAGCGATGGAGTATTGGAAAACACTGAAAAGTGATGCTGACGCTGTTTTTGATAAAGAAGTGCGTTTTGAGGCAGCCGATATAGAGCCAATGATTACTTATGGGACGAACCCGGGTATGGGCATGGGCATTACACAATCCATTCCGACTACGGAAGGAATGAATGAAACAACCAAAACTTCTTTTGTAAAGTCTCTGGATTATATGGGATTTAAACCGGGCGAACCGTTACTGGGCAAGAAGATTGATTATGTATTCTTAGGTGCATGTACCAATGGACGTATTGAGGACTTCCGTGCATTTGCTTCTCTGGTAAAGGGTAGGAAAAAGGCGGAACATGTGATAGCATGGCTGGTGCCAGGGTCCTGGATGGTAGATGCGCAAATTCGGGAAGAAGGATTGGATAAAATACTGGAAGAAGCCGGATTTGCGATCCGTCAGCCCGGATGTTCAGCTTGTCTGGCAATGAATGATGATAAGGTTCCTGCAGGTAAGTATTCAGTTTCTACGAGTAACCGGAATTTTGAAGGACGTCAGGGACCGGGAGCACGTACGTTGTTGGCAAGTCCTCTTGTAGCCGCTGCGGCAGCTGTGACAGGGGTGATAACAGATCCCAGAGAACTTTAATCGTAAATTGTAAACGTACCTATGTGATAAAGATTAAATAATATTTATGACCGTAGGGAATAAATTGTAAATAAACAGATGAAAGCAAAATTCAATATCATAACAAGTACATGTGTACCTCTTCCTTTGGAAAATGTGGATACAGACCAGATTATTCCGGCACGTTTTCTGAAAGCTACTACCCGTGAGGAAAAGTTTTTTGGCGATAACCTCTTCCGTGACTGGCGTTATCATCCGGATGGTTCGTTAAATAAAGACTTTGTGTTGAACAATCCCACCTATGGAGGACAGATATTGGTGGCAGGAAAGAACTTTGGTTCGGGTTCCAGCGTGAACATGCTGCATGGGCAATAGCCGGATATGGCTTCCGTGTAGTGGTAAGTAGCTTCTTTGCCGATATTCATAAGAATAATGAGTTGAATAATTTTGTATTGCCTGTAGTGGTGACAGAGGAGTTTCTGGCGGAATTGTTTGATTCTATCTTTAAAAATCCTAAAACAGAGGCGGAAGTAAATCTGCCGGAACAGACTATTACTAATAAAGCTACCGGAAAGAGTGAACACTTCGAGATTAATACATATAAAAAACATTGTCTGATGAATGGATTGGACGATATCGATTTTTTGTTGACGAATAAGGATAAGATAGAGGCGTGGGAAAGAAAATGAATTAATTCCGTTGTCCGTGTGCCATAAAAATGATAACAACAATATTAAATAACGATGAAAAATAATCATCCCAAAATAGAAATCATGGACACTACTCTCCGCGATGGTGAACAAACCAGTGGAGTATCTTTTGTGCCTCATGAGAAACTAATGATTGCCCGACTGCTGTTGGAAGAGCTGAAGGTAGACCGTGTGGAAATAGCTTCGGCGCGTGTGTCTGAAGGAGAATTCGATGCGGTAAAGATGATTTGCGACTGGGCAGCGCGGAGAAATCTGCTACATAAAGTGGAAGTGCTGGGTTTCGTTGATGGTCGTACTTCGCTGGATTGGATACATGCTACCGGATGCCGCGTTATCAATTTGTTGTGTAAGGGATCTTTGAAACACTGTATGTATCAGTTGAAAAAGACACCGGAGGAACATATCGAAGACATACTTGCCGTAGTGAATTATGCCAATGAACTGGATATTGAAGTCAATGTATATCTGGAAGATTGGAGCAATGGTATGAAGGATTCACCCGAATATGTATTTCAGATTGTCGATGCTTTGAAAGAGACAAGTATCAAGCGTTTTATGCTGCCTGATACATTGGGGGTATTGAATCCGTTGCAAGTCATTGAATTTATGCGGAAGATGAAGAAGCGCTACCCTGATACACACTTTGATTTTCATGCGCATAATGACTATGATCTGGCAGTGAGCAATGTACTTGCAGCTGTACTAAGTGGAGTTAAAGGACTTCATACAACAATTAATGGATTGGGTGAACGTGCAGGTAATGCACCTTTGGCAAGTGTGCAGGCTATCTTGAAAGATCATTTTAATGCTATTACCAATATTGATGAAAGTCGTTTAAATGATGTAAGTCGTGTGGTAGAATCTTATTCGGGTATTGTGATACCTGCCAATAAGCCGATTGTAGGTGAAAATGTATTTACGCAGGTGGCCGGGGTACATGCTGATGGAGACAATAAGAGTAATCTTTATTGTAATGATCTTCTGCCTGAACGATTTGGTCGGATCCGTGAGTATGCTCTCGGAAAGACTTCGGGTAAGGCGAATATCCGTAAAAATCTTGAAAGTCTTGGCTTAGAGCTTGACGAAGAGTCTATGCGGAAAGTGACTGAGCGCATCATCGAATTAGGAGACAAGAAAGAGCTTGTCACACAGGAAGATCTTCCATATATCATCTCTGATGTACTGAAACACGACGGTATGAATAATAAAGTAAAACTGAAAAGCTATTTTGTAACGCTGGCGCATGGGTTAAAGCCGATGGCTACGTTGAGTGTTGAGATAGACGGGCAGATTCATGAGGAAAGTTCGTCGGGGGATGGTCAGTATGATGCCTTTGTGCGTGCTCTACGCAAAATCTATAAGGTGACGCTGGGACGGAAATTCCCAATGCTGATCAATTATGCAGTAAGTATTCCTCCCGGTGGGCGTACTGACGCTTTTGTACAGACTGTTATCACCTGGAGTTTTGGTGAGAAAGTGTTTCGTACTCGTGGTTTGGATGCCGACCAAACAGAAGCGGCTATCAAGGCGACTATTAAGATGCTGAATATAATAGAAGAATATTAATAATAGTGATTAATTTTAGTGATTAGTGAGAAGTGATTAGCAGGCTGCGCTATCATACCGAATGGTATTAATCACTTATCACTAATCATCAATCACTAAAATTAATCACTAATCACTAATCATTAATTAACATGGATTTTAAAATTGCAGTATTAGCAGGTGACGGTATCGGACCCGAAATTTCCGTACAGGGGGTAGAGGTAATGAGTGCCGTTTGCGAGAAGTTTGGACATAAAGTAAATTATGAATACGCCATTTGTGGTGCAGATGCGATCGATAAAGTGGGGGATCCCTTTCCGGAAGAAACTTACCGTGTATGTAAGGAAGCAGACGCTGTACTTTTTTCTGCTGTAGGTGATCCGAAGTTTGATAATGATCCTACAGCAAAAGTTCGTCCGGAGCAGGGACTGTTGGCTATGCGTAAGAAGCTGGGACTTTTTGCCAATATCCGTCCGGTGCAGACTTTTAAATGCCTGGTTCATAAGTCTCCTCTTCGTGCGGAACTGGTCGAAGGAGCTGATTTCCTTTGTATTCGTGAACTGACAGGAGGTATGTATTTTGGTGAAAAATATCAGGATAATGACAAAGCCTATGATACGAATATGTATACTCGTCCGGAGATAGAGCGTATACTGAAGGTTGCTTTTGAGTATGCAATGAAACGCCGCAAGCATCTTACGGTGGTAGATAAGGCAAATGTTCTTGCATCCAGTCGTTTATGGCGTCAGATAGCACAAGAAATGGCGCCTGCTTATCCTGAGGTAACCACTGACTATATGTTTGTGGATAATGCAGCAATGAAAATGATTCAGGAACCGAAGTTCTTTGATGTGATGGTGACTGAAAATACTTTTGGCGATATCCTCACGGATGAAGGTTCGGTTATAAGTGGTTCTATGGGATTGCTCCCTTCTGCTTCAACCGGCGAAAGTACTCCGGTATTTGAACCTATTCATGGTTCGTGGCCGCAGGCAAAGGGATTGAATATTGCTAATCCGTTGGCGCAAATTCTGTCAGTAGCTATGTTGTTTGAGTATTTTGACTGTAAAGAAGAAGGAGCGTTGATTCGCAAAGCTGTAGATGCATCACTGGACGAAAAGGTACGTACTCCGGAGATTCAGGTAGAAGGTGGTGAAAAGTATGGAACCAAAGAAGTTGGTAAATGGGTGGTTGATTATATTAAGAAGAGCTGATGATCAGTAAAAGAACCTCGATACAAAAATAAAAAGGGCCTAAAGCTTGACTTTAGCCTTTGAAAATCGTATCTTTGCCATTGTAATCATAAAATATATTCAGTTAGATTACACTTGAAGGAGAAAGTTTATCGCTTTCTCCTTTTTTGTGTCTATATCCTATATAAAGCTTCTGAATAGGGTATTTATTACCGGTCAGAAGGTATGTTAGCCCAAATAAGAAGGTATGTTACGGTGAATCACATGCCGTGTTGCGCTAGATTACATACTATGTTGCGATGCAAGTGCCATTGTGTTGCGATGCAACATGCGGCAAGACGAAAAACTGAGTTTGTTTCGTTAAGAATCAATAAATCTGCTCTTGACAGAAATTCTGTCTACCTCTTTTTTCTGTCTCTTATTATATCACTTGTATAGTCGAGTAGATCAGTATGCCTATCACCGTTAGTAATCCTGTATAAATGATAACTTGTGTTTGACGTGCTTTTCTGAAGTCTTCTTTGGTAACTCTTGTGAGCAGATAGTACATCAACATAGCTCCACCTAATCCTACTAACATTCCTACCACTAAATCTCCCGGATAATGCAATCCCAGATAGATGCGCGTGTAGCAATTAACGGCTGCCCATGTACAAATGAAAATACTGAGCCAGCGTTTGCGGAACAGGAACACCAGAAAAAACGCTAAACCAAAAGAGTTGGAAGCATGGCAAGAGGGAAAACCGAAGCCACCTCCACGTCTTCCGTTGACGATATGTACGAGGTCTGCAATGGGACTGGCAGGGTTGGAAGGGCGGGGGCGTTCTACGATGGGACGAATGACGGTTGCACAAACCTGATCGGCGAAAGTGATAGTCAGCGCGATGCCTATGAGGCAGAATAGAACGACTTTCCAGTTGAAATTTTTAAGTAATACATATAGTATACTTGCGTACATGGGTACCCATATCCACTTTCCAGTGAAAACGGGCATGAAATAGTCTCCGAATGTATTGTGAAATCCATTCAGGTAAAGTAATAAATTCTGGTCTGCTTCAACAAGTGATTGTAATAGTCCGTATGTCATATTGTTTAATATTAATTCAAATTTAGAGTCGGTAGGGGAGAATAGAACAACTTATCTTTTTGCAATGTCATCATATAGCTTTTGCAAGTATGTTTTTCCCTTATCCAGATTTTCACCTTTGTGTGTACCTTCATCCAGTACAACAGAATTTGATTCGCAATCAAATACAACTGCGTTATCGGGTGTTACCATTCCGAATGCATTTGGGAATGTAAAGAATGCAAAGTGAGGAGAATCCGGGTTTAGCATGTTCTTACTGAAAGTAAATTCGTCATGAGGCAATCCTAACTGTGCCAATAAAGTAGCAGCGATATCTATCTGAGAACCGTAAGTCGTTATTTGTCTGGGCTCCTTAACTGCGCCTCCGGTGAGGATCAACGGAATAGTGTAGCGGGCAGGTGAGAGGTTGTTAATATCCTCCGGATAGACTCCCAAATGATCCGGTACAAGAATTACCACGGTGTTCTTCCAAAGCGGAGTTTCTTTGAGTTGACGCACGAAATCTCCGGCACAACTATCAGTATAGGCAAACGCGTTTAGTCTGGCGTTGGATAGTTTGCTGTAAGGCACTTCAAATGGTTCGTGGCTACTGGATGTTTGCAATATTTTGAAGAATGGTTCTTTTTGTGGTTTGGTTTTCAGATCGGTTATCATTCGATTGAATACGATGTGGTCATGGGCACCCCATTTACTGAGACGTTCGGATACAGGAAAATCATCCTCGGAAATAATGTCTTCAATGCCAGTGGAAACAAGGAATGAACGCATATTGGTGAAGTCGGCATCTCCCCCGTAATAATATTGCAGGTCGTATCCTGCTTTTTTCAGGCTGGCAGGAATAGAGGGCAGACTTTGGGTTTTGCGTGTATACTTCATGATACTGGTGGTAGGCTGCGCCGGATAGCCACTGATGATGGATACCAGTCCCCGGTCCGTACGGAAGCTATTGGCATAGAAATGGGTGAACAAAATTCCTTCATTGGCAAATTTGTCCATGTTGACTGCTATGCCTGGTTCTCCACCGAGAGTTTCCATTAAATGAGAAGAAAAGCTCTCGAGCACTATCATGATAATATTGGGATGCTCGGTATTAAATAATTGCGGGATAGAATCTGTAACAGGTTTATCTGTCAGTGCTGCGAACAGGTGGTCTGCCTCTTCGGCTGGCAGAAAACGATATTGTTTATTGAAAGCAACTTGCCGGGAGAAAGAGTCCATCAAGCTAAAACAAGGATTGATGGCTGCGTGATTCAGTTTCTGATTGGCGCTGAAAAAAACTTTTCCGAGGTTCATGGTTGCAACACTGAATCCTCCGCGTATGGGGATAAACAATAGGGCAGTGGCCAATAACAGAACGCCGGATACACTTACCCGGCGAAAAGGTATTTTCAAGGGGCGTTTGGCGTTGTTCAATATGAAAGATAATAAGAAATAGAGAAGTGCTGCATAAACTACCATGCCCAATATACCTCCCAATACTATCCAGATACTGACACTGGCCAGTGCGTCTTTGGGCGAAGAGAAGAAATAAAATAACGGTGTAGTGTCAAGCCGGAATCCCCAATAACCATATAATCCAAGATCGCTTATAAATATGCAGGAGAGTAATATGGATACTATTATGATATAGATGCGGCGTATCTGTTGTAGTTTTTTAGAATCAGTCCAGGCAGATGCTATCAGCAGCAATCCCGGGATTACAGTCAAATATCCTGCCATCGAAAAGTCGAGCGGAAGCCCATGCCACATTACACTAAACCATTCTGTCCATGATACCTTATCATATAAGATGTGATAGTAGGCCATAAATGCAGGCTTTTGCAGGATAAATATAAATACAAAAAGGAAATAAGTAGTAACGAATTGTATAAGTCTTCTTTTCATACTATATACTTAAAAAGATTGAACGTAGGCAAAGGTACTATACTTTTCTTTATCTTTGTGCATTAACTGACGTAAAACAGTGGTAATTATGAAAAAAATAGCAAAGAATCTGATCGGTTTGATAGGGCATACCCCTTTGATGGAGTTGTCTGGCTATAGTACAAAACATGGTTTGACTGGCAGTATTGTAGCAAAACTGGAAGCATTCAATCCGGCCGGAAGCGTGAAAGACCGTGTAGCACTTTCGATGATTGAAGATGCCGAAGAGCGTGGAATCCTTAAACCGGGAGCAACGATAATAGAACCTACAAGTGGAAATACCGGCGTAGGTCTGGCAATGGTGGCTACTATTAAGGGATATCATTTAATATTGACCATGCCCGAAACGATGAGTCTGGAACGTAGAAACCTGCTAAAAGCTCTGGGAGCGCAAATTGTACTGACAGATGGGCTGAAAGGAATGGCAGGTTCTATTGTAAAGGCGCAGGAGCTGAAAGCAACTATTCCCGGTTCGGTGATACTTCAACAGTTCGAGAATCAGTCTAATGCGGCAGTGCATCAGCATACTACAGGTGAGGAAATCTGGGAAGATACAGATGGGCAGATAGCTGTTTTTGTGGCCGGTGTAGGTACAGGTGGGACTGTATGTGGAGTGGCTCGCGCATTGAAGAAACATAATCCGAATGTTTATGTAGTGGCCGTTGAACCTGCTGCCTCTCCGGTGCTGGCAGGTGGAGCAGCAGCTCCTCATCGGATACAAGGTATTGGTGCAAATTTTATTCCGAAGATCTATGATGCTTCCGTAGTGGATGAGGTAATGGGAGTACCTGATGATGAAGCAATACGTGGTGGGCGTGAATTGGCGGCTACGGAAGGATTGCTGGCAGGAATATCTTCTGGAGCGGCTGTTTATGCGGCACGAAAGTTGGCAGAGCGTCCTGAATTTGTCGGAAAAATGATTGTGGCACTGTTGCCCGATACCGGTGAACGTTATTTGTCGACAGAACTGTTTGCGTTCGATGCTTATCCGCTTGAATAAATAGTGATTAGTGAGTAGTGAGTAGTGATTAGTGATAAGTGCCATGCGGGTCTCACCGTTCACTATCCCATTGCTACTCACTTATCACTACTCACTAATCACTTATCACTACTCACTAACCACTATTTAAGATGAAATCTATATTTATCCTTTTTCTTCTCTTTTTCTCTTTATCGCTTTCGGCACAAACCTATAGTGAGTTGTCGGAACAAGCTATTGATTGTATAGAGAAAGATAGCCTTGTTCGGGCGGAAGAACTCCTTGTTCAGGCCATGAAACTTGAACCTTCTAATCCTCATAATGCTTTGCTCTTTTCGAATCTAGGATTAGTACAGAAACGTTTAGGGCGTTATGATGATGCACTTCAGTCGTATACTTATGCACTAAACATTGCTCCTACTGCTGTGCCTATTTTGCTGGATCGTGCCGCTCTTTATATGGAAAAGGGAATGACGGATCGTGCTTATCTGGATTATTGTGAGGCTCTTGATGCCGACAAAGTGAATAAGGAAGCTTTGTTGATGCGTGCCTATATTTATACGATCAGACGTGATTATAAAGCTGCTCGTGCGGATTATGACCGCTTGCTGGAAATTGACCCGAAGAGCTATAGTGGACGCCTTGGGTTGGCTACTCTTGAACAGAAAGAGGGAAAATTTCGCGAGGCGCTTGAGGTAATTAATAAATTGCTGGTTGAGAATCCGGATGACGCGACTCTTTATGTGGCGCGTGCCGATGTAGAACGTGAAATGGAACATGTAGAATTGGCTCTTGTTGATCTAGGACAAGCTATCCGCTTATCGCCATCATTGATTGATGCTTATTTACTTCGGGGCGATATCTATCTGCTTCAAAAGAAAAAAGGTCTTGCCAAAACAGATTTTGAAAAGGCTATTTCACTTGGAGTACCGCAATCCGATCTCTATGAGAGATTGAAACAATGTAAATAGTATAAGGCTTTCTACTCGAACTGGCGTATTACTTCTACAAATTCTTTGCCGTATTTCTTCTTTTTAAACTCACCGATACCGCTGATGTTTCCGAATGCTTCAATTGTCATGGGGCGGGAAATACTAAGCAGGTGCAATACTTTGTCTGATAATACAATGTAGGCGGGTATTGCTTCCTGGTCTGCCAGTTGTTTACGAACTCTTCGCAGGGCTTCAAACAAATCTTTATTTTTCGTAGGAGATACTTCTAAAGATAGTTCCTGATTGGTAACAATTTTCATTTTTCTTCCTTTCCGATTTTCGTTTTCGTCTCGTTTTATAATCACTAATTTCGCCTTTTGACGTCCAAATAGTACGTCATTTCCGATTTCCGTAACTTTTAAGTGGTTATTTTCATTGTATGCAATTTCAAAGTACCCAATTTGCAACATTTGTAACAAATAATCCTGCCAGTCTCGTGCCGGAATATCTCTTCCGGCTCCAAAAGTTTTTAGTTTATCATATCCTTTTTCTGTTAATTCAGCGGAGAAAGATCCACGTAAAATGTCAATTAACATGCTTGTACCTATCTGCTGCCCGGTACGCGTAATTGCACTTAATGCTTTTTGTACGATAATGGTTCCGTCAAAAACGTTCCGGAGGGTTTCTGCAAACGTCACAATTTCCACAATCTTCCTCTGATTTTTCTCCGAAATAACTTAGTAAGATACGTCTGCGGCAAATGTCTGCTTCGGCGTATTGCTGCATACGTTGCAACTTCTCAAGATTGATGGTTTGCTGCTTACTTTCGGTGGCAAACTTTGTCAGCAGAATTAAGTCTCCTAATGAATAGAACAAGACTGTATCGCTTGGCATTCCGTCTCTTCCTGCTCGACCTATTTCCTGATAAAAACTCTCGATGCTTTTGGGAAGATTATAATGAATCACCCAGCGGACATTTGACTTGTCAATGCCCATGCCAAAAGCGATTGTGGCACATACTACCTGGATGCGGTCGTTGATAAAATCGTCTTGTGTATTGTCTCGTTGGTATGCTGAAAGCCCGGCGTGATAGACTCCACAGCGTATTCCGTGTTTTTGTAACATCTGTGCTACAGTCTCCGTTTTACTGCGACTCATACAATAGATAATGCCGCTTTCATCGGCGTGGCGGTCAATAAATTCCAGTATTGCTTTACTCTTTTCTTTCTGTTGATAACCGCGCTTTACAGTGAGGCTGAGATTGGGGCGATCGAAAGAAGAAATGAATATTTTCGGGTCGGTCAGATGCAGTTGACGAATGATGTCTCCACGGGTAATTTTATCTGCCGTTGCTGTCAGTGCAATGATGGGTACCTTCGGAAACATCTGATGTAATATTCCCATTTGAGCATACTCTGGGCGGAAATCATGTCCCCATTGCGAAATGCAGTGTGCTTCGTCAATGGCAAATAGAGAAAGGTTCATATCACGTAGCAGGTAGTCTACTTCCGTAATCAGTTTTTCGGGGGATATATAGAGCAATTTTATTTTTCCTTCTATACAAGCGTGACGCAGATTGGCATTCTCTGTTTCATCATTACTGCTATTCAAGGCTCCAGCGGCTATTCCGTTGGCACGGAGTGCTTCTACCTGATCTTTCATTAGTGAAATGAGTGGTGACACTACTATAGCAGTTCCTTCGCAAAGCAGAGCCGGGAGTTGGTAGCAAATGGATTTTCCACCTCCGGTAGGCATTAGTACCAGACTGTCTTTCCGGTTCAGCAGATTCCGGATAATTTCTTCTTGTAAGGGGCGAAAACTTTCATAACCAAAGTAGGTCTTCAGCGTTTGGATCATGGTTCGTATATTGAGACTTTTTGCAAAGGTACTATTTTCTTTTATCTATCATATATGTATGTATAAGATGGACAGAAATAAAGTCTTTCCGTGGAAGAAAACGATATGCTAAAAAGTTAAAGTTTCTTATTATAGCGCTTCTTCTCCCCTATTTTGACGTTTTTAACTACTTTCCTATAAAAAATATATACGCAAAATTTGTGTATGTGAAAATAATGTATGAAATTTGTAACATAATAATGTTGTTACATTGTAGCAATAATTAAAAACAAACCCTAACCAGTTAATTCAATGAGTGATTTAGAAAACAAAAAACAGGAAGAGACTCCAAAAAAGCGCCCTTACAATCTGAGGGAGAAGAAGGAGAAAAAAGCTGCTTACCGTTCTTTAATAAGACCGGAATTGGCAGATGAGTTGTATGACAAGATATTGAATATCGTTGTCGTTCAAAAGAAGTACAGAGATCCGGATTATTCAGCAAAAGATCTGGCCAAAGAGTTGAAAACGAATACGCGTTATTTATCTGCAGTCGTTAATTCTCGTTTTGGACAGAATTATTCTTGTCTTTTGAATGAATATAGAGTGAAGGATGCTCTTCATCTTTTGACTGATAAGAGATATGCCGATAAGAATGTAGAAGAGATCAGTGCAATGGTTGGTTTTGCCAATCGTCAGTCTTTTTATGCTGCTTTCTACAAGAATGTAGGCAAGACTCCTAATGGTTACCGTAAAGAACACGTTGAGAATAGCAAAAAGTAATCACGTATTTCTTTAGTTGAATAAAAAAGGAAATATTCCGGACGAAAAGTTTCGGGATACTTCCTTTTTCATGTTTTTAGAAGATGGGATGAGGGGGATGAATTATAATTTATGAATTGATCGTTCATATAACTTATACATAATCCTATAACTTTATAACTCTTATATACTACTTATGAAAAATCATCTTATTATTTCAGTTGCTACTGCTGCTGTTTTATTGACAGGGTGTAGCGGGACTAAAAAAACAACTGCTCAGGCAGATAAATTTGATTATACAGTGGAACAATTTGCCGATTTACAGATATTGCGTTACCGGGTTCCGGGATTTGAGGACCTGTCGCTTAAACAGAAAGAGTTAGTTTATTATCTTACTGAGGCTGCTCTTGAAGGACGAGACATCCTTTTTGATCAGAATGGGAAATATAATCTTCGTATCCGCCGGATGCTTGAAGCGATATATACTAATTATAAAGGTGATAAAAACAGTGCCGATTTTAAGAATATGGAGACTTACCTTAAACGGGTGTGGTTCTCTAACGGTATTCATCATCATTACGGGTCTGAGAAGTTCGTACCCGGATTCTCTCAGGATTTTCTCAAACAGGCAGTGTTAGGTGTAGATCCTGCGCTACTTCCGTTAGTCGAAGGGCAAACCGTAGAACAGCTGTGCGAAGAGATCTTTCCGGTGATTTTTAATCCCACTATTATGCCCAAACGGGTCAATCAGGCTGATGGGGAAGATCTTGTGTTGACTTCTGCTTGCAATTATTATGATGGAGTGACCCAGGCTGAAGCTGAAGCGTTCTATACTAAGATGAAAGATCCGAAAGATGAGACTCCGGTTTCTTATGGTTTGAATAGCCGTTTAGTAAAGGAGAATGGTAAGATTCAGGAGAAAGTGTGGAAAGTAGGCGGACTTTATACGCAGGCACTTGAAAAGATTGTCTATTGGTTGAAGAAAGCTGAAGGTGTAGCCGAAGATGATGCTCAGAAAGCTGCTATCAGCAAACTGATTGAGTTTTATGAAACTGGTGATTTGAAGACCTTTGATGAATATGCCATTTTGTGGGTGAAGGATTTGAATTCCCGTATCGATGTGGTAAATGGGTTCACGGAAAGTTATGGTGATCCGCTTGGAATGAAGGCGAGCTGGGAGTCTTTGGTCAATTTTAAAGATCTGGTGGCTACGCAGCGTACTGAAATTATCAGTAGTAATGCGCAATGGTTTGAAGATCACTCTCCGGTGGAAGCACAGTTTAAAAAGAGTGAAGTGAAGGGTGTATCAGCAAAGGTTATTACTGCTGCTATTTTGGCAGGGGATCTTTATCCTGCAACAGCTATTGGTATCAACTTGCCGAATGCTAACTGGATTCGTGCTCATCACGGTTCAAAGTCTGTGACTATTGGCAATATTACCGATGCTTATAATAAGGCTGCCCATGGCAATGGTTTTAATGAAGAGTTTGTGTATAGTGATGCCGAACGGGAACTGATTGACCAGTATTCTGACCTGACGGACGAATTACATACCGATCTGCATGAATGCTTGGGACATGGTTCGGGTAAGTTGCTTCCGGGAGTGGATCCTGATGCATTAAAAGCTTATGGTTCCACTATTGAAGAAGCGCGTGCCGATTTGTTCGGTTTATATTATGTAGCTGATCCGAAGTTGATTGAGCTTGGGTTACTTTCTAGTGACGAGGCTTACAAAGCACAATACTATACATATCTGATGAATGGTCTGATGACCCAACTTGTACGTATTCAGCCGGGTAATACAGTGGAGGAGGCGCATATGCGTAACAGACAGCTCATTGCCCGATGGGTGTTTGAGAAAGGGGCTGCCGATAAGGTAGTAGAACTGGTGAAGAAGGACGGCAAAACATATGTTGTCGTGAATGACTACGAGAAGGTGCGTCAGCTTTTCGGTGAATTGCTTGCTGAGATACAGCGTATTAAATCTACCGGTGACTTTGCTGCTGCCCGTGCTTTGGTTGAAGATTATGCAGTGAAGGTAGATCCAGTGCTTCATGCCGAAGTGCTTGAACGTTATAAGAAACTGAATCTGGCTCCATATAAAGGGTTTGTTAATCCTAAATATGAGGCAGTTACTGATGCAAACGGAACGATTACTGATGTGAAGGTATCATACGATGAAGGTTATGCAGAGCAAATGTTACGCTATAGTAAAGATTACTCTCCGCTACCTTCAGTAAATAACTGATCTGAATGGATATAAAAGAACAATTAAAAGATATAAAGACACAGCTCCGGCTCTCTATGAACGGGGTTGTGTCTCAAAGTATGCGTGAAAAGGGACTGAATTATAAGCTCAACTTCGGAGTGGAATTGCCCCGTATCAAAAGCATTGCTGCTGCCTATGAAAAGAACCATGATCTGGCGCAGGCATTGTGGAAAGAGGATATTCGTGAATGTAAAATTCTGGCAGGCATCTTACAGCCGGTAGATACTTTCTTTCCGGAGATAGCCGATATCTGGGTAGAGAATATGCCGAATATCGAAATAGCAGAACTTACCTGTATGAATCTTTTTCAGAATTTACCGTATGCTCCTGCCAAGTCTTTCCATTGGATAGCTTCGGAAGAGGAGTATGCACAGGTTTGTGGCTTCCTTACCATTGCCCGTTTATTGGTGAAGAAGGGAGATATGGCCGAACGTCCGGCAGGAGAGTTTCTCGACCAGGCTATTTGTGCAGTGCTATCCGGCACTTATCATGTACGTAATGCTGCTTTGCTTGCTATCCGTAAATATATGCAACACAGCGAAGAACATGCTTTCCAGGTTTGTCGCCTGGTAGAAAGTATGAAAGACTCTACTGTAGAGGCTGAGCAGATATTATATAATATGGTGGCGGAAGAGGCGGAATAATTTAATAATGTACTAATGTGCCAATGTGCCAATTACTGTGCAGCATGATAGTGCAGTATATGGGTATATTGGCACATTGTTTAATGACACATTGACACATTATTAATTGGTACATTATTTCTCATATTATTTTTGCTTTCCGCAAAAAAGGCTTAACTTTGTTGGCGCTAATTTCGTGCCGATATGGAAACTCAGAACGTAAAAGATACGGTAAGACAGATATTTACAGAATATCTTAATGCGAACGGGCATCGTAAGACCCCCGAACGTTATGCCATACTTGACACTATATATTCCATAGATGGACATTTTGACATAGATATGCTCTATTCGCAGATGATGAACCAGGAGAATTTTCGTGTAAGTCGTGCGACACTCTATAATACCATCATTCTGCTTATTAACGCCCGGCTGATTATCAAGCATCAGTTCGGAACTTCTTCCCAATACGAGAAATCATACAATCGCGAGACGCATCATCACCAGATTTGCACGCAGTGTGGTAAAGTGACAGAGTTTCAGAATGAAGCGCTGCAAAACGCTATTGAAAATACCAGGTTAAGTCGGTTTCAGCTTTCACATTACTCCTTATATATTTATGGGGTATGCAGCAAGTGTGACCGTGCCAATAAACGGAAAAAAGTAAGTAACAACAATAAAAAAGAAAGATGAAAGTAGATGTACTATTAGGATTACAATGGGGCGATGAAGGTAAAGGTAAAGTAGTCGACGTATTAACTCCGAGATACGACGTGGTAGCACGTTTCCAGGGTGGCCCGAATGCCGGTCATACACTTGAGTTCGAAGGACAAAAATATGTGCTCCGTTCCATTCCTTCCGGTATTTTTCAGGGAGATAAGGTAAACATCATCGGTAATGGTGTTGTGTTAGATCCGGCTTTGTTTAAAGCAGAGGCTGAATCACTTGAAGCATCGGGACACAACTTAAAAGACAGACTGCACATTTCAAAGAAAGCGCATCTCATTTTGCCTACACACCGTATTCTCGATGCTGCTTATGAAGCTGCTAAGGGGGATGCTAAAGTAGGTACTACCGGAAAAGGTATTGGCCCGACTTATACTGATAAGGTGAGCCGTAACGGTGTTCGCGTAGGTGATATCCTCGATAACTTCGACCAGAAATATGCTGCTGCCAAAGCTCGCCACGAACAAATCCTGAAAGGACTGAATTATACATATGATCTGACAGAGATTGAAAAAGCATGGATGGAAGGTATTGAATACCTGAAGCAGTTCCATCTGGTGGACAGTGAACATGAAGTGAACAACTTGTTGAGATCGGGTAAGAGCGTTCTTTGTGAAGGTGCACAGGGAACAATGCTTGATATCGATTTCGGTTCTTATCCGTTTGTAACTTCTTCAAATACAGTTTGTGCCGGTGCTTGTACCGGTTTGGGAGTAGCTCCTAACCGTATTGGTGAGGTGTATGGTATCTTCAAGGCTTATTGTACACGTGTTGGTTCAGGTCCGTTCCCTACCGAGTTGTTTGATGAAACAGGCGATAAGATTTGTACACTGGGGCATGAGTTTGGTTCGGTGACGGGTCGTAAGCGCCGTTGCGGATGGATTGACCTGGTAGCGTTGAAATATTCTGTGATGATCAACGGAGTTACTAAGCTCATTATGATGAAGAGTGATGTACTTGATACATTTGAGACGATCAAGGCTTGCGTTGCTTATAAAGTGAATGGTGAGGAGATAGATTATTTCCCTTATGATATCAATGAAAATGTAGAGCCTGTATATGCCGAACTTCCGGGATGGCAGGTTGACATGACGAAGATGCAGAGTGAAGATGAATTCCCCGAAGAATTCAATGCTTATCTCTCTTTCCTTGAAGAACAGTTGGATGTAGAGATTAAGATTGTTTCAGTAGGTCCGGACAGAGAACAGACTATTGAAAGATATACGGAAGAATAAACGCATTTTTAGATAATTCTTCATAAAACAGGAGGGAAACTATTGTGATATACAAAGTTTCCCTTTATTTTTGGCAAGCTATTTGTACAGATGTTTGTAGTATTCATTTTAATTAAAGAAAGTATATGATATCGTATTGGGTATTATTTATCGGAATTGCCGTAGTAAGCTGGTTGGTACAGATGAACTTGCAGAACAAGTTCAAGAAATATTCTAAGATACCTACCGGAAATGGAATGACAGGACGCGACGTGGCTATTAAGATGTTGAATGATAATGGAATCTATGACGTCAAAGTGACTCATACTCCCGGACAATTGACTGACCACTATAATCCTGCCAATAAGACAGTGAACCTGAGTGAAGGTGTATATGAAAGTAACAGTATTATGGCTGCTGCCGTAGCTGCTCATGAGTGCGGACATGCTCTTCAGCATGCGCAGGCTTATGCTCCGCTGACGATGCGTAGCAAGCTGGTTCCTGTAGTGAGCTTTGCTTCTCAATGGATGACCTGGTTGTTGCTGGCAGGTATCTTGTTGTTGAATTCGTTCCCTCAGTTGTTGCTGGCAGGTATTATCTTGTTTGCTATGACAACTTTGTTCAGCTTTGTCACTCTTCCGGTGGAGATCAATGCAAGTAAGCGTGCATTGGTATGGTTGAGCGCTTCGGGCATCACGAATTCACGTAATCATGCACAGGCAGAGGATGCGCTTCGTTCGGCTGCTTATACGTATGTGGTAGCTGCACTCAGTTCTTTGGCTACGTTGATTTATTATATAATGATATTCCTCGGCAGAAGAGATTAATCTGCTTCTATTGTTTACCACAGAGGACACAGAGAGCACAGAGTTTTATTTTATTGAAACGCAGATTAACACAGGTTATCGCAGATTAAGATATTGTTATTCCTTGTCTTATATTTGTTTTTCTTTGCGTTAATCTGCGTTTTATATAGATAATAAGCTCCGTGCCTTCTGTGTCCTCTGTGGTGAAATATAGATACGAGCGAGATTAACCCCAGATTCCCATGAATAATCAATAATTTCCTATAACTTTGCAGTTCGATAAATAAAACAGTTAGATTTATGGCAGCAAAACCAAGTATACCGAAAGGAACACGTGATTTTTCGCCCGTTGAGATGGCGAAGCGTAACTACATATTCAATACCATCCGCGATGTTTATCATCTTTATGGATTCCAGCAGATAGAAACTCCGTCTATGGAAATGCTTTCTACCTGATGGGAAAGTATGGCGATGAAGGCGATAAACTTTTGTTTAAGATACAGAATTCGGGAGATTACTTCTCCGGCATCACTGATGAAGAATTACTGAGCCGTAATGCAGCAAAGCTGGCAAGTAAGTTTTGTGAAAAAGGATTGCGTTATGACCTCACAGTTCCGTTTGCCCGCTATGTGGTGATGCACCGTGATGAAATCACTTTTCCTTTCAAGCGTTACCAGATTCAACCCGTGTGGCGTGCGGATCGTCCTCAGAAAGGGCGTTACCGCGAGTTTTATCAGTGCGATGCCGATGTGGTAGGTAGTGATTCATTACTGAACGAAGTAGAGCTGATGCAGATTGTAGATACGGTGTTCACCCGTTTTGGTATCCGTGTCTGCATTAAGATCAACAACCGTAAGATCCTGACCGGTATTGCCGAGATTATCGGTGAAGCAGACAAGATTGTAGATATTACGGTGGCTATTGATAAGCTTGATAAGATCGGGCTGGAAAATGTGAACAGAGAGTTAGCTGATAAAGGAATCAGTGAAGAGGCGATTGCCAAGTTACAGCCTATTATCTTGTTGAGCGGAACGAATGCAGAGAAGTTAGCTACTTTGAAAACCGTACTTGCCGACAGCGAAATCGGAATCAAGGGAGTAGAAGAGAGCGAGTTTATCTTGAATACGCTTACAGCTATGGGGCTGAAGAATGAGATTGAATTAGACCTTACGCTGGCACGCGGCTTGAATTATTATACAGGAGCTATTTTTGAAGTGAAAGCACTGGATGTACAGATTGGTAGCATTACCGGTGGTGGACGCTACGATAATCTGACAGGTGTATTCGGTATGGCCGGTATATCGGGGGTAGGTATCTCTTTCGGTGCCGACCGTATCTTTGATGTACTCAATCAGCTGGAACTTTATCCGAAAGAAGCTGTAAATGGTACGCAATTGCTCTTTATTAATTTCGGAGAGAAAGAAGCAGCTTTTTCAATCGGTATTCTGGCGAAGGCTCGTGCGGCCGGTATCCGTGCAGAGATTTTTCCGGATGCTGCAAAGATGAAGAAACAGATGAGTTATGCCAATGCGAAGAACATCCCGTTTGTAGCTATTGTAGGCGAGAATGAGATGAATGAAGGCAAAGCGATGTTGAAAAATATGGAAACGGGAGAACAGCACCTTGTTTCGGCAGAAGAGCTGATTGAAACCCTTTTGAAATAGGCTTTTCGCTCCCCGGAGCTGAGGACCTTGCTCCCCGGAGTCGAACCATCTCCTCCCCGGAGCCGAGAGATATCCTCCCCGGTGCCGCGTAAATGGCGTAGCACCGGGGAGTTTTTTTATGCTTTTCAGAGTTCTATTTTGTCAAGTATTCCGCTTAGCCAGGCGATGGCTATTCCATAGTTTGTCATAGGTACTTTCTGTTCTTTGGCCTGTGCGATCCGGCTGAGTACATATTTCCGGTTGAACATACAAGCGCCACATTGGATGATAAGGTCGTACTTCTCCGGATTGGCCGGGAAATCATTGCCCGATACGATGTCTATCTGCAATCCTTCGCCTATTTTCTGGCGGAGCATACGAGGGAGTTTCACCCGGCCGATATCTTCCGACAGGGGGGCGTGCGTACAGGCTTCGGCTATCAGTACACGGGAGGTTTCTTTCAGCGTACCTATAGTGGCTGCACTGGCGGTGTAGTAGCCGATATCTCCTTTATAAGCGGCAAAGAGCACAGAGAAGGAAGTCAGTTTGCTTTCTGCCGGTTTCCGTTCATATACGGTTTTGAAGACTTGTGAGTCGGTAATTATCAACTTTGGAGGGCGGGAGAGAGCCTGAAGAGTAACCTCCATCTGGTCGGTAGTGCAACTCACGGCAATGCATTTCTTATCCAGCAGTTCCCGCAGGGTCTGTGCCTGTGGGAGAATGAGCCGCCCTTTCGGTGCCTGTATATCCTGCGGCATGACAAGTAAAACGAGGTCACCTGCCGAAACAAACTTTCCTGTGATGCTTTGTGCATCGAAGTCTTCGGGTAGACGCCGGATGATAGCCCGGCGAATGTCTTCCATACCTTGCCGGGTGTTTGCACTGACGATGAGGGGAGATTCTCCGGTCTTATTCTTTATGGCTGAGGCTATGGACGCTGCATCTTCCAGAATATCTGCTTTATTGAGCAGCAAGATTACCGGGATATTCTTTTCTTTCAACCGTTGTATCCATTGAAGCTCTTTGTCCATATCCGGATGGCAGAGCAGGAGGGCAATGTCTGTTTTTTCGGCTGCTTTCAGGGTGCGGGTCATCCGCATTTCGCCCAGCTCACCTTCATCGTCATATCCCGGAGTGTCGATAAAGAGGCAAGGGCCGACGCCCTGAATTTCCATTGCTTTGAGCACAGGATCGGTCGTTGTTCCCGGAGTATCGGAAACCAGTGCTACATCTTGTCCCGTCAAAGCATTGATAAGGGAAGATTTACCACTGTTTCGCCTTCCGAAGAGGGCGATATGGAGGCGGTTGGAATTGGGAGTCATCATAATTAATTAGTTGACAGTTGATAATTGACAGTTGATAATTGACAGTGGGCAGTTAGCTGCGCTATCATTGCTGCGTAATATCGCGCAGCTAACTGTCAATTGTCCACTGTCAATTGTCCATTAAAAACGAAAGTCCCTTTTCCCTCCAGCTATTTCTTTCAGGTTTCTCAGGGCTATTTCTTTTATCTTCGGGTTGGGGATTTTTCCGGCTTCTCGTATGATCAGTTCTTCTCCTTTGGCACGTGTGGCGGGTGAGGCATAGTCTTCCAGATATTCTTTCAGGGTAACCAGTGCATTCGGAGCGCAGCAATTAGCTATCTGCCCGGATTTGACGAGTGACATGAACCGGTCGCCCGTTCTCCCTGCCCGGTAGCAGGCGGTACAGAAGCTGGGGATGTACCCCATATCGAGTAGCCAGCCCACAATTTCGTCCAGCGTGCGTGTGTCGCTCAGGTCAAACTGAGCAGAGTTTTCCGATAATGGCTCCGGTTCGGCATAACCGCCTACGCTGGTTCGCGAACCTCCGCTGATCTGTGATATACCGATATCAAGCACTTGCCGACGCGATTCCTGCGATTCGCGGGTGGAAATGATCATCCCTGTATACGGCACGGCAATGCGGATCACTGCCACGATGCGGCGGAAAATCTCATCCGATATGGAGTTGGGAAAGTCTGCCGTATCAATGTCGTCCGCCGGACAGATACGTGGCACGCTAATCGTGTGCGGCCCTACTCCGAAAGTGGCTTCAAGGTGCTCTGCATGCATCAGCAGGCCCACAAAGTCATATCGGAATGTATTCAGACCGAAGAGTACTCCGATACCGACATCATCAATACCTCCCTGCATGGCGCGGTCCATGGCTTCGGTATGCCAGGCATAGTTACTTTTGGGGCCGGTGGGGTGGAGGAGCTCGTAATTTTCCTTGTGATAGGTCTCCTGAAAGAGGATATAGGTGCCGATTCCTGCATCTCTCAGTCGGGTATAGTTCTCTACTGTTGTAGCTGCAATATTCACGTTTACCCGGCGGATTGCCCCGTTCCTGTGTTTGATGCTATAGATGGTATCGATGGATTCAAGAATGTACTCAATTGGGTTGAGAAGCGGATGTTCTCCGGCTTCCAGTGCGAGGCGTTTGTGCCCCATGTCCTGTAAGGCGATTACTTCCCGGCGGATCTCTTCCTGTGTGAGCTTTTTGCGGGCAATGGTTTTATTCTTCAGGTGATAGGGGCAGTAGGTACAACCGTTGACGCAATAGTTGGAGAGATAAAGCGGTGCAAACATTACAATGCGGTTGCCGTAGAACTTCTGTTTGATTTCTTTGGCGAGGTGGAAGATGCGGTCTGTCAGTTCCGGCTGATCGCACTCTAATAGCAAGGCTGCCTCGCGGTGAGTGAGTCCTTTACATTGGGCGGCTTTGGTTATTAATTGCTCAATGAGCGCATGATTGTTTTTATTGGCACGGGCATATTCCAGTGTGTCCAAAACCTCCTGATGATTGATAAACTCTTCCGCTTTCTCCGAATCTACTCTATACATGGTTCAATAATTTATAGTTTATATTTCCCGAAGTCCCCTCTGTCGGTAACAATTCTGTAGCTGATGGCAGACAACTGTTGGTCCAATGCCGCAAGCCCTTCGGCAGCTTCGGCACCCAGAGAGGCTTTGTTGTTATATAGTTCGTACTTTCCCCTTACTTCCTGTGGGGAGAGGTTGGGCATCACTACATTGGCTCCTGCCAATATTCCCCGTTCGCGTCCGTCGGCGGCGAGGGTGGCGAGTGCCGTTGTCGCGGGGATAAGTGCTTGCGGATGCATCAGCCGGAAGATAGACAGCAGTCGTAACGTTTGTTCTACACTTCCCGAAGGCGACCCGGCAAAAGGGGTATTGGGATGCGGAATAAAGGGACCGATACCGATCATCTGCGGGCTGAAACGCTCTATGAACCGAATATCTTCAATGAGATGTTCCGTTGTCTGTCCGGGGCTTCCCACCATGATGCCCGTTCCCGTCTGATAGCCTATTTCCTTCAGCCATTGCAGGCATTGCAGGCGGGTATCCTGCCGCATTTCTGCCGGATGCAATTGGCGGTAATGCTCTTTATTATAGGTTTCGTGGCGCAACAGATAACGATTGGCCCCGGCACGGAAGAAGCGTTCATACTCCTCGCGTGACTTCTCCCCCAAAGACAGCGTGATGGCACAATCCGGAAACTCCCCTCTGATGGCCGCCACAGTCCCCTCGATCCAGTCGGAAGATTGTGCCGCATCTTCACCACCTTGCAGCACAAAGGTACGGAATCCGAGTTTATATCCCTGTCGGCAACAGTCGAGAATCGTTTCCCGGCTAAGCCGGTAGCGTTCCACCTGTATGTTTCCTTTTCGTATGCCACAGTAGTAGCAGTTGTTCCGGCAGCAGTTGCTTATTTCAATCAGCCCCCGGATGTAGATGTTGTTTCCGAAATTTTCCAGCGCCACTTCACGGGCCTGGGCATACAGATACGAAAGGACGTCTGGAGCCCGGCACGTCAGAAGCGCTTTGTAACCTTCCGGTGGGAGGCTATGTTCTTGTTTGAGTCTGTCAACTCCTATTTTCATAGGTCTCTTTTCGTTTGAGCAAATCCTGTACTAACTGTCGGCGGCCGGAAACAATATCATTGTGCGTGCTTGGTCCGGTGATACATCCTCCTTCGCAGGCCATAACTTCGATGAACTGTCCTGCTGCCTTGCCCGTTTTGGCACAAGCACGCAGCAGTGCTATGTTTTTCTTATTGATGTCCGATACCTGAAGTGCGCTTATTTTATCAGCTTCTTCTTTCAGATAGGCTTTGACAGCTCCCATCACACCGCCTGCCTGGGCAAAACCGTGTGCTTCGCGAACAGAGGTATATACCAAAGAGAACGGTTGTGTCTGTTCCAGCTGAATGTCCATTCCGTCGAGAATGGAACCTATCTCCTCAAATGTAAGGATGAAGTCCACAGCTTCGTCCCGGCGTATCTCTTTGCGTTTGGCTACACAAGGGCCAACGAATACAATCCGGGCGTCCGGATGCTTTGCTTTGGCAATACGTGCAGCGTAGTACATGGGCGATCCGGTAGCAGACACATACGGTTTCAGTTCCGGGATGTGCTTTTCTACCAGTTCGATGTAAGACGGGCAGCAAGAAGTGGTCATAAAAGCCTGGCCTTCTTCCAGTTTTTCCAGTAACTCGTGGGCTTCGTTGCTGGTGGTATCCATGGCACCCTGTGCCACCTCTATCACATCTGCGAAACCAATTTCGCGGAAGGCACCGTATACATGTTCTATACTTGTCTTAAACTGTCCGAGGATGGAAGGTGCTACGATGGCTACCATTTTCTCTCCTTTACGGATACGTTGCAGGATGTCAAAAGCCTGTGATACTTCGAAAATTGCACCGAACGGACATGCGTTCATACATTTTCCGCAATAGATACATTTGTCTTCATTTATATGCTCAATACCGTTCTCGTCTTTACTGATGGCTTTCACCGGACAGGCTTCTTCACAGGGGACAGGGATGTAAACGATGGCGTGATATGGGCAGCTTCTGTGGCATATACCACAACTGACGCAAGTGTCGTGGTCAATCATCGCCTGCCCGTTTTTCTTGAAGCGGATCGCATCTTTAGGGCAGTTCATGTAACAACTGCGTGCCACGCATCCACGGCACAGATTGGTTATCTCATAGTTGATTTGTACGCAAGACGAACAGGCTTCGTCTATCACGCAGAAGATGTTTTCTTTGGTACATTCTTCTCTTTCCAGTGCTTGTCGGGCATATTCCGAAAGGTTAGTCAGTTCGTCATGCTCATCTGTCATGTCGAGTCCCATCAAGGGGAGACATTTGTATTTCCATACAGCGCGTTCCTTATGGACGCAGCAACGGCCCAGAGGTTTCGATTTTTTGGGACTAAGTTCAATGGGAACCCGGTCAATTTTGTCAATTAATTCATCTTTCTTCCAGAGTCTTACGAGGTCCGCCAGCAGTTTGTGGCGAACGATCATAACGTTGTTAGTAAATGCCATAATGTTTTTTTAGGGTTGTTAGGGGCTGCAAAGATAGTGAACTGTTTGCTGAAAAACTAATATTCGTTAAAGATGATTGTAATATGTACTGCGGGTTATTGAAAATAGAAACGTTACCGGTTTGTAAGCGTATTGTAAAGTCCGGACTTTACTTTTGTAACATGAATGTTTTACCGGATTAATTCATAATGAGGAGGTAACTGATATGAATAAGAATGAATGGATACAAAGAAGCCGCTTTGCCATGATTGGTACATTGATGACGATTGCAAGCCTGATGTTTTTGTTTTACATAGGTAGTTCGCTTATGGGCACTACAAAGAAGTACCATGCACAGGAGATAACACAGAGCCTGTTCTGATAATATGTTTCACCACAGAGGACACGGAAACATAGAGTTTTAAATCTCTGATGAAACGCGGATGGACACAGATTATCGCAGATAAAAATTCGGTTATTCTTTCTCTTATTTTTGTTTTCCTTTGCGACAATCTGTGTTCAGCGTTTCAATGAACCATCGCCTACCGAACCTCTCCGTGCGGGATGCACCGTACTTTTAATGTTTCCTTTTGTCCTGCTTTCAGCCCCGTATCAAAGAAAATACGAACCGAACCGGGATTGGGTGAATCATAACTCTGTACCGGTGTATTATCGGCTACGGAGAAGGAAGCGGAGGCCGGACTATCGATAATCAGATGTAACTTTTTACCTTCTTTGGTCAACTCTATCGTATGCGGATCCAGCACTTTCGGAGCGGCGGAAGTGACCAGTGTCCAACGGACAGAGGCAGGTTTTGCAGCAGCCTGTACCCGGTCTGTTATTTGTAGATAATTCTCTTTGATAAGAACCACCTCTCTTGTAGCCTTTTTCAAATCGCCTTCAAACAGCGAAGTCAAGTCTACCGTAGCTCCCAGCTTGTCATCTTTCGTATAGGTTTTCGTGATAGGGGCAAAACCTTTCACATTATGTTTCTTACCGTTTACGGTTAGTGTATTGTGCACAAAATTGTTATAGCGGAAGATATCCCAGCGCTGTCCGTCCTGGTTGCTATCCCACAAACGCACATTCTCTTTCTCCAGCGAATAATATTCCTGCATACCCAAATCCTGAGCCCAGCGTACTCCCAACGCTTCGAATACAAAAGAGCCTGCATCCATATGTGCATGCTGGTAGAGGCAGTTCCGCCTTTGATACCCACATAGCATCCTTCACCTTCTTTCCAGGAAGTGTGTACCAGTGCTACAGGAGTTTTACCATGTCCTACCCATATTTTGGCAGTCGGGGGAGTAACTTCCTTCATGTCAATAAGAGAACCGTAAATGAGTATAATGGGCAGAAAACGGGTCTCTTCGGCTGTGAAATGAGTATCTGCACGTGATAAGAATATCTTCTCATTCCATAGCAAAGAAGGATCTTTCTGGCGGGCAGCGAACCAGAAGGTAGCCGGTAAAGCCTGGATGGTTTCGCGTGCATCGCTGAAGTTAAAGGCAAGTCCGGTAGTTCCTGCCATGTATTCCATATAGCGGGCGGACTCCATAAAGCCTTCTACCTTGCACAATCCGCCGTCGGAACCTAAGGCAGACTCCAGTGCAGCAATCAGGAAAACATTAAAGGTGGTTCCGTATCCCCAGTAGTTGTATCCTTCCGGATAGTTACCGTCCGGCGCATATCCTTTCACCGAAATGCCGATGGTAGACATAGCCCGTTCGATGATTTCTATCGCTTCTTCCCGATGATCCTCCATTATAGCGAGTGCTCCGTATACCATACCGGCGTTGCAAACCTGGTTCCAGTTATTCTCTGTCCGCAGGAAAGAATTGTACTGGCGGTCTTTGGACGGGGCAAAACCTTTATTCAGAATCGATTCTTTAATCAGTTTCTTTGTTTCGGGCTGCAACTTATCATAAAGCCAGTCATAACCTAAAGAGACAGCCAGCGTCATCTCTCCCGTATCCAGAAAGTGAGAGGGATTCCAGTCCTGAAAAGAGCAAACGGCAATCATCTCCTGCTCGGCACGCAACCGGTATTTTTCATCATTCGTCATTCGGTAGACGAACGAAAGGTAGAAAATACGTCTTAGCGCTTCGCGGGATACAGCTAAAAGGCGGCGTCCCTCTTTCTTGTAGACTAATGTGGGCTGGGTGAGTAATTTGTCGGATTCATCCAGCATGTAATTATACACCCGTTGTAGTTCGACGCTTTCGCTGAGGCTTTTGTGAATACGTTGTTCTTCGCCTTGTTTCAGCAACAAGCGGGGATGCTCTTGCAGTTGGCTGTAATTGAACGTTTGCGCTTTAAGGTGTGTTGCACTTCCTATGCACAGGCACAGACAAGTGTAAATAAGAACAAGTACTTTGTTATTCATGGCCGGGATAAATTAGTATTAAAACATAAACATGGCGACTCCTACAATACGGTTGTTGCAGACGGAATGGGTATCTTTTATTTTTCCGTTAGAGGCATCCATTGAACCGTACCAGGCAGAACTTAATGTATATTCGAGTCCGAATTTCCAGTGGGCTACATTGTAAGTAAGTTCGGCTCCTGCCATTACTACCTGGTCAACATCGGTTCCTGTACCGTAAAGTTTGGTGGCGGCATCACCTGTTCCTAAATTTTTGGTATATCCTAAGAAGATACCCGGTTTCCACTTCTGACCGTACACTACGTTAAGCCATGAGCTGGAATTCAGAATAGAAGCATACTCCTGTTCACCGGTCAGCTTGTCTATTGCTTTAACACCGTAACCACCTAACATAGAAGTTTGGGTCAGGTTGCTGCCAAGTACACTTTTGGCTGCAATGAACCAGTTTTTATTGGTGTATCTCACATGTGCCTCGTAGGAGAGGGTAGTGATACGTTCGTCTACTTTATAGGTATGGGATATCACCTCTTGAGAATCGTTATCAGAACCAACGGGTACTGTCGCTTCCGTTCTTGGCTTGATAGATAACAGTTCAATACCCACGCCTGCCAGCCAGTTCTTGGCTTTATAGTCTATACCGGCATAAATCTCCGGTACGCAACTGTTTTTAATATAATTCTGGCTCTTTACATTATTCGGTCCTACCGACAGATATTGTGACTGCCAGATAGCTGCTGCGGTCAGTTGCATGTTCTTGTTCTTGAATTGATAGCGTATCTGCGGAGCACGGCTGAAAGGCTGAAAAGGTGCTCCTACCGATAAATTCAATATTTGTGGAGAGACATCACCAAACAGGGGATGCCAGGTCTGTCCCAATAATAGAGCAGATTTCCCCCAGTCCAGATTCAGATAGGCGTGTCTTAGGCGAACAGTGGAATAGCTTGTTCCTGAACCTCTGAAGTCTACTTCTACTTTGGCTGATGTTTTGGCTTTTCCGAGTTTCGGACCGGTCACATCCACTCCAAGCCGGGTGTATAAGGTATAAAAACTTCCATTAGCAGTCGCATTCAGGTCTTTACCATTTGCATCCAGTCTTTCGTCGAGCGGATACATGTAGAATAGACCGTCTACTGTTTCCTGATTGGCCCGGCTATTATAATAAAGGTCTGTGCGGATCTGACCATAAAATTTATAACTGAAATCTTTCTTCTGGGCCGATCCGTTTATTGCTGCCAGAAGGCATACTGTAAGTAGTAGATTCTTTTTCATAAGTAAAATGTTTGCGTAAAATGACGTGCAAAGGTACATAATTTATTCTGTAATTTGATTTGATTCAAATGGGAATAGTTTTGAGTGCATTTCACTACAGAGTAACACAGAGTTTAAATCTTTATTGAAACGCGGATAAACGCAGATTTTCGCAAAGGGAAACAAATCTAAGATAAAGAAATACAGTATTTCAATCTGTGTTTCTGTGTTAATTCGCCTTCCATCAGATAGATAGTACTCTGTGGAACTCTGTGTGGGTTTTACTCATTTCCGATCTGTTTTGAACTTAATGGCGTTTGTCATTGCTATCAGTCTCTTTCTCCGGTATTGATAAAGCTCTATCTCGTAGAGTAACGTATGAAGCCTCGGTGTGTAACGTTGTTTTAGATGTACATGTAAAGCGGTACGACATGTGCATCTCGTACAGTACGACATGTGCATCTCGTGCAGCTTTACATGTACATGTAAAACAAGACTGTGTACCGGGAAA